>DASURB010000001.1:0-16018 GCA_036280235.1 Nocardioides sp.
CGACCTCCGGCGGGAGCATGGCCGTGCTGTCGGTGACGAGCGCGACCCGGCGAGACATGCGGCGAAGGCTACCTGGGCACAATCCCCTCATGCGCATCGTCATCGCCGGAGGACACGGCCAGATCGCCCTGCATCTCGAACGCCGTCTCGCCGAGCGCGGGCACGAGGCCGTCGGGATCGTCCGCAATCCCGACCACGTCGGGGACCTGGAGACCATCGGCGCCCGCGCCGTGGTGCTCGACCTCGAGCAGTCCACGGTCGACGACGTCGCCCAGGTGGTGCACGGGGCCGACGCCGTCGTGTTCGCGGCCGGCGCCGGCCCCAACAGCGGCGCCGCGCGCAAGGAGACCGTCGACAAGGGCGCCGCGATCCTGCTCGCTGACGCGGCCGAGCAGGCGGGCGTGCGGCGCTACCTGATGGTCTCCGCGATGGGCACCGAGAACGCCGACCCCGACAGCGACGACATCATGCAGGTGTACCTGCGCGCCAAGCAGGCCGCCGACGACGACCTCCGCTCCCGCGACCTCGACTGGACCGTGGTCAAGCCGGGCCGGCTCACGAACGACCCCGGCACCGGCCGGGTGCGCGTCGGAGCGCCGGGCACGATCGAGTACGGCGAGATCCCGCGCGACGACGTGGCCGCCGTGCTGATGGCGCTGCTCGAGTCGTCCGCCGGGCGTCGTACGACGTTCGACCTGGTCGGCGGGGACACGCCCATCGAGGACGCCGTCGCCTCGCTCTGACCGGCACTTCCCACGCGTTAGGGACGCTTTGCGCGCGGCATTTTCCCTGTTGAGCGTCGATAACCCCGCGTTACAGCTGGGCGCCAAGCGGCCGGCCGGCGTCAGCCGGCGACGACGTTCACCAGCTTCGGCGCCCGCACGATCACCTTGCGGATGGTCTTGCCCTCCAGCGCCTTCTGCACGTGCGGGTCGGCCATCGCGGCGGCCTCCAGGTCGGCCTCGGACACGTCCGGGCTGACCTCCAGCCGCGCACGCACCTTGCCCTGCACCTGCACCACAGCGGTCACAGAGTCCTCGACCAGCAGCGACTCGTCGACGGCCGGGAAACCGACGCGGGCGACGGTCGGCTCGTGGCCCAGCCGCTCCCACATCTCCTCGGCGGTGTACGGCGCGACCAGGCTCAGCAGGATCGCGACCGCCTCGGCGGCCTCGCGTACGGCGGGGTCCGCCGGACCGCAGCCGGAGTCGATGGCCTTCCGAGTGGCGTTCACCAGCTCCATGATCCGCGCGACCATGACGTTGAACCGGTGGCTCTCGATCAGCTCGATCGCGTCGTGAACGGTCTTGTGCGTGACCTTGCGCAGCGACTCGTCACCGGTCGTCGGGTCGGCCCCGACGGGCGCGGTCACGTCGCCGCTCAGCCGCCACGCACGCTGCAGGAACTTCAGCGAGCCCCCGGGCGACATGTCGGCCCAGTCGATGTCGGCCTCGGGCGGGCCGGCGAAGACCATGGTCAGCCGGATCGCGTCGACGCCGTACTTGTCGATCATCTCGCCCAGGTCGACGCCGTTGCCCAGCGACTTCGACATGCCGCGGCCCTCGTTGATGACCTCGCCCTGGTTCATCAGGGCGGCGAACGGCTCCTCGAAGTCGACCATGCCCATGTCGTGCAGAACCTTGGTGAAGAAGCGGCTGTACAGCAGGTGCAGGATCGCGTGCTCGACGCCGCCGACGTACTGGTGCGCGGGCATCCACCGGCGCACCGCCTCGACGTCGAACGGGCCGTCGGTGTAGTTCGGCGAGCAGTAGCGGAAGAAGTACCAGGACGAGTCGACGAACGTGTCCATCGTGTCGCTGTCGCGCTTCGCCGGGCCGCCGCACTGCGGGCAGTCGACGTTGACCCAGTCCTCGGCCGCGGCCAGCGGCGAGACGCCCTTGGGCTTCAGGTCCGCACCGCGCAGGTCGGGCAGCTCGACCGGCAGCTGGTCCTCGGGTACGGCGACCTCACCGCACTTCTCGCAGTGGATGATGGGGATCGGGCAGCCCCAGTAGCGCTGCCGGCTCAGCAGCCAGTCGCGCAGCCGGAAGTTGACCGTCCCCTTGCCGGCGCCCTTCTCCTCCAGGATCTCGATGATCTTGGCGATGCCGGTGGCCTTGTCGTCGATGCCGTCCAGCGGGCCGCTGTTGACGTAGACACCGTCGCCGGTGGTGGCCTCGTAGGTCTCCTCCGGGTTCGGCTCACCGGTGTCGACGACGCGGCGCACGGGCAGGCCGAACTCCTTGGCGAAGTCCAGGTCGCGCTGGTCGTGCGCAGGCACGGCCATGATCGCGCCGGTGCCGTAGTCGGCCAGCACGTAGTCGGCCGCCCACACCGGGATCCGCTCGCCGTTGACCGGGTTGACCGCGGTGACGCCCAGGTCGACGCCGGTCTTCGGCCGGTCGGTGGACAGGCGGTCGATGTCGGTCTCCTTGCGCACCTCCTCCAGGTACGCCGTGTACGCCTCGCGCTGCGCGGGCGCGACGATCTCCTCCGCCAGCTTCGCGTCGGCGGCGACGACCATGAACGTGGCGCCGTACAGCGTGTCCGGGCGCGTCGTGAACACCGTGACGGTGCGCGACGAGCCGTCGGCCAGCTCGATCTCGAAGTCGACGTGCGCGCCCTCGGAGCGGCCGATCCAGTTGCGCTGCATCGCCAGCACCTTGGAGGGCCAGGTCTTCTCCAGCGGCTCCATGTCGTCCAGCAGCCGCTGGGCGTAGTCGGTGATCTTGAAGTACCACTGCGACAGCTCCCGCTTGGTCACCGTCGCGCCGCACCGCTCGCAGGCGCCGTTGACGACCTGCTCGTTGGCCAGCACGGTCTGGTCGTTGGGGCACCAGTTGACCGGCGAGAACTTCCGGTAAGCCAGGCCGCGCTCGCGGAACTTCAGGAACAGCCACTGCGTCCAGCGGTAGTACTCCGGGTCGGACGTATGCAGCCGGCGCGACCAGTCGAACGAGATCGCGTAGCGCTTGAACGACTCCGCCTGCGTCTCGATGTTGGCGTAGGTGAAGACGGCGGGGTTCTCGTTGCGCTTGATCGCGGCGTTCTCCGCGGGCAGGCCGAAGGAGTCCCAGCCGATGGGGTTCAGCACGTCGTACCCCTGCTGCCACCAGGCGCGCGCGATCACGTCGTGCAGCGCCATCACCTCTGCGTGACCCATGTGCAGGTCGCCGCTCGGGTAGGGGAACATCGTGAGCGCGTAGCGCCGCTCGCGGCTGCCGTCGTCGATCGCCTTGAACGGGTCCAGCTTCTCCCAGACCGCGCGCCACTTCTCCTGCGTCGCGACGATGTCGTAGCCGGTGGCCTCGCTGCTGTGGTCCTGCTGCTGCTCGCTCATCTCGTCTTCCCTCTGCGGTTCCGCTGGTGGCTGGTGGGGTCCTGCCGGCCCGGTCCCGGGCACAAAAAAGCCCCTCAGGCACGAGGGGCAGCCGCGTCGACGTCGTTCAGGTCAACGCGGCCTGGTAAGCAGGAGGGTCGTCCGCATGTCAGCAGGTTACCGCAACGGCACCCGCGTCCGCTCAGTCGACCGCGACGAAGGAGAGCCGGCCCGAGCCGTACGACGGGATCCCGACGACGAGGTCGAGCCGCCGCCCCGGTACGGCGGCCAGCGCGACGACGTCCGGGGGCGTGTCGATCCCGGCGCGGTGCACCGACCAGAGCCGCACCCGGCGCCGGCCCGGCCCGTTCACCGCGGCGGCGCAGACGTTGAGCACCTCGTCGAGGTTCTCGGCCAGCATCTCCGGCAGCACGCCGCGCCGGGCCGCGCTCTCGGCGAGCGGCGATGGCACCAGGCCGACCGCGGCACCGGCGTGTGCACAGAAGTCCGTGTCCGCGACCGTCACCACCCGGGTCGCCAGCCGGTCGTCGACGAAGACACCGAAGGTGGTGCGGCCGTCCTCGCCGGAGTACGGGTCGCCGGGTTCGACCGTGACGTCGCGGCCGAGCAGCGTGACGAGCACGTCGCGGACGTCGTACGGCGTGGGCACGTGAGCAGTTCCGCTCTCCTCCTGCTGCTCCCCAGGCGTTCGGTCGGGCGCCGTGCCGTCGACCGCGGCCGCGAGGTCCTCGGCGACGACCGGCTTGGCGAGCACGAGGTCCGCGCCCGCCCGCAGCGCCTCGGCCTCGGTGGTCGGTGACGCGCCCTCGGCACTGACCACCACGATCCGGGCGCGAGGCACGGCCAGGCGCAGCGACGACACCAGGTCCGGTCCGCGCAGCCCCGGCACGTTCCAGCCGGTGACCACGACCTTCGGGTCGTCCTCGCGCGCCAGTCGCACAGCGCCGTGCCCGTGGTCGGCCGGCAGCACGTCGTACGCGTCGAGGCCGCCCTGGCGCAGCGCGCGCACCAGGACCTGCCGCATCACGCGGCTCTCCTCGACGAGCAGGAGCTTCACGGCGTACCCCCGAGACCGGACGACGTCCGGGCGACGTCACCCCGAGCCTGCCAGGCCCGGCCGCCTCATGCGAACCGCGACGCGCTCCCGCCCGCCGAGTCGGCGCAACTTGCCCCTTGCCGAGGACAAGACGCGCCGGCCCGCGAAGCCGTCAGATGCGGACGGTGTCGAGGACCTCCTCGAGACGCACCAGGCCGTGCCGCAGCTCGCGGTAGGTCTCCTCGCCCAGGGCGTCCTCCCAGGCCTTCTCGACGTCGCGCGTGACCTGGTGGATGACGCTGGCCGCGTCCCACCCACGGTCGGTGAGCCGCACGATGCGGGTACGGCGGTCGCCGGTCGCGGTCTCGCGCCGGATGTAGCCGCCCTCCTCGAGCTGGTGCAGCAGGTGGTTCATCGCCTGCTTGGACGCGTAGGTGCGCTGCGCCAGGACGCCCGGCCGGACGCCGTCAGGGCCCGGGTACTGGAACACCCCCAGGTGCGCCGGCAGGATGTCGTGGTACCCCGCCGCCGCGAGGCCCGCCATGATCTGGTGTCTCACGACGACAGCCGGGCGGCGCAGCAGCGCCGCCGCCAACGGCATTCCGTCGACGTACTTCTCCCCCACAATGTGCCCCCTCAGAGCGGATCGAACGGGCCCGGCAAGCTCCCCCCTGCCGTGGACCGCATGGTGGTCAAATTGTGGTCCGCTCCGCGGGACCGCGATAGTGGTTCGCGGTTTATTTACCAAGCAACGATCAGGCTTTACCTTGTCCGGTTTCGTCCCGGTCCGTCCCGGTGGACTCCGGCTCCTCGGGAACCCGGACCGGCCGCGCCTTGGCCCAGACCTGGAACAGCGCGGCCACCACGACCATGCCGAGCCCGGCCCACAGGTTGATGTTCATCCCGCCGGCGCGTTCGAGCTCCTGCTCGGAGGTCCCGACCAGGCCCATGACGACGAGCACCACGCCGTAGAGCCCGATGAGCAGCGCGATGAACGTGCGGATGTCGAAGGCGCCCGCCTGGTGGGTCGCGCCCTGCGTCGCGTCGCCCTTGGGGGCGTGGGACTTGCTGTCGCTCATGTCGGCTCCTACCAGAACAGGATGTTGAGGGCGATGACCAGGACGAGGGCGACGCCCGCGAGCTTGGTGGGCTGCTGGAACCACGGCAGGGCCACGACCGACTCGTGCTCGTCGACCCGCCTCGTCCGGGAGTAGACCAGCCCCTCGAGCTCGGACTCGGGCTTCGCTGTCGTCCGCAGGCTGACCAGCACCGAGACGACCACGTCGACCACGAACGCGGCGCCGGCGGCGACGAACGCGCCGCCCTGCTCACCGATGCCGATCACACCGAGCACGTCCTCGCTCAGGACCCAGATCGTGACCGCTGCCGCCGTACCGGCGACGAGGCCGGACCAGCCGGCGGCCGCGGTCATCCGCTTCCAGAACATGCCGAGGATGAACGTCGCGAACAGCGGCGCGTTGAAGAAGCCGAACAGCGTCTGCAGGTAGGTCATGATGTTCTCGTAGCTGGCCGCGAACGTCGCCGTGCCGATCGCGATGACCGTCGCCCCGACCGTGGCGACCCGGCCCACGGTCGTGTAATACGAATCCTCCTTGTCGCGGACGACGTAGGTCTGCCAGAGGTCGTACGAGAACACCGTGTTGAACGCCGAGATGTTCGCGGCCATGCCGGCCATGAACGACGCCAGCAGGCCGGCGATCGCGACGCCGAGCATGCCGTTGGGCAGCAGGTCGCGCATCAGGTACAGGATCGCGTCGTTGTACGTCGCGCCTCCGGAGCCGTCCTCCTTGAACTGGACGAGCTCCTGCACGGAGACCGCCGCGATCATGCCCGGGATGATCACGATGAACGGCACGAACATCTTCGGGAAAGCGCCGATGATCGGCGACCGCTGCGCGGCCGACATCGAGCTGGACGCCATCGCGCGTTGCACCTCGACGAAGTTCGTCGTCCAGTAGCCGAACGACAGCACGAAGCCGAGGCCGAACACGATGCCGATCACCGACAGCACCGGGTTGTCGAAGCCGGAGAGCGCCGTACCGGGCCACGACGACAGCTGCTCCGCGCCGCCGCTGGAGGACGCTACCTTGTCGGTGAGACCGTCCCAGCCGCCGACCTTGTTCAGACCGACGATCGTCAGCGGCAGCAGGGCCGCCACGATCACGAAGAACTGCAGGACCTCGTTGTAGATCGCGGCCGAGAGGCCGCCGAGCGCGGTGTAGGTGAGCACGATCGCCGCGGCGACGATCAGCGAGACCCACAGCGGCCAGCCGAGCAGCACCTCGACGATGCTGGCGAGCAGGAACAGGTTGATGCCGGCGATCAGCAGCTGCGCGAGCGCGAAGCTGATCGCGTTGACCAGGTGCGCCGCGGGACCGAACCGGCGGTTCATGAACTCCGGCACCGAGCGGACCTTGGAGCCGTAGTAGAAGGGCATCATCACGACGCCGAGGAACAGCATCGCGGGTACGGCGCCCACCCAGAAGTAGTGCATCGTCGGGATGCCGTAGTTGGCGCCGTTGGCGGACATGCCGATGATCTCGACCGCGCCGAGGTTCGCGGAGATGAACGCCAGGCCGGTGACCCACGCCGGCAGCGACCGGCCCGAGAGGAAGAAGTCGAGGCTGCTGGAGACCGAGCGTCTGGCCAGCACGCCGATGCCGATGACGAACAGGAAGTACACCGCGATCAGCAGGTAGTCCACCCAGTTGGCGTCCAGCCGCAGCTGGGCGTCCGCCGCCAGAATCATCAGTTCTCCTCGCACCTCGGAGCGGGGGTCCGGGACAGGGCCTAACGGATCTCCTTCCCCGCGGAGGGGCGGCGCATGCATGCCGCAGGGATGCGCTCCGGACGCGCCGTACGTCGTGACAAGCGGACTGCGGCGATCCCCTAGGGTCTGGTCTCATGAAGGTTCTCGTCACCGGCGGCGCCGGCTACATCGGATCGATCACCGCCAAGGCGCTCGAGGAGGCCGGCCACACGCCGGTGATCCTCGACTCGCTCCTCACCGGCCCCCGGGTGTTCGTCAAGGACCGGATCTTCTACGAGGGCGACATCGCCGACCGGGACCTGCTCGCGCGCGTCGTCGCGGAGCACCCCGACATCGACTGCACCATCCACATGGCGGCCCGCATCATCGTTCCGGAGTCGGTCGAGAAGCCCTACGAGTACTACCGCGACAACGTCGCCAAGTCGCTCGAGATGTTCGACCAGCTGACTCGGCTCGGCAAGCCGCGCGTGGTGTTCTCCTCCAGCGCCTCGCTCTACGCGATGAAGGAGGGCTTCGAGGTGACCGAGGAGGACCCGCTCGACCCGCCCTCGCCGTACGCCCGCACCAAGGGAATGATGGAGACGGTGCTGCGCGACATCTCGGCGGCCACCGACCTCCGTGCAGTGATCCTGCGCTACTTCAACCCGATCGGCTCCGACCCCGACCTCGAGTCCGGCATCTACGTCCGCGAGCCGTCGCACGTGCTCGGGCAGCTGGTGATGGCGGCACAGGGTCTCAAGGACTCGTTCACGATCACAGGCACCGACCTGCCCACGCGCGACGGGACCGGCATCCGTGACTACATCCACGTCTGGGACCTGGCCAAGGCGCACGTCCAGGCGGTGGAGCGCTTCGACGACGTGCTCGCGAAGGTCGGCGAGCCGAGCACGATCATCAACGTGGGTACCGGCTCCGGCGTCACGGTGCGCGAGCTCGTCGCCGCGTTCGAGCGGGTCTTCGGCCAGTCCGTGCCCGTCAAGGAGGCGCCGCCGCGGCCGGGTGACGCCGTCGGCGCGTTCGCCAACGTGGACAAGGCCCGCGACGTGCTCGGCTGGACCGCCGAGCTCAGCCTCGACGACGCCATCGCGTCCGCGCTCGCCTGGGGCCGCAAGCGCAAGGAGATCCTCGGTTATGACTGAGGCCGGCGTGCTCGACCTGTTCCGCCTCGACGGCAAGGTCGCCGTCGTCACCGGAGCCTCGTCGGGACTCGGCGTCGCGTTCGCCCGAGCGCTGGCAGAGGCCGGCGCTGATGTGGCGCTGGGCGCCCGCCGGGTGGAGCGCCTCGAGGAGACCAAGGCGCTGGTCGAGAGCGCCGGACGGCGCGCGCTCGCCGTCGCGACCGACGTCGCGAAGCCCGAGGACTGTCAGGCGCTCGTGGACGCCGCGATGGAGGCGTTCGGCCGGGTCGACGTGCTCGTCAACAACGCCGGCGTCGGCACCGCCGTGCCCGCCACCCGCGAGGCGCCCGAGCAGTTCCGCCAGGTCATCGACGTCAACCTCAACGGGTGCTACTGGATGGCCCAGGCCTGCGGCCGCGTGATGCAGCCGGGCAGCAGCATCGTCAACATCAGCAGCGTCCTCGGACTCACCACCGCGGGCCTCCCGCAGGCGGCGTACTCCGCGAGCAAGGCGGGCCTCATCGGCCTCACCCGCGACCTCGCCCAGCAGTGGTCGGGCCGCAAAGGCATCCGGGTCAACGCGCTGGCGCCCGGCTTCTTCGCCTCGGAGATGACCGACCAGTACCCCGACGGCTACCTCGACTCGATGAGCCCGCGCATTCCGCTCGGCCGCAAGGGCGACGCCGCCGAGCTCGCCGCCGCGCTGGTGTTCCTCGCCAGCGACGCCGGCGGCTACGTCACCGGGCAGACCATCCCCGTCGATGGCGGGCTGACCATCACCTGACGCCCGCTCAGTCGCCCTGCCGCCGCGAGGTGGGATCATGGAGACATGAGCAGCAACTCGGCGAACATGCGCGCCCTCCGCAACGGTCTCCAGCTGAACTTCCCGCAGTCGTTGGGGGTCTACGACGAGTACGCCGACGCGCAGAAGGCCGTGGACTACTTGTCCGACAACGGGTTCCCGGTCGAGAACTGCATGATCGTCGGCACCGACCTCAAGCAGGTCGAGCGTGTCACGGGCCGCCTCACCACCGGTCGCGTCGCCCTCGGCGGCCTGCTCTCGGGCGTCTGGCTGGGCCTGTTCGTGGGTCTGGTCTTCTCGCTGTTCGGCCCCGGGTCGGCGGTGAGCATCATCGCCTCCACCGCGGTCTTCGGCGCGCTGTTCGGGGTGATCTGGGCGCTCGCCGGGTACGCCGCCACACGCGGCCGGCGCGACTTCAGCTCCGTGAGCCAGATCGTGGCCACGCGCTACGAGGTGCTCGTCGAGCACAAGTACGCCGCGCAGGGACGAGAGCTGCTCGCGAAGATGCCGGGCAACAAGGCGACCGACAACCCGTTCGCCTGAGCTCCCGGCGTTCTGGTCATATCCCCCGATCTCGTCATTGTCCGACCGCGCAGGCGGGCGAAGACTGACCTGAGGGGACCGCCGGCCGCCGGAGGTGGGGGCTGTGACCGACCAGCACGCCTCGTCCGAGAGCGGTCTGTCGCGGCAGCTGCTCCGGGCACGCGAGCAGTCGACCGCGAGCCGGGAGATCCTCGTCGCCCTGGGCCGTGCCGGCGCGGACCCAGCGCTGGTGCTCGACACCGTCGTCGACCGGGCCCTGGACCTGCTGCACGCCCAGGCGGCCCAGCTCAACATCGTCGAGGGTGACCGCGTACGCCCCCAGCGCATGGTCGGCGACGTCAGCGAGGCGTTCCGGCGCTACATCGTCGACCACCCCGTCCGCCTGGATCGCAGCGGTCTGGTCGGCCGGGTCGTGGAGGACCGCCGCGCACAGCAGATCGTCGACGTGCTGGACGACCCGACGTACGGACGTCTCGACCTCCAGGAGCTCGCCGGGTTCCGCACCCTGATGTCGGCACCGATGCTCCTCGACGACGCGGTCGTCGGCGTGCTGTCGGTGTGGCGGACCGAGGTCGACCCGTTCGACCAGCAGGAGCAGGACGTCCTGATGTCGTTCGCGGCGCAGGCCGCGATCGTGCTGCGCCAGGTCGAGCTGCGCCGCGCGCTCGAGGCGAAGGTGGCCCAGCTCGAGTCCCTCGGCGAGGTCGGCGACGCGGTCGCCTCCAGCCTCGACCTGGACGAGGTGCTCAGCCGCGTCGTAGAGCACGCCGTGCGGATGACCGGCACCCACGGCGGCTCGATCATGGAGTTCGACCAGCGCGACGAGTCGTTCGCCGTCCGCGCCGCCTTCGGCAGCAGCGACGAGCTCCTGGAGGCGCTGCGCCAGGTGCGGATCCGGGCGGACTCGACGCTCGTCGGAAGGGCGGCACTCGACGGGCGTCCCCTGCAGGTCGCCGACCTGTCCGGCACGGACCTCGACGAGCACACGCGGATCCTGTACGACGACGGCTGGCGGTCGGTGCTGGCCGTGCCGATCCTGCGCGAGGGCCGGATGCTCGGCGCGCTCGTGGTGCGGCGCCGTACCACCGGCGGGTTCTCCGACGACGTCGTCGACCTGCTTGAGACCCTCGCCTCGCAGTCAGCCCTCGCGATCGTGAACGCGCGCCTGTTCCGTGAGGTGCAGACCAAGTCGGCCGAGCTCGAGGTGGCCAGCCGGCACAAGTCAGAGTTCCTCGCGAGCATGTCGCACGAGCTGCGCACGCCGCTCAACGCCGTGATCGGCTTCTCCGAGGTGCTGCTCGACCGGCTCTTCGGGGAGCTCAACGAGCGGCAGGAGGAGTACCTCCACGACATCCGGAACTCGGGCCGGCACCTGCTCGAGCTGCTCAACGAGATCCTCGACCTGTCGAAGGTCGAGGCCGGACAGATGACGCTGGAGACGACGCGGTTCTCGGTGCCGTCGGCGCTGGAGTACACCCTGTCGCTCGTCCGTGAGCGCGCCGCAGCCCATGCCGTCACCCTCGAGCTGCGCGTGGCCGACGACGTGGGCTCGATCGACGCCGACGAGCTCCGGTTCAAGCAGGTCGTGCTCAACCTGGTCTCCAACGCCGTGAAGTTCACCCGGGACGGCGGGCACGTCTCGGTCTCCTGCCGCCGGGTCGGCGACGAGGTGCAGGTGGAGGTCACCGACGACGGCATCGGCATCCCGCCCGAGGACCACGCCCGGATCTTCGAGTCGTTCCAGCAGGGCGGCCGCGGAGCGCCTCGGGAGGAGGGCACCGGCCTCGGGCTCACCTTGTGCCGGCGGCTGGTCGAGCTTTTCGGCGGACGCCTCTGGATGGAGTCGGAGGTCGGCATCGGGAGCATGTTCGGCTTCGCGATCCCGGCACCCCGACGCGACCTGCCACGCGCCGGCGCCGCTGCAGGGGACGGGCGCCCGGTGGTCCTGCTGGTGGACGACGACCCGGCTTCGCTCGACCTCGTCGCCGCCTACCTCGAGGACACCCCGGTGCGGCTGCTGCGCGCGGTCGACGGCGAGCAGGCGCTCGCCCTCACCGCTCAGGCGGTGCCGGCCGCCGTCGTCCTGGACATCCGGCTGCCGCACCGCAACGGCTGGGAGGTGCTCGCCGACCTGAAGGCGGACCCCCGGACGGCCGACGTACCCGTGGTCGTGGCGACGATCGTCGACGACCGGCCGCGGGGGCTGTCCCTCGGCGCCGCGGAGTACCTGCTCAAGCCGATCCGCCGAGACGATCTCGTCGGCGCACTTCGGCGCGTGGGCGTGATCGACCCGGCACCCGGTCCCGTGGAGGTGCCGTGAACGAGCACCCGAGGATCCTCGTCGTCGAGGACCACCCGTTGAACCGCAAGCTGGTGCGCGACGTGCTGCAGGCCGCCGGCTACGAGGTCGTCGAGGCCACCACGGGCGAGGAAGGCCTCACCGCGGTCGAGACGGCTCCCCCGGACCTCGTGCTGATGGACCTTCAGCTGCCGGGCATCGACGGGACCGAGACCCTCCACCGGATGCGGGAGGGGCTCCTGGACCCGTCGGTGCCGGTGGTCGCGGTGACGGCTTTCGCCATGCCGAGCGACCGGGCGGGAGCTGCTGAGGCCGGCTTCGACGGGTACGTCGAGAAACCGATCAGCGTGCGCGCCCTGCCCGCACAGGTGCGGTCCTACCTCGACGGAGCCGGATCGTGAGCGCAGCCGGCCCGGACCGCCCCGTCACCGTGCTGGCGGTCGACGACCAGCCCGCCAACCTCCGGCTGCTCGACGCCGTGCTCGCGCCGCGCGGCTACCGGGTGCTCGCCGTGCCGTCGGGCGAGGTCGCTCTCGAGATGCTGGCCGGCCCGTCGGGCGCCGACGTCGATGTCGTGCTGCTGGACATCCTGATGCCGGGCATCGACGGCTACGAGACCTGCCGCCGGATCCGCGCCGACGAGCGTACGGCGTACCTGCCGGTCGTCATGGTCACCGCGAGCGGCGCGCAGCAGCGGCTCGAGGCCCTCGAGGCCGGCGCGGACGACTTCGTCGCCAAGCCGTTCGACCAGAGCGAGCTGCTGGCGCGAGTCGCGTCACTCGCCCGCATCAAGCGCTACCACGACACGATCCGCGAGCAGGCGCGTGAGCTGGCGCGCTGGAACGACGTCCTGGAGGCCCGGGTCGAGGCCGCGGTGGCCGAGCTCGAGCGCACCCAGAGGCTGCGACGGTTCCTCTCGCCGCAGCTGGCCGACCTGGTCCTCGACGACGAGTCGCTGCTGGAGAGCCACCGCCGCGAGATCGTCGTGGTGTTCGCGGACTTCTGCGACTTCACCCCGTTCGCCGAGACCAGCGAGCCGGAGGAGGTCATGGATGTCCTCGCGCAGTTCCACGACGTCGTGGGCCGCGCGGTGCACGCGCACAGCGGCACTCTCGAGCGCTTCACCGGCGACGGCGTCATGGTCTTCCTCAACGACCCGGTGCCGGTCCAGGACCCGGCCGGGCAGGCCGTCGCCATGGCGCTCCGGATCCGGGACGAGGTCCACGAGCTGGCCGGTCGGTGGAGGCGCCTCGGTCACGACCTCGCCGTACGTCTCGGCGTGGCGCAGGGTTATGCCACCCTGGGCCGGATCGGGTTCTCCGGCCGCTTCGACTACGCCGCGATCGGGAGTGTCACCAACCTCGCGGCCCGGCTCTGCTCCGACGCCGAGCCGTGGCAGGTGCGGGTCACCGACCGCGTGCTCGCCGCCGTCGAACCCGGCTACGCGGGTGACCTGGTCGGCGACGTGCGCCCCAAGGGGTTCAGCCGTCCGGTGCGCGTGCACTCCGTCCGCCCCGCGCACCAGTCCTCCCGCACGACCGAGCAGGTGAGCCCATGACGCGCACGACCGACGAGACCACGCTCCTCCCCCGGCAGGCCGTGCCGCCGGCAGGCGCCGGACGGCGGTTGGACGACCTCGACGAGACCGAGCGGTACGCCGTCTTCGACGAGCTGCAGCGGCGAATGCCGGACGTGTGGCGGTCGATCCAGTCCGACGTCGCGGACGAGAGCGTTGTGGTCGTGCCGTCGGTCAGCCTGTCGATGACTTCGGCCGGCAGCGGCACGCTGATGCAGGCGATGGAGGAGCGGGCGCTGTTCCTGCTGCTCCTGCTCCGACAGCCCCGCCTGCGGATGATCTACGTGACGTCGGCACCCATCGCCGAGGAGGTCGTGGAGTACTACCTCGGCCTGCTGCCCGGCGTGATCCCGAGCCACGCGCGTGCGCGGCTGACCTTGCTGTCGGTCGGCGACGCGTCACCGACGCCGCTGAGCGAGAAGCTGCTCGCCCGCCCGCGGTTGCTCCGTCAGATCCGGGAGCTCGTGCCGAACCCGCTGCACAGCCACCTCATCCCCTACAACACGACCCCGCTCGAACGTGACGTCGCCGTGTCGCTGGGCATCCCGATGTTCGGCGCCGACCCGCGCCTCGAGCCGCTCGGCACGAAGTCGGGCTGCCGGCGGCTGTTCCGGGAGCTGCAGGTGCCTTGCCCCGTCGGCGCCGAGGACCTGCACGGCGTCGACGACCTCGTCGACGCGCTGGTGCGGATGCGTCGGGAGCGGCCGTCGATGACGGCTGCCGTGGTGAAGCTCGACGAGGGTGTCTCCGGCAAGGGCAACGCACTGCTGCACCTCCACGACCTGCCCGCATCGGGGTCCGCCGGTGAGGCCGCCGCGCTGCGGGAGCGGCTCCGGGCGCTCGAGCCCGAGGACGAGTCGCTCGACGCCCCGGCCTACCTGGCGCTGTTCGCGCAGCAGAGCGGCATCGTCGAGGAGCGCATCACCGGGGACGACCTGACCAGTCCGAGCGTGCAGATGCGCGTGCTGCCCGATGGTTCCGTCGAGCTGCTGTCGACCCACGACCAGCTGCTCGACGGACCGTCCGGCCAGGCGTACATCGGGTGCCGGTTCCCGGCCGACCCGAGCTACTCGCGCCTGATCTCCGAGCCGGCGATGGTGATCGGCCGCCACCTGGCCACGCTCGGGGCGCTGGGACGCTTCGCGGTCGACTTCGTCGTGGTGCGCGAGGGCGACACCTGGACGCCGTACGCGATCGAGCTGAACCTGCGCAAGGGCGGCACCACGCACCCGTTCCTCACCATGCAGTACCTGACCGACGGGTCGTACGACGGGCTGTCCGGTCGGTTCCTGACGGCGAACGGCGCCGAGAAGTACCTGGTCGCGACCGACCACCTCGAGGACGAGCGGCTGAAGGCACTGACAGTCGGGTGGCTGCTCGACGTGGTCGCGACCCGGCGGCTGCACTACGACCAGGCGCGCGAGTGCGGCGTGGTGCTGCACATGATGAGCAGCCTCACCGAGTGCGGCCGGATCGGGCTCACCGCTGTCGGCGACACCGCGGACGAGGCGTGGCTGATCTACCGGGACGCGGAGCGGACCATCCTCGAGGAGGCCGAGCAGGCGCTCGCGGACGGTCCGCTGGTCGGTTGATCAGAGCTCGCGCAACAGCTCGTCGAGCTTCTCGTAGCCCTCGTGGATGCCGACCTCCATGCCGCTGGACAGCATCCCGTCGCGGGCCTCGATCGACTCGAGCACGGACAGCGACTCGATGCGCGTGCGGCCGTCGCCCAGGTCGACGAACGTGTTGATGTCGAGCGAGACGCCGTCGGGCATGCCCTCCCACGTGAAGGTCTGGACGAGCCGCTCGTGCGGTCGCACCTCGTGGAACGACCCGTAGAACGACGCGACGACCTCGCCCTCCTGGAGGGCGTCGTACCGGTAGTGACCGCCGGTCTTGGCGTCCCACTCCTTGATGTCCATGTCGACGGAGCGCGGGCCCATCCACTTCGCGACGAGCTCCGGGTCCGTCCACGCGCGGAAGACCTTCTCCGGCGGCGCGTCGAAGTCGCGGACGATCTTGCAGGTCGGCAGGTTCGGGTCCGCCTCGATCGTGGCGCGCTCGACCCGGTCGGTGCTGTGCTGCGTGCTGGTCATGCTCCCTCTCCTCAGCTCTTGGCGGGTTCCTCGTCGTCCATCTCCGCCAGCACGGCGTCGAGGCGCTGGAACCTCTCCTCGGCCCGGCGGCGGTACCGCTCGATCCACTTCGTCAGGAGGTCGAACACCTCGGCCTCCAGGTGCACGGGCCGGCGCTGCGCGTCGCGGCTGCGGCTGACCAGGCCGGCATCCTCGAGCACCTTGAGGTGCTTCGACACCGCCTGCACGGACACGTCGTAGGGCGCCGCGAGCTCGCTCACCGTCGCGTCGCCGACGGCCAGGCGGCCGACCATGTCGCGCCGGGTCGGGTCGGCCAGCGCCGCGAACACCCGCGACAGCCGGTCCTCCGCCGCTGCGCCCATCTCGCCTCCGTCGTACTCAACCATCTGGTTGAAGAACGGTACGGCGCGCGAGCTT
>DASURB010000002.1:0-19115 GCA_036280235.1 Nocardioides sp.
GCCGTCGTGAAGGAAGGTGGAGTCCGTCCGGCCGACCTGGTCTTCGACCCCACAACCGCCTGCTGAGACGTTCGCAGCTTCCTGCCACTACTGGCCTTCTCCCCCGGTCCCGGTGTGTCTGACACCGGATGGAGGGCAGGACTTACCTCTAAGCCGCACCGTGATCGGCGGCCGAGCGTCGCGCGGCGACCGGTCAGGGACCGGCTGCCGCGCGCGTCCGGGCGCGCCTTACGTGGACCGTTTCGCCTGCGACTGGCATCGGCTAGCCGGTGGTGGTCGAGGGGGCTGACGCCCACCTGTCTTCCGCCGGCGCAACCACGGACCCGGACGGACTCCATGCACAGACGCTACCCACCTCGCCGACAGAAAGGTAGGCCGGGTCAGCCCGCTCCACCTTTCGGACTATGCACCCGGTCGGGGTGCCGGCGACGGGTCGCGGCGACGGTGGCGATCCCCAGCACGACGTGCCCGGCCGCCTCCAGGGCGCGCTGCGCCTCCCGCGCGGTCGCACCGGTGGTCAGCACGTCGTCCACCACCACGACCGGCGGGTCGTCCGGGCGTGCGGGGACACGGCAGGAGAAGGCGCCGCGGAGGTTGGCCGCGCGCTCCACCGCGCTGAGCCCGGCCTGGTCGCGCACCCGCCCATTGGCCCGGAGCAGCCGCCGCACGGTCACCACGACCGGACGACCCCACGGGTCGGTGCCGCGAACGTCGGGGCGGCGCAGCCGGCCGGCCGCGCGACGGGTGACGCGCAGCAGCGGGTCGTGGCCGCGGGCCCGGACCACGGCGGGCCGTGAGGGCACGGGCACGAGCACCAGCCGGTCGAAGGGCGGGTCGCGACCGCTGAGCGCGACCGTGCCCAGCTCGCGCACCGCGTCGGCGAGCAGGTCGCCGAGGGGCGTCGCGAGCGCGAGGACCTGCTGCTCCTTGTGTGCGAGCACGAGTGCCTTGGCCGCCCCCTCGTAGGCGGCCGCGGCGACCGGGAGCGCCAGACCGTCCGGAGTCGGGTCCGGCCAGGCGATGTGCGCACCCCGGGGAAGCTCCGCCGCGCACGGGTGACAGAGCGGACGACCGCCGCGCCCGCAGACCGCGCACCGGCTGCCGAGCAGCAGGTCGACCAGGGCGTCGTACAGCACGGCAAGGATGGCGGGGACGGCGCCGGATCGTGCGGACATGGGGCGAGCCTCCCGGCCGGGGCCGGCCACGAACCGCGTGCGCCCGCACCGGCTGTGGACGGCGACGCGGCAGCTGCGCCTGGGGACGAAAGCCGGTCAGCCCACGAACGTCGGGGACCCGAGTCCCGAGCGGATGCCGGAGCTCGTCCAGCGCCCGTTGGAGGCGAGCGAGAACAGGTCGCCGTCCGCGGTGCGGAGGAGGAAGGGTGTGCCGGTCACCAGTGAGGTGACCAGCTCCTTGCCGCGCTCGCGGAACACCTCGGCGCCGCTGGTGGCCTCGCTCGAGGTCGACGAGCCGTCGACCTTGGCGAGCAGCACGCGCGACGTTCTGTCGCCCGGGCTGGCCAGGACGGCCACGGTGCCGGGCGTCCGCCAGGCGACGTCGCGGATCCGGGCCCCGTCCACCTCCGGGACCCGCAACAACGAGGGCGCGGTCGTGCCGTGCACCCGACCCGCGTCGTCTCGCTCGATCCGCACCTGCACCAGCTCCTGCTTCCCCTCGCCCGAGACGACCGCGATGAGCCGGGTGCCGTCACGGGACACGATGAAGGAGCGGACCCGCTCTCCCGAGACGCCCTCGACGTCGAGCTCCCGCGCCACGCCCTCGCGCACCAGCGTGATGCGCGCGCCGGACGAGGTGCGATCGAGCAGCCACAGCGTGCCGTGGACGTCCCAGACGGGGGCGAGAAGGTCTGTGCCGCCTTCCAGCACCGTCCGTGCGTCGTCGGCCTCGGGGGTCGTGCCGGGCACCCGGGACCGGGGCGCCACCAGGACGCTGCCGTCGGCGGTGGTGCCGGCGATCTGCTCGCCGGCGAGGTCGACGCCGATCCGCCGCACGTCGAGGTCGACGGAGCCGAAAACGCCGGAGACCCGGCGCTCCTGGTTGCCGATCAGCGTGACCACCCGGCCGTCGCGCAGCCCGAACAGCGACGACGAGGCCCAGGAGATCGACGGGTCGTACTCGCCCCACGCCGAGACCTGCACCTCGGTGCCGTGACCGGGCAGGTCGAGCGGGCTCGCGTCGACGCTGACCCGCATCCGCTGGACGCCGGAGACCTGCCGCAGCGTCCAGGACAGCTGGGCGAAGGCCTTGGCGAGCTCATCGGGGTCGAGGTCGAGGACGTCGTCGGTGAGGGGTACGTCGGCGACCCCGTCGTTCACGACCACGGCGATGTCATCGAGGCGGGTGCGGGCAGGCAGGAAGCTGCGCTGGACGCCCGCGAGCTCCTCGGACGGGCCGGCGAGCAGGCCGTCGACGAGGAAGGTCGTGGCCTGCGCACCGGTCGGGACGTAGACCGGCTCGGGGACGAGCACCTCGGCGGTCGGGTCGAAGAAGTAGAGGAAGTACTGCTGGAACCGGGTCTCGAAGTGCGAGCTCGGGATCAGCAGCCGGTCCGGTGGCGCGTCGATCCGCCACTGCCCGGCCTCCCGCTCGAGGTCGAAGTCCACGGTCTGGTCGCCGAAGCGGCCGAGCCACGCGCCGCGCCGGTCGAGGCGCACGGTGTCGGTGAGCTCGAGCCGGACGTCGTTGCCCGACCGGAGGCTCGGCGTCGCCGCGTCGTAGACGACCGTGCCCTCCTCGGGCAGCCAGGCGGTGCTGCTCTCGGAGGTGAGGAACTGCCGCGCGACCGAGGTGTTCAGCGGGGTGGCGCGCATCGCGTCGAGGAAGCCGCGGACGATGGCGGCCGGCGGCATCCCCGGGTCGGGGCCGCGGGGGGTGAAGTCGACGGGCGTGTCGTCGACGAGCTGCTCGCGCAGCGGCTCGGTGCGCACTGAGCCGGACGAGGGCAGCGCGACGCAGCCGCCGGCCAGCAGGACCAGCGCAAGCACGAGGAACAGCGGACGCAGGCGGCTCACGGCTGCCTCGCCTTCGGGTTCGAGCGCGCGTAGTCGCGACCGACGGCCCGGACCCGGTGGGTCCTGGCGTCGGCGGGGACGAGCGGCAGCGGGCTGTGGTGCAGCGGGTCGCCGGCGCGCCGCGGCAGCGTCAGCCGGAACTGCGACCCGCGACCGGGCTCGCCCCAGGCCTGCAGCCAGCCACCGTGCAGGTGGGCGTCCTCGAGCGAGATCGACAGACCGAGACCGGTGCCGCCGGTGGTGCGCGCGCGCGACGGGTCCGCGCGCCAGAACCGGTTGAACACCATGGCGGACTCACCGGGCTTGAGGCCGATGCCGTAGTCGCGCACGGCCAGCGCCGACGCCTCCTCGTCGCTGTCGAGCAGCACGACCACCTCGCGGCTGTCGGCGTAGTCGATGGCGTTGGTGACGAGGTTGCGGACGATCCGCTCGACCCGGCGTACGTCGCACTCCGCGATGCACGGCCGCTTCGGCGGTCGTACGACGACCGTGGTGGCTCGTGCCTCCGCGAGCGGACGGGTCGCGTCCGCGACGCGGTGCGCGACGTCGAGGAGGTTCACGTCCTCGAGCTCGAGCACCGCGGCGCCGGCGTCGAAGCGGCTGATCTCCAGCAGGTCGGAGAGCAGCAGCTCGAACCGGTCGAGCTCCTTCTGCAGCAGCTCCGCGGCCCGCGCGGTCACGGGGTCGAAGTCCTCACGGGCGTCGTGCAGCACGTCGCCGGCCATCCGCACGGTCGTGAGCGGCGTGCGCAGCTCGTGGGAGACGTCGGAGACGAAGCGCCGCTGGACGCGCGAGAGCTCCTCGAGCTGGCGGATCTGCTTCTGCAGGCTCGCCGCCATCTGGTTGAACGACGTGCCGAGGCGGGCGATGTCGTCCTCGCCGCGCACGTGCATCCGCTCCTCGAGGCGGCCGGACGCGAGTCGCTCGGCAACGCGGCGGGCGAGCCGCACCGGCGTGACGACCTGCCGGGTGACGAGCCAGGTGAGCCCGGCGACGAGCACGAGCAGCAGCGAGCCGCCGGTGAACAGCGCTCGCCGGACGAGCGAGAGCGTCTGGGCCTGCTCGGTCATCGGGAACAGGCTGTAGAGCGTGTAGGTGCCGCCGTCGGCGGGCAGCACGAGCTGGGACCCGGTCACGATCCCGGCGACGTCGGGTCGGCCGGTGAGCGAGTCGTACTGGATCGTGCTGTAGGTCCACGACACCCCGTCGGCGTCGGCCGACTCGACCTCGCGGCGCAGGGCGTCGGGGATGCTGTCGAGCTGCACGCCGGTGGTGTTGCGGATGCTCTGCCCCGACGCGACCTCACCGGTGGCGATCGGCCCGGTGAGGACGACGTCGTACCCCTGCACGAGGCCGCGCTGGACGATGCTGCGGGCGAGCTGGTCGAGCTGTGTCGTTGCGTCGAAGTCGGTGCCGCTGGCGCCGGACAGCCGTCGCTGCGCGTCGATGGCGCTGCGGGTGGCCTCGGCCACCGAGGACTTGGTCTTGGAGTCGACGAGCCCGTCGGAGACCTGGCGCAGCAGCACCATGCCGACGATGGCAACGACGATGGCGGACAGCACCAGGGTGCTCATGACGACGCGCGCCTGGATGGAACGCCGCCAGAACGTCCAGAGACTCCGCGGGGAGAATCGCCGGCCGGAGCGGCCGGTGTCGTCCCCGGTGGTGCTGCCCATGAGCCGTCAGGCCCGTTCGGTCGCGGGGGTCCCGGCCTTGTAGCCCACGCCCCGCACCGTCACGACGATCTCGGGGTTCTCGGGGTCGTGCTCGACCTTGGAGCGCAGCCGCTGCACGTGCACGTTGACCAGGCGGGTGTCGGCGGCGTGCCGGTAGCCCCACACCTGCTCGAGCAGGACCTCGCGGGTGAACACCTGCCAGGGCTTGCGCGCCAGGCAGACCAGCAGGTCGAACTCCAGCGGCGTCAGCGCGATCGGCTGCCCGTTGCGGGTGACGTTGTGCCCGGCCACGTCGATGTGGAGGTCGCCGATCGCGAGGGCCTCGGGGCCGGGCTCGTCGTAGCGCCGGACGCGGGCCCGGATCCGGGCGACGAGCTCTTTGGGCTTGAACGGCTTGACGACGTAGTCGTCGGCCCCGGACTCGAGGCCGACGACGACGTCGACAGTGTCGCTCTTGGCGGTGAGCATGACGATCGGTACGCCGGACTCGGCGCGGATCTCCTTGCAGACGTCGATGCCGTCCTTGCCGGGCAGCATCAGGTCGAGCAGGACCACGTCGGGCTTGTAGTCGCGGAACTCCTCGAGCGCACGGTCACCCGAGGGGCACACGCGCGAGTCGAAGCCCTCGTTGCGGAGCACGATGGTGAGCATCTCGGACAGGGCCGCGTCGTCGTCGACGACGAGGACCTTGCCTCGCGCTGTCGCCTCCGTGTGCACCAATCGCTCCACCATCGTCGTCATCCCTCCCCCGGTGCGTCTGCCGACGACCGTACCCGCGGTTCCGGCACGCGCGCGCCGGAACCGCGTCGGTCGTGCCTCAGTACCGGTAGTGCTCCGACTTGTACGGGCCCTCCACCGGCACGCCGAGGTACTCGGCCTGCTCGTCGGTGAGCTGGGTGAGCTTCACACCGAGCGCCTCGAGGTGCAGCCGGGCGACCTCCTCGTCGAGGTGCTTGGGCAGCACGTAGACGCCGGTGGGGTACTCGTCGGTCTTCGTGAACAGCTCGATCTGCGCGAGCACCTGGTTGGTGAAGGAGTTCGACATCACGAACGACGGGTGGCCGGTCGCGTTGCCGAGGTTCATCAGCCGGCCCTCGGAGAGCACGATGATGCTGTTGCCCTCGGGGAAGGTCCACACGTCGACCTGCGGCTTGACGTTCTTGCGCGTCGCGACGCCCGGCGCCTCGAGGCCGGCCATGTCGATCTCGTTGTCGAAGTGCCCGATGTTGCCGATGATCGCGTTGTGCTTCATCCGCCGCATCTGGTCGACGGTGACGACGTCCTTGTTGCCGGTGGCCGTGATGATGATGTCGGCGATCGGCAGGCACTCCTCGAGCGTGGAGACCTGGTAGCCGTCCATGGCGGCCTGCAGCGCGCAGATCGGGTCGATCTCGGTGACGATGACCCGGGCGCCCTGGCCGCGCAGTGACTCGGCGCAGCCCTTGCCGACGTCGCCGTACCCGCACACGACCGCGACCTTGCCGCCGATGAGTACGTCGGTGGCGCGGTTGATGCCGTCGATCAGGGAGTGGCGGCAGCCGTACTTGTTGTCGAACTTCGACTTGGTGACCGAGTCGTTGACGTTGATGCCCGGGAAGAGCAGCGACCCTTCCTTCATCATCTCGTAGAGCCGGTGGACACCGGTCGTGGTCTCCTCGGTGACGCCCTTGATCTCGTTGGCGACCTGGGTCCAGCGGTTCGGGTCCTCGGCGAGCGAGGCGTTGAGCACCTCGAAGACCACGCGCTGCTCGGTGCTCTTGGCCGTGGCGGGGTCGGGCGCCTGGCCCTTCTTCTCGGCCTCGACACCGAGGTGCACGAGCAGGGTCGCGTCACCGCCGTCGTCGAGGATCATGTTGGCGCGCTGCTCGCCCGGCCACAGCAGGATCTGCTGCGTGCACCACCAGTACTCCTCCAGCGACTCGCCCTTCCAGGCGAAGACCGGGACGCCGCGCGGGTCCTCGGGGGTGCCGCCGTTCTCGGGGCGGCCGACGACGACCGCCGCGGCGGCGTGGTCCTGGGTCGAGAAGATGTTGCAGGACGCCCAGCGCACCTCGGCACCGAGCGCGGTCAGCGTCTCGATGAGCACGGCGGTCTGGATGGTCATGTGCAGCGAGCCGGCGATCCGCGCGCCGGCGAGGGGCTTGTCCTTGCCGTAGCGCTCGCGCATCGCCATCAGGCCGGGCATCTCGTGCTCGGCGAGCTCGATCTCGGCGCGGCCGTAGTCGGCCAGGCTCAGGTCGGCAACCTTGAAGTCCATGTGTGTTGGGTCCTCGGTACGTCGGGGAACTGCGTCCGCAGCGCGTCTGCGCTCCGTCGGGATCTCCCGCGGACAGCCCATCCAGCGTACCTGCGACGTACCGATGGCCCCGCCTCGGCGCTTCGCGGGCCGTCGTCCGCAGTGGCTAGTGCTTCTTCTTGCCGAACGGCAGCACGTGCATGACCGCGACGACGACCGCGCCGACGACGAGGCCGATGAGAGCCGAGGCCGCGGTGTTGACCAGCCAGGCGAGCGCGGCGCCGATGCCCTCGACTGCGTCGTGCACAGCCTCCTCGGCGTGGTGCACGAGGTCGTAGAGCGCGTGCCAGCCCAGGTCGTCGACACCGTTGAGCAGGATGTGGCCGCCCACCCAGAGCATGGCGGCAGTGCCGACGACGGAGATCACGGTCATCAACCGCGGCATCGCGTGGACCAGGCCGCGGCCGAGCTTCTGCGCCCCGGCCGACTCGCGCTGCGCGAGGGCGAGGCCGGCGTCGTCCATCTTCACGATGGCCGCCACGACGCCGTACACGAGCAGCGTGATCGCGATGGCGACGACGATGAGGATGAGCGCCCGGGAGACGAACGGCTCCTCGGCGACCTCGTTGAGCGCGATCACCATGATCTCGGCGCTGAGGATGAAGTCGGTCCGGATCGCGCCCGACACCACGGTCTTCTCGGCCTCGGGGCCCTGCAACGCGGCCGGCTCGTCGTGGTCGTGGTGACCGCGGATGGCCCCCCAGACCTTCTCGAAGCCCTCGTAGCAGAGATAGGTGCCGCCGAGCATGAGCAACGGCGTGAGGGCCCATGGCAGGAACTGGCTGAGCAGCAAGGCCGCGGGCAGGATGAACAGCAGCTTGTTGCGGAGCGAGCCGATCGCGATCTTCTTGACGATCGGGAACTCGCGGTCGGCGGTGACGCCGCGGACGTACTGGGGGGTGACGGCCGTGTCGTCGACGACCACGCCCGCGGCCTTCACGCTGGCGCGTCCTGCGGCGGCTCCGACGTCGTCGACCGAGGCCGCGGCCATGCGGGCCAGCGCGGCGACGTCGTCGAGCAGGGCGAAGAGCCCGCCGCTCATCGGGAGGGCCTTGCGGTCGACATGGGAAACAGCCTAGTCACGGGGTCGCCGTACCCCTCGGTGGTGCGGACAGGCACGGACGCGTCAGATGCGGCCGAGGCCGAGCTGGACGTACGTCGCGGCCCAGGTGCCGGTGGCGAGGAGCGTCGCGTAGCGCGCGACGCCGTCACCCTCGTGCGCCTCGATCCGCTCGACGCGCACGTCGTGCTCCTGCGCCTCGGTGACGAGCCGGTCGCGCTGCTCGCGCACGGTCACGTCGTCGGAGCCGTCGTCGAGCAGGAGCAGCACCGGCCGCGGCTCGGCGCCCTCCCCCTCGTCGGCGAACGGGTCGGCGAACGGGTCGGCGAACAGGTCGCGAGGACGCACCGCACGCAGCACCGGGAGCAGGTGCTCCGCGTCGCCGGCGAGGGCGGCACGCCCGCTCGCGCGGCGCAGCTGCTCGGAGATCCTGCGGGCCGCGCGTGCGGCGAGCACCGATCCTCCCCAGACCACCGGGGACCCGTCGGCGAGCGCGATCGCGAGCATCTTGGCGGGGTTGACGGAGAGGTCGCGGTACGGCGAGCAGGCGACCGAGACCTCGTCGAGCGCCGAGGCGACCGCTTCGGCGCTGGAGTGCGGCCCGAGGTCGAGCGCGGCGAGCAGCTCGAGCACGACGACGGCGCTCGCGAGCTGGTCACCGGCCGTGGTGGGCAGGACGGTGGTGTCGCGACCGACGGCGTGCTGCCCGACGAGCGAGGCCGGGTCGCAGGCCACGACCAGGCGGCAGCCGCGGCGGACGGCCTCGGCGACCGCGGAGGCGGCACCGGTGTCGCTGCCGTCGGGCGCCAGGACCACGACGAGGTCGAGGGCACCGGCCCAGCCGGGGAGGCCGGGGCCGGGCCAGGCGACGAACGGCACCGGGCACCACGGCTCGAGCACCGCGCGGAGCAGCCGCGAGTCGGGGCCGGCGGCCACCACGGCGCGCGGTCGCGCCTCGGCGCCCGCCTGCGCCACGGCGGCGGCGAGCGCCTCCGCGCAGGCACCGGCCTCGCGACGTACCCGGGAGCCTGCCTCCGCGAGCGGTCGCAGGTACGGGTCGGCCGCCGAGAGCGCCTCCTCGTCGTCGAGGCGGGTGTCGTCGAAGACCTCAGGCACCGGGGGCGCCTAGGCCTGCTGACCGGGGCGGCGCGCCTCGTCGACGAGCAGCACAGGGATGTCGTCGCGCACCGGGTAGGCGAGGCCGCAGCCGGAGCAGACGAGCTCCGAGGCCGCCTCGTCGGCCGCGAGCGTCCCGTGGCAGTCGGGGCAGACCACGATGTCGAGCAGGGCGGGGTCGAGGTTCATGGCTGCATTCTTGTGCATCAGTCGCGGATCCGCGCCAGCACCTCGTCGCGCAGGCGCGCCAGACCGTCGGCGTCGGCTGCCTCGGCGTTGAGGCGCAGCAGCGGCTCGGTGTTGGACGGCCGCACGTTGAACCACCAGTCGTCGTGGGTGACGGTCAGCCCGTCGAGGTGGTCGACGGTAACGCCGTCGCGGTCGGCGTACTCCTTCTCGATCGCGGCCATCACCGCGGCCGCGTCGTCGACGGTGGAGTTGATCTCGCCGGTGGCGTGGAAGCGGGTGTACCCGGCGAGGAGCTCCGAGAGCGGGCGGTCGGTCTCCGCGAGGGCGGCGAGCGCGTGCAGGGCGGCGAGCATGCCGGAGTCGGCGCGCCAGAAGTCGCGGAAGTAGAAGTGCCCGGAGTGCTCGCCGCCGAACACCGCGTCGGTCTCGGCCATCGTCGCCTTGATGAACGAGTGGCCGACGCGCGTGCGCACGGGCGTGCCGCCGCGCTCGGTGACGATCTGCGGCACGGCGCGGGACGTGATGAGGTTGTGGATCACCGTGGCGCCGGGCTCCTTGGCGAGCTCGCGCGCCGCGATGAGAGCGGTGAGCACCGAGGGGCTGACCAGCTCGCCGCGCTCGTCGACCAGGAAGCACCGGTCGGCGTCGCCGTCGAACGCGAGCCCGATGTCGGCGCCGGTCTCGCGGACCTTGGCCTGCAGGTCCGCGAGGTTGGCCGGCTCGATCGGGTTGGCCTCGTGGTTGGGGAAGGTGCCGTCGAGCTCGAAGTACATCGGGACGACGTCGACGTCGAGGCGCCCGAGCACGGCCGGTGCCGTGTGGCCCGCCATGCCGTTGCCGGCGTCGACCGCGACCTTGAGCCGTCGACCCTTCACCGGCGCGAGCGCGACCAGGTGTGCGGCGTACGCGTCGAGGACGTCGGTGCTGTCGATGGTGCCGGGCCGGTCGCCGTACGGCGGGAGGCCGCCGGCGGCGACGAGGTCGCGGATCTCGGCCAGGCCGGTGTCGAGGCCGACGGGCACGGCGTTGGCGCGGCACATCTTGATGCCGTTGTAGGCCGCGGGGTTGTGGCTCGCCGTGAACATCGCGCCGGGGCGGCCGAGGTCGCCGGAGGCGAAGTAGAGCTGGTCGGTCGACGCGAGGCCGATGAGCGTCACGCCGGCGCCGCGGGAGGCCGCGCCCTCGGCGAACGCCTGCGCCATGCCGGGCGACGACGGCCGCATGTCGTGCCCGACCACCACGCCGCGGTCCCGGCCCACCACCTCGACGAAGGCCGCGCCGACGGCGCGTGCGAGGTCGTCGTCGACCTCGTCGCCGACGAGTCCGCGGACGTCGTACGCCTTGAAGACGCGGTGGACGTTGTCAGGGGTGCAGGTGCGACTCACCCGACGACCCTAACGAGCGGCCCAGTGACCGGCGCGCTGCGGTCAGTCGTCGTACGTCGGCACCGAGCGGAGGTGGCCGCGGCGGGTCTCGCGCTCGGGCGGCGCGGTCAGCGTGGTGCCGTGCGAGGTCGGCAGCCCGGTGGGCCGGGCCGGCTCCGCGGGAGGCAGCGGCCGGGCGGCCTCGCGGACGGCGTCGGCGAGCGCCAGGAGGTCGTCGGTGCTCGGCCCCGCGTCGGGCTCGGGCGCCAGCCGCAGCACCTCCCAGCCGCGGGGTGCGCTGAGCCGTTCGCTGTGCGTCTCGCACAGGTCGTAGGCGTGCGGCTCCGCGTACGTCGCCAGGGGTCCGAGGACCGCCGTCTGGTCGGAGTAGACGTAGGTCAGCGTCGCCGTCGCCGGGCGTCCGCACGCCGTCTTGGAGCATCGGCGGCTGGGACTCACGGGGCAGACGGTACCCGCTGGTCGAGCCGGTCACGACTAGGCTCGCTCAGGTGTCGTTCCCGCTCTCTCCCGTCGGCCCGCGACGCGGTCGGCGGCGCGACCTCCGGGGCCGTGGCCGTAGGGGTCCTGCGGTGCTGCCGGGGCCGCTGACGCCGCACGGCGTGCCCGCGATGTCGAGCCGGCGGGCGCAGTTCGACGAGCTGGTGCTCAGCGTCGTGCACGACCTCGAGGAGCGCTGGCGCGACGAGCTCGGGCTGGTCGAGTTCGCAGTCGAGGAGACACCGCTGATGCCCGACGACTGGTCGTCGACCACGGTGCCGCTGGCGTCACTGGTGCGCGGGTCGGGCACGAGGCCGACCCGGCTGGTGCTGTTCCGCCGGCCGATCGAGCTGCGGTCGGAGACCCGCGACGACCTGGCCGCGATGGTGCTGACCGTGCTGGTCGAGCAGGTCTCCGAGCTGCTGGGCCGGCCGCCGGAGGAGATCGACCCGCGCTACGAGCCGGACGACGACTGACCTCTACGCGGCTGAGGGTGCCGGGCCGGCGGGCCGCGAGGCGGTCCACCACCACGCGAGCGCGACGACCGCGAGCACGCCGCTGAACAGGAACGGCGTCGCGAGGTCGATCGCGCCGGCCAGCCAGCCACCGAGCAGGGTGCCCACGCCGGCGGAGCTCAGCGTGACGACGCGGCCGGCGGCGGTGACCCGTCCGACCAGGCCCTCGGGCACGGAACGGTGGCGCAGCGACAGCGCGGCGACGTTGAAGAGCGCGAACCCGCCGCTGGTGATGACGGTGACGGCGACCGCCGCCCACAGCTCGGGTACGGCGACCAGCAGCACCGGCACGCCGGCGGTCACGACGATCGACCCGGCGAGCACCTCGCGGTGGCGCGTCACCGCTCCCCGACGTACCAGAAGGCGCTCGGCGGCCCACGACCCGACGAGCCCGCCCAGCGCGCCACTGGCGAGCATCCAGCCGAAGCTGACCACGCCGAGGTCGAGCCGGTCGCGCACGAACAGCACGAAGATCGAGAACCACGCGGCGTCGGCGGCGGCGACGAGCGCACCCACGCCGGTGAGCGTGCGCAGCAGGCGGTGGCCGGCGAGCCAGCGCAGCCCGGCGCGGACGCCGTCCTCGACCTCGGCTGCGGGCCTCTCGCGGGAGGTCAGGAGCCCGGCGCTGAGCGGTACCGAGAGCAGCAGCATCAAGGCCAGCGCCAGGGCTCCCCCGTTGGCGGCGAACGGCAGCGCCGCCCCGACCGCGAACAGCGCGGCACCGACCGGTGGGCCGACGAACTCGTTGCCGACGATCTCGCCCGCAACCAGGCGGCTGTTGGCGCGCTCGAGCAGCGGCGCCGCGACCAGCCGAGGGATCGTGCTCTGCGCGGCGGTGTCGCGCACGGTCTCGCCGACGCCGAGCACGACGGCCGCCGCGACCACCAGCGCGATGCCGGCCCAGCCGAGCGCGATCCCAGCGACGAGTACCCCGAGGACGACCGTGCGCAGGGCATCTGCGGTGACGAGTAGCCGCCTCGACGGGAACCGGTCGGCCCACGACCCGGCCATCAGCCCGAACAGCAGCCACGGCAGGAACTGTGCGGCGGCGACGGTCGCGACCGCGAGCGGGTCGTCCGTCAGCGACGCCGCCAGCAGCGGGAACGCCGCCAGCCGGATCCCGTCACCGATGTTGGCCAGGAACGTCGCGCCCCAGAACCGCCAGAACCCGCCCGTCAGCCGTGCCTGCTCCACGGCGGCACACTAGACCCCGTTTTCCACAGAGCAGCCCACGCGTTCCTGGCGGATCCCACGTGAAGTTTCGGCCCGGTTGCGACGGGATCCCAGCAGATGGTGGTAAACCGACACCCCCCGCTCAGCGCGGACCCGGCACGACCTCGGGCAGCCGGACGCGGATCGGGACGGGCGTGAGCACGCTGCTGGCGAGGCCGGCGCCGCGGTCGTGGACGGCAGCTCCGAACAGCGCGCCCTCGACGGGACGCACCACGACGTACGCCGTGGCGCGGGAGGGGCGCCAGATGGCAGTGGCGGTGGCGTCGACCGTGACCTCGTCGCGGCCGGTCGACTTGCCGCGGCGGTCGAAGCCCTCGACCTCGGCCTCGGCCGGCTCGGCGCCGGCCGTCAGCTGCAGGGTGGTGCGGCCGCCGGACACGACCGGGGCGACGGCGGGGCCGGTGAGCGGGGTCGCCATGTCGGCGTACGTCACGTCGTTGCGGGTCGCGGCGCGCATCGAGGCGAGCACGGGCACCTGGGCGCGCACGCGCAGCGCGACCGGCTCACCCTTGGGCAGCAGGTCGGCGAGGTCGAGCGTCTCCACCGTGCCCGGCGCGACGCTGAGGTCCTCGAGGCCGGTGGGCGTGAACGACCCGCCCTTACCGGCGACCTCGACCGAGACCAGTGCCTCGGAGTCGCCCGGGTTGCCGACGACGAGCGTGGCGGTGGACGGGTCGGCGGGTACGCCGGCGAGCCGGACCCGGCGGCTGGGGCGGGTGGCGTCGCCGACCCAGGCGAAGCCGACCGGTGCGGCCGGGCCGACGGCGTACCGGTCGGACGCGGCCACGGCCACCCGACCTCGCGACGCCTCCACGTTGACCATCAGCTCGGGGCTCTGCGGCGCCACATCGGCGAGCGAGACGGTCGTGGTCTCGCCGGGCGCGACGGTGACGCCGCGCGTGCCGATCGTGTCGACCGGGCCGTCGGGGCCGAAGACGTCGACGTCGACCACGGCCGGACCCGGGTCGAGGTTGGTCAGCACCAGCTCGGAGGTGTGGTCGAGGTCGGCACCGACACCGGTGAACCACCACGACGCCCGCGGCGTGACGCAGCTGCCGACCGCCGTCGCCGGCGTGGCACCGCCCCGGTGGTCGGTGCGGAACCCGAACAGTCCGGCCGCGCGCTCGCCGCGCCCGTCGAGGTACGGCCCGTCGGCGGCGTTGTCCAGCGGCGCCAGCTCCCCGCGCGCGAGGTCGAGGTCGCTCGGCTCGTCGCCGGGCAGGCCCGTGCCGAGCGAGCCGCCGTTCCCCAGCTCGGCGCCCTGGGCGTCGGTGGCCAGCAGCCCGGCGGACGCGGTGGCGCGCACGTCGCGCCCGGTGAGGTCGGGCAGGTCCGAGGTCGGGCAGGCGAGCTGGGTGCGGTCGACCAGCGCGCCCTCCGTGCCGCCCACGACGTCCTCCGGCTCCGGCCCGCGGGTGAGCAGAAGCGCCAGCGCGGCGACGAGCAGCAGCACGACGGGCGTGACCGCCCCGAGGTCGCGCGGCGTGCGGACCTTGGGCTTGGGGGCGGCGCGCCGGGCGGCGCGCTTGCCGGGGGTCGAGTCACTCATCGGCGCACCTGACGGGTCGGGGCCGCCAGCACGACGACCACCAGGATGGCGATCCCCTGCACGGCCAGCAGCCAGGGACGGTACGGCGAGGACGGGGTCGGCGGTACGGCGGTGGCGGCGCCGGCGTCGACGAGCCAGGCTCGCGAGCCCGGGCGGACCGCGCTGCCCGGGGTGACGCCGCTGAGGCTGTCGAGGTTGCCGGAGAGGCGGATGTCGGCGACGGGCGGAGCGTAGATAGAGCCGATGCCGAGCCGGCCGAGCTCCTCCACGTCCTCCGGCTCCGGGGCCGAGACGAGCCGGGCGACCAGATCGGTGAGCTCGGCCTGGTCCTCGGCCCGCGGCAGCACGGTGTCGTCTCCGGTGCGCAGGCCGGGGCCGCGCAGGAGCAGGTGTGAGAAGCCCTCCCCGGGCCGGCCCTCGATGACGAGGACGCCGCGAGCGGGGTCGGTGACGGCGGTGTCCGTCATGTAGGTCGGTACCGGGTTGGCGGCACGCCGGGCCAGCGGCCCGTCGGAGCCTGCGAGCCCCCACCAGACCAGGCCGGCGATGGGGCCGAGCACCGCGACGATGACCACCAGCGCACCGACGGGCTGGCGCCAGCCGAAGGACGAGCGCGACAGGAGGGTGGCGATCCCGGTGCCGGCGATCGTGACGGCGCAGATCGCCGCACCCTGGGCCACGACGAGCGGGAATCCCAGCCACAGCGGCTGGGGCTGCACGCTGCTCTCGAGGTGGTGCGTCACCGCGGCGAGCGGGACGACCACGAGCAGCGCGACGACCAGGACGGACCAGCACCGGACGACCTGGCGCCGGGTGTCGGAACGGGCCAGCGAGAACACCGCCGCGAGGACGAGGCCGACGCCCAGCCACCACGGCGCATCACCGCCGGGACGCGCGAACAGCGCGGTCATCGGGGTGAGCGGCTCGGTGATGCGCGGCGCGGGCAGGCCCGCCTCGAACAGCCAGGACGCCGGGCCCTGGTGCACCCACGTCGGCACCGACCACGGCAGCAGCAGGACGAGCGCGACCAGCAACGGCGTGACGACCGGCAGCCACCCGCCGCGGCTCTCCGGGTGTGCCCGACGCGCCCCGGCGAAGGCGAGCACGGCCAGAGGCAGCGCGATGACGAGAGAGACGGGCACGAACGCCGCGAGCACGGCCAGCCACAGCGAGGTCCGGAACGCCGCGCGCCAGCGACGGTCGGGCGAGTGCCAGGGGGCCAGGTACGACGCCGAGTGCACCAGCCACGGCAGCACGATCGTGCCGACCACGGTGCCCAGCCGCCCCTGCTGGACGGCGCCGGTCAGCACCGGCAGCAGCGCGTAGGACACCGCCGCCCACAGCCGCGCGGCCGGCGAGTCGGTGAGACGGCCGAGCAGCCGGTGCGCTCCCACGAAGGCGAGCGGGACCGCCAACAGGAACAGCAGGTCGAGGACCAGCCCGGCGCGGCCGAAGAAGAGAGTGCCGAGCAGCGCGAGCGGCAGCACGTACGGCCCCGCGGGCGCCGCCGAGCCGGTGCCGATCGCGTGACCGGACGACAGGTAGAGCCGCCACCAGTCGGTCGCGCCGTCGGGTGCCGGCAGGAGCGCGCCTCCGGAGAGCGCGCCACCCCCGATGAGGCCTCGGTTCGCCACGAACGACAGCACGACCAGCGCGACCAGCACGCCGGCGTACGGACTGCGCAGCACCCGGGCCAGGAAACCGGTGTCCTCCGGCAGGTTCTGCGCCTCGGCCGGGACCGGCCCGGTCTCCCCCGCCTCCGCCGTGCGCACCCGCGCCCGGCGCGCGGCGGACACGTCGGAGGCGTGGCTGGTGAGCGCGGCGGCGACGTCGGAGAGGAAGTCGAGGCCGTGCCGGTAGGGCAGCCAGGCGGGCGCGAGCAGGTGCTTGACGTCGCCGTGCCCGACGGTCGCCGTACGGCGTCGCTCCCGACGTGCGGCGAGGATGCGCAGCGGCCGGGCATAGACCCGAACCAGGGCCGAGAGCTCGTCACGCGCCTCACCCGGCGACCTCACCAGCAGGAAGCCGAGCATGCGCACGAACGAGCCGAGCATCAGCCGCAGCCAGAGGAACGGCAGCCACTTGCCGGAGGTGTTGGCCAGCAGCGTGTAAAGGGCAGCCTGCCGCTCGTTGCGGTGGAAGTGCCGCCCGGTCAGCTCGGTCTTGCGGACGCCGCGGTGGGCCGCCTCCACGTGGAAGACGACGGCCTCGGGTACGACGAGCGTGCGGTGCCCGGCACGCGCGGCGCGCCAGCCGAAGTCGACGTCGTTGCCGAACATCGGCAGCCGCTCGTCGAAGCCCAGCCTCTCGAGCACGGACCGACGCACCAGCATCCCGGCGCTGTTGACCGCGAGTACGTCGCGGCGCCGGTCGTGCTGACCCTGGTCGTACTCGCCGCGCTCCAGGCCGGTCTCGCGCCGGCCGGTGCCGCTGATGGTGACGCCGACCTCGAGCAGGCGGCGCAGCGACGGCCACTCGCGGAGCTTCGGCCCCAGCACGTCGACAGTCGGCTGCTCGGCCGCGGCGGTGAGCAGCACCTCGAGCGCGTCGGGAGCGGGGGCGCTGTCGTCGTGCAGCAGCCAGATCCAGGGGTCCTCACCGGGCGCAGGGTCCGGGAGGGCGGCGAGGCCGCGCGCGACCGCGGCGCCGAAGGAGGTGTGAGCCGGGGCGGTGACGAAGCCGTCGTTGCCGAGCCGGCGGTGGAGGAGGTCGACGCTGCCGTCGGACGAGCCGGTGTCGACGGCGAACACGGTGTCGGGGCGGCGGGTCTGCGCGGCCACCGCGTCGAGCACCGTCTCGAGCCAGCGGGACCCGTCGTGGCTCACCACGAGCACGCTCACATGCGTGCTCGTCAGGTCCTCCACCGCGGTCGCCACGGCGCTCAACCCTAGGGGGTGGGCCCGAGCAACCGAGAATCGTCAGGTCGTCAGATCCGACACACACGCGGCAGCACCGGCGTACCCGCCTCAAACGGACGCGACAGTCTCACCGTCGTGCCGCCACCGAGGGTCGGACCGGATCAGACCGCGCGCTTCTTGAGCTTGCGGCGCTCCCGCTCCGACAGGCCGCCCCAGATGCCGAACCGCTCGTCGTGACCGAGTGCGTACTCCAGGCACTCGGACCGCACGTCACAGGTCAGACACACCCGCTTGGCCTCCCGCGTCGATCCACCCTTCTCAGGGAAGAACGCCTCGGGATCGGTCTGCGCGCACAGGGCGCGCTCCTGCCATCCCAGCTCCTCGGCGCTTCCATCGAGGAGAAACAGTTCTCGCACGATCCCGCCCTTTCGACCCGTGGACCCGAATGGGTCCAGCTCCACTCACCCGTCGACAATGACGCCGGAAACATCTCCCGTGATTCCGGGCCCGCAGGCCCAGCTCCGACGCCTTGCTGCCTCTCGTGTCGCCACGCTAGTGCCGGTCGTACCCGGGTGTCCCCGGAACAAACAACACTGTTGGAATTACACGTCTGTCGTACCAGGGAAGTCAAGCGAACGTCTGCTATAGGCACGTTCGGGGAGCAGGGTTGACCCGAACGGGCCATGGCCCCCGAACCGCTTTTCCTGACCCCTTTCTCACAAAGGAGATCCATGCCCGAGGACCCGCCGCCCGGCACCCGCGTCACCGTGCTGTCCGGAGGGGTCGGCGGCGCCCGGTTCCTGCAGGGCCTGCTGCAGCACCTCGCGACGCACGACCCCGCCGCCCAGGTCACTGTCGTCGCCAACACCGCCGACGACATCTGGTTGCACGGGCTCAAGGTCTGCCCCGACCTCGACACGGTCATGTACACACTCGGCGGCGGCATCGACGCCGGCCGCGGCTGGGGCCGAACCGACGAGACCTGGCACGCCAAGGAGGAGCTGGCGGCGTACGGCGTCGAGCCGACCTGGTTCGGCCTCGGCGACCGGGACCTCGCCACCCACCTCGTCCGGACCCAGATGCTCGAGGCCGGCTACCCGCTGTCGGCGGTGACCGCGGCGCTGTGCAAGCGGTGGCAGCCGGGGGTGACCCTGCTGCCGATGAGCGACGACCGCGTCGAGACGCACGTCGTCATCGACGACGCGGGCGAGCCGTCGGGCCGACGCGCGGTCCACTTCCAGGAGTACTGGGTGCGGCTGCACGCCGAGGTGCCTGCCCACGCGGTCGTCCCCGTCGGGCTCGACCAGGCCACCCCCGCCCCCGGCGTGGTCGAGGCGATCACCGGCGCCGACCTGGTGCTGGTGCCGCCGTCCAACCCGGTCGTCTCGGTGGGCACCATCCTCGGGGTGGCCGGGATCCGCGAGGCCCTGCGCGCCACCACCGCTCCGGTCGTCGGGCTCTCCCCCATCGTCGCGGGGAGCCACGTGCGCGGGATGGCGGCGCAGATGCTCACCGCACTGGGCATCGAGGTGAGCGCCGCCGCGGTCGCCGAGCACTACGGGGCCCGCAGCGGCGGCGGGGTGGTCGACGCCTGGCTGGTCGACGAGGCCGACGCGGACGCGGTCGAGCGCGTCGAGGCGGCCGGGATCCGCTGCCGCGCGGTGCCGCTGATGATGACCGACCTGGACGCGACGGCCGCCATGGTCGACGAGGCCTACGCGCTGGCCGG
>DASURB010000003.1:0-18760 GCA_036280235.1 Nocardioides sp.
GCCCGTCGAGACCGAGCATGTCCACGCCGAACTCGCGGTAGCCGCCGGCGGGGTTGTTCGACGGCGAGAAGCCCCAGTAGCCGTAGCCGGCTTCCTTCGTGCCGTGGTCGATCTGGCCCTCGACGTACAGCGGGTGGTTGACGCCCCAGGACCTCTTGCCCCACTTCTCCTCGGGCACGAACAGCGGCACCATCAGCGCCTCGAACATGCTGCCGCCCCAGGTCGGGACGATGAACTTGTCGCGGTACGGCAGCGCGCCCTCGAAGACCCGCTGGCCGAGGTACTCACGCCACTCGCCGACCGGCTTGGTCTCGGTCCAGCCCCAGTCGCAGTTGTCGTTGGGGAAGGTGCGGAAGGTGCCGAAGTAGTGCTTCCGCGGGATCTGGCCGTCGGCGATGCCGAGGTACGACGCCATCCGCGGCTCGGTGTTGAACGCGCCGTAGTGGTGGCCGGTGTACCAGACGTCCTGGCCCATGCCGCAGTAGTCGCCCTTGGGGTCGGCCGGGTTCTGCGGGTCCTCGTCCCAGAAGCCACCGCGGATCTGGTTGACCTCGGGGTTGTAGTAGCAGGCGAAGTTCATGTCCCGGCGGATCGCGTTCGCCTCGTCGGCGAGGCTGGGTACGGCGCGGGCGGTCAGCAGCAGACCGGTGGCCAGCCACCCGTTGTCGACGCTGGACAGGAACGGCTTGATCGGGTCGCCGCTGCCCGGGAACTCACGCAGCTTCTTCAGCGTGGCCGGGTCGTACCAGTTGTAGAACATGCCGCTCGGGTCGTGCTTCTCGAGCTGGGCGACGCTGTCGAGCGTCTTCGCCATGCGCGTACGCGCTTCGTTGGCGTCGATCAGCCCGATGTCGCGGGCGGCCACCGTGCTCCACAGGTAGGCACCGATGTTGGTCGGCGAGGTGTAGCCGCCCCGGCTGCCGGCGCTCAGGTCGCCGCCGATGTTGTCGTCGGGCAGCCCGGTCTCGTCGTACGTCATCGCCTTGAAGGACTTCCAGGTGTCCTTCGCGTAGTTCTTGAGCAAGCCTGGCGCCTTTCCGCCGTCGCGGCCGGCCGCGCTGGCGGGTGCCGCCGCCAGCGGCCCGGCGAGGCCCGCGCCCACGGCGAACGCGGTCGTCGCGGCCAGGGCAGCCGCGAGCTTCTTGCGGTGCTTCATCTGTTCTCCCGAGAGATAGGTGGAGCGTGCTTGGACGGTTCTTCGTGCTGCGCTGCTGCTGGCCCCTAGTCGGGCTACTTGATGCCGGTCATCGAGATGCCCTGCATGATGTGCCGCTGCAGGAACAGGAAGACGACGATCACCGGGATGACCACCACGACGGAGCCCGCGAGCAGCAGGCCGTACTGCGTGGCGTTCTGACCGACGGCGTACAGCGCGAGCGCCACCGGAAGGGTGTACTTGTCCTCGTTGGTGGCCACGACCAGCGGCCAGAGGAAGTTGTTCCACGAGGACAGGAACGTGAGGATGCCGAGCGTGGCCAGCGCGGGCCAGCACAGCGGCATGATCACCGACGCGAATATCCGCAGCTCCCCCGCGCCGTCGACGCGGGCGGCCTGGATCAGCTCGTCGGGCAGGCTGAGGATGTACTGCCGCATCAGGAAGACGCCGAACGGTCCGGCCAGGAACGGCAGCGCCATGCCGGTGAGCGTGTTGGCCAGGCCGAGGTTGACGGTCAGCACGAACAGCGGCACGAACGTCACGACGCCGGGGATCATCAGCGTCCCGAGCACGAGTGCGAACAGCACCTTCTTGCCACGGAAGTCGAGCTTGGCCAGCGCGTAGCCGAGCATCGAGCAGAAGACCATGTTGCCGATCGTCACCGCCGCGGCGACGAGGATCGAGTTGGTGAAGAACGTCGTGAAGTCCAGGCGCGTGAACAGCTCCTGGTAGTTCTCACCGGTGACGGTCTCGGGCAACCAGGTCGGCGGCCGCCGGCGCAGCTCGGCCTCCGGCTTGATCGAGGAGATCGCCATCCAGAGGAACGGGATCACCATCAGGATCAGCCCGATGGTCAGCGCGATGTAGGTGCCGGCGCCCCCACGGTCGGGGTTCGCGGCCTGCGTCGACGGGCCGGTGGCGGCGCCCTGGCTGCGAACGGTGGTGGTGGGGTCGGAGAGCGGACGGACCTCGGACGTGGTCATGGCGCTCAGTCCTTCTCGCCGAAGATCTTGAACTGGACGAAGGTCATCACCACGACCGCGAGGAACAGCAGGTAGCTCGCCGAGGCGGCCAGCCCGTAGTTGCCGAAACCGAACTGGTCGTAGGTGAAGAACGTGACGGAGCGGGTGGCGTCGAGCGGCCCGCCCTTGGTCATCACGAAGGCCTCCTCGAAGAACTGGAGGTAGCCGATCGAGGTGATGACGGCGCCGAACAGCAAGGTGGGCTTGAGCATCGGCAGGGTGATCCGCCGGAACACGCCCCAGCCGGTGGCGCCGTCGACCTGCGCTGCCTCCTTGACCTCGTCGGGGATCGTCTGGAGGCCGGCCAGGAAGATGATCATCAGCGTGCCGAGGTTGCGCCATGCCGCCATCACGACCAACGCCGGCAGGGCCAGGGTCGGGTTGTCGAGCCACTCCGGCTGGGGCAGCCCGACGAACCCGAGCACCTCGTTGATCAGCCCGCCCTGGGGGCGGTACAGGAACTTCCAGACCACCGACACCGCGACGATGCTGGTCACCACCGGGAGGTAGTAGCCGACCCGGAACAGGCCCTTGAGCCGCTCGATCCGGTTGAGCATGACGGCGACCGCGAGGGCCAGCGCCATCGTCAGCGGGACGCCCAGCACGACGTACAGCCCGGTGTTGACCATGACCTTGCGGAACAGCGGGTCACCGAGCAGCTGGGTGTAGTTGTCGATTCCGACGAACGACACCGCGAACGGCGTGCGGATGTCGGTCCGCTTGATGTCGGTGAAGCTCATCCCGAGGCTGGCCAGCACGGGCCCGGCGGTGAAGACCAGGAACAGCACCAGGAACGGTGCCGCCAGGATCCAGGCCGCCCGGGCCTGCTGCCTGCGCATCGGGTCCGTCCCGCGTGCGGGCGCCTTGGCGGCACCCGCACGCGACGGCGCGGTGGTCGTGGTGGCCATGACTACAGGCCGGTGCCGATCGAGCTCGCCTGGGACTGCATGTCCTTGACGGCCTCGTCGACGGGCATCGCGCCCTTGACGGCCTTCTCGACGTCGGCGTCGATCACCGCGGCGACCTGCTCCCAGCTCGGCACGGCCGGGGGCGCCTCGGTGCTCTCGAGCTGCTCGCCGAAGACCTTCAGCTGCTCGTCGGTGGAGAGCTCGCCGGACTCCCAGGACTCCTTGACCGCGGGGAGGTCACCGATGGTGTCGTACCAGGCGGACTGCACCTCGGGCTCGGTCAGCCACTTGACCAGCTTCCAGGCGCCGTCCTTGTTGTCGGAGTCGGAGAAGACCGCGAGGTCGCCGCCGCCCACGAAGGAGGTGCCCGGCGCGCTGTCCTTGCCGGGCAGCGGGGCCACGGCGTACTGGTCCTGCTTCACGCCTTGCTCCTCGACCAGCCCGGTGTGCCAGGGACCGGAGACGAACGCGCCGTAGGAGCCCTCGGCGAAGCCGCTCTCGAGCTCGCCCGGGTCGAGGGTGCCGTCGTTGGCGAGGCCCTCGTCGAAGTAGGACTTGTAGTACTCCAGCGCCTCCTTCATCTCAGGCGAGTCGATGGTGTACTCCGTGCCGTCCTCGTTGGTGACGGAGGCGCCGTTGGACCACGCGAACGGGAGCATGGTCTGCCACGAGCCGGTCTGGCCGGGCTGCAGGTGCAGGCCGTAGTCGGCTCCGGCCTTCTTCTCCATGTCCTGGGCGAACTGCTTGAGCTCGTCCCAGTTCTGCGGCGCCTCGGACCAGCCGGCCTTCTCGGCCAGGTCGGTGCGGTAGTAGAGCACGCGCGTCTCGACGTACCACGGGACGCCGTACGACGTGTCGCCGACGACCGTGGAGCCCCACGGACCCTCGAAGAAGGCGCTCTCGTCGACGAGGCCCTCGGGGGTGGGCTCGAGCCCGCCGGCCTCGGCGAACTCACCCATCCACGTGGTGCCGATCAGGCTGACGTCGGGGGTCTCCCCCGCCGCGATGGCGTTGGAGAGCTTGTCGTGCGCGGCCTCCCACGGGACGGCCGTGACCTTGACCGTGGCGTCGGGGTTCTCGGACTCGAAGTCCTTGACGAAGGCGCCGAGCTCCTCGCCCTCAGTGCCCATCGCCCAGACCTCGATCGTGCCCTTGGCCGGGCCCTCACCGATGGCCTCGGACTGGCCGGGGCCACCGTCCTCGCTGGCGGAGTCGCGGCCGCAGCCCGTCAGGGCCAGGCTGGCTACCGCCAGGACAGCCACGGCGCCGGTGAACCGGCGTGCGTGTCGCGTGGGTCGCTTCATGGGGTTCCTCTCACTTCGCTGACCTGCCGTGGGAGGCGGCAGGGCTCGGGGCGGTGCTGGTCCGGATGACCAGCTCGGTTGGAAGCAGCTCGTGGCGCGGCTCGGTGCGCGCGCCGGTGACCAGCTCGTCGAGGAGCCGGGCGGCCGTGCCGCCGAGGGCACGCATGGGCTGGCGGACGGTGGTCAGCCCCGCGTAGCGGGCGGCCATCACGTCGTCCCAGCCGGTGACCATCACGCGGTCCGGCACGGAGACGCCGGCCGTTCGCAGGGTGTCCATCAGCCCGAGGGCGAGCTCGTCGTTGGCGCAGACGAACGCGTCGGGCAGGTCCGTCTTGGAACGGGACTCCAGCGCGCGCCGGGCGACCTCGGCGCCGGTGTCCTCGCCGAAGCCGCTGACGGTGACGAGCTCGACGCTCGCCTCACCGCTGGGCGTCTCAGCGACGGCGTCCTGCAGGCCGGTCCACCGCTCCTGCACGTCGGGGGACGCGCCGGGGTCGCCGACGTACACGATCCGGCGGGCGCCCTGCTCCAGGACGTGCCGGCCGAGCTCGACGGCCGAGGTGCGGTTGTCGGAGTTGACCGAGTCGATCTCGCCGATCGGCGGCCGGGCGAGCAGCACGACCGGCATGCCGCGCGCGGCCAGCCGCTCGACGACGGCGTCGGGCACGGTGCGGCCCATCACGACCATGCCGTCGCAGCGGGTGGCCAGGTCTTCCACCATCGCCTCGGCGTTGGCCCGGCCGGCCGTCGAGAGGATGAGCACCGACCGCTCGCGCTCGGCGGCCACGGCCTCGTAGCCCAGCACGACCTCGGCGTAGTAGGGGCCGGAGAGGTCCGGGAACACGATGCCGTTGGCCGCGTGCCGTCGCTCCGCGAGCTGACGGCCGAGCCGGCTCGGCGTGAAGTTCAGCTGCTGCGCCGCCTCCAGCACCCGGGCCCGGGTGTCCTGCCGGACGCTGCCCGAGTCGCGCAGCGCGCGGGAGACGGTGGCGATGGAGACGCCGGCTCGCTGCGCGACATCGCGGATGGTGGGCCGCACAGCACCTCCCGAGTGGTTGCTGGCCGGTCGTCGGACGGACTTTCGAGCCACGATGTAACCGTTTTCTGAAAACGGTTACATCACCAACCTGCCTCTCGCCGCCGTGCGGTGTCAACCCCCGACGGCCCAACGATTTCGACCGATTTCTCGGAGTCTCTCGGACTTCACCGAAGGAGTTCCCCCGTCGACGAGGTTCGTAACGGCCGGCACCGGACAACGATTCGTCTGCGACCTACGGGGTGATTTGCGGAGGGCGATCGCAGACGAATCGTTGTCGTCTGCCGGGTTCCCGGACCGGCCGTCGATGAGTAGCGTGACGCCCCGACCACGACCTTCTCGGGAGGCCCCGCATGTCCCTGTCGTCACCCCCGTCGTCCGCCCCGTCGTCCGGCCCGTCGTCCCGCCCGCCATCTCACGCCGTCGAGCGCCGTACCGTCCTCAAGGGCGGCCTGGCGGCTCTCGCCGTCGGTGGACCCTTCGCCGGCTTCATCTCCTCCGCGACCGGCGCGACGGTGCCGGCCGGTGCGGTCACCGCCGGCCTGCAGCCCGTCCCCGACCTTCGCGACGGCAAGGTCCGACTGCACCTGCCGCCTGGGTTCAAGTACCGCTCGTTCCACGACACGGAGTCGCCGGTCGTGCTGCCCGACGGCACCCACCTGCCCGGTCGCCACGACGGCATGGGCGCGTTCGCCGGCAAGCACAAGGGCCGGCGCACCGTCGTGCTGATCCGCAACCACGAGGTCAACGGCTCCCCCGGCGCGTTCGGCCCGCGCGAGCCCTACGACCCGGCGGCCGGCGGCGGTACGACGACGATCCACACCACGCTCGAGGGCGAGGTCATCGACGCGTACACCAGCCTCAGCGGCACGATGATGAACTGCTCCGGCGGCCGGATGCCGTGGGGCGCCTGGGTGACCTGCGAGGAGACCGTCAACGGGCCGGACGTCGGCCCGGACTTCACCGGCGCTCCCAACACCGCGCTGCAGAAGCCGCACGGCTACGTCTTCGAGGTCCCGGTCGGCGGTCGCTCCCACGGCAAGGCTCCGGGCAAGCCACTGACCCGCGCCGGCCGGTTCGCGCACGAGGCTGTGTCGTACGACGTCGAGAGCGGCGCGCTCTACCTGACCGAGGACAACTTCGCATTCCCCTCGGGCTTCTACCGCTACACGCCGAAGAACGACCCGATGCGCACCGGCAAGCTGGACAACAAGGGCCGGCTCGAGATGCTCAAGGTCAAGGGCACGGGCAACGCGCACCTCGAGGCGAGCCACGAGCGCGGCACGACGTACGACGTCGAGTGGGTGCCGATCGAGGAGCCCGACTTCGAGGGGAGCTACGACCCGGCAACGGGCACCGGCACCACCAACGACGAGGGGCTCGTGCACGTCAGCTCGCAGGGCTGGGCGCAAGGCGCGGCGTACTTCTCCCGGCTCGAGGGTCAGGCCTGCGAAGACGGCGTCGTGTTCTTCACCTCCACGCAGGGCGGCGGTCCCGCCGAGACGGTCATGCAGGACAGCGTCAACGGCTGGGGCAACGGCCGCGGCCAGATCTGGGCATACGACACCCGCGCCGAGAAGCTCACGATGGTCTACGAGTCGCCGAGCCCGGACACCCTCGACTTCCCCGACAACGTCACCACCCGCAACGGCACGGTCGTGATCTGCGAGGACGGCGCGGACGACAACTACATCCGCGCGCTGCGCCCCGACGGCGAGCTGGTCAACATCGCGTGGAACCAGCTCACGAGCAGCGGCGGAGCCGACCGCACCGAGGACGAGTTCGCGGGCTCGACGTTCAGCCCGGACGGGCACACGCTCTTCGTGAACATCCAGGCCAGCAAAGGCATGACGTTCGCGATCTGGGGCCCGTGGGAGTCGCTCGGGATGTGACCTCCCGGGTCAGTCGCTCTTGTTGGTCGGGCAGTCGGGGTTGGTGCACGCCCGCTCGTCGACGGTCCCGTCGGGCTCGGTGACGTCGTCGGTCGAGGTGCGGGCGCGCACCTCGACCCGCGCGCCGCAGGTCTCGCAGGGGCGGCTGTCGAAGTACATGGACGCCGATTCTGCCAGGCGACGCGCTGTTCCCTGTCGCTGCGCGCGCCGCCGTGCGAGGGTCAGCCATGTCTTCCGCACCGTCGACGTACGACGTCGACCTCGACGCGGCCTGGACCGCGAACGGCCACTGCACGGCCGGTTACCTCGCCGCCGTCGTGGCACGGGCGACGCTCGAGGACCAGCGGGCGCCGTTTCCCGCAGTGACGTCGGTGCACGCGCGCTACCTGCGCGTCACGGCTTCCGCGCCGGTCGGCCACTCCCCAGACGTCCCCGCGCAGGACGACCGTCTCCGGCTGCCCAGCCAGGCACCGGGCTTCGATCTGCCGGTGTCCTGCCGCAGTACGCCGACCCGGCGGGCCCGGGCCGGCTCGGTGGCGAGCCCAGCGGCCGCGGCCTCGCGCAGGGCTGGGTCGAGCCGGCTGTCGATGCGGACCTCGACACGCTGACGCTTGTGGCGGCCGCGGACAGCCTGCCGACCGCGACGTTCGACCGCGGACTGCAGGGCTGGGCGGCGACGCTCGACCTGACCGGCACGTGCTGGGCGCGCCGAGCCCGGTCCGCTGCGGGTGCGGCGCGAGGTGCGCGCCACCGCCGGCGACCCGGTCTCCCTCTCGTGGGACACCTGGGACTCGGCCTCGTGGCTCGTGGCCACCGGCGTCCAGCTCTGCCGGCAACGGGGCTGACGCCTCACTCTCCGCGCGCGGCCCACGCGAGCGCGGCCAGCTCCTCCTCGTCGTGCGGCTCGAGGTGCCCGCCGTCGAACCAGATGAGCGAAGCGTCCGGCAGCCGCTCCGCGAGCCACCGGGCGTGACCCGGCGGTACCTGCCGGTCCTCCCGCGCGGCCAGCAGCCGCGTCGGCGCGACCACGGCGTCGAGGTCGAACCCCAGCGGCCCGAAGTGCGCCGCCCAGTCGTCGACGTACCCCATCGTCCCCTGCCGGAACGCCTCCCCGAACGCCTCCCCGAGCATCGTGGCGACGGGCTCCGGCGTCGTGATGCCGGGGCAGCCGCTCTCGACCCACGCGCGCGTCTCGTCGGCATCGGCCTCCAGCGCCTCCCGTCCCCCCGAGGCCATGGCGCGCAGTGCTTCCGCCTCCTCGGGCTCCATGCCGTCGAAGAAGTCCAGGCCCTCCGCGTCGTACGGCGCCAGTGCCTTGATGCCCACGCACCGGGCGATGCGGTCCGGCAGCAGGGCGGCGGCGGCGAAGGCGTGCATGCCGCCGAGGGAGATCCCGGCCACCCCGAGCTCGGTGAGGCCGAGGTGGTCGGCGATCGCGGCGACGTCGGCTGCCGTGTCGGCGACGGTTCGTCCCGGCGCCGGGTCGGACAGGCCGTAGCCCGGACGGTCGTAGGTCACCACGCGCAGTCCCGCCGCGGCGTACCGGTCGCCGTCGTGCCGCAGCAGCCGGCTGCCCGGTGCTCCGTGCAGGTAGACGACCACGTCCCCGGCCTGATCACCCCACTCGCTGACCGCGAGTCGGCGGCCAACGGGGCCCGTGACGATCACGATCGCGCCCCACGCGCCGGCAGCTCACCCATAGGCGCGATGCTAGGGCGCGACCACCGGCCACGCGCACCCTTCCGGAGGACTCCCCCGATGGACCGATCGACGTACATCCGCTTCGCCGACGCGCTCGTCGACACCCTCGCGGCGCGCCCGGACGTGGTCGGCCTCGTCGCCGTCGGCTCGTTCGCGACCGGGCCGGACGAGTACTCCGACCACGACTTCTTCGTGATCGCGCGCGACCAGCCGGCCGCCGAGGCACTGCGCCGCGACGTCACGTGGCTGCCCGACAGCGAGCGGCTGGTGCTGGTGTTCCGCGAGACCGCGCACGGCGTCAAGGCGGTGTACGACGACGGGCACGTCATGGAGTTCGCGGTGTTCCTGCCCGACGAGATCCGGCTCGCGGCCGTCAACCGCGCTCGTGTGCTGGTCGACCGGGCGGACGTGCAGGCCCGGGTGGACACGGCGCGCGAGCAGTCCGCCGCGCGGGCCGGGATGCCCGACGAGTCGGACGACTACCTCGTCGGCCAGCTGCTCACCGCGCTGCTCGTGGGCGTGCAGCGGCACCGGCGCGGCGAGCGGATGTCCGGCATCGACTTCGTGCACCGTTACGCCCTGCGGCACTTCCTGGTGCTGCTGGCCCGGCACGTGCCGGCCGACCAGCCCGCGGCGCGCGACGACCTCAACCCGTTCCGCCGGGTGGAGCAGGCGTGGCCGGCCGTCGGGATGGCGCTGACCGCGCTGTTCTCGACCGGCAACCTGGAGAAGACCGCGCTCGGCCTGCTCGACCTCGCCTCCGACCTGTTCCGCCACCATCTCAACGACGCGTCGTCACCGGATGAGGCGTGGACCGCGGTGCGGAGCTACCTCACCCGCTGACGGGCTCGGCGAGCAGCGTCGCCCAGCGGTCGGCGATCCGCGAGAACACCACCGTGTGCGCGGCGAGGTTCGACCACCAGTAGGCGTGCCCGACGACGCCGTCGGGGGCGAACTCCGTCCGCAGCACCATCCGGGAGCCCTCGTCGCGAGGCTGCACGCTCACCGCGAGATGCGCCGTACCCGGCAGCCGCGCGAGGGCGCGCATGTGCAGAGCGGGGTACTCCGCCGACTCGACCCGCCAGAAGTCGACCGTGTCACCGGGCGTGAGCGGCCCCGGGTCCCGGCCAAGGCGCAGGCCGCGGCCGCCGAGTGCCCGGTCGGCGAGCCCGCGCAGCTGCCAGAGCAGGTACGGCGTCCACCACCGCGCGTCGCCGCCGATGTGCGTGAGCTCCTGCCACGCCGCCTCGGGCGGCACCGGCAGGTCGCGGGTGTGCGTGTCGGCGTACCTCACGCGGTCAGGCGGACGCGGTGGAGTACGGCTCGAGCTCGCCGGCCAGCGCCTCGTTGACGCGGCCGCGGACGACGGTGCCGTCGCCGGTGTGCTCGAGGTGGTCGACCTCGCCGGAGGTGTGGATCCGGTTGAGCAGGTCGCCGCGCTCGTAGGGCAGCAGCGCCTCGAACTCCACGCCCGGGCGGGGCAGCTCCTCCTCGATGACCGCCAGCGCCTCGGCGATGCCTTCGCCGGTCTTGGCCGACACCACGACCGAGTGCGGCTCGCGCTGGCGCAGCCGCGCCACGACCATCGGGTCGGCGGCGTCGGCCTTGTTGATCACCACGAGCTCGGGCACCTTGTCGGCGCCGATCTCGGCGAGCACCTCGCGTACGGCGGACAGCTGGCCCTCGGGGTCGGGGTGCGAGCCGTCGACGACGTGCAGCACGAGGTCCGCGTCGGCGACCTCCTCCAGCGTCGAGCGGAACGCCTCGACGAGCTGGTGCGGCAGGTGGCGCACGAAGCCGACGGTGTCGGACATCGTGTAGACGCGGCCGTCGCTGGTCTGGGTGCGGCGGGTGGTCGGGTCGAGGGTCGCGAACAGCGCGTCCTCGACCAGCACGCCCGCGTCGGTCAGCCGGTTGAGCAGCGACGACTTGCCGGCGTTGGTGTAGCCGGCGATCGCGACCGACGGGATCTGGTGACGCTTGCGACCGGACCGCTTGGTCTCGCGCGTGGTCTTCATGTGCGCGAGCTCGCGGCGCAGCTTGGAGATCTTGGTGTTGATCCGGCGACGGTCACTCTCGATCTTGGTCTCACCAGGACCACGGCTACCGATACCGGCACCGCCCGCGACCCGGCCACCGGCCTGGCGGGAGAGGTTGCCACCCCAACCACGCAGCCGCTGCTTCATGTAGTTCAGCTGCGCCAGCTCGACCTGCGCCTGGCCCTCCTTGGACTTCGCGTGCTGGGCGAAGATGTCCAGGATCAGCGCGGTGCGGTCGACGACCTTGACCTTGACCCGGTCCTCGAGGTTCCTCAGCTGCGAGGGGGCGAGCTCACCGTCGCAGATGACGGTGTCGGCGCCGGTCGCCTGGACGATCTCGCGGAGACCGTCGACCTTGCCGCGGCCGATGTAGGTCGCCGGGTCCGGCTTCTGGCGGCGCTGGTAGAGCGCGTCGAGGACCTGAGAGCCCGCTGTCTCGGCGAGCAGCGCGAGCTCGGCCATGGAGTTCTCGGCGTCCTCGACCGTGCCCTCGGTCCAGACGCCGACCAGCACGACGCGCTCGAGGCGCAGCTGGCGGTACTCGACCTCGGAGATGTCCGCGAGCTCGGTGGACAGGCCGGCGACCCGGCGCAGCGCGTGGCGCTCGGCCAGGTCGTAGTCGCCGGTGGTGCCGTCGTCCTCGGGGTCCTCGTCGGCGTAGCCGGACTCGAAGTCGTCGGCCGCACTCGTGTCGATGTCGTCGGGGTCGTCCCAGGACTCGGTGTCGGCGAGCTCGGCGTCGAGGTCGAAGTCCTCGGGCTCAGGGTGAAGGTGTGCGTTCGGCTGTGAGTTCATGTGTCCGTTCAGGTTCGCACGTCGGTCGAGGTCGAGACCAGCCAATTACCCGCGGCGACGAGCACCGCCGGGCCGGTCATGAGGACCCGACCCCCGGCGGCGGGGTCGGTCCAGGTGACGTGCAGCGTCCCTCCTGGAACGTCCACGCGGTACGGCGTATTCCGCTCCGTGCCGTCGGCGAGGGCCGTGGCCACCGCCACCGCGCACGCCCCGGTGCCGCACGACCGGGTCTCGCCGGAGCCGCGCTCGTGCACCCGCATCGCGACGTGCTGCGGCCCCCGCCGTACGACGAACTCGACGTTGACGCCCTCGGGGTAGACGACCGGGTCGTGGACCGGCGGCTCGAGGAGCGGGCCGACCTCACCGGCGGGGTCGAGCGAGTCCACGAAGGCGACGGCGTGGGGGTTGCCCATCGACACGTGAGTGGCGGGCCAGGCAGCGGGGCCGACCGAGACCTTGGTCTCTCCCAGCACCCGGGGCTCCCCCATGTCGACGGTGAAGCTCTCGCCGTCGGGGTCGGGCGTCACCGTGAGCACACCGGTCCGCGTGCCGACGCGGATCGGCCGCGACGGGTCGACGCCCTCGTGGTCGACGAGGTAGCGGGCGAACACCCGGATGCCGTTGCCGCACATCTCCGACAGCGACCCGTCGGCGTTCCGGTAGTCCATGAACCACTCGGCGCTTCCGCGCGCAGCGACGGCGTGCGGGTCGTCGCACGCCTCGGTGCGGACGACCCGCAGCACGCCGTCCGCGCCGATCCCGGCGTGCCGGTCGCACAGCAGCGCGACGAGCGCCGGGTCGAGGTCGCCGTGGACGGTCCCCTCGGGGTCGGGCAGCAGCACGAAGTCGTTCTCGGTGCCGTGTCCCTTGAGGAACGGAAAGGTGTCGTCCACCCGTCCAGTCTAGGAGCGGGGCCTCAGGCGGCCTGCTTCTCCGTGTAGGCCTTGAGCCGGGCCAGGCCCTTCTCGAAGTCTGGGCCGACCATCTTGTCGTAGCTGGTGAACACGCTCATGACCCGCGACATCAACGTCTTCGGGAACGTCATCGTCCAGTCGACGTGGGTGCCCTCGCCCTCCGGCGTCAGTGTGAACACCGACAGGCTCTGGTTCTTGAACGGCTTGATGAACTCCACGCGGACGGCGACCTTCTCGGGGCCGACGGCCTCGAGCACCTCCATCCGGCCCTCGCCGGCCTTGCGGTTGCCCTTCCAGTAGTACTCGGCGCCCTTCCCCTGACCAGGGCCGGAGTACTCGCGGTGCAGGTCCGGGTCGAGGTCCTCCCACGGCGACCAGTTCTGCCAGTTGCGGAAGTCGTGGAGCTGTTCGAAGACCCGCGCCGGCGGGGCCGCGATGGTCGTCTGCCGGGTGACGGAGATGTCGGTGTCTGCCATGGCGGGAGGTTAGACCCGCATGCCGCGGCCGGCGGGTTTTCCGGGCGGCGTGCCTCCCCGGATCCGGGATGGCCCGGTGGCACCGTGGAAGGCATGGAGACCCTGCTGTACGGGACCCTCGGTCACTGCCCCGACTGCGCGGAGGAGCGACTGCTGCTGCCGGCGGAAGGCGACGACGGCTACTGCTGCACGGTGTGCGACGCCGCGGTCTTCCCGTTCGACATGCCGTTCGGCCCGGCCGCGGGGATGGTCCGCGACGGGGCCGAACGGCTCGCCGGCTGAGCCCGACTCACCTGCCTCGGTTTCGCACGACCAGGGCCGAGCCGCCGCCGCGGCGGGTCGGCTCGGAGACCGCGGTGAGCCTCTTCTTCTTGCCGAACTCGATGGCGGTGGCGGCCCCGATCTCGGCGGCGCTGGTGAACGCGTCACCCGACGGCGCCAGCGTGTGGCCGTAGCCCTCCAGCAGCGTGCCGTAGGTGTCGATGAATGCCGGCTCCGCCGTCACCGCCGCGGTGTTGCGCTGCGAGGCGCGCGGGGCCGCGATAGCGTCCTCGATGCTCATGCCGCGGTCGAGGTAGTTGAACAGCATCTGGGTGACGGTCGTGATGATCGTCGAGCCCCCGGGGCTGCCGAGCGCGAGCACGGGCTTGCCGTTCCTCAGCACGATCGTCGGCGACATCGAGGAGCGCGGCCGCTTGCCGGGCTGGATCCGGTTGGGGTCGGACCTGGTCCACACCGTCGAGAAGTCGGTGAGCTCGTTGTTGAGCAGGAACCCGCGGTCCTTCACCAGCAGGCCGGAGCCACCGGTCTGCTCGATGGTCAGGGTGTACTCGACGACGTTGCCCCACTTGTCGGTGACGGTGAGGTTGGTGGTCTCGACGTTCTCGGTGTCGGCCGTCTCGCCGTCGGCCGTGCGCCCGGTGGTCGCGCAGTTCCCGTCGTACGACGTCACGTCGCCGGCGGCGACGGGCTTCGTCATGGCTTGGTCGGAGTTGATGCCGCACGCCCGCTCCTTGGCGAACGTGTCGCTGAGCAGGTCCTTGACGGGGACGTCGACCTTCTTCGGGTCGCCGACGTACTTCCCGCGGTCGGCGAACGCCAGCGCGGTCGCCTCGAGGTAGTGGTGCAGCGCCTTCTCGGGCGGCATCGACTCGAGGTCGAAGCGCTCCATGATGTTCAGCGCCTCGCCGACCGTGGTGCCACCGGACGAGGAGGGCGCCATGCCGAAGACCTGGTAGCCGCGGTAGCGCGACTTGGTCGGCTTCTGGTTGAGCGCCTTGTAGCGGCGCAGGTCCGAGACCTTCATGAAACCCTTGGGCACGGGCAGGTCGGTGCGCGGGCTCTTCGGTGGCTTGCGGACCGCGCGGACGATCTCGCGGGCGAGCGGGCCGCGGTAGAAGGCCTTCATGCCGCGCTTGCCGAGCAGCCGGTAGGTGTCGGCGAGGTCGTGGTTCTTGAACACCGACCCGACGCGCGGGGGCTTGCCCTTGGGCAGGAAGAGCTTCGGGGTCGTCTTGTAGGCCTCGAACCGCTCCTGGTTGTCCTCGGTCTGGTCGTGGAACGTCTGGTCGACGACGAAACCGCGGTCGGCGAGCTTCGCGGCCGGCTTGAGCGCGCGGCGGAGGTCGAGCGTGCCCCAGCGCTTCAGCGCCCGCTCCCAGGTGGCGGGGGTGCCGGGGACGCCGACCGAGACGCCGCTGGTGACCAGGTCGGGGGTGAACGGGTAGGGCTCGCCGGTCTTCGGGTCGATGAACGCGTCGCGCGGCATCGCCCGCGGCGCGGTCTCGCGACCGTCGATCGTGCGGACCTTCCCGGACTTCGCGTCGAAGTAGACGAAGTAGCCGCCTCCGCCGATGCCGGCGCTGTAGGGCTCGGTGACGCCGAGCGCGGCGGCGGTCGCGACGGCCGCGTCCACGGCGTTGCCTCCGCGCTTGAGCACGCGGATGCCGATGCGGCTGGCCTCCGGGTCGACCGACGTCACCGCACCGCCGTACCCGGTGCTGGTGGGGGTCTTGACGGAGTAGTGCGGCACCCGTTGCTTCTGGTGCTGCGGTGCGGCGGTGGCGGTGGACGCGCCGCCCAGCGCGGTGACGGCGGCCACGGACAGGGCCGTGGCTGCGGCGAGCGCCGCGGCGGTGCGGGTCCGACGAACGGTCATGCTTCCTCCCGAGTAAGAGCCTCCTGCGGTCCTACCCCGAACTCGTCGGCTCAAGCAAGGGTTCGTACGGCGGACAGCGCGCGCTCGACGCGGTCGGGGTCGTCCCAGCGCACCCAGGTGATCCGCGGGTCCTTGCGGAACCAGGCGTCCTGCTTGCGGGCGAAGCGACGGGTGCCGGCGACCGTCTGGGCGAACGCCTCTTCCTCGCTGATCTCGCCGTCGAGGTAGGCGAGGACCTGCTGGTAGCCCAGCGCGCGGGGCGCCGTGCGGCCCTCCCGGAGCCCCGCGCCGGCGAGACGGCGGACCTCGTCCACGAGCCCGGCCTCCCACATGTGCCGGACGCGCTGCTCGATGCGCTCGTCGAGCACGTCGCGCGGGATGTCAACGCCGACCTGGACGGCCTGGTCGTAGAAGTACTCCAGCCGCGGCAGCGTGGCGCTGAACGGGCGGCCGGTGATCTGCACGACCTCGAGTGCGCGGACCACCCGGCGGCCGTTGGTGGGGATGATCGCCGCGGCCGCTACGGGGTCGACCTCGGCGAGCCGGGCGTGCATCGCCTCGGGCCCCTCGGCCTCGAGCAGCAGCTCCAGCGCGGTGCGCACGGTCGGGTCGGTGCCGGGGAACTCGAACCGGTCGAGCACCGCCCGGGTGTAGAGCGCCGAGCCGCCCACCAGCACGGGCACGACGCCGCGGGCGTGGCAGCCGTCGATCACCTCGCGCGCCCAGCCCTGGAACTCCGCGACGGTCGCCGGCTCGGTCACGTCGAGCACGTCGAGCAGGTGGTGCGGGATGCCGCGGCGCTCGGCCTCGGGCAGCTTCGCCGTACCGACGTCCATGCCGCGGTAGACCTGCATCGAGTCGGTGTTGACGATCTCGCCCCCGAGCGCCTCGGCGAGGTCGAGCGACAGGGCGGTCTTGCCCGCTGCCGTCGGGCCGACGACCGCGACAACTCTTGAGCCGTCGGCGATCATGGAACAGAGTCTGGCAAACGCCGCGACACGTCCCAGAAAGGGGCACGAGATGGGCTTCCTCGACAAGGCCAAGCAGCAGCTGACCAAGGCCGTCGACCAGCACGGCGACAAGATCGCCCAGGGCATGGACAAGGCCGCCGACGCGATCGACAAGAAGACCGGCGGCAAGCACCAGGACAAGATCAAGCAAGGACGTGTGAAGGCTCAGGAGGCGCTCGACAAGCTCGACGGGAAGAACGACGACTTCCCGAAGGGCTCCTCGGGGTCCCGCTGACATCTCCCCCGGTTCCACGACGTTTCCGTGACATGGCGTCGGGTACGGCGCGGGCATGGCACCTCGCGACGAGAACGACACGCCCGACCGTGACCTCGACGCCCCCACGCCGCCCGGCGGGCCGCTGCGTCAGGACCAGCCCGACGCAAACGTGAACCCGATCGACCCCGCCGGGGAGCCCGTTCAAGAGGAGAATGCAGAGACGTCCCTCGACCAGCCGTCCGACGGGTCGGGCGGCGAGTAGAAGCGGCGACCAACGGCCAGCAGCGGCGACTAGGAGGCAGCGATGAGCGAGCACGTGTCCGAGCCCGGCCAGGACGACCCCGTCCACATCGACGAGGACTTCGTCGGTGAGCCCCCGGCGGGTGACGCCACCCCCGGTGACTACATGTCGAACGACCAGAACGTGTCGCCGGAGACCGGCACCTGGTACGAGCCCGACGGCGAGCCCGCCTTGACTCCCCACGACGAGGAGCTGCTGCGGGAGGAAGAGGAGGGCGTCTGATGAAGCGCGAGCCGTCTCACGAGGAGGGACCTGGCCGCGCCGCCAACCCCAACGCGGAGAGCGAGGAGGGCCTGGCCGGCGACATGGGGATCAGCAGCGAGCGCACCGAGTTCGACCCTGACTCCATCGAGGGCACCGGCACGGTCGGCACCGCCCGCGGCCACACCGACGGCGAGGTGGAGACCCACCCCGGCCAGGTCGAGCCGTCCGAGGAAGTGCACCGGCAGGAGCAGGAGGTCGAGGAGAACCCGGCCACGCTGCCCTCGCACGAGCACATCCGCGAGGCCAACCCGCGCCCCACCCGCGACGACACGTAGCCTGCGCGGCATGTCACAGCCGCACTTCGCCGTCGTCCCTGCTGCGTACGTCGTCTTTCTGCGGGGCGGCTCCAACGGCGGGGGCCGGGAGGTGCTGCTGCAGCTCCGGTCTGGCACCGGCTACATGGACGACCACTGGGCCTGCGCCGCCGCCGGCCACGTCGAGCGCGGCGAGTCCGTCCACGACGCCGCCCGCCGCGAGGCCCTCGAGGAGGTCGGCGTCACCGACGTCGTCCTCACTCCCCTGACCGCCATGCAGCGCACCAACAACACCGGCCTCGCCATCGACGAACGCGTCGACTACTTCTTCGCCTGCACGTCCTGGTCCGGCGAACCCCGCATCCTCGAGCCCGAGAAGGCCGCCGACCTGCGCTGGTTCCCCCTCGACGACCTCCCCGACCCCGTCGTACCCCACGAGCTCGCCGTCCTGACCGCCCTCCGCGACGGCACCCTCGAACCGATCATCGCCTTCGGCTTCTGAGGCCGAGGGGTCACCAAATCAGCCGCGTGGGCGGCGTGTCGCGACACAGCTGACCCCTCAGCGAGGCGTCGCGGGGAGGCGTCAGCCCCGAGCCCACCAGGGCAGGCTCGAGCCGGTGACCGGCCGGCTCAGGCGGAAGTGGGTGCCCGCGAAGCTCACGGTGTCACCGCGCCCGACAGCGGCGCGCTGGAGTATGCGAGTCCCGTTGACGTACGTGCCGTTGGTGGACTGCAGATCCTCGACATACCAGGAACCCTCGAAGAACATCAGTACGGCGTGCACGCGCGACACGCGTTTGTCGGAGAGGTGGACGTCGCAGTTCGGGCGACGACCTATGACGAGGACGGGTCGGTTCCGGTCGGGCAGAGGCAAGGCCGGGTGGAAGCTCGACGGACTGACAAGCTGCGACACGCCTCGACGCCAACCAGTCGGTGGTGAGGGGCTGGGGTCAGGGCGGAGGTCCGCCACGAGTTCGCTCAGGCTGTTCTGGTCGCGAGCGCGAAGCGCGCGATCAACGCGCCTGACGAAGGTGTCCTGCGACAGCCGACCGTCGACGATGGCGTCCCGGAGTAGCCGCACAGCCCGGTCGCGATCGGCGTCGGACGCGCGGGCTGGAGGTTCCCCAGACCCCGTCATGGACCGAGGATAGGAGGGGTCACGCCGCCGCGGAAGACAAGGAAAGAGCGGCGGACGCGCTGTGCGCGTGCTCGGCGAGGGGTCACTTAGTCAGCCTCGTGGTCGGCGTGTCGTGACACAACTGACTCCTCGCGGGAGCACAAACGGGGCCCGATGAGGATGACTTCCTTAGGGG
>DASURB010000004.1:0-37911 GCA_036280235.1 Nocardioides sp.
GGGGTGATCGACTGGGACATGGCCTCGCCTGGCCCGCGCGTCCGGGACCTGTCCTACCTGGCCTACCGCCTCGTCCCGCTGACGGCCTCGGAGAACCCCGACGGGCCGCTGACAGCCTCCTGCTACCAGAGGGAGTAGGGCTCCTTCATCTGGTCCAGCACCTCGTCGCGCCGGTCGAGGAAGAGGTAGTGCGTCGCGTCAGGCACCTCGTGCACCTGCCCCGCCGCCCATCTCCGCGGCGAACCGGTCGCGGCAGGCGACGCGCCACGCCTCATCGTCGGCGTCGCGCTCGTTCCCGACGGCGTACACGGCCAACGCCGGCGCGGTGATCACGTCGTACGGGTGCCGGAACGCCTGCAGACCCTTGATGAACGGCACCGCGGCGTCGCTGACGATCTCGGTCACCGATCCGTAGGCAGCACCGGCGACCCCTAGTCACACCAGGTAGCTGCTGTCCCGCGCATCCGTGACCAGCATGTGCCCCGGCGCGTGCGCGATCGCCAGCGGCGGCCGAGACTCGACCACCGCCGCCTGCGGCGTCACCCCGCACGCCCAGAACACCGGCACCTCACCAGGTCGTACGTCGACCGCGTCGCCGTAGTCCGGGCGGGAGAGGTCCTCGATCCCGAGCGCCTCGGGGTCGCCGACATGCACGGGCGCGCCGTGGACCGCGGGGTACCGCGCCGTCACCCGTACGGCGTCCGCCGCCTGCGCCGCCGGCACCGGCCGCATCGACACCACGAGCGGCCCGCCGATCGCCCCGGCGGAGCGGCAGCGGCGCGACGTGCGGTACATCGGCACGTTCACGCCCTGCTCGACGTGCCGCACCGGCACGCCCGCCTCGAGCAGCGCGGCCTCGAACGTGAACGAGCACCCGATCAGGAACGCGACCAGGTCTTCGCGCCACCACGAGGTCACGTCGGTGGTCTCCTCGGCGAGCTCGCCGTCGACGTACACGCGGTAGGCCGGGATGTCGGTGCGCACGTCGCCGTCGAGGATCGGGCCCGAGACCTCGCCGGCGTCGAGCACGTCGAGCACCGGGCACGGCTTCGGGTTGCGCTGCGTGAACAGCAGGAAGTCGAAGGCCAGGTCGCGCGGCAGCGCGAGCAGGTTGGCCTGCGCCCAGCCGGCGCACCAGCCGGCGGTCGGCGTGACGAGCCCGTCGCGGAACAGCTTGCGGGCCTCGGCGGGCGTGTGGTCGGCAGGGTTCGTCACGGGGCCTCCACCCATCGGAATCTCAGGGGCTGTCCGGGGCGCACCTGCGCGGCCAGGTCGACGTCCTCGTCGACGACCACGGCGACGACCGGGTAGCCGCCGGTCACCGGGTGGTCGGCGAGGAACACGACCGGCTCGCCGCTTGGCGGCCCCTGCACGGCGCCGCGGTACGCGCCCTCGCTCGGCAGCTGCTTGTCCGGGTCCACCGGTGCGAGCCGCTCGCCGGCCAGCCGCATCCCGACCCGGTTGCTCTTGTCGGACGCGGTCCACTCCGCCTTCACCAGCAGGTCGACGTTCTCGACCCAGCCGTCGCGCGGGCCGCGGACAGCGCGCAGCACCACCTCGCCGCCGTACGACGTGGGCGGGAGCGCGTCGACGACGGGGTACGGCGTGTCCACGACACCCACGGACAGCTCGTCACCGGGCATCAGCGGCGGCGGACCGAGGCCGGCCATCACGTCGTGGCTGCGCGAGCCGAGTACGGCGGGCACGTCGACGCCTCCCCGCACGGCGAGGTAGCCGCGCAGCCCGCTCGTCGCCGGGCCGACCCGCACGACGCTGCCGGGGTTGGCGGTGAAGACCGCGAAGGGGCCCACCTCACGGCCGTCGACCCACACCGGGCACGGCGCGCCGGCAAGGCACATCAGGGCGGGTCCGCCGGCCACCTCGACCTCGAGCCCGCCGACGGTGATCTCGAGCCCGGCCGCGTCCTCGGGGTTGCCGACGGCCCGGTTCGCCCGGCACAGCGAGGACCGGTCGGCGGCACCGGACCGGCCGACGCCGATCCCGGAGTGCCCGTGCCGGCCGAGGTCCTCGACGAGGCAGAGCGGTCCGGTCTCGCGCACCCGCAGCGTGGTTCGCGCCGTCACCCCTGCCCTCCGTCGACGAAGCGCACACGCGCGCCCGGCCGCAGCAGCGCCGGCGGCTCGCGGTCGAGGTCCCACATCGGCGCGTCGGTGGTGCCGATCAGCTGCCAGCCGCCCGGAGACTCGCGCGGGTAGACCCCGGTGTACTCCCCCGCCAGGCCCACGGCGCCGGCCGGGACCGCGGTGCGCGCGGAGTCGCGGCGCGGCACGTGCAGCCGGTCGTGGTCGGTGACCAGGTAGCCGAAGCCGGGCGCGAACCCGCCGAACGCCACCCGCCACTCGCTGCTGGTGTGCGCCTCGACGACCGCTCGCTCGGACAGCCCGGTCAACCGGGCCACGTCCTCCAGGTCGGGTCCGTCGTAGCGCACCGGTATCTCGATGACCTCCTCGTCGTGCGCGTGGGCAGCGGCCCGCCCCGGCGTCAGCGAGCACAGCGCCTGCCGCAGAGCCGGTACGTCGCGTGGCGTCCCGGCGACGACCAGCACGGTCCGCGCGGCGGGCACCACGTCGGCGAGGCCCGGAGGCTCGGACTCCCGCAGCGCGTCGACGTAGGCCACGACGTCCGCGGTGTCGCCCACCTCGACGAGCAGCGCGCGGTCGCCGTACGGCAGGACCTGGACGCTCACGGCGCTTCCACGAACGCGGTCACGTCGACGCCGGCGTCGGCGAGCGCGGCACGGACCTTCTCGGCCATCGCCACGGCACCGGGCGAGTCGCCGTGCACGCACACCGAGTCGGCCTCGACCTTCACGGTCGAGCCGTCGATCGCGGTGATCACGCCCTCGGTCACCAGCCGCACCACGCGGAGGGCGACCTCGTCGGGGTCGTCGAGCACGGCACCGGGCTCGCGCCGCGAGACCAGCGTCGCCTCGGGCGTGTAGGCGCGGTCCGCGAAGGCTTCGCGCACCGTGCGCAGCCCGGCCTTCTCGGCCGCCGCCAGCACCGCCGAGTTCGGCAGCCCGAGCAGCGGCAGGTCCGGGTCGTAGGCGCGCACGGCCTCCACGACCGCCCTGGCCTGCTCCTCGTGGTGCACGATCGCGTTGTAGAGCGCGCCGTGGGGCTTGACGTAGCGGACCCGGCCGCCGGCCGCGCGGGCCAGCGCGTCGAGGGCGCCGATCTGGTACAGGATGTCGTCGGTCAGCTCGACCGGTTCCATCTCGATGAACCGCCGGCCGAACCCGGCGAGGTCGCGGTAGCCGACCTGCGCCCCGATGACCACGCCCTCGCGCACCGCCGTGGCGCACGTGAGGCGCAGCGTGGTCGGGTCGCCGGCGTGGAAGCCGCCCGCGACGTTGGCGCTGGTGACCTGGCGCAGCACGGCCTCGTCGTCGCCGAGCGTCCAGCGGCCGAAGGACTCGCCGACGTCGCTGTTGAGGTCGACGCGCGCGCTCACAGGTCACCCAGGGCGAGGATCGCGTTGTAGCCGAGGTACAGCGTGAGCAGCCATGCGAGCACGCCCACGACCAGCAGCCACACCGGGTACTTGTAGCCGCCGAGCAGGTCGCGCCGCCGCCAGGCCACCCACAGCAGCACGCCGAAGCCCATCGGCAGGATCAGCCCGTTGAACGTGCCCGCGAACACCAGCAGCGTCACCGGCGTCTCCTGGATCGCCACGAAGATCGCCGCAGTGACCGCGATGAAGCCGACGGTCAGCCAGTTGCGGGTGCGCTCGGGCGTGGTGCTCTTGGTCATGAACGAGACCGAGGTGTACGCCGCACCGATGACCGACGTGATCGCGGCGGCCCACAGCACGAGGCCGAAGACCCGGAGCCCGACCTCGCCCGCGGCGGCCTGGAACGCCGAGCCCGCAGGGTCGTCCTGCGCCAGGCTCACGCCACCGGCGACGACGCCGAGGATCGCCAGGAACAGCAACGCCCGCATGACGCCGGTGACGAGGATGCCCACGACCGAGCTGCGGGTGATCTCGCGGACGTGTTCGGGCCCGGTCCGGCCGGAGTCGAGCAGCCGGTGCGCACCGGCGTACGTGATGTAGCCGCCGACCGTGCCGCCGATGATCGTCGTCACCGCGACGAAGTCGAAGGTCTCGGGCAGCACGACGTTGACCATCGCCTCGCCGACCGGCGGGGCGGAGGTGACTGCGATGACCAGCGTGGCCACGATCATGATCAGGCCGAGCACGACGACAAGGCGGTCCATCGCGACCCCCGCACGCTTGCTCAGGAAGATGCCGATCGCGAGCAGCGCCGAGAGCGCGCCGCCGATCCGGGGGTCGAGGCCGAGCATCGCGTCGGTGCCGAGGCCGGTGCCGGCCACGTTCCCGATGTTGAACACCAGCCCGCCCAGCACGACGAGACCGGCGAGCACGTAGCCGACGCCCGGCAGTACGGCGTTGCCGAGCTCGTGCGCACGGCGTCCGGAGACGCCGACGACGCGCCAGACGTTCATCTGCACGCAGATGTCGACGAGGACCGACAGCACGATCGCGCAGGCGAACGCGGCGCCCAGCGAGACCGTGAACGACGCGGTCTGCGTGATGAAGCCGGGGCCGATCGCGCTGGTCGCCATCAGGAAGACGGCGCCGACGACGGCGGAGCGGGTGCCCTTGCCGGGTGCCTGTGCCTCAGCCGCCTCGGCTCCCTCAGCTGTCGAGGCCTCCGACACGGTCGAGGTCGGTTCGTTGGTCTGGTCGCGCATGTGCGAGCTCCTTGAGTCCGAGGTCACACGACCGTACGGATTGTTCAACAACTTTGTCCAGGGTCGGTCCAGACCTTTGTTGAACAATCCCGGCCGTCGCTCGCCTAGACTCCCGTCGTGAGCGTCATGAGCATCTCCGCCGACCGCGCGGCTCGGGCGCTGCGCGAACAGGTCGCCGAGGGCGTGCTCAAGAGCGGTACCCGACTTCCGGAAGAACGACTCGCCGCGTCGCTCGGCGTCTCCCGCAACACGCTCCGCGAGGCGCTCAGCCAGCTGGTGGCCGAGCGGATCCTGGTCCGCTCCCCGCACCGCGGCGTCGTGGTCGCCACCCCCGGCGCTGGCGACGTCCGCGATGTCTACCGCGTCCGGCTCCTGGTCGAGCCCGGCGTCTGCCGCGATACCGCGAGCCACTCCCCCGACGGCCTGGCCGCCGTCCGCGCCGCGGTCGAGGAGGGCCGGGCCGCCGCCGCCGCGGAGGACTGGACCACCGTCGCGAGCGCCAACCAGCACTTTCACCGCGCGCTCGTCGCCCTGGCCGGCAGCCCGCGGCTCGACGGCCTGATGGAGCTGCTGCTCGCGGAGATGCGGCTGTTCTTCCAGCGGATGGGCGCGCCGGAGCCGTTCCACCGCCCCTACCTCGACGAGAACGCCGCCATCGCGACGCTGCTCGAGCGCGGCGCCGGCGCCGAGGCGGCCGACCGCCTGAGGACGTACCTGCGGGCCGCCGAGCACCAGCTCGTCGAGGCCATCACCGCGCTCGACGGGGACCGAGCAGATCACCAAGACGGGGTTCGAGACAGATAGGTCACACCGTGCTGACACCGGCGGTTACTCGTGGGTACTTTCGAGTCCCCTCGGCAGGACGAGGTCCCCTGTCCCCGGTAGAGCCCGACTCCCAGGAGCCCCCGTGAAGCACATCCTCGACGCCATCTCCGCCCGCGAATCCGGCAGCACCGTCAGCGCCGAGGACTTCGCGAACCTCCCGCTCCCCGAGACCTACCGTGGCGTGACCGTCCACAAGGACGAGGTCGGCATGTTCGAGGGCCTCGCGTCGCGCGACAAGGACCCGCGCAAGAGCCTGCACGTCGACGACGTGCCGCTGCCCGAGCTCGGCCCTGGCGAGGCGTACGTCGCGGTGATGGCGAGCGCGATCAACTACAACACCGTCTGGACCTCGATCTTCGAGCCGGTGCCGACGTTCGGGTTCCTCGAGCGCTACGGCAAGACCTCGCCGCTGGCCAAGCGGCACGACCTGCCCTACCACGTGGTCGGCTCCGACCTTTCCGGCGTCGTGCTCAAGACGGGCGTCGGCGTGCACGCGTGGAAGCCCGGCGACGAGGTCGTCGCGCACTGCCTGTCGGTCGAGCTCGAGGGCCCCGACGGCCACAACGACACGATGCTCGACCCCGAACAGCGGATCTGGGGCTTCGAGACCAACTTCGGCGGCCTCGCCGAGATCGCGCTGGTGAAGTCCAACCAGCTGATGCCCAAGCCGGCGCACCTCACCTGGGAGGAGGCGGCCAGCCCCGGCCTGGTGAACTCCACGGCGTACCGCCAGCTGGTCAGCCGCAACGGTGCCGGCATGAAGCAGGGCGACAACGTGCTGATCTGGGGCGCGAGCGGCGGCCTCGGCGGCTTCGCGACGCAGTACGCCCTCAACGGCGGCGCCACCCCCGTCTGCGTGGTGTCGTCGGAGGACAAGGCCGAGATCTGCCGCAGCATGGGCGCCGAGCTGATCATCAACCGGTCCGAGGAGAACTACCGCTTCTGGAAGGACGAGGACACCCAGGACCCCGCCGAGTGGCGACGCTTCGGCAAGCGGATCCGCGAGCTCACCGGCGGCGAGGACGTCGACATCGTCTTCGAGCACCCGGGCCGCGAGACCTTCGGTGCCTCCGTGTACGCCGCACGCAAGGGCGGCACGATCGTCACCTGCGCGTCGACCAGCGGCTACATGCACCAGTACGACAACCGCTATCTGTGGATGAACCTCAAGCGCATCATCGGCTCGCACTTCGCCAACTACCGCGAGTCGTGGGAGGCCAACCGGCTGATCTCGAAGGGCATGATCCACCCGACGCTCTCCCGCACCTACCCGCTCGAGGAGACCGGACAGGCCGCGCTCGACGTGCACCAGAACGCCCACCAGGGCAAGGTCGGCGTGCTCTGCCTCGCCCCCGAGGAGGGCCTCGGCGTCCGCGATCCGGAGCTCCGCGCCCGCCACGAGGACGCGATCAACCGCTTCCGCGGAATCTGATCGGAATCCGAACGGAATCTGATCAGCGGCGCGTGATCGGGCGGCCGGGGAAGTGCAGCCGGGCGTACTAGGCTCGGACTCACCGCCCCGACACCCCTCGACCTGGAGGAAGCGCATCCATGAGCGACCGCCCCGGCCTGTCCATCTTCGACGACGACAACGGCAAGGACGACCGCAACGACGCCACCCAGGTGATCCCGGTGCCCGGCGCGGGCGCGTCCTCGAGCGCGTCCGCTGCGTCGGCCACGCGCACCGGTCTGCCGCCGATCCGCAACGTGCCGACCTTCCCGGTGGTCCGCCGGGGCGGCTACGACACCGCCGCCGTCGACCGCGAGGTCAACACGCTCGCCGGTGAGAACGCCGGCCTCAAGGACAGCCTCGAGCAGGCGCGCTCCCGCGCCCAGACGCTGGAGCGTCGGGTCGCGGAGCTCGAGGCGAAGGTCAAGGAGGCCGAGCAGCCGACGTACGCCGGACTCGGCGGTCGTGCCAGCGAGATGCTGCGCCTCGCCGAGGAGCAGGCCGACGAGGTGCTGGTGGCGGCCCGGGCCCAGGCCGACGAGATCCTGCGCCGCGCGCACAAGGACGCCGACGCGATCAAGGCCCAGGCGGCCCGCGACGCCGAGGACATGCGGATGGTCCAGCTCAAGGAGCTCGACGAGAACCGCGCCCGGGCGATGGCCGAGGTCGAGCAGGAGCGCGGCCAGGTCCGCGCCGAGGCCGACGACATCCTCGCCGCCGCCAAGCGCGAGGCCGAGCAGATCCGGCTGGCCGCGCAGCAGGAGACCAACACGCTGCGCACCGCCGCCAAGCGCGAGGCCGAGCAGCTGCGCGCCGCCGCCGACCGCGAGGTCGCGGAGGCCCGCCGCGCGCTGAGCGTGGAGAAGGAGCGGCTCACCCGCGAGGCGGCCGAGCACCACTCCAACGCCACCGCCGAGACCGAGCGGCTGGTGCAGGAGGCCGAGGCGCGCGCCAGGGCCGCGGAGGAGCGGGCCCGCGAGGCCACCGCCCAGGCCACCGCGTCGCGCAAGCAGGCCCAGCAGGAGTCCGACCGGCTGCTCAGCCACGCCCGTCGCGAGGCCGAGCAGATCGTGGCGACGGCGCAGACGCAGGCGAAGAGCTTCGTCAGCGCGGGCCAGGCCGAGGCCGAGCGCGAGCTGCAGGAGCTGCGGGCCGAGGTCGCCCGGCTGGGCAAGCGGCGCGACGCGATCGTGGCCCAGCTCGGCGCGCTGCGCGACGTCGTCGCCGGCTTCGCGGACGACCCGGTCGCCCCGGCCAAGCCGCCGGTGGCCCCGGCCCCAGAGAAGGCCCCCGAGAACGCCCCCGAGAAGGCCCCCGAGACCGCCCCCGAGAAGGCTGCACAGAAGGCCGCCGAGCCCGCTGCGAAGCCGGCTGACGAGCCGGCGGCCCAGGCGGCCCAGGCGGAGCAGGCCAAGCCGAAGCCCGGCCCGAGCCCGAAGAAGTGAGTCCAGCCCGGCCCGGCAGGGTCACCCGGACCCAGGGCCGGCGGCAGCCGCGCGACCCCGCAATCGTGCCGGAGGCGCCGCGCCACGAGGCGCTGCGCACGCTCATCGCGCACCCGTTCTCGCTCGGCTTCTTCGCGACCGCCGGCGCGCTGCTCGCCTACTGGCTCGGCGGGCTGATCCTGTCGGTCAGCTCGCTCCTGGTGCTGATCGTCGTCTCGCTGTTCCTGGCGGCCGGCCTCAACCCGGTCGTGGAGTGGCTCGGCCGGCGCGGGCTCAGCCGGCCGTGGGCCGTGCTGGCCGTGATCACCGGCGTGATCATCGCGATCGCGCTGTTCTTCACCGCCCTGGTCCCGGTGATCGTCGACCAGGTCAGCACCATGGTCGAGAGCGCGCCCGGCTGGGTGCAGACCCTGCGAGAGAACCGCACCCTCCAGGACATCGACGAGCGCTACGACCTCCTGACCAAGGCCGAGGACTACGCCACCAGCGGCGGGTTCACCCAACGCCTGTTCGGCGGCGTGGTCGGCGTCGGCGTGGCGGTCCTGTCCGCACTCGCCAACACGTTCGTGATCGTCGTGCTCACGCTGTACTTCCTGGCCAGTCTGCACCGGGTGAAGGCCGCCGCCTACCGCCTCGCGCCGGCCAGCAAGCGCGCCAAGGTGTCGCGCATCGGCGACACGATCGTGGAGAACATCGGCGCCTACGTCTCGGGAGCGTTCGTGGTGGCGCTCTGCGCCGGCATCTCGACGCTGATCTTCCTGTTCATCGTGGGCATGGGCCAGTACGCCGTCGCACTGGCCGCGGTCGTCGCGCTTCTCGACGTGATCCCGATGATCGGCGCCACGCTGGGCGCGATCGTCGTGTCGCTGATCGGCTTCGTGACGGACCCGACGATCGGGCTGATCTGCGTGGTGTTCTACATCGTCTACCAGCAGGTCGAGAACTACGTGATCTACCCGCGCGTGATGGCGCGCTCGGTCGACATCCCCGGCTCGGTCATCGTCATCGCCGCGCTGGTCGGGGCCGGTCTGCTCGGCGTCGTCGGCGCCCTTCTGGCGATCCCGACGGCCGCCGCGATCCTGCTGATCATCCGCGAGGTCGTCGTCCCGCGGCTCGACGCGCGCTAGCCGACCGCACTAGGCGCGGGACTGCTCCGGCCCGGTCACCGGCACGTCCTTGAAGGCCGCGACCGTGCGGTCGGCGTACCCGCTGGTGTCCGCGGACTCCATCGGGCCGTCCCACTCCCGCGGCAGCGGCAGGCGTACGTCGGGGGCGACGCGGCGGACGATCTCGTCGAGGACGGTCTCGGCGTCGCCCACCCAGAGGTGCTTCGCGCCCTCGACGCCGACGACTTCGGCCTGCGGGATCGCCTTGAACTTCTCACGCGCCTCCGCAGGCTGCAGGTAGTCGTCGTGCTCGGGCACCAGCGCGGTCACCGGCTTGCCCGACTCGGCCCAGGCGGCGAGGTGCTCGGGGCGGCTGAACCGCAGCGGGGGCGAGAGCAGGATCGCGCCGCGCACCGCCGGGTCCAGGCCGTACATCAGCGCCAGGTCGGTGCCGAACGACCAGCCGACCACCCAGATGTTCGGCAGGTCGTGGAACTCGGCGTACTCGATCGCCGCGGCGACGTCGTACCGCTCCCCCTGCGCGTGGTCGAACTCCCCCTCCGAGGTGCCCTGCAGGCTTGATGTGCCGCGGGTGTTGAAGCGCAGCACCGCGACCCCGGCCAGCGCCGGCAGCCGGAACGCCGCCTTGCGGAACACGTGGCTGTCCATCATCCCGCCGTGCGTCGGCAGCGGGTGCAGGCAGACCAGCGTTGCGACCGGTTCGCGGTCCTCGGGCAGTGCCACCTCGCCGACGAGGTTCAGCCCGTCCGCGGTCTGCAGGGTGATCGCCTCGCGGCGGGCGGGCAGCACGGAGTTCGCTCGGATCTGCGCCATGGGTCCCATCCTCCCAGTCCCGTCGGCCGCGCGTCCGAGCCGGCAGGGCCTTTCGCCTCTGGCACGGAACCCGCCCTCGCGCGCAGCGTGCGAGGCGTGAGCAGCCCCGAGCCGCGCGGGCGGGGTCCCCGGGCCGTGGAGCGCAGCCGCCGCACCGCCCTGGTGCTCGGCGGGGTCGGCGCGGGCCTGGCGCTGCTCTTCCTGCTGCCGCTGCTGACCCTGCCCCTGCTCAGGATGGTCGGGTCCGAGCTCGGGTTCCTGGTGCTGGTCGGCGCCGCGACGATCGCGGTGCTCGCGCTCCCCTTCGCCCTGCGCGTGGTGCCGGAACCCCCGGGCGCTCGGGTGACCTTCCGCCGGTCCGACGTCGTGCTCGCCGGAGCCGCTGCCGTCGCGGCCGCGTTCTTCCACACCACGGGCCAGACGTACCTCTGGCTGCCTGCCCTCGTCCTGCTTCTCACTCCCCTCCTCGTGGTGGGGCGACTGGTCCGGCTCCGGCGCGGTGGCGTCGAGACCGGACTGCTGCGGCACCCGCTGCGACCGGACCTGCGGGCCGACCTGGCGCAGGCGCTCAACCACCTGCTGCTGTGGTCGCTCGTCGCCGCCACGGTGTGGGTGGGCACCTACGACCTGTTCCGGGCCGGGCTCAGCCCGCTCGGCTACCGGCTCTTCCTCGTCGCGTTCGTCGCGTGCGCGGCCGTGCTGGTCGGCCTCGCGCTGGTGCCCGCGCGGCGCCCGTCCCTGCCGCTCAACGTGCTGGTCGCCCTCGGCTCGGCGTTCGTCGCCACCGAGCTCGGCCTGACCGTGCTGCCCGCACCCGGGGCAGTCCTGATCTCGAACCCGCTGCGCGGCACGTGGTACGTCGCGCACGGCGGTCATGCCGAGCTCGTGAACTACCACCGGATCGCCTTCGGCCAGCGCGACGCGATGGACATCCTCGTCGTGCGCGACAACCGGACGCACCGCACCGGCGGCACGGCACTCACCGACTACTTCGCGTTCGGGCGACCGCTGCATGCGCCGGGCAGCGGGACCGTCACCGCCGCCGTCGACACGCTGCCGGACCTGCCCGTGGGCACGGTCGACCGCTCCCACCCCGAGGGCAACCACGTCGTCGTCGACATCGGGGACGGCCACTTCGTGCTGATGGGGCACCTGCGCCAGGGCAGCCTCCGCGTCGGCGTCGGCGACCGGGTGCGCACCGGCCAGGAGCTCGCGGAGGTCGGCAACTCCGGCAACACCGACGAGCCGCACGTCCACCTGCAGGTGCAGAACCAGCCCGACCTGGACGCCGCCGACCCGGACCCGGACCTGAGGACCTGGCCGATCCTGTTCCGGGGCAGCACGGTGGCGGACGTCCGGCGAGGCGACTACCTGATCGGGTGATCAAGCGGGTGGTCGAGCGCCGGGTGGTCGAGCTTGTCGAGACCACGGACTGAGTGAGTGATCCCGACAGGCTCGATCACCCGAGGGACGGCTCGATCACCCGACGAGCTCGCTACCGTCGCTCCCGCGCCGCCCAGCAGCCGTTGTGCCAGTGCCGGCGCTCGTCGAGACCGGTGGCGTCGCGGGCGAACGACGACGGCACCACCGGCCACGCCACGGTGTGCGGCGTGGCCGGGCGGATCGTCCGGTTGCAGCCCGGGCAGGTGTACGGCTTGGTCGCGGCCGAGCCGGTGACCCGGCGCACGACGTACTCCTCGCCGTGGAAGGTCTCCCGGCGCTCGGTCACCGCTGGCTGTAGTCGCGGAAGCCGCGCCCGGTCTTGCGGCCGAGATAGCCGGCGGTGACCAGGTGCTCGAGCAGCGGCGCCGGGGCGAAGCCGGGCTCCCGGAACTCGAGGTAGAGCTCCCGCTGGATCGCCAGCGCCACGTCGTTGCCGACCACGTCGAGCAGCTCGAACGGACCCATCGGCAGCGCGCAGCCGTACTTCATCGCGGTGTCGATGTCGTCGGCGGTCGCGTAGTGCGCCTGCAGCATCTTCACGGCGTCGTTGAGGTACGGGAACAGCAGCGCGTTGACGATGAAGCCGGCGCGGTCGCCGCACGACACCGCGACCTTGCCGATCGTCCCGCACAGCGCGCGGGTCGTCTCCGCCACGTCGTCGCCGGTGCTGACCGTGCTGACCACCTCGACCAGCTTCATCACCGGCGCGGGGTTGAAGAAGTGCATGCCGACGACGTCCTGCGGGCGCGAGGTCGCCTTCGCCAGCGAGATGACCGGCAGCGAGGACGTCGTGGTCGCGAGGATCGCGCCCTGCTTGCAGATCTCGTCGAGGTTCTCGAACAGCACGGTCTTGATGTGCAGGTCCTCGGCGATCGCCTCGACGACGACGTCGACGTTCGCGAGGTCGTCCAGCGAGGTGCTGCCGGTGAGCCGGTCGAGCACCTCGGGCTTGGCCGACTCCTCGAGCTTGCCGCGCTGGATCGCCTTGTCGAGCGAGCGTTCGATCGCGGCCCGGACACCGGCGACCTTCTCCGGTGTGCGGCCGACGTACGTCACCGGGAACCCGGCCTTGGCGAACACCTCGACGATGCCGGTCGCCATCGTGCCGGTGCCGACCACGCCAACGGTCTTGACCGGGCGGAGCATCTGGGGCGCGTCCTCGGCCCTCGGGGTGAGCGCGTCGTCGACGACGACGGGGCTGTCCGGGGCCTCGTAGGTGTAGAAGCCGCGGCCGGACTTCCGGCCGAGCATCCCGGCGGTGACCATCTGCTTGAGGATCGGGGCCGGCGCGTGCAGGCGGTCGCGGCCCTGCTTGTACATCGTGTCGAGGATCTCGTACGCCGTGTCCAGACCGATCAGGTCGAGCAGCGCGAGTGGGCCCATCGGGTAGCCGCAGCCGAAGCGCATCGCCGCGTCGATGTCCTCGCGGCTCGCGTAGCGCGCCTCGTACATCGACACCGCGTGGTTCAGGTAGCCGAACAGCAGCGCGTTGGCGATGAAGCCGGCCTTGTCGCCACAGATCACCGGGGTCTTGCCCAGCGAGCGCGCGAGGTCGGCGACCTGCTCGAGCACGTCGGGCTCGGTGACGACGGTGCGGATCACCTCGACGAGCTTCTGCACCGGGGCGGGGTTGAAGAAGTGCACGCCGACGACGCGGCCGGGGCGGGCGGTCGCCGTACCGATCTCGGTGACCGAGAGCGACGAGGTGTTGGTCGCGAGGACCGCGTCCGGGCCGACGATCGCGTCGAGGCGGCGGAACAGGTCCTGCTTGAGCGGGAGCTGCTCGACGATCGCCTCGATCACGAAGTCGCAGCCCTTGACGGACTCGAGCTCGGTGGTCAGCTCGATCCGGTCGAAGAGCTCCTTCTCCTCCGCCTCGGTGAGCTTGCCGCGCTTCACCGCCCGGCCGGTGGAGTGCTCGATGTGCTGCCGGCCGCGTTCCAGGGACTCGTCGTTGTGCTCGACGCCGACGACGCGGTAACCGTTGCGGGCGAACACCTCCGCGATGCCGGCACCCATGGTGCCCAGCCCGACGACGCCGATGTTCTTGATGGCGGTCTGCTCCCGCGAGGTACTGGTCATGCGGCGCATCATGACACGCAAGCGACGGGCCGGTCTGTTGCCCACCTCACCCGTCCGGGGTGCGTGACCCCTTCTGTAGATTCCTGCCCCGTGAGACTCGTCGTCGCGCGCTGCCAGGTCGACTACGCCGGCCGTCTGACCGCCCACCTGCCGATGGCCACGCGGCTGCTGATGGTCAAGAACGACGGCTCGGTGCTGGTGCACTCCGACGGCGGTTCCTACAAGCCGCTGAACTGGATGTCCCCGCCGTGCAAGGTCGTCGAGGGCCTCAGCGAGGACGGCGTCGACGAGTGGCTGGTCACGGGCAAGGACGGCGACACGTTGCGCATCCTGCTCGAGGAGGTGCTGCACGACTCGCAGCACGACCTCGGCGTGGACCCCGGTCTGCAGAAGGACGGCGTCGAGAAGCACCTGCAGGAGCTGCTGGCCGAGCACCCGGCCACGCTGGCCGAGGGCCTGACGCTGGTACGGCGGGAGTACCCGACCGCGATCGGGCCGGTCGACCTGATGTGCCGGGACGCCTCGGGCGCGTCGGTCGCGGTGGAGATCAAGCGGCGCGGCGAGATCGACGGCGTGGAGCAGCTGACCCGCTACCTCGAGCTGCTCAACCGCGAGCCGCTGCTCACCGCCAAGGGCCCCGTGCGCGGCATCTTCGCCGCCCAGGCGATCAAGCCGCAGGCCCGCGTGCTCGCCGAGGACCGCGGGATCACCTGCGCGGTCGTCGACTACGACGCCCTGCGCGGGATGGACGACCCTAGCCAGCGGCTGTTCTGAGGCTCACCGGGTCGCCGACCGCGATCCGGCCCGGCGTGACGACCTCCGCGAGCACGCCGAAGTCCATCCCGGCCACGTCGGTGACCCGGCGCAGCAGCCCGTCGTCCGGTGGCAGGTCGCGCTGGGGCTGGGTGACCATCACGCAGCGCGGCATCGGCTGGACCACCCGCAGCACCACGTCGCCGACGGTGAGCTCCCGGCCGAGCCAGTCCTGCTCGACGAACCCATCCGCGTTGCCGGTGTCGACCAGCAGGTTCGGGCGGAAGCGCCGCACGTCCACCGACGAGCCATGGTGGCGCGACAGCGTGGTCAGGCTGGCGGTGGTGACCAGGTGCACCGGACCGTCGTCGAAGTGCGAGACGCCGTCCTCACGGCCCAGCGTGACCGGCCGGCCGACGTACGCCGACATCACCGCGTGCACGGCCGGGTCGTCGCCACGCACGACCGGGCCGTCGGGCAGCTCGATCACGGGCACGTCGCCGTCGTAGCGCGCGACCAGGTCCATCAGGCCGGGCATCGCCCGGAACCGGCGGCTGGACTTGCCGCTGCCGAACTTCCCGTCCGGGTCGCGCAGGCTCCAGAGCCGGTCGCCGGCCAGCCCGCGGTGCTCCACGTCGGCCGAGTCGAGCACCTCGCCGGTCATCGACTTGACCGGGTAGCGACGGATGCTCGTCAGCCGTCCCACGCTCACGAGCTCAGCGAGCCCGGGTCGGCGGGCACGTCGACGGCGTGCTCCTTCAGCGCCTCGAGCGGCACGATGCCGAGGACGGATTCGTTGGTCGAGGCGAGCACCACCGGCGCGGCGACCCCGGCGTCGTACGCGCGCATCCAGTTGGCGGCGGTGACACACCACCGGTCACCGGGACGCAGCCCCGGGAACCCGTAGGCCGGCATCGGCATGGTCAGGTCGTTGCCGATCGCCCGCTGGTGCGCCAGGAACTCGGCAGTGACCACCGCGCAGATCGTGTGGCTGCCGAGGTCCTCCGGCCCCGTGCTGCAGCAGCCGTCGCGGTAGAACCCGGTCATCGGGTCGGTGCCGCAGGGCTCGAGCTCGCCGCCGAGCACGTTGCGTTCGGTCATCGGCCGTCTCCCTCGCCGTTCACGAGCGCGGCCACCTCGTCCGCGCAGCCCCAGGACAACGTGACTCCCGCGCCGCCGTGGCCGTAGCAGTGCACGACGCGGGTGCTCCCGCGCTGCTCGGCCTCCAGCCGCACGCTCGGCCGCGCCGGCCGCAGCCCGACCCGATGCCCGACGACCCTGGCTCCGGCGATCGCCGGCACCAGCTCGGTGGCCCGCTTCAGGATCAGCTCGGCGGTCTCGGGCACGACCCGGCGCTCCCACTCCCCCTCGTCGTCGGTCCCGCCGACCACGATGTCGTGGCTGCGCGGTACGACGTACACGGGAGGTCCGGACCCGTCGAGCCACCACCGGTCGAGGCCGACCTGCTCGACCAGCACGACCTGTCCGCGCACCGGCACCACGGAGTGGTCGCCGGCCAGCCGGCGGGCGCCCAGGCCGGTGGCGTCGACCACGACCTCGGCACCGTCGCCCTCTGGCAGAGCGTTCAGCGCCATCCGCGTGACCGTGCCGCCGAGCTCCTCGACCCGGTCCACCAACCAGCGCAGGTAGACGGGCATCTCGATCACCGGGGCCTCGAACGTCCAGGCGTCGACGTACGGCCCGGGCAGCGCGGTCACCCGCGTGAGCGTCGGTACCGCGCTCGCCCACCACGGGTCGGGGACGCGCGTGCGGTGCACCTCGGTGCCGTGCCGCATCGTCACGCCGGTCCGCTCGTCCTTGGCGAGCCGGGCGAACTCGGCGAAGCTGGCCGCCGACCAGGCGGTCACGCGCTCGTAGGGGTAGGCGCGGTAGGGGTACCAGAGCGCGGCCGCGACCGACGAGACCGTCTCCAGCGGCAGGTCGCGCGCGAGCACGTCGACGCGGTGGCCGTCCTCGAGCAGCCTGACGGCGCAGGACAGCCCGATCACGCCTGCACCGACGACGAGGACCCTGCTCACGGCACCGAGTCTGCCCGAACTCCGCGAGTCACGCCCGCTCGACGAGCTCCTTGAGGGTCGCGAGGTCGCGGGCGACGGCCTCGACGTCCCGCTCCAGGTCGTCGTCGCTCATGCCCGCCCGCTGCCGCACGCTGAACACGACCTCGCATGTCGCGTCGTCGACGGGCACCACCCGCATCGGGTTCAGCACCGCCTCCCCTGTCGGGAGCGTCACCGTGTGGTCGAGCACGCCGAGGTCGTTGCGCGGCGCGAACGCGATCCGCACCCGGCCCATCGGCGAGTCGGTGACCCACGCGTCGCCGTCGCGCACCACTTCGGCGCCGGCCAGCCCGGCCGCCCACTCCGGCAGCCGCTGCGGGTCCGCGGCGACGGCGTAGACCGCCGGTGCCGGGCGGTTCACGAACGTGCTGACGTGGCGGGAGGTCACCATGCAACGACCGTACCGCCGGCTACCGGTGCGTAACTTATCCCCGCGTCACCTCGTTGCAGGTCCATTCGGAGGTGGTCGCATGCGCAATCCGCGCACGCTCGTGGTGTCCGTCCTCGCTGCCCTCCTCGGCAGCATCGTCGTCGTCGGCGGGGCCGCCCCGGCCACCGCCCACGAGGAGCGGCCGGCCGGGTTCCCCGACGGCACGGGCACCAGACCGAGGTACCTCGGCCTCGACAACCCCCGCTCCCGCGTGGTCTGCACGCCGGACAGCGCCGAGCGCATCCGGGCGATGAAGCCGGGCCGGCTCAAGCGCACCAACCTCGCGCTGCTCGAGCGCTGCGAGTTCCGCTCGATCCAGAGCGCGATCAACTCGATCGAGCGCCGCAACACGTCGATCTACATCCTCCCGGGCGTCTACCACGAGACGAAGTGGGCGAAGATGGAGCGCAGCAGCTACTGCGCCAACCTCGAGACCGCGTCCGACGACCCGCTCGCCCTGTCGACGTACATCGGCAGCCTCTCCCCCGAAGCCGGCGCTGCGGCCGCGGACGAAGGCGGCAGCGACCCGATCGCGCTGTCGTACGCCGACCAGAGGAGGTGTGCGCACAACCTCAACCTGATCGCGGTCTTCGGTGACCGGACGCCGCACGACGACTCGATGCGGTGCAACAGCAGGTTCTGCGGCACCCAGCTCGTCGGCACCGGGAAGCGCAAACGCGACGTGGTCATCGACAACCGGTTCCGGAAGCTCAACGCGATCCGGGCCGACCGCGCCGGGGGCATCCTGATGCGCAACTTCACCGTGCAGCAGGCGGAGTTCAACGCCGTCTACGTGCTCGAGACCGACGGCTTCGTGCTCGACAAGCTGATCACTCGCGGCAACGACGAGTACGGCATCCTCGCCTTCGCCTCCGACCACGGGCTGATCCAGCGCACCGACAACTACTTCAACGGCGACTCGGGGATCTACCCCGGCTCGGCCTCCGACCTCAACGCGAGCAACACCGACTTCGAGCCGACCCGCTACGCGATCGAGATCCGCAACAACAAGAGCCACGACAACACGCTCGGCTACAGCGGCACGGCGGGGAACTCGGTGTACGCGCACCACAACCGGTTCTACGACAACGCCACCGGCATCGCGACGGACTCGCTCTTCCCCGGCCATCCCGGCCTGCCGCAGGACCACGCGCGCTGGGCGTACAACAGGATCCACTCCAACAACGAGAACTACTACGCGCGCTTCGTCGACACCGGCGTCTGCGACAAGCCGATGGCCGAGCGCGGCTACATCGACGGCACGGTGTGCCCGGTGATCCCAACTCCGGTCGGCACCGGCGTGCTGATCGCCGGCGGCAACTTCAACTCGACCGACCACAACTGGATCTACGACAACTGGCGCTACGGCACGATGCAGTTCTGGGTGCCCGCGCCGCTGCGCGACGAGTTCGACCCGAGCAAGCTCTACGACACGTCCAACTACAACCGCTCCTTCGCCAACCGGATGGGCATCACGCCGTCGGGGAAGAAGCAGCACAACGGCCTCGACTTCTGGTGGGACGACCAGGGCCTCGGCAACTGCTGGGAGGGCAACACCTCCTCGCGCGGCGAGCCGACCGACAACTTCGTCGTCGATCCCGGACCCTGCGCCGACGGCGGCTCGAAGCTGCTGCCGGGCGTCCCGGCCAAGGACGCGGGCTTCCTGTCCTGCAGCCAGTACGACCGTGCCGACCCGACCTGGCGGCACCCGCCCGCGTGCGAGTGGTTCGACAGCCCGGCGAAGCCGACCGACGCGCCGGCAACGCCGCTCCCGATGGCCGCGCCCGTCTCGACGAGTGCCTCGCAACCGAGCGACGACGCCCTCGATGGCACGCACCTGCTGACCCTCGGCCTCGGCGTGGTCGCACTGGGCGGTCTGCTGCTGGGCCGGCGCCGGGCGGGCTGACATGCGCCCGACCGGACGGCACGTGCTGGTGCTGGTCGTCGCGCTGCTGGTCGTGGCCGGCGGCGCCGGTGTCGCGGTGGCCAACGCGCCGGTGCGGCTGTCGACGTCCGGCCCGACGGACGTCGACGGTACGTCGGCGACCGCGGTCTTCGAGGTCGGCGACCGGACCATCCGGCAGGTGCGCTACCGCGACCGCGGCGTGCTGGCCTACCGGTTCCTGTTGCGCAACGACAGCGCACTCCCGGTCACCGTCACCGGCCTCGCCCCGCCGAAGCCCGCACCCAAGCTGTTCCGCTACCTGGCCGTGGAGCACGCCGACACCGGCGACCGGCGGTTCGCGGTCCCGGCGGGAGGCACCACGCCGGTGCTGCTGCGGCTGCGGATGGAGTCGTGCGAGCACCTGTCGGCCCGGGCCGGCAGCTTCGCGACCGAGGCCGTCCTGCGCACCACCCGCGCCGGCGGCCTCGTGGATGAGGCGGTGACGGTGACGCTCCCCGAGGAGGTGCACACCGGCTCGCCGCGCGAGGCGTTCTGCCCGCGGTCGACCGCGTCGTCGCGGCCCCCGGGCTGACCCGGTCAGACCCGCCGGATGTCGCCGAGGAAGATCGTGCGCCCCTCGAACGCCGCCTCGGAGGTCACGTTCAGCTCGATCGGCACCTCGGAGCCGTCCGCACGCAGCGCGGGCACCTTCACCGAGCGTCCGATCAGCGGCTCCCGGCCGACCAGCAGGTGCAGCGTGAAGCCGGCGATGTGGGCCTGCCGGTAACGCTCCGGGATGATCGTGACGAGTCGCCGACCCTCGAGCTGGTTCGCGTCGGTGTAGCCGAGGATGTCGAGCGCCTGCCGGCTGACCGCGAGGATCCGGTTGGTCTCGTCGGCCGCGACCAGACCGGTCGCCGCTTCCCGGACCCAGGACAGGTCCCACGGCCACGGCACCGGCGTCGGCTCGGCGACGACGCTCGCGAAGCTCCAGGGTCGGGGCAACCGCCCACGTGCCTGCTCGAGGACCTCGGTGCACAGCCACCGCCGGAACGCGCGCACCTCGGGCTGCGTGGGCGGGGTCATGATCCGGCCCTGGCGATGCATCTCGATGCTCGCCTCGATCGTGTCGTGCAGCGTCTGGAAGTGCGGCACCGACGCGCGCGGCACCTGGAGGGTGACCAGGCCCCGGGACACCCGCGGCTCCATCGCGCCCGCCATCAGGTCGTCCGGTGTCATCTCCACCGTGGCGGCCGGCACCTGCTCCTCGAGGATCGCGATCGCGTCGGTGGCGTCGGCGTGCGTCTGGATCGGGTTGATGTCGGCCTCGTCGTCGAGGCTGGCCAGGAGGTACTCCCGCAGCAGCGCCTCGGCGTGCTCGCGCCAGGCGCTGTGCAGCAGCAGCGGCACGTTGTACAGCTCGACCTGCACCGTGTCCGCCGACGTACGCCGGTCGGACCCCGCGTCCTCGTGGAGCTCCTGCCGCCCGACGTGGTCGGAGGGGTCGGTCAGGTGGAACCAGACCGTCTTGCCGTCCTCGTGCCGGGTGACGCCCCAGTCGTCGACCATCTGCTCGAGCATCACCATGCCGCGACCGGTGCCGGCCGTGGTGGCGTAGCGGCGTCGGGTCGGCAGGTGCCGGCTGCCGTCGGACACCTCCACGTGCAGGCCGCGGTCGTCGACCCAGCCCTTCACGCCGATGGGCGTGCCGGCGTGGAGCAGCGCGTTGGTGACGAGCTCGCTGACCAGCAGGGCGCCGGTCTCGGCGAGGTCGGAGCGGCCGGCGTCCTCGACCAGGTCGCGGACCAGGTGGCGCGCCTCCGACACGCTGGCGGGCTCAGGCGGCAGGCGACGTTCGACCGCTCCCGGCCTCCTCGTCGTGCCCGCCCCGTTCACTCGCCGTCCTCACCCTCACGCGGACTTCGTCCCGAGATGCCCGGCCGAGTCATTCTTGCCCCCCGAAGGGACTACGTCACGTATTTTGCGGCATGTCGGTCCGTCGGCAATGGCTGGTCCAGACGACGGATTCCGTCGTCAGGGTGAGGTCTCGCGTTGGAACGCGCGGCGAACCACGCCGCTTCGTGAGAGAGGCGCAGTCGTCAGTCCAGGCCGTTGGCCGTCCGGATCGCCGCCACGATCCCGGCCATGATCTCGGTGAGTCCGAAGTCCTTGGGCGTGAAGACGGCCGCGACGCCGAGGTCCCGGAGCCGGGCCGCGTCGGCGGTCGGGATGATCCCGCCGACCACCACCGGCACGTCCCCGAGCCCCTGGGCGGCCAACCCGTCGAGCACGGCCGGCACCAGCTCCATGTGCGACCCGGACAGGATCGACAGCCCGACGCAGTGCACGTCCTCGGCGACCGCGGCCGCCACGATCTGCTCGGGGGTGAGCCGGATGCCCTGGTAGACGACCTCGAAGCCGACGTCGCGCGCCCGCACCGCGACCTGCTCGGCGCCGTTGGAGTGGCCGTCCAGGCCGGGCTTGCCGACCAGCAGCCGCAGCCGGCCGCCGAGCTCCTCCCCCGTCCGGCGTACGGCGTCGCGCACGGCGGTCAGCTCGGCACCCGCCTCGGCGACACCGACCGCACCGGACACCCCGGTGGGCGCGCGGAACTCGCCGAACACCTGACGCAGCGTGCCGGCCCACTCGCCGGTGGTCGCACCGGCGCGGGCGGCGGCGAGCGTGGCCTCCATCAGGTTGGCGTTCGTCTTGGCGTCGGTGGCCAGCCGCTCCAGCGCGGCGTCGACCTCGGCCTGGCCGCGCTGGGCCTTCCACGCCTCGAGGCTCCGCCGCGCGGCCTGCTCCGCCTGCGGGTCGGGCGTCTGGATCGCGGTGTCGAGGTCCGCGGTCAGCGGCGACGACTCGGTCGTCTCGAAGCAGTTCACGCCGACGACCTTCTCCTCGCCCGACTCGATGCGGGCCCGGCGCGCGGCGTGGGAGCTGACCAGCTCGGACTTCATGTACCCGGACTCGACCGCGGCGACGGCGCCGCCGAGCGCCTGCACGCGGTCCATCTCCTCGCGGGCGCCCGCGACCAGCTCGGCCACCTTGGCCTCGACCACGTGCGAGCCGGTGAACAGGTCGTCGTACTCCAGCAGGTCGGACTCGTAGGCGAGCACCTGCTGCATCCGCAGCGACCACTGCTGGTCCCACGGCCGCGGCAGACCGAGCGCCTCGTTCCACGCGGGCAGCTGGACGGCGCGGGCGCGCGCGTCCTTCGCCAGCGTGACGCCGAGCATCTCGAGCACGATGCGCTGCACGTTGTTCTCGGGCTGCGCCTCGGTCAGGCCCAGGCTGTTGACCTGCACGCCGTACCGGAAGCGCCGCATCTTCTCGTCCTCGACGCCGTAGCGCTCGCGCGTGACCTCGTCCCACAGCTGGACGAAGGCGCGCATCTTGCACATCTCCTCGACGAACCGCACGCCCGCGTTGACGAAGAAGGAGATGCGGCCGACCACCTTCGGGAAGTCCTCGGGCGCGACCTGGCCGGACTCGCGGACGGTGTCGAGCACGGCGATCGCGGTGCACAGCGCGTAGGCGAGCTCCTGCACCGGCGTCGCGCCGGCCTCCTGCAGGTGGTAGCTGCAGATGTTGATCGGGTTCCACTTCGGGATGTGGTTGACCGTGTAGGCGATCAGGTCGCTGGTCAGCCGCAGCGAGTGCTCGGGCGGGAACACGTAGGTCCCGCGCGAGAGGTACTCCTTGATGATGTCGTTCTGCGTCGTGCCCGCGAGGGAGGCGTGAACGGCGCCGAGGTCGGCGCCCTCGCCGGCCTGCTCCTCGGCCACCACCTGGTAGAGCGCGAGCAGCCACATCGCGGTGGCGTTGATCGTCATCGAGGTGTTCATCTCCGCGAGCGGGATCTCTTCGAACAGCCGCCGCATCTCGCCGAGGTGCGGCACCGGGACGCCCACCTTGCCGACCTCGCCGCGGGCCAGCGGCGAGTCCGGGTCGTAGCCGGTCTGGGTCGGCAGGTCGAACGCGACCGACAGACCGGTCTGGCCCTTGGCCAGGTTGGTGCGGAACAGCGCGTTGGAGTCGGCCGCCGAGCTGTGACCGGCGTACGTGCGCATCACCCAGGGGCGGTCCTTGTCGCTCATGGGCCGACGATAGGGCGGACCTGACCCGTCGGTAACCGGCTTGTGAACTGTCCCACGTGCCAACTAGGTCACACGGCGCCGTTCGGGTGGTCGAGCCCCTCGAGACCACCACGCCTTCCACCCCTGGACATGGACGGGCCCGCGTCCGGCTCTCGGTGACCGGACGCGGGCCCTCACGACGGACCTCGCCTAGGCGATCAGCACTTGCTGCTCATCAGGTCGAAGTCGACGGTCGTGGTCTTACCCTTCTTCACCGCTGCCTGGGTCACCTCGGGGACGTAGCCGTCCCGTGCGGCGATCATCTGCAGCTTGTTCTCCGCCTTCATCCAGCGGGCGTAGCCGCCGGACGAGTCGGTGAACAGGTTCCACGACTCGGCCTTGCCGTTGACGCGGACGATGGCACCGGCCAGCGGGCCGTTCGCGCCGTCACAGCTCGTGCCGGTCACCGTGCCGGTGAGCTTGCCCCACGACTTGGGCGGCGCGACCTGCATGGTCACGTCGACGGTCGTCGACGGGTACGGCGTGTCCTCGGCGATGGTCAGCTGGGCCGTGTACGTGCCCGGCTGAGCCACCTGGGAGGCGTCGGTCGTGACGGTCACCTCGACCGTCTCGCCCGGCGCCACGGTCAGCGTCGTCGGGTCGGCGCTGAGCCAGGAGACGTCGCCGCCACCACCGCAGTTGTCGTAGCCCGGCAGCATCTCCGCCAGCGGCGTCGAGTTGAAGTTGCTCACCGAGCCGCCGACCTTGTACATGCCGCACGCGGCGCCGCCCCGGTAGAGGGCGTTGTTGGAGTTCGGCAGCTCCGTCCACTCGCCGTCGGGACCGTAGGCCCAGCCGGCGTTGGTGATCGCGCCGCCGGCCACGCCGCCGGAGATCAGCAGCTGGTCGTTGGCGTTGGCGTAGCTGGCGGCCCACACGTCGACCGGCATGTCCGCGATCGCATCCCAGGAGTCGGTCCCGGGGTCGTACGCGAACGCGCTGTCGGATCCTGCGGACCCGCCGTTGCCGCCTGCGCAGACGACCTTGCGGTCGACCGCACCGCAGGCCAGCCACGACGTCGGCTCCGGGTAGTCGGCCAGCACGTCGTAGCTGTCCGACGCCGGGTCGTAGCGGACCACGTCGGTCTCACCACAGGCGGAGCCACAGCCGCCGACGGCGTAGATCTGGCCGTCGAGGACCGCCGTACCGGCCGCCGCCCACGGCGACGGGTTGTCGGCACCGGTGGACCAGCTGTCCGTGGCCGGGTCGTAGATCGCGGTCTCCGCGACCGTCTGGCCGCTGCCGCCGCCCCAGCCGCCGACGGCGTAGTACTTGCCGCCGACGAACGCCCCGGCCGGCTTCTGCCGACCCTCGGGCATCGGAGCGATGGACGACCAGGTCAGCTCCGCCGGGTCGTACACGTACGCCGCGTCGGTCGCACCCAGGCCGGCGACGGTGCCGCCGAACGAGTAGACCTTGCCGTCGTACGACGCCACCGAGTTGTCCATGATGTTGCTCGGGTAGTCGGTGATGTCCACCCACGGCTCGTCGTGCGGCGTCTGGGCGAGGTCCGCCCGTCCCGTCGCCGAACCCTTCGCCGTCGTCTTCTGCAGCGGCGTGACGTCCGCCTTGATCCTCTGGAGCGGAGCGCCCCTGCCGGTCGCGACCTCCTTGGCGGTGGTCTTGGTGCCGTCCGCGCGGAGGATCTGGAACCCGCCGTCGCGCTCGCCGATCTCGACGTTGGCGGCACCGGTGCCGTCGTTGCTGATCTTGAACGTCTTCTCCTGCGAGCCACCGAGGGTGACCAGCGTGGAGATGTTGGTCGGCGTGACCACGAGGTGACCCGCACCGAGCGCGAAGTCCGCCCGGGTCACGTCGTCCCCGGCAACCGTGACGGTCTTGGTCTTCGACTCGAAGCCGGACTTCGCGGCCGTGAACGGGTGGTCACCCGTCACCGACGAGAACAGCCAGTAGAAGCCGTCCGCGATCGCGTCGTCGTCCGGGGTCGGACCCGCGGTGCCCTTGTCCGCCGGCACGTCCTCACTGGTCACCGTCGCGCCGTTGAGCGGCTCGCCGGCACTGAGGTCGCTGACGTTGCCGAGCACCAGACCGCCCTCGACCGGAACGCAGCGGCGGTTGCCGACGAAGACCTCGTCGACCTGCCACCACCAGTCCCAGCTGCCCACGTAGTAGTGGAAGCGCAGCTGGACGTCGGTCTCGTTCGCCGCGTCGGGCAGCGGGATCCGCACCGTGGTGGGACCACGCAGGTCGGTGAGCTGGGTCCACACGTTGGTCCAGGTCTCACCGCCGTCGAGCGAGATGTCGACGTCCGCCTGCTCGTTGCCGAGGTCGTTGTAGTCGGTGTCGAACTCCAGCACCGGCGTGTCGACCCCGGTCAGGTCGAACACCGGCGAGACCAGCTCGGTGTCCTGGGTGTTGCCGTTGCCGTAGTTGTCACTGTCGACCACGGCGAAGCCGCCCTCGCCGCCGGTCAGGTTGCCCAGACCGCCCGGGTCGTCGAAGCGCCAGACCTGGCCGTTGCCGATGTTGTCGACGACCGTCCAGCCTTCCGGCGTGTCGGTGCCGTCGAAGTTCTCCAGCAGGCCGTCGTAGTCGACCGTGTAACCGAGCGCCTTGCAGGCGTTGGTGTCGACCAGGACGCTGAAGTCCTGGCTCGCGTTGCCACCCGTCAGGTCGACGGTCTCGGTGGCGGCGACGTAGCCGGCGTACACCGGTGTCACGGTCACGTCGTACGACGAACCCGACGGCAGGCTGAGCGAGTACTCACCCGTCTCCGGGTCGGTGTACGTCGACACCGGCGTGCCCGCCACGGTCACCTCGGCGTACAGCGGCCAGCCGTGGCCGGAGCCGTCCGTCACGGTGCCGGAGAGCGTCGCCGACGGTGCCGGCTCGAGCTCGACGTCCTGGACGGTCTCGGCCTCGGCCGGGACCTCCACACCGGTGACCTCCTCCGGCAGGTAGCCGAAGGCGCTGACGCTGACGTCGTAGGTGCCGGCCAGCAGGTTCAGCCGGTAGCCGCCCGAGTTGTCGGTCGTGGTGGAGCGGGCGCTGGTGCCCGTGACCTCGACGTCCGCACCGTCGATCGCGGAGTCGTCCGAGGCGTCGCTGACCGTGCCGCGCAGCACGCCCGAGTCACCGCGGGGAGCGGCCTCGACGGCGGAGTACACGTCGAGGAAGCCCTCGCCGAACACGTTGTTGTCCTCGGCGGTGCCACCGCAGGTCAGGTTCTCCGAGTCGATCGCGGAGCCGTCGAGCAGCGCGCGAGTGCCGTCGATGTCGCCGACGAGCGACGGAGCCGCCTCCCACAGCAGCGCGACGGAGCCCGAGACGTGCGGCGCTGCCATCGAGGTGCCGGTGAACGCGGCGTACCCGTCACCGGGGATGCTCGACCGGACCGCGGTGCCCGGCGCCGAGATGTTGGGCTTGACGTCGTCGCCGACACCCGGCCCGCGGCTCGACGAGGACGCGATCGTGCGGTTGATGGTGTGGTTGCCGGCCGCGTAGGACTGGACGTACTCACCGGGCGCACCGGCGGTGTCGCAGCCCGGTCCCGAGTTGCCGTTGGACCACGACGGGAACATGCCGGCCGCGACCCAGGCGTCCACGAAGCTCTCGTACCAGTCGTCGTCCGGTCCGCCGCCCCACGAGTTGTTGATGATGTTCGGCCGCTTCGACGCGTCGGGGTTCTCCCCGTTCAGGTCGGTCGGGTGCAGCATCCACGTCGCAGCCTCGGTGAGCGCGAACTCGCTGCAGCTGTTGGTCTCGCAGCCCTTGGCGGACATCCAGCGCGCGCCCGGAGCGACGCCGATCTGGTTGTCACCGTCGCTGCCGACCATGGTGCCCATCGTGTGCGTGCCGTGGTCGTTGTTGTCACACGGCTCCGGGTCGCCACAGACCTCGGACGGGTCGAACCAGTTGTAGTTGTGGTCGAAGTTCCCGTTGCCCAGGTTGCCGCGGTACTTGCCGACCAGCGCCGGGTGGGTGTACTCCACGCCGCTGTCGATGCTGCCGACGACGATGCCGTTGCCGTCGACGCCGAAGTCCGCCCACGTCTCGTCGGCACGGATGTCGGCGATGCCCCACTCGACCGCGTTCACCTTGTGCTCCGGCTTGGCGTCGAGCGGTTTCTCCAGCTGCACCGTGGCGGGTGCCTCGATCTCCGAGACCTGAGGGTCGGAGGCCAGCGTGGACGCCAGCGACGAGGTGCCGCTGCGCACCAGGAGCGAGTTGTTGATCGGATAGCTCTTGTAGTCGACGCCCCGCCGCTCCAGGTCGGCGATCACGCCTTCCTGGCTGCGTTCGGCGTTCTTGACGAGGGCCTTCCACACCGCGTCACCGCGCGGACCCCAGCCCTTCACCTTCGAGGCCGCCGTCAGGTCGGCCTTGTCGGCGAAGCGCACGAAGAAGTCCTGCGTGCTGTCCTTGCCGAAGTCGGCGGCCAGCTCGGCGTCGATCTTCTTGTCGGCCCCGCCGCTCCCGTCCGGAGCGGCCAGCGCCGGTGGCCCTGCGGCCAACGCGCCCGAGACCAGCGCCAGAGCGGCGACGACCGCGATGCGTCCGCGGATCGCCCTCCAGCCTCGTGTTGGTTGTCGCGACACCTGATACCTCCCGAGTAATACGGGTGGCGCCCTCACGGGGTCGCGGGACGCCTCCCGCAGCTGAGCCCGCCGGTCATGGCGGGCTGCTCCGACAGTCGTCGGCGCGACGGGCGGCTACCAGGGCGCGAGCCGGGCACTTCTCGGGCAGAACCGGGACCTGGTTGAACGGTCACCAGGTCCAGCGGACTTTACGAGATCGAAATTGGTCTACTTCGTTGCTGTTCGCAACCGGGGCGTGCGATGCTCGGGCCCACCAACGCCGGAGCGGCTGTCCGGCTTGGCAACGGGAGGAACCGTATGTCTCGGGATACGACCGGGCAGCGCCCGGGAATTGTCTTCTGCGTGGGCGTCGAGCCCGACGAGGTCGCCGAGCTGGCCAAGGCGGTCTCGGACCGGACGATGCTGATGACCGCGCCCGACACCATCGACGGTCGCGCAGTGCTCTGCGCCGCCGCCGGTCTGTCACCGCCGCCGCCCCTCGGTTCAGCGCTGGAGCCGGTGCCGGGCGATCCCGACGCCAGCGCGGATCAGGAGATCCGCGTGGGCGCGCTCGGTCTCGACGTCGAGCGGCGGGTGGCCACCTGGGGCGGTCGGACGATCGACCTGCCTGCGCGGGCGTTCGACCTGCTCGTGGTGCTCTCCACCGACCCGGGCCGGACGTGGACGTTCGCGGACCTGACGAGGCGAGTGTGGGACCGCACCTACCTCGGCGACGCCGACGCGGTGATCTCGGCGGTCAAGCGGCTGCGCCGGCGGCTCGCGGCGGTGGCGCCGCAGGTGCACGTGGAGTCGGTGCGCGGGGTCGGCTTCCGGCTGCGGGTCGCGGACGCGCTCGAGCCCGTCGCGATCCCGCGCCCTCGGCTCGGCTGACGTCCGCTAGGCGGACTCGGCCTGCCGCTCCATCTCGAGCACGTGCCGGACCCGCGTGAAGGCGATGACCCGACGCAGCGACGGGCGGCAGCCGCGGAGGACGAGGTGGCGGCCGTCGCGCTCCATCAGCTTGCTGGTCGCGGCGAGCATGTTGAGGCCGTTGACGTCGATCGACTCGACGTCGGTGAGGTCGACGACCACGTCGTCGTACCGGGCTACCAGGTCGTGGAGGAGGTCGCGGACCCCCGCCGTGGAGCGGCCGTCGAGACGCCCCGAGAGAACCATTGTCGCGCCGTCGGTGGTTGCGTCCATCCGATCTCCTGCCCTCCGCGCCGGTCCCCCGTCGACCGGCTCCGTCACCACTATGACGTAGGACACCCCGGAAAGGTTGCCTCCCGTCTCAGATCGCGGTGTGTCGGATGTGACTGGTGTGAAATCAGTCCCGAAGGTCCGGCAATGTCACCCGCGAGACGTCGGCGCCGAGGCTCGACAGCACCTCCGCGAACCGCGGGTAGCCACGGTCGATGTGGTGGGAGTCGGCCACCACGGTGGTGCCGTCGGCCGCCAGCCCGGCCAGCACCAGGGCGGCGCCCGCGCGGATGTCGTGGGCGACGACGGGAGCGCCGGACAGCACCGGCTTGCCGCGCACCACGGCGTGGTGGCCGTCCGTGCGGAGGTCCGCACCGAGCCGGGCCAGCTCCTGGGCGAACATGAAGCGAGCCTCGAAGACGTTCTCGGTGATCATCGCGGTGCCGTCGCTGACCGCGGCGAGCGCCATCGCGAACGGCTGGAGATCGGTCGGGAAGCCCGGGTACGGCAGCGTCACCACGTCGAACGACGTGAGCCGCTTGTCGACCCGGACGCTGAACCCGTCGTCGTCGGCGTCGACGCGACCGCCGGCGGACACGAGCTTGTCGAGCACGATGTCGAGGTGCCGGGCCCGCCCGCCGCGGACGGTGAGGTCGCCGCCGGCGACCGCGGCCGCGAACGCCCAGGTGCCGGACACGATCCGGTCCGGGACGGTGGCGTGCTCGACCGGCCGCAGCTCGTCGACGCCGCGGACCGTGAGCGTGGAGGTGCTGATGCCGTCGACGTCGGCACCCATTGCCACGAGCATCTCGCACAGGTCGCTGATCTCCGGCTCCCTGGCGACGTTGTCGATCACGGTCTCGCCGGGGGTGAGCACCGAGGCCATCAGCAGGTTCTCGGTGGCGCCGACGCTCGGGAAGTCGAGCCACAGGTTGGCGCCGCGCAGCCCGCCGGGAACCTCGGCGACGACGAAGCCGTGCTCGATGCGGACCTCGGCGCCGAGCTCGCGCAGGCCGGTGATGTGCATGTCCAGCCCGCGCGAACCGATGTTGTCCCCGCCCGGCAGCGCGACGCGCGCGCGGCCGCACCGCGCGATGAGCGGGCCGAGCACGCTGATCGACGCGCGCAGACGACGTACCAGCTCGTACGGCGCCTCGTGCTTCAGCTCCTGCGGAGTGTCGACGCGCACGGTGAGCGCGGCGGGCGCCTCGCTGGTCTCCGGCTCGATGGCGACGGTCGAGCCGAGCTCCTCGAGCAGCCGCGCCATCACGTGCACGTCGAGGATGTCGGGCACGTTCGTGATCGTCGTGCGCCCCTCGGCGAGCAGGGAGGCGGCCATCAGCTTCAGCGCGCTGTTCTTGGCACCGTTGACGGCGACCTCGCCGTTCAGCGGCGTCGACAGCGGACCGCCCGAGACGACCTGGAAGCCTTCCATCCGGCCGATGCTAGTGCCCGTCGTACCGCCCCCGGCCGGACGGCCTAGGCTCGAACCATGGTCAACCTCACCCGCATCTACACGCGCACCGGAGACGCCGGCGAGACCCGTCTCGGCGACATGAGCGTCACCACCAAGAACGACCTCCGGCTGCACGCGTACGCCACGGTCGACGAGGCCAACGCCCACATCGGCGTCGCCCTCGCGACCGGCGGTCTGGACGACGACGTGGTGAAGCTGCTGACCACGATCCAGAACGACCTCTTCGACGTCGGCGCCGACCTCTGCACCCCCGTGGTCGAGAACCCGGAGTACCCGCCGCTGCGCATCGAGCAGTCCTACGTCGACCGCCTCGAGGCCTGGTGCGACCAGTACAACGAGGACCTGCCGAAGCTGCGCTCGTTCATCCTCAACGGCGGCACCCCCGGCGCCGCCCTCCTCCACGTCGCCCGGACGGTCGTCCGCCGCGCCGAGCGCGAGGCCTGGGCGGCCTACGAGCGGCACAAGGACACGATGAACGTCCTCGCGATCACCTACCTCAACCGCCTCTCCGACCTGCTGTTCATCCTGGCCCGGCACGCCAACCGCGAGGTCGGCGACGTGCTGTGGGTGCCGGGCGGCGAGCGCTGAGGGAGGACGGTCGGGCCGGTCGGGTTACCACCATCTGCTGGGAACCCGACGCGTCCGGGCCGAAACTTCACGTGGGAGGCGTCAGGAACCCGTGGGGTGCTCTGTGGACAACCCACGATCTGACCACTGCCGGGAATGTCCGGTTCCGGCCTTTCGGCTGCGTCGTCCCGACAGACGGGCCACATTCGTCCAGCCGGGTGGCCGGACCTCCCCCGACAAACGGACTGAGCGGTCCGTTGGATCTTCCGCATGCCGTCACGGCACCCCTACCGTCGTGCGCCTGGGAGCCATGTCTCGGGAAGACATGGAAAGGGAACACGGATGTTCCGTCGGACCGGGAGGGGTCCGAGTGGGCGACGCCGTGACGGCGGTGCCGTCGCGGTCGAAGCCGCCCTCATCACCCCCATCCTGCTGTTGGTCGTCTTCGGCATCGTCGAGTTCGGCCTGGTGTTCAAGGACTGGCTCGCGATCAGCTCCTCGGTGCGTGCCGGCGCCCGGATGGCCTCGGCCGAGCCGCGGGTGGCGACGTTCGCGGCCGATGCGGCCGCTCAGGTCGCCCGCGAGGGTCGCGCGATGGGCCTGGCCAACGTGCACGAGCTGTGGGTCTACAAGGCCAAGGCGGACGGGACACCGGTCGGCAGCACTGCCGGCAAGTTCGACGCCTGCACGACCTGCGTGAAGTTCCGCTGGAACGGAAGCGCGTTCGTCCAGCAGTCCTCGACGTGGCTGCACACCGCGCAGAACGCCTGCCAAGGAGACGTCAACCGCGACAACCTCGGCGTCTACGTGTTGCTCGACCACCCGTCGGTGACTGGGCTGTTCTTCGACGAGCTGGCGATCGGCGAGCACACCGTGATGTCGCTCGAGCCGATGTCAGCAACGACGGGGTGCAAGTGAGGTGCCGGCACACCGAGGAGAGCGGGTACGTCGCGATCCTCGTGTGCGTGCTGGCCGTCGTGCTGTTCGGCATGGCGGCGTTCACCGTCGACGTCGGGCGCTGGTACGTGCTGGCCAAGCAGGAGCAGCGCGCCGCCGACGCCGGTGCCCTGGGCGGCGTACCGCACCTGCCGGGCAACCCGACCGCCGCGTTCACGCGGGCCAAGGACCTCGCGAAGGCGAACACGTTCACCGACGGGCAGAACGGCGTGTCGGTCGCCACCGAGCTGGACGGACAGCCGACGCGGTTGAGGGTGACCGTCACCAAGACGATCAGGAACGTCTTCGGTGGGTTGCTCGGCGTGCCCGAGACCACGATCAGCCGCAGCGCGACCGCGGACTACGCCGGCCCGGTGCCGTTGGGCAGCCCGTGCAACTCCTACGGCAACGACCCGGAGAACGACACCATGAAGAAGAGCGCGAACTGCGCCGACACAGCACAGTTCTGGGGCAACATCGGCAGCCCGTCGGCGCCGAAGAACAACGGTGACGCGTTCGCCAACGACGCCAGCGGCGCGAACCCCGATTACGACCCGAACGGCTACATCTACACCGTCGAGGTGAAGAAGCCGACCGCCAACCTGGCCATCGACGTCTTCGACCCCGCGCTCATCGACGTGGGCGACCTGTGCGACGAGAACAAGCAGAACCACAACTTCATCAAGCTCCAGCAGGCGAGCCTGCTGCAGCCCTCGACGCACACGAACCCGAAGGCCGTCGTACCCGACCCCGGCGCGCGCTACAAGCCAGGTGCCGACAGCCCCTACTGCACCGGCGACATCTCCTACACGAACCTCGACAAGAGGTTCGACGGCCAGGTGCGCACGAAGTACACCGTGCGCGAGCACGTGCCGACCTCGAACAGCTGGGACCCGCTCTCCTACCCTGTCCGCCCGAACTGCGCCGGCGCCAAGACCTACCCCGGGTTCAGCGGCGACCTGTCGAAGACCCTGGACCGGACCCGGGACGAGTACAAGGTGAACACCCCTGAGTTCGGGCAAGGCTACGTCGCCCAGGTCTTCCGCCGCTGGGTGAACATCTGCACGGTCCCGTACGCCGCGCCGGGGACCTACCTGCTGCAGATCACCACCAACGGGCTCGGCGCCGACAGCGCCCAGGGCCACAACCGGTTCGCGGTCAGGGCGTACTCCACGACGGACGGCACCGTGAAGGACGACGTGTCGGTGTCGGGCTACAACAAGATGGCGATGTACGCGAACCTGCCGAACGCCACGACGACGTTCTTCCTCGCCCGCATCCCGAGCGGGGCCCAGGGACACATCCTCAACGTCCGGCTCTTCGACGTCGGCGACTCGACCACGCCCGGCGAGATCCGGGTGCTGGCACCGGCCGAGTCGAGTGTGCCGTTCACGAACTGCATCGGCTCCGGCCCCGTCAGCGGGGTGCTGCCCAACTGCGAGATCACCGCGCAGAACTCCACGCACAACGGCAAGTGGCAGGTGATCTCCGTCCCCGTGCCCGCGGCCTTCACCTGCGAGGACCTCGACCCGCAGAAGTGCTGGGTCCGGCTCAGGTACACATATGGCGCCGGCAACCAGCCGAGCGACACCACGTCGTGGCAGGCCAGCCTGGAGGGCGACCCCGTGCGGCTCGTGAGGTAGCCGGGTGGGCGGGTTGTCCACAGGGCTGCCCACGCGAAACTTGCGCAAACCACGTGAAGTTTCGGCCCGGACGCGACGGGATCCCAGCAGCCGGTGGTATCCCGACGCGCTCGGACGTCAGGCGCGGCGGGAGCGCTGGCCGGGCGGAGCGGCCTCGAGCCAGGCGAGGAAGCCGGTCAGCGCCTCGGGGCTCATCGCGACCTCGAGCGGGCCAGTGGGCGTGCGGCAGCTGACGATGATGTGGCCGGAGTAGAGCGAGTAGGACTCCACTCCCCCGGGGTCGCGGCGGCCGACGTACTCCAGCTCGGAGCGGCGGAAGACGCGGCGCGGGCGCGGGAGGAGCGAGAAGATCCGGAACCACTCGAGGTCGCCGCCGGAGTAGCGACCCAGCCCCAGAACCCAGCCGCGTCCGGCCCTACCGGACCGGACGCGGACTGAGAACTCGAAGGTGCCTCCGTGGCGCGAGATGAACCGACGGCGGACGACGAGGGCGATTCCGTAGAGCAGCACGAGCAGCAGCAGGACTCCGGCCACGTCCGCCAGCCACTGCCACCACGGCATCTACCGCCTCGCCTTCTCGCTCGCCTGGTTCGCTCGCGTCATTTCTGGAACAGAGCCCTGGACAGAGTGTGTCAGGACGCCTTGGCCTTCTCGGCGGCGCGGATGCGGGCCTCGGCCCACGCCCGCGCCACCTTGGCCTCGGCGTCGTCGTCGTTCTCGCCCGCGGCGTGCGCACGCTCGAGGTCGGCGCGTGCCTTCTCGAGGTCGATGTCGTGGGACATCTCGGCGTGCTCGGCCAGGATCGAGATCCGGTTGTTCGCCACCGACAGGAACCCGGCGTCGACCGCCGCGATCCACGTCTCACCCTCCGCCGTGGTCACGTCGACCACGCCGTCGACCATGAGCGACAGCATCGGCGCGTGGTTCGGCAGGATGCCGACGTCACCCTCGGTGGTACGGGCGATGACCATGGAGGCCTCGCCCGACCACACGAGCCGGTCGGCGGCGACCAGCTCGACATGCATCAGCTTGTCGGCCATGATCAGAGGTTCTTCTGGATGTCGGCCCACTTGCGCTCGACGTCGTCGAGGCCACCGCACATGAAGAACGCCTGCTCGGCGACGTGGTCGTACTCGCCGTCCGCGATCTTCGTGAACGCCTCGATGGTGTCCTCGATCGGGACCGTCGAGCCCTCGATGCCGGTGAACTGCTTGGCCACGTACGTGTTCTGCGACAGGAACCGCTGGATACGACGGGCCCGGGAGACGATGATCTTGTCCTCCTCGGAGAGCTCGTCGACACCGAGGATCGCGATGATGTCCTGCAGCTCCTTGTTGCGCTGGAGGATCTGCTTGATCCGGACCGCGGTGTTGTAGTGGTCCTCACCGATGTAGCGCGGGTCGAGGATCCGCGACGTCGAGGTCAGCGGGTCCACGGCCGGGTAGATACCCAGGGACGCGATCTCACGCGAGAGCTCGGTGGTCGCGTCGAGGTGCGCGAACGTGGTGGCCGGGGCCGGGTCGGTGTAGTCGTCGGCCGGCACGTAGATCGCCTGCATCGAGGTGATCGAGTGACCGCGCGTCGAGGTGATGCGCTCCTGGAGCACGCCCATCTCGTCGGCGAGGTTGGGCTGGTAGCCGACGGCGGACGGCATGCGGCCGAGCAGCGTCGACACCTCGGAACCGGCCTGCGTGAACCGGAAGATGTTGTCGATGAACAGCAGCACGTCCTGCTTCTGCACGTCGCGGAAGTACTCCGCCATCGTCAGCGCGGACAGCGCGACGCGCAGACGGGTGCCCGGCGGCTCGTCCATCTGACCGAAGACGAGGGCGGTCTGGCCGATGACGCCGGCCTCCTCCATCTCGACGATGAGGTCGTTGCCCTCACGCGTGCGCTCGCCGACGCCGGCGAACACGGACACACCACCGTGGTCCTTCGCGACGCGGGCGATCATCTCCTGGATCAGCACGGTCTTGCCCACACCCGCGCCGCCGAACAGGCCGATCTTGCCGCCCTGGACGTACGGCGTGAGCAGGTCGATGACCTTGATGCCGGTCTGGAACATCTGGGTCTTCGACTCGAGCTGGTCGAACGCCGGCGCCTTGCGGTGGATGCCCCAGCGCTCGTTGATCTCGAGCTGCTCACCCTCCTTGAGGTTGAGGCAGTCGCCGGTCGCGTTGAACACGTGGCCGAGCGTCACGTCGCCGACCGGCACCGTGATCGGGCCGCCGGTGTCCTGCACCTGAGCGCCGCGGACGAGGCCGTCGGTCGGCTTCAGGGAGATGGCGCGGACCATGCCGTCGCCGATGTGCTGGGCGACCTCGAGCGGCAGCGTGCGGGTCTCCCCGCCCAGCTCGAACTCCACCTCCAGCTTGTTGTAGATCTCGGGCATCGCGTCCGGCGGGAACTCGATGTCGACCACAGGGCCGATCACTCGGGCGATGCGACCCACGCCGCCCTGACCGCTGTCGGTCCGGGTCTCCTCAATCGTGGCAGTCATTTCTCTCACTCACTCCCGGCAGTCGCATCGGCGAGCGCGTTCACGCCACCGACGATCTCGCTGATTTCCTGGGTAATTCCCGCCTGTCGGGCCTGGTTGGCCAGACGGGTGTACTTCTTGATGAGCTCCTCGGCGTTGTCCGTCGCCGCCTTCATCGCCCGCTGGCGCGCGGCCAGCTCGGACGCGGCGGCCTGGAGCAGCGCGAAGAAGATCCGGCTCTGGACGTAGCGCGGCAGGAGCGAGTCGAGCACCTCGGCGGCGTTCGGCTCGAACTCGTAGAGCGGCAGCACCTCGTCGGCCTTCGGGGGCTCCTCGCCCTCGACGACCTCCAGCGGCAGCAGCCGCACCGCGGTCGGCTCCTGGACCAGCATCGAGCGGAAGCGCGTGTAGACCACGTGCACCTCGTCGACCGGCCGGGCCTCCCCCGAGAGCTCGATCTCGGGGTTGTCCTCACCGGCGAGGAACGCGTCGATCAGCGCGTCGCCGATGCTGCGTGCCACGTCGTACGTCGGCTGGTCGGAGTGGCCCGTCCAGCTGGCCGCGATCGGGCGGTTGCGGAACCTGAAGTACGCCTCGCCCTTGCGGCCGGAGATGTAGGTGTCGATCTCCTTGCCCTCGCTGCGCAGCTTCTCGGCGAGGCGCTCGGCCTCCTTGAGCACGCTGCTGGAGTAGGCGCCCGCCAGTCCCCGGTCGCTCGTCACGATCAGGATCGCGGCGCGCTTGGGGTCTTCCGGCTCGGTGGTGAGGGCGTGCTCCACGTTGGAGTACGTCGCCACCGCCGAGACCGCACGGGTGAGCTCTCGGGCGTACGGCGCGGCCGCCTGGGCCCGCTGCTGCGCCTTGATGATCCGGGAGGCAGCAATGAGCTCCATGGCGCGCGTGATCTTCTTCATCGACGTGACGGACTTCGTCCGTGCACGCAGCTCACGCACTGAGGTTGCCATGGTCAGCCTCGCTTCTGCTTGACGATCTGCTCCTGCTCGAGCTCGTCCTCGGGAAGCGCCTCGTGCTCCTCCTTGCCGACCTTGATCGACTGGCCGTCCGAGGTCTCGAACATGTCGAGGAACTTGTCGTAGGCGTCCTCGAGAGCCTTCTCCGTGTCCTCTTCGAACTTGTTCGTCTCGGCGATCGTGTCGAGGATCCCGGAGTGCTCGCGGCGGACGTAGTCGAGGAACTCCGACTCGAAGCGCAGCACGTCGTCGGTCGGGACCCGGTCGAGGCGGCCGGTGGTGCCGAGCCACAGCGACGCGGTCATCTCGTTGACCGGGTACGGGGAGTACTGCGGCTGCTTGAGCAGCGCCATCAGACGGGCACCGCGGTCGAGCTGCTGGCGCGACGCGGCGTCGAGGTCGGAGGCGAACATCGCGAAGGCCTCCATCGCGCGGTACTGCGCGAGGTCCACCTTGAGCGAGCCCGTGACCGCCTTGATCGCCTTCGTCATCGCCGCACCACCCACGCGGGACACCGAGATGCCGACGTCGATGGCGGGGCGCTGGTTGGCCGCGAACAGGTCCGACTGCAGGAAGATCTGGCCGTCGGTGATCGAGATGACGTTGGTCGGGATGTACGCCGACACGTCGTTGGCCTTGGTCTCGATGATCGGCAGACCGGTCATCGAGCCGGCGCCCATGTCGTCGGAGAGCTTGGCGCAGCGCTCGAGCAGCCGGCTGTGCAGGTAGAAGACGTCACCGGGGTACGCCTCACGGCCCGGCGGGCGGCGCAGCAGCAGCGACACGGCGCGGTAGGCCTCGGCCTGCTTGGTCAGGTCGTCGAAGACGATCAGGACGTGCTTGCCGTCGTACATCCAGTGCTGGCCGATGGCCGAGCCGGTGTAGGGGGCGAGG
>DASURB010000005.1:0-7495 GCA_036280235.1 Nocardioides sp.
CACGCCGGCAACTCCTACGAGGTCAACCTGACCTACCGCGAGCGGATGGAGTCGACGGTCGACCCGGTGGCGGCGTACCTCCGGCTGCGCAGCGCCAACCCCGCGCCGTACGCCGGGTTCCTCCGCCATGGCGACGTCGCCCTGCTGAGCTCGAGCCCCGAGCGGTACGCCGTCATCGACCGGCAGCGCCGGCTCGAGACCAAGCCGATCAAGGGCACCACGCCGCGCGGTGCGACGCCGGAGGCGGATGCGGAGCTGGCGACGCGGCTCGCGACCGACCCGAAGTTCCGCGCCGAGAACCTGATGATCGTCGACCTGCTGCGCAACGACCTGTCGATGGTGTGCGAGCCCGGGACGGTGGAGGTGCCGGGGCTGATGGATGTGGAGTCGTACCCGTCCGTCCACCAGCTCGTCTCCACCGTGCGCGGCCACCTGCGCGCCGACGTCGGAACAGTCGACGCCCTGCGCGCGCTGTTCCCGGCGGGGTCGATGACCGGCGCGCCCAAGCGCCGCACCATGGAGATCATCGACCGGGTCGAGGACACCCCGCGCGGGGTGTACGCCGGCGCCTTCGGCTGGATCTCCGGCGACGGCCGCGCGGACCTCGGCGTGGTGATCCGCAGCCTCGTCGCCCGCCGCGTCGGCTCGTCCTCGGGATCCGCGATATCGGCGCCGCCGGCGGCCGGGACGGAGACAAGGGCAGAGACGGGAGCCGAGACCTGGGAGTACACCTGGGGCACCGGCGGCGGCATCACCGTCCGCTCCGACCTCGACGAGGAGTGGGCCGAGACCCGCTGGAAGGCCGCCCGCCTCCGCGCCGTCCTTCATGAAGACACAGCCGGCTGACTCCCGACCCCAAGCACCGGCGAGGAGTCAGTTATTCAGCCTCGTCGGCGGCGTGTCGCGTCACAACTGACCCCTCGCCGTACGCCGGGAAACGCGCACAGCAACCAGGCAGGGAACCCAGGTCACCCGGGGGACAGGACCGGCGGCCGGCCCTCGCGCGCTGGGACCGCGCGAGGACCGGCCGGCCGGGGACTACGGACCTGCTGCCGAGGGGTCACTTCTGCTCCGACACGCCGCCGACAAGCCTGATTTTCTGACTCCTCGGCGTTGTCAGGACGCGGCCTCACCGCCGTCGCTGTCGAGCGTGACGTCGATGGTGATCGGGTCGATGTTGCTGGTGTCGTCGCCGTCACCGCGAACGACGGTGAGCGTGACCTCGTCGCCGGGGCGGTAGCCGCGGATGAGGGCGACCAGGGACTCGCTGTCGGAGATGACCTGGTCGTCGACCTTGGTGATCACGTCGCCACGGCGCAGGCCGGCCTCGTCGGCGGCGGAGCCGTCCGCGACCGTCTGCACACCGGCGCCGGTGAGCAGCCCGTCGTTGCTGACCGCGTCGGCGACGGTGACACCGAGGCGCGCGTGGGTCGGCGTCTCGCCGTTGCGGAGCTGGTCGACGATGGGCAGCACCTTGGCGATCGGGATCGCGAAGCCGAGCCCGATCGAGCCGGCCTCGCCGCCCATGACGCCGGACGACGCCGTTCGGATCGATGAGTTGATGCCGACCACCTCACCGCGCATGTTGACGAGCGGACCGCCCGAGTTGCCGGGGTTGATGGCGGCGTCGGTCTGGATGGCCGGGTACGTCGTGTCGGTACCGCCCTGCTCGCCGGCCGACACGGGCCGGTTCAGCGCGCTGACGATCCCGGACGTCACGGTCGCCTGGAGGCCGAACGGGGAGCCGATCGCGACGACGTTCTCACCGACGTCGAGCTGGTCGGAGTTGCCGATCTTCGCGGGCGTCAGGTCGGACACGTCCTCGGCCTTGATCACCGCGACGTCGGTGAGCGGGTCGGTGCCGATGACCTCGGCGCGCGCGGTCGAGCCGTCGTTGAAGCTCACCGAGATCGTCCCGCCGCCACCCGCCGCGTCGACGACGTGGTTGTTGGTGAGGATCTCGCCGTCCTCGCTCAGGATGATGCCGGAGCCGGAGCCGCCGCCCTGCTGGGTGATGACGTTGATCTTCACGACCGATGGCAGCACCGAGGCCGCGACCTTCTCGGCGGAACCCTCCGCGGCCGGGATGTCGGGCGAGTCCGACACCTGCGGGGCGTCCCCCGCCGAAGGCGACGCCTGCTGCGCGCCGCCTCCGGCGGAGTCGTTGAACGCGGAGTACCCCGCGGCGCCAGCCAGGCCGGCGAGACCTCCGACGACCAGGGACGCCGCGACGATGCCGGCCACGACACCCTTGGTCGGCCGGGAACCTCCCCGCGTCGGCGGGCCCTCAAACCCCGGCGGCTGCCAGCCCGGCTGGTAGCCCGGCTCGTAACGATGCGTGCTCCCCGCCGCTCCCTCGGAGGGCGGCATCCGCAGCGTGTCGCCGGCGTCGTTGCCGGCGTAGGGGCCCGGGTACGGGCGAGGGGTCTCGGTCATGTCACAAAGCGTGACGCGCGAGCCTTAACTCGTGCTGAGAAGCCGCTGGGACATCGGCTTGATCCTGCAGATACGACGGTACGTCGTCAGCCGGTGGTGACCGCGTCGTCCTCGGCCGGCACCTCGCGGGAGGAATCCGGCGGGGTCGGCGATCCCGGCAGCGACAGCCAGAACGCCGCCCCTCCCTCGGCCTCCGCCCGCCCGGCGCGCACCGAGCCGCCGTGCCGCTCGGCGACCTGCCGCACGATCGACAGACCGAGGCCCGAGCCGGGCATCGTCCGCGACTCCTTGGACCGGTAGAACCGGTCGAACACGTGCGGCAGGTCCTCGTCGCTGATCCCGTGCCCCTGGTCGGCCACGCGCAGTACCCCGTGGTCGAGCGTCACGGTGACCACGCCGAGCGGCGGGCTCCACTTCGCGGCGTTGTCGAGCAGGTTGGTGACCGCCCGCTCCAGCGCGTTGGCCTCGCCGACGACCCACCACGGCTCCGTGCGTACGTCGAAGTGCAGGCTCGACGCGCGGCGGCGCACTCGTTCGACGGCACGGGCGACCACGTCCGTCATGTCCACCGGCTCGACGGACACCGGCGCGCTGTCCTCCCGCGCGAGCTCGGTGAGGTCGCCGATCAGCGTGGTGAGCTCGCCGATCTGGAACCGCACGTCGTCCATCAGCTCCGCCCGCGACTCCAGCGACAGCCCGCCGCGGTCGTCGGCCTGGGCGAGCAGGTCGAGGTTGGTGCGCAGCGAGGTCAGCGGCGTGCGCAGCTCGTGGCCGGCGTCGGCGACGAGCTGGCGCTGCCGGTCACGGGAGGCGGACAACGCGGCGAGCATCGCGTTGAACGCCGATGCCAGGCGGGCGATCTCGTCGTTGCCCTCGACCTCGATCGGGTCGAGCTTCTCGGTGCGGGCGATCTCCTCGGCCTTGCGGGTCAGCTTGCGCACCGGCCGCAGGCCGTTGCGCGCCACCGCCCACCCGGCCAGCGCGGCGGCGATCACACCGAGGGCGCCGAAGACGAACAGCACGAAGCCGAGCTTCTCCAGCGTGTAGTAGTTGTTGTCCAACGACTGCGCCAGCACGAGCGCGACGCCGGGCTCGTTGCTCGGCACGGCCGCCACCCGGTAGTCGCCGTCGGCGGTACTGATCGTGCGGCAGGTCCAGTCCTCCTGACCACGGGCCACCGCCAGCTCGGGCGCGCCCAGCTGGATCGTGGCGCCTTCGATCGAACGGGTGCCGTAGACGTCGCCGGTGGCGGTGATCGTGCCGATCCGGATGTCGGCCGCGCCGACCACCCACGACGGCACCTCCTCGCGGGTGAGCTGGTTGATCGCGCTCGACTGCGCGGCGGCCAGCGCCCGGTCCCGCAGGGAGTGGTCGAGGGTGTCGAGGAGCTGGTGGCGCACGGTGACGTACGCCGCCACGGCGAGTACGGCGACGGCGAGGCCGACGGCCATCGTCGCGAGGAGCGTGACGCGGCTGGCCAGCGACCGCCGGTAGTGCCACGACCGGGGGTCGAGCACCATCACCCCTCCTTCAGGACGTACCCGACGCCGCGGACCGTGTGGATCAGCCGCGGCTCACCGTCGGCCTCGGTCTTGCGGCGCAGGTAGCCCACGTAGACCTCGAGCGAGTTGGCGGTGGTGGGGAAGTCGTAGCCCCACACCTCTTCGAGGATGAACGCCCGCTCCAGCACCCGGCGCGGCCGGCGCAGGAACATCTCGAGCAGCGCGAACTCCGTGCGGGTCAGCTCGATCGGCCGGTCCCCGCGGTGGACCTCACGGGTGGCGACGTTGAGGGTGAGGTCGGAGAACGACAGCTCCTCCTCGTCCAGGTCGCTGTCGCCGTCCGGCGTGTGCGCGCGGCGCAGCAGCGCCCGCAGCCGAGCGAGCAGCTCCTCGAGCGCGAACGGCTTGGTCAGGTAGTCGTCGGCGCCGGCGTCGAGCCCCTCGACCCGGTCGCCCACCGAGTCGCGGGCGGTGAGCACGAGGATCGGCAGGTCGTTGCCGGCGGTGCGCAGCGCGCGGGTGGTCTCGATGCCGTCGAGCCGCGGCATCATCACGTCGATGACGAGCGCGTCGGGGGTCCGGCTGGCGATGCTGGCGAGCGCCTCGGCGCCGTCGCTGGCGAGCGTGACGTCGTACCCGTTGAACTCCAGGGACCTGCGCAGCGACTCACGCACAGCCTTGTCGTCGTCGACGACGAGCACGCGCGCGAGAGTGTCGGAACCGGTCGCCACGCCACCACTGTGCCACCCGGACCTGAGTCGGTGCTGAGAAGTCAGAGCACTCAGAGCAGCGAGCGGGCGGCCTCGCCGGCCCGCGCCCCGTAGCCGCCGCCGAACAGGCACGCGTGCACGAGCAGCGGGAAGAGCTGGTGCAGCGGGACCCGGTCGTGCCAGCCGTCGGCCAGCGGGGCGGCCTCGTCGTACGCGTCGAGGATTCGGGGCAGCTGCGGCGCCCCGAACAGCGCGAGCATGGCCAGGTCGGTCTCACGGTGGCCGCCGTACGCCGCCGGGTCGATCAGCCAGACGCGATCGTCGGCGCCCCAGACGAGGTTGCCGCCCCACAGGTCGCCGTGCAGCCGCGCCGGCGGCTCGTCGGGGCCGGCCAGGTCGACGATCCGGCGGACTACCCCCTCGACCGCGGTCGCGTCGGTCTCCGTGATGTTGCCGCGGTCCCGGGCCAGCTTGAGGTAGGGCAGGATGCGCCGGGTCGCGAAGAACTCCGGCCAGGTCGGCGCGGTGCGCTGCGGCATCGGCAGCGTGCCGATGTAGCCGTCGGTCCCGGACTCGCTGCCGAACACCGGGCTGCCGGCCGCGTGGGTGGCAGCCAGCGCGCGGCCGAACCGTTCGGCCGCCTCGGGGGTCGACTTGCCGCTCTCGACCCAGCCGAGCACGAGGCAGTCGTCCTCGACGGCGAGCACCTCGGGTACGTCGGCGCCGCCGGAGGGCACCGACTCGGCCAGCCAGCGCAGCCCGGCCGCCTCGGTGGCGAAGAAGTCGGCCGGGGCGTGCGGCCGGGTCTTGATCAGCGCGCTGCGCCCGTCGGAGAGCCGCAGCCGCGTGGAGGTGCAGATGTCGCCGCCGGCGATCGGGGAGGTCGCGGCGACCGCGGTGCCGAGGAGCGCCTCGGCCCGCTGGGCGATCGCACCCGACCGAGCCATGTCAGCCGTCCACCACGCGTCGCAGCTCGTCGACGATCGCGTCGCAGGCGCGCTCCACCATGGCCAGCACGGTCTCGAAGCCGTCGTCGCCGCCGTAGTAGGGGTCGGGTACGTCGCGGTCGAACTCCCCGCGGCTGACCGGGTCGAAGGCGCGGAACAGCAGCAGCCGGCCGTCCTCGTGGTCCGGCGGCCGCATCGCCTCGAGGTCGGCGAGGTTGTCGGAGTCCATCGCCAGCACGACGTCGACGTCCTCGAACCAGACCTTCTCGAACTGCCGCGCGGTGTGCTGGCTGGCGTCGTACCCGTGCGCGGTGAGCAGCGCCGCCGCCCGCCGGTCCATCGGGTTGCCGACGTGCCAGTCGCCCGTGCCCGCGCTCACCACCTCGACCTTGCCGCCCAGCCCCGCCGCCTCCACCCGGTCGGTCAGGATCACGTCGGCCATGGGGGAGCGGCAGATGTTGCCCAGGCACACGATCGCGATGCGGTACGGCGTACCGCCGGCTGCGCGGGGAGGGGGCAGGGACGTCACGCTCAGCCCTCCGGCAGCAGCAGCTCGAGGACCCAGGTCGCGATCGTGATGATGATGGCGCCGAGCACGGCGGTCCAGAAGCCGTCGACGCGGAAGTCGAGGCCGAACGCCTGCGCGAGCCACTCGGTGAGCAGCAGCATCAGCGCGTTGATCACGAAGATCAGCAGGCCCAGCGTCAGGATGATGAACGGCAGGGACAGCAGCTTCACGATCGGCGCGATCACGGCGTTGACGACGCCGAAGATCAGCGCGACCAGGATCAGCGTGACGACCTTGTCCTGCGTGGAGTCGCCGGTCAGGCGCATCCCCTCGAGCAGGGCGGTGGCGGTCGCCAGGGCGAGAGCGTTGACGGTGACCCAGATCAGGAACCTCACGTGGCGATACTGCCAGGTCCGGCGAACCGTGGGGTCGTCGGTCAGTGCTCGGCGGCCGGCGGCAGGTGCAGCGCCTGGAGCATCGAGGACTCCGCGTCCTCGAGGTGGTGCTCGAGCTCGGCGGCCGCGGCCTCGACCTCGCCCCGCTCCAGCAGCTCGAGCAGCCCGGCGTGGGAGTGCACCTGGTCCGCAGCGTTGCGGCGGATCCGGTCGACCTTGGCCAGCCCGAGCCGGATCTCGGCGGAGAGCACGTCGGCGAGAGCGACGAGACGGGCCGACTCGGTGAGCCCGACGAACGACCGGTGCACGGCGAGGTGCGCGGCGGTCAGCGCGGCGGCGGCCGGTCCGCCCTCCGCCGAGGCGACGGCTTCGAACTCCGCGAGCGCGTCGCGCACCGCCTGACGGGCCTCTTCGCTCGCCTCCGGCCACCGCCGTACGCCGGCGACCTCCAGCACCGACCGCGCCACGCACACGTCGTGCACGGACGCGGGGTCCAGCGCGGTCACGTGTACGCCGCGGTTGGGCTCGCGGGTGGCCAGCCCCTCGGCGACCAGCGTGCCGAGCGCCTCGCGGACGGTGGAGCGGGCCACCCCCATCGCCTCGGCCAGAGCCAGCTCGCGCAGCGGCGTACCGGGCTCGAGCTCCCCCTCGAACAGTGCCCGGTGCAGCTCCTCGACGACGCGGTCGACGGTCGAGGAGTGCTCGAGCGACAGCGTGTCGAACGGCGAGCTGGGCGGCGGGACGACCATGTCCCGATTGTCCGACAACTCGACTTGACCGCGATACCCCCGGTTCCTCACACTGTTCCTGTCAGATTGTCGGACAATCCGACGATCTAGCGAGCACATCGAACTCGAGAGCCGAGGGAGGCGAGATGAGCCAGCACGAGCTGCAGTGGGGGCGGCGGTACCTGATGGTGCAGCCGGACCACTTCCGCGTGGACTACGCGATCAACCCCTACATGGATCCCGCCGACCAGCCCGATCCGGAGCGTGCG
>DASURB010000006.1:0-10340 GCA_036280235.1 Nocardioides sp.
TGGTGGGCGATACTGGGTTTGAACCAGTGACCTCTTCCGTGTCAAGGAAGCGCGCTACCACTGCGCCAATCGCCCGTGACGGCCCAAGTTCCCACACTTGGTGGTGACTGAGCAATCGCGAGGTGGAGACGGGATTCGAACCCGTGTAGACGGATTTGCAGTCCGTTGCCTCGCCTCTCGGCCACTCCACCAAGGAGGGGACCTACGGACCCTTCTCCGAGCGGACGACGAGGCTCGAACTCGCGACCTCAACCTTGGCAAGGTTGCGCTCTACCAACTGAGCTACGTCCGCTTGCGACATCCGTTGCGGTCTCCCGCCCCGGCGTGCGACGAGAACTTTAGCCGAACTCCTCCGGATGACAAATTCGGGGTCCGGGGTGTCGGGCCGCGTGTCCTCCCGCATGACGGCCACGTCCTACGACCTAGGGTCGGACACATGCGCGCGTGGATCAACGGCAGCCTGCTCGACGACCCGACGGCGCCCGCGATCGCGGTCCAGGACCACGGCCTGACCGTCGGCGACGGCGTCTTCGAGGCGGTCAAGGTGGTCGACGGACGGCCGTTCGCGCTGACCCGGCACCTCGACCGGCTGGCCCGCTCAGCGCGCGGCCTCCGCCTGCCCGAGCCGGACCTCGATGAGGTCCGCCGCGGTGTCGCGGCGGTCCTCGAGGGCGAGCCACTCGCCCTGGGCCGGCTTCGGATCACCTACACCGGGGGAGTGGCGCCGCTCGGCTCCGGGCGCGGCGACAGCCCGCCGACGCTCGTCGTGGTCGCCGCCCCGCTGGACCCCGCCGCTCCTTCGACGTACGCCGTCACCGTGCCGTGGCCCCGTAACGAGCGGGGCGCGCTGGCCGGGCTGAAGACCACGTCGTACGCCGAGAACGTGGTCGCCCTGGCCTACGCGCACGAGCGTGGCGCCAGCGAGGCGATCTTCGGCAACATCGCCGGCCACCTCTGCGAGGGCACGGGGTCGAACGTCTTCTACGTCGTCGACGGCGAGCTGCGCACGCCGACGCTGGCGTCCGGTTGTCTGGCGGGGATCAGCCGCGCCCTGCTGCTCGAGTGGTACGGCGCGGTGGAGGTCGACGAGCCGCTGGAGGTGCTGGTGCGCGCGGACGAGGTGTTCCTGGTGTCGACGACCCGCGACGTCCAGGCGGTGCACCGGATCGACGACCGCGAGCTGGAGACACCCGGACCGGTGACCGCAGAGTGCCGGAAGGTCTGGACCGAGCGCGAGGCCGCGGACGTCGACCCGTAGGGCCGGCTACTGGGCGGCGCGCTGCCGCTCGCGGTAGGCCGCGACGTGCAGCCGGTTGCCGCAGGTGCGGGCGTCGCAGTAGCGCTTCGAGCGGTTGCGGGAGAGGTCCACGAGGACCTGCTCGCAGTCGGGCGCCTCGCACCGGCGCAGCCGTTCGGTCTCGCCGGCGGCGATGACGTGGGCGAGGGCCATGCCGCAGTCGATCGCGAGGTGGTCGGCGAGGCTGGCGCCTGGGGTGAAGTAGTGGATGTGCCAGTCGTAGCCGTCGTGGTCGGTGAGCCGCGGTGTGACGCCGGCCTGGGAGACCAGCGTGTTGACCACGGCGGCCGCGGTCGCCTCGTCGGGGGCCGAGAAGACCGCCCGGATGGTCTCGCGCAGCTGCTGGACGGCCTCCAGGTCGGCCGCGGAGAGGCGGCCCACCTCGCTCACGTCGTGGCGGACGACGAACTCACGCAGCGCGGCCAGGTCGCGCAGACCCTCCTCGTTGCTGCCGAGGGGCGCGGAGTTGACCAGGTCGACCGCGCAGGCCAAGGAGTGCTCGGTGTCGTGGCTGAACAGCACCTGTCGTCGCCCCCACCCAGTGCCGGCTCGTGGCCGGGAGTCGGACCGGACGACGGTGGTTCCGCGCCCGGGGTTGGTCCTCCCCGCCAACCCTAGGGCACGGGCCGTCGGACCGGGCGCCGGCTCAGCGATAGCCCTGAGGGGCCGGACCCGGAGTCGGGTCAGGCGCTCTCGGCCGCGAAGATCGACGCGATGACGGCGTCGACGTCGAGCAGGTCGGACTCGGTGCCGGGCGTGACCGCCTTGTTCATGCGGTCGACGAACGCGCGCAGGTCGCCGGTGCGCGCCTGGACCAGCGCCTCACCGTCGGGGGAGCAGAGCTCGATGATCACCACGGCGTGGCCGTTGCTGTCGAGGCACGGCCAGACGTGCACGTCGCCGTCCCCGGCGGGCTCGTAGAGACCCTCGCTGAGCAGGTCGCGGCCGAAGGTCCAGCGGACCTCGCTGTGCCCGGTCATGAAGACCGTGGTCACCGCGAACGGGTCCGACGCGTCGTAGCGCAGCTCGGCCTCGATCGGGGTCGCGGCTCCAGACGCGTCGATCAGCTCCAGCCGCACCGGCTGGGTCACCGTCGCCGGCGCCATGTTCATCGAGTAGTCCATCGTCGTTCCTCCCAGGTCATCCCCTCCGGACTTCGGCAGTGAGACGCCAAGTAGTAGTCGTCGTGACGGGATTCCAAACGAATCTCGGCACTTTTTTCTCCCTGTGGCCGTTCGGTTGGTCGATGTGTCCCCATTTGGGCCGCAAGATTCCCCCGATCGGTCTATCCCGGCCTTGGTTAGGCTCGTCACATCTGCCGGGTGACACCGTCCCGAGGCCCCAAAAACCAGAGGTGCCATGACCGACAACGCCGCCGACCTGGCGTCGGACTCTCCGACGGAGCAGGAGCCTGCCCCGGACCCGGAGCGCCGCCCCCACGGCCTCCGCGCCCGCGTGCACCGGATATTCCACGCCCACCCGGTCCTATCACTGACGACCAAGATCGCCGTAGCGGTCATCGGGACGCTGGTGACCGCGGTCGGGGTCGTGATGCTGGTCACCCCCGGCCCGGCATTCGTGCTGATCCCGCTGGGGCTGGCAATCCTCGCGACGGAGTTCGCGTTCGCTCGCCGCTGGCTGCACTGGGCGCGCCGCCAGGCCGAGAAGGCGCAGGAGCGCGCGGCCGCCCTCGACCCCGCCGTACGCCGACGTCGGCTGCTGCTCACCGGCGTGCTGGTGCTGCTCGTTGTCGGCGCCGTGACGGCGTACGTCGTCGTCTTCGACTGGCCCGGATTCGCCGTCGGCGGGTGGAACTGGGTGCAGAGCCTGGCCGACTGGGTTCCGGAGCTCCCCGGGATGTGAACGGCTCCCGCAGGATGCGCTAACCTTTCCGGCGCACCGGGCGATTGGCGCAGTGGTAGCGCGCTTCGTTCACACCGAAGAGGTCACTGGTTCGAACCCAGTATCGCCCACCCTTCACCGGCTCAGCCGGATGTCGTGCACAGGCCGTCTCGCAGCAGCGGGGCGGCCTTCGTCGTTCCCCCGGTCGTCGCGTCGTCCACACGCCGATTGGTCACGAACCGCAGCCGGCGGGCGCCGGATCTTGCGGTTGGGGACCAAACCGCAAGCCCGCGAGCTTGTGGACGTAGCTGTGCACCGAACCCGGCGCGCGAAACCCGGGAGCGTCGCCGGCCCGGCGCTGGATACGCTGGCCGGGTCCGCACCAAGCACCACTCCACAGCCCAGGAAGGTCCACCGTGTCCGAGATCAAGGTCACCGTCATCGCCGCAGACGAGCGGGACGAGCGCACCCTGACGACGGGCACCAAGGCCTGGGAGCTGTTCGCCGATGACCCGTCGGTGATCGCGGCCCGGGTCGACGGCGAGCTGCGCGACCTGTCGCACGAGCTCACCGACGGCGCCGAGGTCGAGCCGGTCAGGATCGACTCGCCCGCCGGGCGGGACATCCTGCGTCACTCGACCGCGCACGTGATGGCCCAGGCCGTGCAGGAACTGTTCCCGGACGCCAAGCTCGGCATCGGCCCGCCGATCGAGAACGGCTTCTACTACGACTTCGACGTCGAGACCCCGTTCCACCCGGAGGACCTCGAGAAGATCGAGTCGCGGATGCGCAAGATCATCAAGGAGGGCCAGAAGTTCTCCCGCCGGCCGGTCTCCGACGCCGAGGCGATCAAGGAGCTCGAGGACGAGCCCTACAAGATCGAGCTGATCGGCCTCAAGGGCTCCGGCAACGCCGAGGGCGCTGCTGAGGGCGCGAGCGTCGAGGTCGGCGCCGGTGAGCTCACCATCTACGACAACATCCGCCGCAACGGCGAGGTCGCCTGGAGCGACCTGTGCCGCGGCCCGCACCTGCCCACCACCAAGCGCATCCCGGCGTTCAAGCTGATGCGGTCGGCGGCGGCGTACTGGCGCGGCGACGAGAACAACAAGCAGCTCCAGCGCATCTACGGCACCGCCTGGGAGTCCAAGGAGGCGCTCGAGGCGCACCTGCACCGGCTCGAGGAGGCCGAGCGCCGCGACCACCGCAAGCTCGGCCGCGACCTCGACCTGTTCTCGTTCCCCGACGAGATCGGCTCCGGCCTGGTCGTGTTCCACCCCAAGGGTGGCGTGATCAAGCGGGAGATGGAGGACTACGTCCGCCGTCGGCACATCGAGGAGGGCTTCCAGTACGTCGGCACTCCGCACATCTCGAAGGAGGGCCTGTTCCACACCTCGGGGCACCTCCCGTACTACGCCGACACCATGTTCCCGCCGATCGAGTTCGAGGGCGCGAACTACTACCTCAAGGCGATGAACTGCCCGATGCACAACCTGATCTTCAGGTCGCGCGGGCGGTCCTACCGTGAGCTGCCGCTGCGGCTGTTCGAGTTCGGATCGGTCTACCGCTACGAGAAGTCCGGCGTCGTGCACGGCCTGACCCGCGTGCGCGGCCTGACCCAGGACGACTCGCACTCCTACGTCACCCCGGAGCAGGCGCCCGACGAGATCAAGCACCTGCTCGGCTTCGTGCTCGGGCTGCTGCGTGACTTCGGCCTCGACGACTACTACCTCGAGCTGTCCACCCGCGACGACTCCAGGAAGGACAAGTTCGTCGGCAGCGACGAGGAGTGGGCGGTCGCCACCCAGGTGCTGGAGGACGTCGCCAAGGAGACCGGCCTCGAGCTGGTGGGGGATCCCGGCGGGGCCGCGTTCTACGGCCCGAAGATCTCGGTGCAGGCGCGCGACGCGATCGGCCGCACCTGGCAGTTGGCGACGATCCAGTACGACTTCAACCAGCCAAAGGGCTTCGAGCTCGAGTACCAGGCCGCCGACGGCAGCCGGCAGCAGCCGGTGATGATCCACTCGGCCAAGTTCGGCTCCATCGAGCGGTTCTTCGGCGTGCTGGTCGAGCACTACGCCGGCGCCTTCCCGCCCTGGCTCGCCCCGGTGCAGGTGCAGGGGATCCCGATCGCCGAGCGGCACAACAGCTACCTCGCCGAGGTCGCGGAGAAGTTCCGCGCGGCCGGCGTACGCATCGAGGTCGACGACTCCGACGACCGGATGCAGAAGAAGATCCGCAACGCCCAGCTGCAGAAGGTGCCGTTCATGCTGATCGCCGGCGACGACGACATGGCCGCCGGTGCCGTGTCGTTCCGCTACCGCGACGGTCACCAGGACAACGGCGTCTCGATCGACGACGCGATCGCTCGCGTCACCGAGGCCATCGCGGCACGCACCCAGGTCTGACCGCGTGAACGACGACCACCAGGCGCACCGGCAGGACGGTGCGGGAGTCCCCGACGAGCTCGACCGGCTGTGGACCCCGCACCGGATGGCCTACATCCGGGGCGAGAACAAGCCGGCCGACAGTACGTCGGGGGAGTGCCCGTTCTGCCGCATCCCGTCCCTGCCGGACGAGGAGGGCCTGATGGTGCACCGCGGCGAGACGGCGTACGCCGTACTCAACCTGTACCCGTACAGCCCGGGGCACCTGATGATCTGCCCGTTCCGGCACGTCGCCGACTACACCGACCTCACCGACGAGGAGACCCTCGAGGTGGCGCGGCTGACGCAGACGGCAATGCGCGTGATCCGCAAGGTGTCCGGCGCGCACGGGTTCAACCTCGGCATGAACCAGGGCGCGGTGGCCGGTGCGGGGATCGCCGCCCACCTGCACCAGCACGTCGTGCCGCGGTGGGCGGGGGACCAGAACTTCATGCCGATCATCGCGAAGACCAAGACGCTGCCCCAGCTGATGTCGGAGACCCGGGAGCTGCTGGCTTCGGCGTGGCCGGCGTGACGCGGCGGCGCTGCCGCTAGCCTGCTCTCGCCATGCTGAACCGCTTCCGTGACTTCTGGACCCGGCTGATCTCGCCGATCGCGCGGCTGTTGCTGCGCCTGGGCGTCAGCCCGGACGCGGTGACGATCATCGGCACGATCGGAGTGTCGTTCGGAGCACTGTTCTTCTTTCCGCGCGGGCAGCTGCTCGTCGGGGTGCTGGTGATCACGGCGTTCGTGTTCAGCGACATGATCGACGGCCACATGGCGCGGCTCTCCGGCAAGTCGTCGGCCTGGGGGGCGTTCCTGGACTCCACACTCGACCGGCTCGGTGACGCCGCGGTCTTCGGCGGGCTCGTCCTCTACTTCATGGGACCGGGGGAGTCGGACCGATGGGCCGCGCTGGCGCTGTACTGCCTCGTCATGGGCGCCACCACCTCCTACGCCCGTGCCCGCGCCGAGTCGCTCGGGATGCAGGCCAAGGGCGGCATCGCCGAGCGGGCCGACCGGCTGGTCGCGATCCTCGTGATGACCGGCCTCTCCGACATCTTCGACCTGCCGTGGTTCATCCCGTTCACGCTCGGCGTCCTGGCCGTGGCGAGCACGGTGACCGTGATCCAGCGGGTTCTCGCCGTACGACGCCAGGCCCTCGCGGCCGCGGCCTGACCGGGGCGCCGGAATGGACGTCGCGGGCGGGCTCCGCCGAGCCGTCGACGGTGCGGCCGGGCACGGCATCACCGCCGCGTACCTGACCGGGTGGCGGGCGGTGCGGCTGCTGCCCGAGCCGGCAGCGCGCGGGCTGTTCGACCGGATCGCCGACGGCATCCACGCCCGGGACGTCCGCAGCGTGCAGCGGCTGCGCGCCAACCTGACCCGCGCCGTACCGCCCGAGAGGCTCGAGGAGACGGTGCATGCCGGCGTCCGCTCCTACCTGCGCTACTGGTGCGAGTCGTTCCGGCTGCCGTCGTGGGACATCGACGACGTGGTCGCCCGCACCCGGGTCATCGGCGAGGAGCACCTGCGCGGCCCGCAGTCGGCCGGACGCGGCGTCGTGGCCGCCCTGCCGCACATGGGCAACTGGGACTGGGCCGGCGCCTGGGCCTGCGCGACCGGCATGCCGCTGACCACCGTTGCCGAGCGGCTGGAGCCGACCCGGCTGTACGACGAGTTCGTCGCGTTCCGCGCCGGACTCGGCATGGAGATCCTGCCGCTGACCGGCGGGCCGCCGCCGATGCGTCGGCTCACCGACGCCGTACGCGAGGGCCGGCTGGTGTGCCTGTTGGCCGACCGCGACCTCTCCCGCGCCGGCACCGAAGTGACGCTCCTCGGCGAACCCGCCGGGATGCCCCGCGGCCCCGCCGTGCTGGCTCGCGCCACGGGCGTCGACCTGGTGCCGGTGACGCTCGCCTACCGGGATCGCGACCTCGAGCTGACCTTCCACCCGCCGGTGCCGCACGCGCCGGGCGACGACGGGATCGTCGCGATGATGCAGGCCGTGGCCGACGCGTTCAGCGCCGGGATCGCCGCGGACCCTACCGACTGGCACATGATGCAGAAGGTTTTCGTCGCCGACCTGGACGGACACCGGACGGGCTCCACCGGGACGACCGGGGCAGCCGGATGAGGGTCGGCATCGTCTGCCCCTACTCCTTCGACGCCCCCGGCGGCGTGCAGAACCACGTCAAGGACCTGGCCGAGGCGCTCCGCTCGCGCGGGCACGAGGTCGCGGTGCTGGCACCGGGCGAGGACAACCACGTCCCGGACTACGTCACGCTTGCCGGCGGCGCCGTACCCGTGCCCTACAACGGCTCCGTCGCACGACTCTCCTTCGGTCCGGTCGTCGCCGCACGGGTGCGCCGCTGGCTGCGCGACGGCCGCTTCGACGTGCTCCACATCCACGAGCCCGCCACGCCCAGCGTCACGCTGCTGGCGCTGTGGCAGGCGGAGTGCCCGGTCGTGGCGACGTTCCACACGTCCAACGTCCGCTCGCGCGCGATGTCCGCGTCCGCGTCGATCCTGCGTCCGTCGATGGAGAAGATCACTGCCCGGATCGCGGTGTCCGAGCACGCCCGCGGCACACTCGTGCAGCACGTCGGCGGCGAGCCGGTGGTGATCCCGAACGGCGTGTACGTCGACCACTACGCCCACGCCCGGCCCCGGGAGGACTGGCGCGGCCCCGACGGCACGGTCGCGTTCGTCGGCCGGATCGACGAGCCCCGCAAGGGCTTCGCCCTCATGAGCCAGGCCTTCGCACGGGTGGCCGCGGACCGGCCCGGGCTCCGCCTGCTCGTCGTCGGAGGCGGTGACATCGACCGGGCACGCAACGCGCTGCCGGCCGCCGTACGCGACCAGGTGACGTTCCTCGGCCGTGCCTCCGACGAGGACAAGGCGAGCGCGCTGCGCACCGCGGATGTGTACGTCGCTCCCAACACCCACGGCGAGTCCTTCGGCATCGTGCTGGTCGAGGCAATGGCCGCCGGCGCGACCGTGCTGGCCAGCGACATCGGCGCGTTCCGGCGGGTGCTGGACGGCGGAAGGTACGGCGAGCTGTTCCGCAACGGCGACGTCGACGACCTCACCGACAATCTGACCGCGCTGCTCGACGACCCGGACCGGCGCGCGGCGCTGGACGAGGCCGCCGCGGCCGGCGTCCGTCGCTACGACTGGAGCACGGTAGCGACGAGGATCATCCAGGTGTACGAGACCGTGATCGGAGCGGGCTGATGTCGTGGGGCTGGTGGCTGACCTTCGCGATCGTGCTGCTGGTGCTCGGGCTCTGGCTGTACTGGACCGCCTCCCGCCTCGACCACATGCACCACCGCATCGACGTCGCTCGGGCCACCCTCGACGCCGCACTCCTGCGGCGGTCCGGTGCCGCGCTGGAGCTGGCGACGTCCGAGCAGCTCGACCCCGCGCGCTCCCTGCTGCTGCTCGACGCCGCCCACCAGGCGCGGGCGGCGTCGCCGGAGGACATGGAGTCGGCCGAGTCGGACCTGTCCGAGACCCTGCGCGCCGTGCTCGCCGACCGTGACGACGTGGCCGAGATGCGGTCCCGGCCCGACGTCGCGCCGCTGCTCGACGAGCTCGCCGCTGCGTGCCACAAGGTCGAGCTGGCCCGGCGGTTCCACAACGACGTGGTCGTCACTGCGCGCCAGCTGCGCAGCCGCCGGCGGGTCCGCTGGCTGCGCCTCGCCGGCCGTGCATCCGACATCAGCACGGTCGACCTGGACGACGTACCGCCGCCCGCGCTGGCCGAGTGAGAACGGTCACCAGCGGACTGAGACCGGCGCGGGAGTCCCGGTTGTCGGGCCGTAGGCTGGACTCACACCCCTGGACGAGAAGGTCGGACGAGACGTGAACGACAGCAACACCAGCAACACCAGCAGCCCTGCGGCGCGCACCGGCACGACCGGTGTGAAGCGTGGCATGGCGGAGATGCTCAAGGGCGGCGTGATCATGGACGTGGTCACCGCGGAGCAGGCGAAGATCGCCGAGGACGCCGGTGCGGTGGCGGTGATGGCGCTGGAGCGGGTGCCCGCTGACATCCGCGCCCAGGGCGGGGTCTCCCGGATGAGTGACCCGGACATGATCGAGTCGATCATCGACGCGGTGTCGATCCCGGTGCTGGCCAAGGCGCGGATCGGGCACTTCGTGGAGGCCCGGGTGCTGCAGTCCCTGGGGGTGGACTACATCGACGAGTCCGAGGTGCTCACCCCGGCCGACTATGCGAACCACATCGACAAGTGGGCGTTCACGGTGCCGTTCGTGTGCGGCGCGACCAACCTGGGTGAGGCGCTGCGGCGGATCACCGAGGGCGCGGCGATGATCCGGTCCAAGGGCGAGGCGGGCACCGGGGACGTGTCCAACGCGGTGACGCACATGCGCACCATCCGCGCGGAGGTCCGGCGGCTGCAGTCGTTGCCGGCCGATGAGCTGTACGTGGCGGCCAAGGAGCTGGCCGCGCCCTACTCGTTGGTGAAGGAGGTCGCGGAGACCGGGAAGCTGCCGGTGGTGCTGTTCACCGCGGGTGGGATCGCGACCCCGGCGGACGCGGCGATGATGATGCAGCTGGGCGCGGAGGGTGTGTTCGTGGGGTCGGGGATCTTCAAGTCCGGCAACCCCGCCCAGCGCGCCGAGGCGATCGTGAAGGCGACCACGTTCTACGACGACCCCGATGTGATCGCGAAGGTCTCGCGGGGTCTGGGTGAGGCGATGGTCGGGATCAACGTCGAGGAGATCCCGCAGCCGCACCGCCTCGCCGAGCG
>DASURB010000007.1:0-2213 GCA_036280235.1 Nocardioides sp.
CGGGTACGTCGTGGACCGGGTGCCCCGACGCGCGTTCCTCGTCGCGGTGAACCTCGGGTCGGCGCTGGCGATGATGCCGCTGCTGCTGGTCCGCGACGCCTCCGACGTCTGGATCATCTACACGGTCGCGTTCTTCTACGGTGTGTCGTTCGTGGTCGTGCCCGCCGCGCTCAACGGGCTGCTCAAGGACATGCTCGCCGAGGAGGTCCTGGTCGAGGCGAACGCGTCCCTCTCGGTGACCCGCGAGGCGCTGCGCCTGGTGGGTCCGATCAGCGGCGCGGCGCTGTTCGCCTTTGCCGGTGGAGCGGCGGTCGCGATGGTCGACGCGGCCAGCTTCGTCGTCGCGGCGATCGCGATCGCGAGCCTCCGGGTGGTGGAGCAGCGCGAGGAGCACGAGCCGATGCACTGGCGCGCCGAGGTGGCGGCCGGAGTGACGCACGTGCGCCGCAACCCGCTGCTGCTGCACAGCACGTTCAGCCTGAGCATCTGCCTGCTCGTGCTCGGATTCGCGGAGTCCGCCATCTATGCGGTCGTGGACGCCTTCGACAGGCCGGTCGAGTTCGTCGGTCCGCTGCTCACGATCCAGGGGGTCGGCGCGCTGGTCAGCGGCCTGCTCTCGAGCCGCGTGATCCGCCGTACCGGAGAGCCGCGCGCCCTCGCCCTGGGCCTCGGGCTGCTCGCCGCGGGAGTCGGCGGGGTCGCCGCAGGGACGCAGGTGTGGCAGCTCATGGTCGCGGTCGCGGTGCTCGGCGCCGGGATCCCGCTGATGATCGTCGCCTACAACACGCTGCTCCAGCGCCAGACGCCGAGCCGGCTCATGGGTCGCGTGTCGACAGCCACGGAGGTGCTGATCACCACGCCGCAGGCGGTCTCGATCGCGGTCGGTGCGCTGCTCGTGACCCTGATCGACTACCGGTTGATCTTCGCGATGATGGCGGTCGGTACGGCGCTCGCGGCGGTGTACCTCCTCGCCATGCTGCGCGGCCGCCTCGACACCGCCGTCTCGGTGCTTCCGGAGCCGGTCCTGGTCGCTCCCGCGTCCACGCCGACCATGACCGGGGAACCCGGCCCCTCCCCGGCCGTCGGCTGAGGAGAGACACCGTCTCAGGCATGATGAAGCGATGAGCACGGACCAGCAGCACGGCATCGTCTTTCCGCACTCCGCCGACGGCCGCAGAAGCACCGCGGACGTCGGGCGGGCCGTGGTCGCGGACGCACTGCGGGGCGTCGACCCGGTCGGTGCCCTGAACGCCTCGCAGGAGACGAACTGGCGCAGCGGATACCTCCTGCACTTCCGCCGCCTGGTCGAGGCGGGTCTGAGCTCTCGGGACGCCGCGCTGACGATCGCTCGTGACGGCCTCGGCTCGCTCCACGAGCGGATGCGGGTCGTGGGGCCGGACGGCGCGGACCTCCCGCTCGCTGAGTGGCCCACGGACGGCCGCGAGCTCGGCACCGTCGAGGTCCACGGTGAGGGCGAGCCGGAGACCGAGCTGTCGCTGCCGTTCCACGGGCGCAGGCTCCGGGGCGACGACCTGCACCACCGGCTCGACGACTGGGTCGCCGCGGGCGTGATGGAGCCGTCCGCGGCGGAGGCGGTGCGCGAGGTGATGGGCAACCCGGAGTGGCTGCGCCTGGACGGGCACACGGTGGCCGTGCTGGGTGCCGGCGCGGAGATGGGCCCGTTGCAGGCGTTGCTGCACTGGGGAGCCACCGTCGCGGCGGTCGACCTCCCACGCCCCGAGATCTGGGAACGCGTGCTCGACGCGGCCCGTCGCGGCGCGGGCACCGCGTTGCTGCCGATAGAGCCGGCGGGGGAGGGCGCCCTCCACGAGCACGCCGGTGCCGACCTGATCGCCGAGGTCCCGGCGATCGCGAGCTGGCTGGCGGACCAGGACGGCACGCTGGTCCTCGGCAACTACGTCTACGCCGACGGCGCGACCAACGTGCGGGTGTCGATGGCCGTCGACGCCCTCACCACCCGGCTGCTCGACGCCCGCGACGACCTCGCGCTGGCCTTCCTCGCCACGCCCACCGACGTCTTCGCCGTCCCCGCTGAGGCGGTCGACCAGGCAACCGGCAACTACGAGAGCCGGTCGTCGGTGGCCAAGCTGCTCGGCCGGCCGCTGCGCGCGGTCAGCGGCGGACGGCTGCTGCACCGGTCCTACGTCGCGGGCTCCGACCCCGGCATCAACGACAGCCTCGTCGCGCAGCAG
>DASURB010000008.1:0-30671 GCA_036280235.1 Nocardioides sp.
CACCGCCGGAACTTTCCACCACCAGAGGATGTCCTCAGTGGTCGTATCGGGTATTAGCTCCGGTTTCCCGGAGTTATCCCCGTGTGAAGGGCAGATTGCTCACGTGTTACTCACCCGTTCGCCGCTCGTGTACCCCCGAAGGGGCCTTACCGCTCGACTTGCATGTGTTAAGCACGCCGCCAGCGTTCGTCCTGAGCCAGGATCAAACTCTCCGTTGAAATCTTTTGATGTCCCACCGAGGTGGGTTCATCGACTCTGTTGGAGTAATCCCAGCAAGAGAGCCCTTCGAGAAGGGCGTCTTACTAAAGGAATCAAACTAGTCGTCAGATACCGAGAGACCGGGGTCCCTCGCAACCTGTCGACTGGCGTTACTGATTAATTCGTCGACTTTTGGCACACTGTTGAGTTCTCAAGGATCAAGCGCGCACCTCAACTCGGCCTCTCGGCCTCGTCGGGGGGCAACCTGGTAAAACTTACCGGGTGGTGCTGGCTCCGTCAAATCGGTTCCTGCTCCTCCGGCCCCGCCCGCGCTCCAGCCACCGAGTCGATCCGAGGCCGCCCTGAGGCGCTCCCGAGCCACCTCGGTGGAGGTGTGTGGGTGGGGTATCGCTGGGGGCCGGAAGCCCGGCCTCTCGGCCTTGCCTCCCGCCGCTCCCTGGCGACGAAGAGAACATTAGCCAGAGCTTCGCGCGGCACGCAAATCGGGGGGCGGGTGTTCGCGGTCACATCGGCGTTTCCGCAGGTCAAACGCGGTTTTGCTGCCTCGGCGTCCGGTTCGTGCCCGTTCGCGACCCCCTGGAACGGGGCGCGGGGCCCGGGTCAGACGACCCGGACCCCGGCGATCTTCTTCTTCCCGCGGCGCACGACCAGCCAGCCATCGGCCAGCAGGTCGCCCGCTCCAGGCGAGCTGTCGGGATCGGTGACCCGCTCGTTGTTCAGGTAGGCGCCGCCCTCCCCCACCGTCCGCCGGGCCTCGCCCTTGGACTTGCACAGACCTGACAAGACCAGCAGGTCCACGATGGTCGGCATCCCGTCATCGCGGGGCACTTCGGTCGCGCCGGCCTCCTGCAACGCGGCGGCGAGCGTCGCGGGATCCAGCTCGCGCAGGTCGCCGGTCCCGAACAGCGCGGCGGCGGCCGCCTTGGCCTGCTCGGTCTCCCGCTCCCCGTGCACCAGCGTCGTCACCGCGTCGGCGAGCGCCTTCTGGCCGGCGCGCAGGAACGGCTTCTCGGCCGTCTGCGCCTCGAGGTCCTCGATCTCCTCGCGGCTGAGGAACGTGAAGATCCTGAGCAGTTCGCCGACCTTCTCGTCCTCGACGTTGAGCCAGAACTGGTGGAAGGCGTACGGCGACAGCATCGACGGGTCGAGCCAGAGGGCACCGCCCTCGGTCTTGCCGTACTTGGTGCCGTCGGCCTTGGTCACCAACGGCGTCGCGAAGGCGTGCACCCTGCCGCCGTCGGCACGGCGAACGAGCTCCACGCCGGCGGTGATGTTGCCCCACTGGTCGCTGCCGCCGAACTGCAGAGTGACTCCGTGGTCGCGGTAGAGGTTCAGGAAGTCCATGGACTGCAGCAGGACGTAGCTGAACTCCGTGTAGGAGATCCCGCTCTCGAGCCGACGGTTCACCACGTCGCGGGCCAGCATCCGGTTGACCGGGAAGTGCTTGCCGATGTCGCGCAGGAAGTCGATGACCGACAGGCTCGCGGTCCAGTCGTAGTTGTTGACCATCGTCGCGGCGTTGGGGCCGTCGAAGTCGAGGAACGGCTCGATCTGCGAGCGCACCCGCTCGACCCAGTCCTTGACGATGTCGAGGGAGTTCAGCGTGCGCTCGCCGGTCTCCTTCGGGTCGCCGATCATGCCGGTCGCGCCGCCGACGAGGGCGTAGGGCACGTGGCCGGCGAGCTGGAGCCGGCGCGCGGTGAGGATCTGTACCAGGTTGCCCATGTGCAGGCTGGGTGCGGTCGGGTCGAAGCCGACGTAGAAGCGAACCGGGCCCTCGGTGAACGCGGCGCGGAGCGCGTCGGGATCCGTCGAGTGCGCGATGAGTCCGCGCCACTCGAGGTCGTCGAGGAGGCCTGGGTCGATGCTCATGGCGTCCAGCCTGCCCTACCGCGCGAGGTCCGCGACAACGGGTTTCCGGACGCGGACGATCGCGGTCACAGCCACTGCCCGAATGCCAGGGGCTCGCGGGTGACGAGGTACGTCGCCCAGTTCATCTTCGTGACGGTGCCGTCGGCGTCACGAGTGATGCGCAGCAGCTCGCCGTTCTCGCGACCGGCGACCGTGCGATAGAGGTCGTCCTCGACCTTCTCGAACACCGAGGACGGCTTGTGTTCCGGCAGGCCCTGCTGGCGGGCCTCGAGCTTGCCCTGCTTGACGGAGAACACGAACGGCGTGCCCTCGGAGTACCAGACGCCGACGACGCCGGCGAGCTCGTCGGGCACGGATGTGCCGGGACGCCACGGCTCGGGAAGCACCGGGTCGTGCTCGACCACGTGGTCGGCGAGCTCGATCGCGAAGGCCGCAGGGTCGGGTGCGGACGTGGTGTTCATCAGGGCCAGGCCTCCGGTGCCGGACTCGCGGTCGGTGAACAGCCCGGTGATGTGGCCGGGCATGCCGCCGGTGTGGCCGACCCAGGTGCGGGTGCCGGAGCGCATGAGCATGAAGCCGAGGCCGAACGCGCCGGTCCAGCGCTCGCGGTCGATGACGATCTGTGGCTCACACATCTCGGCGAGAGTGTCGGCGCTGAGGACCTCCTCGACGGGTGAGGCGACGAACGAGGACCAGCGCGCCATGTCCTGCGCGGTGCTGGCGAGACCACCGCAGGGCGCGAGCGCCTTGAGGTCGAGGATCGGCTCGGTGACGGGTACGTCGGTGTGCGGCGGGACGTAGTAGCCGGTGACCGCGCTGCCCGACGGGCCGACCGTCGTGCGGCGCATCTCGAGCGGGTCGAGGATCCGCGCCTTCAGCGACTCCCACCAGCTGCGGCCGTCGAGACGAGCGACGAGCTCGCCGAGGACCGAGAAGACGAGGTTGGAGTAGTGGAAGTACTTGTGCGGCGGGTGCACGCGCTCGGCCTCGTTGAAGCCGGCGAGCAGCTCCTCGCGGTCGGGGTTGACCAGCGTCTCCCACACGTCGCCGATCGGCTCGCGCTGCATCCCGGAGGAGTGTGCCAGCGCCTGGCGGACCGTCACGCGGGGGTGCTTCACCTCGGGGAGGTGCTGGTCGAGGGTGTCGTCGAGGGAGAGCTTGCCCTCGTCGCGCAGCTGCATGACCTGCACCGCGGTGAAGGTCTTGGTGTTGGACGCGATGAGGAACTGGTCGTCGGCGGTCGGCGCCACCTTCGGAACCGTGACGTCGGCGGCGCCGATGCCCTCGTGCCAGAGCAGCTCGCCGTCGCGCACCACGCCGGCGTACAGGCCGGGGATGCGGCCCTTGACCTGCTTGTCGAGGGCGATGCGGTGCAGCTTGCGGGTGGTGGTCTCCGAGAGCGCAGGCATGTCGGCGACCCTACCGACGCCGCTCTCGTCAGCCGAAGAGGCTCAGCGTCTTCGTCAGGGTCTGGTAGACGCCGTACGCGAGCGGCACGCCGACGATCAGCCACGCGACCGTGAGCAGCGCCGGGTGCACCTTGGTGCGCTCGCCGGTGCCGCGGTCGGTCGCGCCTTGGTCGGTCGACTGGTACGCGATCGGCTCGGCCTCGTCCTTCTCGTGGAAACGCTCGGCCACCGGGCGCACCAGCAGGTTGGCGACGAAGCCGACGGCCAGCACGCCGACCATCGTCAGCAGAGCCGGGCGGTAGGCGTCGGCGGTGAGCTCGCCGGGCGTGCCCTGCGCGTCGAGGAATCCGTTGACGATCAGCGGCCCGGCGACGCCGGCGGCGGACCAGGCGGTGAGCAGCCGGCCGTGGATCGCCCCGACCTGGTAGGTGCCGAAGAGGTCGCGGAGGTACGCCGGGACGGTGGAGAAACCGCCGCCGTAGAAGGAGATGATCACGCCGGCCAGCAGCACGAACAGCGCGGTCGCCGAGCTGCCGGCGAGGGCGAGCGCGGTGTAGAGCACCATGCCGACGCCGAGGTAGCAGAGGTAGATCGGCTTGCGGCCGATCACGTCGGAGGTCGAGGACCAGACGAAGCGACCGGCCATGTTGCAGATGGACAGCAGGCCGACGAAGCCGGCCGCGGCGCCCGGGTCGACCGCGGTGCCGCCGTCGGAGCGGAAGAAGTCCTGGATCATCGGGGCGGCCTGCTCGAGGATGCCGATGCCGGCCGTGACGTTGCAGAAGAGGACGGTCCACAGCAGCCAGAACTGCGGTGTCCTGATCGCGTTGGCCGCGGAGACGCTGGCGGTGGTGACCAGGCGCCGGGAGCGCACGGTCTCCGGGTCGAAACCCTCGGGCCGCCAGCCCTCCGGCGGGACCTTGATCAGCCAGGCGCCGAAGAGCATCACGACGAGGTAGGCCAGGCCGAGCGTGACGAACATGCTCGCCACCGCGGAGCCGCTCGCCACCGAGCTGGTGTCGGTGGCGTCGAACGACGGGTCGTAGAACGCGAGCAGCCGGCTCGAGATGGGCGAGGCCACCAACGCACCACCGCCGAAGCCCATGATCGCGAGGCCGGTCGCGAGCCCCGGTCGGTCGGGGAACCACTTGATCAGCGTGGAGACCGGCGAGATGTAGCCGATGCCCAGGCCGATGCCGCCGATCACGCCGTACCCGAGGTAGAGCAGCCACAGCTGGCCGGTCGCGATGCCGGCCGCGCCGACGAGGAAGCCGACCGACCAGCACAAGGCGGCTGCGACCATCGCCCGGCGCGGGCCGCCGGTGTCGACCCAGGTGCCGAAGACCGCGGCCGACAGGCCGAGCATCACGATCGCGATCGAGAAGACGATGCCGACCGCGGTGAGGCTGGTGTCGAAGTGCTCCACGAGCGAGTTCTTGTAGACGCTCGTGGCGTAGGCCTGGCCGATGCACAGGTGGATGGCCAGCGCGGCCGGCGGGATCAGCCAACGGTTGTAGCCGGGCGGGGCGATGGTGCGGTCGCGCTCGAGTACGGCGAGAGCTGATGCCATGGGATCCCCCTGGGACCGAGACGGTGTGACCGTCCTCACGGTGCCCACGTGGTTGAACGGCAAACCACGTGACACCGCGACGGCCCCCGGAGCTCTCCGGGGGCCGCCGTGGATCAGGGAACTAGCAGGGTTTGACGGCGTCGACCGTGAAGCCCTGACCGGTGACCGCGGGGTCGGTCACCAGGTTGAGCTCGACCGTCGGCGTCGAGATGCAGGGCGTGTCGAGGCCCTTCTTCTTGGCGGTGCCCGTCAGCGCGGCGAGCTCCGTGCCGTTGCCGTCGCGGACGTAGAGGTAGTCGAAGTCCTGCTCCAGGTCGAACAGCGAGAAGTGCAGCGAGTACCCGCCACCGTCGGGGTTGGTGTAGGTGTAGGTGCAGTCGCCGTTGTTGCCGTAGGGATGCGGCGACTCGATCGGCAGCTGCGACGTGGTCAGGTCCTCGCACGGCGGCGGGGGCGGCATGCCGGGGTCGCAGCCGTCGTACACGCCGACCGCGTCCCAGGCCGCACCGATCGCGGCCGCGTCGTCGCCGGCGACCGAAACGGTGGCGCCGCGGGCGTCGCAGAAGTTGCCGTACTCCGGCAGCGAGGTGAAGCCGGCGTAGAAGATCTGCGCGGCCCTGTCGAGGCCGACCGCCGAGACGTTGACGTCACAGTCCTCGGTGTGCGTCTGGAACGGCGCGGTGCAGCCGCGGTTCTGGCCGCCCTTGACGGCGAGGACGTAGGCCTGGTTGGCGATGCCGCTGTTGGTGTGGACGCCGCCGTTGTCGGCCGTGCCGGTGTAGCGCAGCGTGTAGTGGTCCGGGTCCTGGAACTCGGCCGGGTCCTCCATGTTGCGGAAGCCAGCACCCTCGGTGCCCGGGTTGATGACGTCCTCACCGATCCGGAAGTCCGGCTGTGCCGCGGGGTCGAGGCCGTTCTCGTCGGCGTAGAACTCGATGGTGTTGCCCATCATGTCGCTGAAGGCCTCGTTGAGCGCGCCCGACTCGTTCTCGTAGATGAGGTTCGAGGTGAAGTCGGTGACCCCGTGAGTCAGCTCGTGGCCGTCGACGTCGAGACCGCCGGACAGCGGCAGGCAGGTGCGGCCGTCGCCGTCGCCGTACGTCATGTAGGCGCCGTTCCAGAAGGCGTTGCAGTACTTCTTGGCGTAGTGCGTGACGGAGATGATCTCCATGCCCTCGCCGTCGATGCTGTCGCGCCCGAAGGTGTCGCCGTAGAAGTCGTCCACGACACCGGCGTAGTAGTGCGCGTCGACGCCGGGCGCCTGGCTGGGCGACGTCATCTTGTTCCTGTTGGTGTTCCAGACGTCGTCCGGGTCGGTCATCAGCGACGCCGACGTGGTGCCGTTGCCGGCGTCGAGCGTGCGCTGGCGGCCGTCGGGGCTGCGCAGCTCGTAGACGTCGCCGTTCTTGGCGGTGTCGATGGTCTTGGTGTCGCCCTTGACGCCGGTGCCCTCACCGTGGGCGACGGCGTTGAACGCCTTGATGATGTTGCCGTTGTCGGCGTTGACCCAGCGCACCGGTCGCGAGGCGTCGCGGATCGAGTCGACCTCGAAGAACCGCTTGCCCGTGCGCGGGTCGATGCGGAGCTTGCTGGTCCAGTCGCCGCGCGCGCCGATCCGCTCCTGGACGACCGAGCGGGCGTCGGTGCGAGTCAGGTCCTTGTCGTTGACCGGGCTCAGGCCCGGGAAGTGCGCACCGATGACGGACGTCGCCGTGCCGGACGCGTCACGGATGACCGTGACCTGGCCGCCGAGGACCGATGCGTTCCCGACGTACTGCTGGTAGCGGGTCTGGTCGAGACCGCCCGGGAGCGAGGTCGACCAGACCTTGGTGACGTCGTCGGGCAGCCGGTAGGCCGCCGCTTCGGCGCCACTGAGCGCGAACGAGCCCGTCGTGCTGGTGGCGGCCGGGCGTGAGGCGTCCTGCGGTTGGGCGCTCGACGTCGTCGCGATCGCGACGGTGGAGACACCCAGGAGCAGGGACGCAGAGATCGCCGTGAAAGAGCGATACCGCATGGAGATTCCCCTTAGGGTCCGAGAACAGCGCCGCCGGGACAGCGACGCCACAAACGCCGGTCACGCTATGCCCGGGACCCCGGTGGCTGGAAGGGCTGCACGCGACTTTCTTTGCGCGACGTCAACCTTCCTGCAGATCGGTCGGCGCACCGTGCACGGCGGGGATCTGACCCATCCGGCCCTTCTGGAAGTCCTCGTAGGCCTGCATCACCTCGGCCCTGCTGTTCATCACGAACGGGCCGGCCCACGCGACGGGCTCGCGGATCGGGCGGCCGCCGAGGACGAGTACGTCGAGCTCCGGCGAGCGGCTCTCCTGCCGGGTCGCCGCCTGCACGGTGACGAAGTCGCCGGCCCCCAGGACGGCGAGCTGGCCGGTGGTGACCGGACGCTGCTCGGCCCCGACGGCGCCGTTGCCGTTGAGGACATAGACGAGCGCGTTGAAGTCGACCGACCAGGGCAGCGCCAGACGGGCGCCCGGCGCGAGCGTCGCGTGCACCAGCGAGATAGGCGTGTGGGTGCTGCCCGGGCCGGCGTGCCCAGCCACGTCGCCGGCGATGACCCGGACGAGCGCCCCTGCGTCGTCGGTGGTGAGGGTGCCGAGCCGGCCGGCGCGGAGGTCCTGGTAGCGCGGCGCGACGAGCTTCTCGGCGCGCGGGAGGTTCACCCAGAGCTGGATGCCGTGGAAGAGGCCGCCCTTCTGCACCAGCCACTCGGGCGGGGTCTCGATGTGCAGCAGGCCGCTGCCAGCGGTCATCCACTGGGTGTCGCCGTCGGTGATGCTGCCGCCGCCACCGTGGCTGTCGCGATGGTCGAAGACGCCGTCGATGATGTAGGTGACGGTCTCGAAGCCGCGGTGCGGGTGCCAGGGCGTGCCCTTCGGCTCACCCGGCGCGTACTCCACCTCCCCCATCTGGTCCATGTGGATGAAGGGGTCGAGGTCGCGCAGGTCGACGCCGGCGAAAGCGCGGCGCACCGGGAAGCCCTCGCCCTCGTAGCCCGTCGGCGCGGTGGTGACGGAGCGGACCGGGCGCACGGTGTCGCCGAGTCCCGGGGACGGGATGCGGGGAAGCACGGTCAGGTCGGGGACGGTGAGTGCGGGCACGGTGGGCTCCTTCCGGCTGGCACTCAGACTAGTTGAAGATTGAACTTTCTCCAAGGGGTGTCCAAACCTGCCGCGAGGCGCTCGGGGAACCTCGTCGAAGCGCCGAGGCCGACCGGTAGCGTGCTGCCGTGACTTCAGGGAGCGTCTCGGACAAGCACGACGTGATCATCGTCGGCGGCGGGCACAACGGGCTCGTCGCCGCCGCGTATCTGGCCCGGGCAGGCGTCTCGACGCTCCTGCTCGAGCGGCTCGACCACACCGGCGGCGCGGCCATCTCCGCCAAGGCGTTCGCCGGCGTCCCGGCGCGGCTGTCGCGCTACTCCTACCTGGTCAGCCTGATGCCGCAGCAGATCATCGACGACCTGAACCTCGACCTCGAGCTGAAGTCACGCGCCACGGCGTCGTACACCCCGGTCGTCCGCAACGGCAAGCACACCGGCCTGCTGGTCGAGCGTCGCGAAGCCGAGGCCACGGCCGAGTCGTTCCGCAACCTCACCGGCGGTGACGCGGAGTACGACGCGTGGCGGGAGTTCTACGGCGAGATCCGGGACTTCGCCGACAAGGTCGCGCCGACGCTGCTCGAACCGCTGCGCACCGGCCGCGAGATGCGCGAGCTGGTCGACCCGAGGACGTGGGACTACCTGGTCGAGGAGCCGATCGGGCAGGTCATCGAGAAGCGCTTCCACGACGACACGGTGCGTGGGGTCGTGGCCACCGACGCGCTGATCGGCACGTTCGCGGACCTCAACGACCCGGGCCTGGTGCAGAACCGCTGCTTCCTCTACCACCTGATCGGCAACGGCACCGGTGAGTGGCGGGTGCCGGTCGGCGGGATGGGCGGTGTCACTGACTCGCTCCTGGTCGCCGCGCGCAACGCCGGCGCCACGATCATGACAGGCGCGGGCGTGAGCGCCATCGAGGCCGACGGCGACCGGGCGACCGTGACCTGGCACGACGGCGAGACCTGGCACTCCGCCGACTGCGACTACGTGCTGTCCAACGTGGCGCCGTGGGTGCTGCAGGTGCTGCTCGGCGAGGAGCCGACCGAGCGCCCCGAAGGCGCGCAGCTGAAGGTCAACCTGCTGCTCGAGGGACTCCCTCGGTTCAAGTCCGGCGAGAGCGCACGCAACGGGTTCGCCGGAACGCTGCACGTGGCCGAGGACTACAGCCAGCTGCAGACGGCCTACCAGGAGGCGGCGTCGGGCCAGATCCCGACGACGATGCCGGGCGAGTTCTACTGCCACTCGCTCACCGACCCGTCGATCCTCGGGCCGCTGGCGGCGAAGGGCATGCACACGCTGACCTACTTCGGCGTGCACACCCCGGCGCGGCTGTTCGAGGCCGACCGCGAGGGTGCGCGCGACACCGCAGTCGGCCGAGCGCTCGACGCGATCAACGAGCACCTCGTCGAGCCGATCGAGTCGCTGCTCGCCGTCGACAAGAACGGCCAGCCGTGCCTGGAGGCGAAGGCGCCGCAGGACATCGACGAGGCGCTGGCCATGCCGGGCGGGCACATCTTCCACGGCGACCTGTCCTGGCCGTGGGCGCCCAACCGCGCCCGGCTCGACACGCCCGCGCACCGGTGGGGCGTCGCGACCGACGTGGAGAACGTGCTGCTGTGCGGCTCGGGCGCCCGGCGCGGCGGCGCGGTCAGCGGCATCGGTGGACACAACGCGGCCCAGGCCGTGCTGGAGACCATCCAGTCGCGCCGGTCCGGCTGACGGTCACACTCGCTAGACGGCGGCGGGGTCGACCTGAGCGATCGGCTCGCTCGTGGGTTGCTTCGAGCCTCCCGCCGGCTCGACCGTGATCGCCACCGTGGTGCCGGTCTCGGGCAGCTCCATCGCCGCGCCGCTCTTCGGGTCGTCGAGGACGCCGACCGAGACCGGGCTGCCGTCCTGGATGGCCCACAGCTGGTAGACGTGCTCCTGATCGAGGGCGACCAGGTCGCTGGTGTCGACGGCCATCTCGTCCTCGCCGGGCGACGTGGCGACCCGGAGCGGGCCGTGGGAGGTCTCGACCTCGGCGACGTGCGCGTCGGGAGCTTGGAACACCTCGACGACCGCGGCCTCGAGCCCGCTCTGGCCGCCTTCGTCGTCGGTGAGCACGGCGTTGAGGCCGATCGCGCCGCCGGCGAGCACGACGGCGGCCGCCGCGGCGGCGAGCACGCGCGGTGCCCAGCGCCTCGGGGCGGGCGTCGTACCGGAGGAGCCGAGGCGGGGCGGCTTCTGCGGGGTGCGGTCGGCGGCGGCGAGCACGCGGGTCTTGAGCTCGAGAGGCGGCGCGATCGCCTCGACCGCGCCCAGGCGAGCCGCGGCCTCGCGCAGCTCGCGGACCTCCTCGCGGCAGACCGCGCAGGACTGGAGGTGCCGGCGGAACTGCTCGGCCTCCTCGGGGCTGAGCGCGTCCAGCACGAAGGCGCCCGACAGCGTGTGCGGCTCGGTGCTCATCGGGCTCCCTCCAGGCAGTCGCGGAGACGGATCAGCCCGTCTCTCATTCTCGTCTTGATCGTCGGTAACGGCTTGTCGAGCAGGGTCGCGACCTCGCCATAGGTATAGCCGTTGAAGTACGCCAGGCGCACGGCCTCGAGCTGCAGCTCGGTCAGCGTCTCGAGGCAGGTGCGCACCGCGCCCTGCTCTTCGGCCTGGATCACCCGCTCGACCGGCTCGTCGTGACTCACCTCGTCGGTGACCACCTGGCCGTCGCTGCGCTTGGCCGCTTCGTTCTTGCGGACCGCGTCGACGGCCCGGCGGTGCGCGATCGTCATCACCCAGGTCTTGGCGCGGCCCAGTTCGGCGTCGAAGCGGGCGGCCTTGCGCCACACCTCGAGGAACACCTCCTGCGCCACGTCCTCCGCGCGGGCCGGGTCGCGGACCACGCGGCGGGCCAGGCCGTAGACGGCTGGAGCGAGCTCGTCGTACAGCTGCTCGAAGGCGCGGGCATCCCCTCTCGCCACCCGGCGCACCAGCGCGTCGACGTCGGGACCGTCGTACGACGAGACGAGCCGTAGCCCGGGCTCACCGCTCATCCGCGTGCTCCTGTCGTCGGCCGGCCGCGAGGCGCAACCTGGCTTCGACACTAGTTCGTCCCGGAAGGTTGCGCGGATGGGTCGGAACGCGGAAATCCCGGCACTGGGTCGGGTGCTCGACGTCACGGGCCCGGGGGTCCCGGTCGATTTCATGGCGGCCGCGGGGCGCTGCTACAGTTCCTCACGCTTCGCGCGCCATTAGCTCAATTGGCAGAGCAGCTGACTCTTAATCAGCGGGTTCGGGGTTCGAGTCCCTGATGGCGCACAAACCCCCAGGTCACCAAAGGTGACAGTCTCAGCGCCCCGGCCCAAACGGACCGGGGCGGTTGTGTTTCGGCTACTTCCGCTCCTCCAATGAGGCCGTCGGTACGTTGGGGCGCCATGGAGTGCGACGACTACCAGCGCGCCGCGATGCGGACCGCGCGCGACAAAGATGCACCGGACGAGTTCATGCACCTCGTTCTGGGGTTGGTGGGCGAGGCCGGTGAGATCGCCGAGAAGGTCAAGAAGCTGGTTCGCGACAAGAACTCCGACCTGGCCCACCTCGACCGCGACGACATGGCGGCCGAGCTCGGTGACGTGCTCTGGTACACGGCCGTGCTGGCGAACTTCCTGGATCTCTCGCTGGACGACGTGGCTCAACGGAACGTCGACAAGCTCGAGGACCGGCAGCGACGCGCCGTCCTCGGTGGTTCCGGCGACAACCGCTAGGAACGCGCGGGCCTTCCGGAGCCGATGGCCGCGTCGCACGCTGCGCAAATCTCTTGTGCTCCAGGTCACACTGCCCCTAAGTTGCTCGCTCCAACTAAATGAAGGAGCTGAACCATGCGATCTCGGGCGCGAATGGTGATAGCCGCGGCTGCGTGTGCCGCGGCGACCCTGTCGACGGCGAGCACGGCGACCGGCCACCCGGTCCACGACGGCAGCGGCAAGGAGGCGGGGTTCGACCGGGTCGCCGAGCCGGTCTCCCCCGGAGGGGTTCCTCAGGAGCGGCTCTCCAGCATCAAGTGCACCGACGACAAGGCGGGCATCTTCCCCTGCCACCGCGTCGACCTGGCTTCGTTCGTCCCCCTCAGCGAGCTGGGCGGCAGCATCTGGGCCAACGACGTCTGGGGCTGGACCGACCCGCAGACCGGACGCGACTACGCCCTCGCCAAGCTGTTCGAGGGCACGGCGTTCGTGGACGTCACCGACGAGACCGACCCGGTCTACCTCGGCACCCTGCCCTCGCCCGCGCCGAACCCCGACGACAACGGGCACATCTGGGGCGACATCAAGACCTACGGCAACCACGCCTTCATCGGCTCCGAGGCCACCGGGCACGGCGTCCAGATCTTCGACCTGACCCGGCTCCGTGGCGTGACCGAAGAGCGCGAGTGGACCCAGGACGGGCAGATCACCGACTTCGGCCAGGCCCACAACATCGCCCTCACCGAGGACAGCGCCACCCTCTACGTCATCGGCGCGTGGAAGGGCGTCACGGCGCCTGGCTGCGCGGACGTCGACGGCGGCCCGATCATGTACGACGTCTCCGACCCGGCCGAACCGCAGTTCGTCGGCTGCTACGGCGGTGACGGCTACACCCACGACATCCACTGCGTCGACTACCACGGCCCCGACGTCGCCTACCGGGGCCAGGAGATCTGCGTGGCCTCCAATGAGGACACGGTGACCGTGCTCGACGTCACCGACAAGTCCGACGTGCAAATGCTCGCGCGGGCGCCGTACGAGACCTCCGCCTACACCCACCAGGGCTGGTTCACCGAGGACCACGCGAACTTCCTGCTCGGTGACGAGCTGGACGAGCTGACGGGGACCGTGGGCGAGACCACGACGTACGTCTGGGACCTCGAAGACCTGGACAACCCGAAGCTCACCGGCATGCACGGCAACGGCAACAGCTCGATCGACCACAACATCTTCATCAAGGACGGACTGGCCTACAAGAGCAACTACACGTCCGGGCTGCGCATCGACGACACCTTCAAGGTCGACCAGGGCCGACTCAAGGAGCGCGGCTACTTCGACGTCTACCCGGCGGACGACTCGACGACGTTCGCAGGGACGTGGGGCAACTACCCGTTCTTCGACTCCGGGATCGTGGCGGTCACCGGCATCGAGGAGGGGCTGTTCATCCTGAAGCCGCGGATCGCCTCGTCCTCCCCGAGGCACTGAGCGGCTGAACGACCGGCGGGCCGTCCTCGCGGCGGCCCGCCGGATCGCTGAGCGCGCAGCGTAGGACGTGCCGGCAACGCGCGCCATGGACCAGGTGGGCCTTGTGAGCGCTGCTGGGCGATTCTCACGATGGCGGTGTCCGGATGAGGGGGTGACACGAGGAGGAGTCCATGCCAGAGCCGACGACCACGTCTCCGCCGATCGTGCTGATCCACGGCTTGTGGATGACGCCGCGCAGCTGGGACGGCTGGGCGGAGTACTACCGGGCGAAGGGACACCAGGTCATCGTGCCGGCGTACCCCGGCTTCGAGGTCGAGGTCGAGGCGCTCCGCGAGAAGCCCGAGATCATCGCCGAGGCGAGCGTCCCCGCGACGCTGGAGCACCTCGTGCACATCGTCGAGAGCCTGGACGCACCGCCCATCCTCATGGGCCACTCGTTCGGCGGGACCTTCACACAGCTGCTCGTGAACCGCGGGCTCGGCGCCGCCGCCGTGACGATCGACTCGGCCCCACCCGAGGGCGTGCGAGTCAACCCGCCCTCACAGATCAAGTCCCTGTTCCCCTTCCTGGCGAACCCCGCCAACCGGCACCGCGCGGTGGGCTTCATCAAGGAGCAGTTCCACTACGCCTTCGCCAACACGGTCAGTCGGGAAGAGTCCGACGCCGCCTACGACCGCCTCCACATCCCCGCGCCGGGCAGCTGGGTCTGGGCCTACGGCCTCATCGCGAACTGGAAGCCCGGGCACCAGGACACCTGGGTCGACTTCGACCTGGACGACCGCGCTCCGCTGCTGTTCATCATCGGCGGCAAGGACCACCTGATGCCGCCGTCGGTGATCCGCTCGAACGCCAAGAAGTACCGCGACTCCGACGCGTTGACGGAGACCTACGAGTTCCCGGAACGCTCACACTTCACCGGTGTCGAGCCCGGCTGGTAGCAGGTGGCCGACTACGCGCTCGAGTGGGCAACTCTCCACGCCGGCGACCGGTCGGCGCCGTGACGGCGATCTGAGCCGACGACGGCGGACGGACCGTCCTCGGTCCTCGTCAGCTCTGCTCGGCCTTGGGGTGCCTGCGGTGCTTGTGCTCGAAGAGCTCGGCGTGGTCGTCGAACTTCGGGTCGGCGACGAGGTACTGCGCGATCAGGCTGTCGTGCTTGTGCGGCGGCGGCTTGACGGGCTCGACGATGATCCGGCCCTCGGCGGCGTCCCAGAACCGGTCCGCGACCGCGAACAGCTTGCGGGCCAGGTGGCCGAGCGGTCCCCGGTGCGGCAGCAGCGGGTGCGGGCGGGTGGGTGCGTGGAGCTCTGCCTCGAACACGGCCCGCGCGAGGGCGTCGCTGTGCTCGGGAGCGCCGTGCTCGCTGAGCTTCGCGACGAGCTCGTTCTCCAGCTTGTTGTGGTGGTCGAACCGGGTGCGCACCCGCGCGCACAGCTCGGACCAGCTGAGGGTGGCCGCGTGCACCTCGCCGTACACACGGGCCTTCACGAGCGACAGGATCTGCTCCAGGTCGCGTGCGGCATCGAGGTAGTCGGCGACGAGCTTCTCGGCGTGCGGTACGACGCGCCGGACCTCCCCGACGAGCACCTCCTCGACCGCGGCGATGTGCCGGCTGGTCGCGGCCAGGAACATGTCGGCGGCCGCCTGCGCCTCGCGCGGTCGGCTGGGGTCTCGGTGCGGCGAGGTGGCCTCGCCGAGACGCTCCTCGAGGGAGCGGTGCGTCGCGGCGACGGTCATCGCCAGGGTGTCTCCGTGCGTCATCGGCTCTCACCTCGTCAGGGAGTGCGGCCGACGCCGGGGCGGTCGTCGGACCGCTTCCTCCAAGTCTTCCTCTCGGCGTACGGCGCCACAACCGGCGCCGTCGCTCACACCCTCTTCAACGCGGAATCCGGTGAACCGGTTCAAAGGCGGCGCGAGCACCGACGGAGGAGTCAGAAGCCGTGCAGCACGATCGGTGTCGCAGGCACGCCTTCGCGCCGCAGCCGCTCGAGGAGCTGCGGCAGGACACGCGGGGAGAACGTGACGCGCGGCTGGGCCAGCTCGGCCGGCGACCACCAACGGATGTCGTGCACGTGCTCGGCGCGGAGCTGGTCCGCGGACATCGCCGGCGCCGGGTCGAAGCGCTCGGTGCGGTAGAGGTACGTGTGGTCGACCTGCCCGTCCCACCCTGCCATGGAGAACAGCGCGGTCTTGGTCCACACCTCCGGGCCGAGTGTGTCGACCGTCAGCCCGGTCTCCTCGCGGAGCTCCCGCTGCAGCGCGGCCAGGCGGCTCTCCCCCGGCTCGACACCGCCGCCGGGGCTGGCCCAGAAGCCGCCCTCGACGTCGAGCCCGTCCCAGTCGAAGTGCACGAGCAGGACGTGGTCCTCCGGGTCCAGGATCAGCGCCCGGGCGCTCTCGCGGAGAAGCTTGCCGCGGCCGTCGGAGGCGTCGCTCGGAGAAGACACGGCCCGAAGCCTCCCCGAGTCGGGCGCCGAGCGCCAAACGGTACGGCGTGGCGCGGCTCGCGCCGCCGCGCGACCGGGGCGGGTCTAGCGTCCTCGTCATGGAGAGCAGCTTCGTCAAGTCCGTCACGTTCGACGCCGCGGACGCCGTACGGCTCGCGACGTTCTGGGCCGCAGCGCTGGGGGCGGACGTCGACGAGGACTCGACGCCGGACAAGGCGTTCGTCGGGCCACCGGGCTGGGGCGGTCCGACGCTGTGGTTCCAGCGCGTGCCGGAAGGCAAGACCGCGAAGAACCGGATGCACTTCGACCTGCGCGCGCCCGGCGGCCGGGTCGCCGACGAGGTGAAGCGGCTGACCGGTCTCGGCGCGACCGTCGTGCACGACGGCGGCACGCTCGTGGTCATGCAGGACCCCGAGGGCAACGAGTTCTGCGTCGAGTAGACACACCGGCGACACACCGGCGACCCCCGACGCCGCCCGCCAGCTCGAGAACGGGAGAATGGCCGGGTCGTCCTACCCGCTCGAGACGAAGGACCGAGATGCGCCGCACCCGTATCGCCCTGGCCGCTACGACCGTCGCCGCCCTGCTGCTCACCGGCTGCGGCGGGACCGACTCCGGGTCGGACGACCCCGCGAGCGGCACGACGAGCGAGTCGCCCGCCAGCACTCCGTCGGAGATGGAGACCCCGGACAGCTCCGAGAGCGAGGGGACCGGGGAGACCGAGGAGACCAAGGAAGCCAAGCCGCTGCCGAAGGGGCCGTTCGCGGACATCACGCTGAAGGGTGACAAGGCCTCACCCAACGGCGAGCGGATCAAGCTCGGCGCCGGCGAGACGCTGACCCTGCGGATCGACTCCGACCGCCCGGGCGAGCTGCACGTGCACTCCACCCCGGAGCAGGAGATCGGGTTCCCGGCCGGGAAGTCCGAGCGGAAGCTCGTGATCGAGCAGCCGGGCGTCGTCGACGTGGAGGAGCACGAGTCGGGTCTGGTTCTGCTCCAGCTCGAGGTGCGGTGAGCGAGGCCTCATGACGGACATGGAGTTCCGCCAGCTCGGCCGCAGCGGTCTCACCGTGTCGGTCCTCGGGCTCGGCTGCAACGCGTTCGGCGCGCGGATCGACGCCGAGCGCACGCAGCAGGTCGTCGACGCGGCGATCGAGCACGGCATCACGTTCTTCGACACCGCCGACACCTACGGCCGCGGCGCCAGCGAGGAGCTGCTCGGCAAGGCGCTGGGCCGCCGCCGCGACGACGTCATCGTGGCCACGAAGTTCGGCATGGACATGGAGGGCGCCAACGGCCCGGACTGGGGCGCCCGCGCCTCGCGCCGCTACGCCCGCCGCGCGGTGGAGGCCAGCCTGCGCCGGCTCGGGACCGACTACATCGACCTGTACCAGATCCACCAGCTCGACCTCGTCACCCCGCTCGAGGAGACCGTCGAGGTGATGAACGAGCTCGTCGACGAGGGCAAGGTGCGCTACCTCGGCTGCTCGAACTTCGCCGGGTGGGAGGTCGCCGACGCGCACTGGATCGCCCGCTCGCGCGGGCTGCGGCCGTTCGTGAGCGCGCAGAACGAGTACTCCCTCTACAACCGCGCCGCCGAGGAGGAGCTGATCCCGGCGCTGGAGCGGTTCGGCATGGGCCTGCTCCCCTACTTCCCGCTCGCCTACGGCCTGCTCACCGGCAAGTACCGCCGCGGCGAGCGCGCCCCCGAGGGCACCCGGCTCGCGCTGGCCGGCCAGGCGCACCGGCTCGAGCTGGCCGACTGGGAGCGGGTCGACGCGCTCCAGGAGTACGCCGACGAGCGGGGCGTGACCCTGCTGGAGGTCGCGCTGGGCGGCCTGGCCGCGCAGCCCACCGTCGGTTCGGTCATCGCCGGGGCGACGTCGGCCGAGCAGGTCGCGAGCAACGTCCGCGCCGCCGCCTGGCGCCCGCGGGGCGAGGACGCCGAGGTGCTCGCCGGGATCAACACCGCCCGCGGCCGCGGCATGCGGCACGCGTCGTACTCACTGCGCTGACCCTGGGCTGACTCCCTGGGCTGACCCCGTCCAGACCGGTCGTCGTAGTCGGGCCCACGATTTTCGGTGAATCGTGAACAATCCGTCCCGCGGTGCCCCAGGATGGCGCTGCGCACACGGCCGCTCCCTGCTTCGCGGCTGGTGTCCCACGTGGCGTCGTCCGACCTTGGAGGGGAAGGCCGGAACGCCTGAACGACACGAGGGTGGTCGCCCGAGCGGCCACCCTCGTGCCATGTCAAACCGCATTTCCGATGCGCCCCTCTCGGGCGAAATGTCTGTTTTGTCGTCCAGACCACCGGGACAAGGGTTGTTTCCGCGCTCAGGACGGCGGGGAAGCAAGGGTCACCGGGGGTCACGAAACCGGGGGTCACTGCACCGGGCACGCGGGGCGTCCCTCCCCGTGGCCCGCCAGATGACGAAGGCAGGAACATGAGCGCACCAGCAACAGAGCGGGTCACCCCGGTCGGCCGGCAGCGAGTGGCCCACACGGCCGGCACCGCTGCAACTCCCGACGAGCGGCGGGAGGCGAGCTCCTCGATGACGACCGAGACGAGCACCTCGCGCAGCGCGCTGAGCACCCGGCTCCTCACCCAGGCGGCCTCCGAGACCGACCCGGTCGAGCGCAAGCGGCTCCAGGACGAGGTCGTCGTCATGCACATGGGCCTGGCCCGGGCGATCGCCGCGCGCTACCGCGGCCGCGGCATGGCCGAGGAGGACCTCACCCAGGCGGCGGCGATGGCGTTGCTCAAGGCCGCCCGGAACTTCGACCCCAGCCACGGGGTCGAGTTCCTTTCGTACGCCGTCGTCACCATGAAGGGCGAGGTCAAGCGGCAGTTCCGCGACTTCGGCTGGATGGTCCGGCCGCCCCGCCCGATCCAGAAGCTGCAGGCCGACGTCGCGCACGCGCAGTCCGAGCTCATCCAGCAGCTCGGCCGCTCCCCCCGCGTCCCCGAGGTCGCCGAACACCTCGGCGTCTCGGAGGAAGAGGTGCTCGAGGCGCTCACTGCCGACGGCTGCTTCACCCCGACGTCGCTCGACCTGCCGCTCGGTGACGACGGGTCGTCCACCACGCTCGGCGACACCCTGCAGCACGAGGACTCCTCCCTCGACGAGGCGGAGGCCCGGGTCATGCTGATGCCGGCCGTGAAGGCGCTGCCCGAGCGCGAGCGGCAGGTGCTGTACCTGCGGTTCTTCCGGCAGATGAGCCAGTCGCAGATCGCGGCCGAGGTGGGTGTGACCCAGATGCAGGTCTCGCGCATCCTGTCGCGCGTGCTCGCTCAGCTGCGCGGTCAGCTCGAGGGCGCCTGACCCCCTCTCGTTCTGAAGGTGGTCTCGACAAGCTCGACCACCCGAACGCGCGGTCTCGAGAGGCTCGACCAGCCGGCAGGCTTGGCGCGTCTCCTTCCCGGGTACGCCGCACGCAACCGGAAGGAGCTGACGTGACCACAGGCACCATCATCCTGATCGTCATCATCGCGGTCGTCCTGCTGGCGGCGATCCTCTTCGCCGTCAAGGCGTCGACCAACAAGAAGAAGGAGCGCGACCGACAGCGCGCGAGCGAGCTGCGCGAGCAGGCCGCCGCGCAGGCCACCGGCGTGCAGCAGCACGAGGCGCGCGCCGAGGAGACGTCGGCCGCCGCCGAGCAGGCCAAGGCCGAGGCCGAGCGCAAGGCCGCCGAGGCCCGTCGGCTCGAGGCCGAGGCCGCCGACCGGCAGGCCACCGCCGAGCGCGTGCGCGCCGAGCACCAGGAGACGCTGCAGACGGCCGACAAGCTGGACCCGGACGCTCCGGCGGCCGCACCCAGCACCACCGAGCACGGCACGACCGAGCACGGGACTGGGCACGGGACCACCGGGCAGCACACCACCGGGCAGCACACCACCGAGCAGCACACGGCGGAGCACGCCACCACGGATTCGACCACGGATTCGACCACGCAGTCGACCGACGGGACGACCGAGTCGACGGACGGCCCGCAGCACCGCCGCGACGCCACTACCGCCTGAAGGACCGCCTGAAGGACCGCCTGAGTACGCCGGTTCGCTGGCGCCGGGGTCCCGCGTCGCGGGATCCTGGCGCCATGACCGGTGACGCCGCCGCGCCGACGCAGCCCACCCAGCCGCCGCGCCCCAGGGCCGCGTGGCGCCGCCCGGCGATCATCGGCTTCGTCGTCGGCTTCGTCGTCGCGTTCCTCGTCACGATGCTGGCGCTGGTCAGCGTCGCGTTCGAGGTCGTGCACCCCTTCCTGGTGCCGGCGGCGCCACTGCTGCGTCCGGTCGCGGACGGCATGGCGGACTGGCCGGGGCTGGTGATCATGCTGATCGCCGGCACCGTGAACGGCCTGATCTACGCGGCCGTGTTCGTGCTCGGTGCGCTGGTGCTGCACCGGCGCGGGTGACCGGTCAGAGGGCGCTTAGAGGTACAGCCCGGTCTGGGTGTCGCCGAGCCGCTCTGCGGCCACCGCGTGCACGTCACGCTCGCGCATGAGCACGTAGGTCTCGGCGTTGACCTCGACCTCCGCCTTGTCCTCGGGATCGTAGAGCACCCGGTCACCGACCTCGAGCGCTCGCACGTGCGGGCCGATCGCGGCCACCCGGGCCCAGCGCAGCCGGCGGCCGCCCATGGCCGCGGTCGCCGGGATGACGATGCCGCCGGTCGACCGTCGCTCCCCCTGGTCGTCGACCTGGGCGAGGATGCGGTCGTGCAGCATCCGGATCGGAGTCTTCTCGCTCATGGCGGCCTCAGCGGGTGAGCTTGCGGAGGGTGGCCATCAACGCGACGAAACCGACGACGGCTCCGGCGGTCTTGAGGATGTTGTCCGTGCGCGGAGACCCGTCGGGCGCGACGTACACCGCCTTGAGCGTGGCGATCTCTCGGCGCACGATCGTCTTGGGGCTGGCGCGGTAGACGAGCTGGTCGATGGTGTCTGCCAGGCGCTCGCGGGTGGCCTCGATCTCGCTCTCGAGCGAGTCCAGACCGCGGTTCTCGGCCTTGCTCACGTCGGCTCCTCGGCTCGTCGTCGGGGTCGGTGGATGTGCGAGCACAGACTAGCGACCCCTACCCGCCGCCCTCAGAGAGAGGCAGGATGGAACCGTGACTCGAAGAAAGGGGTGGCGATGAAGGCAACGGTGGGTGACTACCTGCTCGTGCACAACGCCCACGTCGGGGAGCACGCGCGCGAGGGCGAGATCGTGGAGGTCCGCGGTCCCGACGGCGGTCCGCCGTACCTCGTGCGGTGGACCGACGACGGTCACGAGTCCCTGGTGTTCCCGGGGCCGGACGCGGAGATCCGGCACACGAGCGGGGCCGCTACCTAGCGGCCCCGCCGCCCGCTTCTTCGCGGCTCCCGATCGCGCGGGGATCGAAGCCGAACGGCAGCTCGAGCCGGTGCGCGGCCATCAGCGCGTCGTCGGTGAGGATGTCGTACGTCGGGCCGTCCGCGACGACGACGCCGTCGGAGAGCACGACGGAGCGCGGGCAGAGCTCGAAGGCGTACGGCAGGTCGTGCGTCACCATCAGCACCGTCACGTCGAGCGCCCTGAGGATCTCGGCCAGCTCCCGGCGTGACGCAGGGTCGAGGTTGGACGACGGCTCGTCGAGCACGAGGATCTCGGGCTCCATCGCGAGCACCGTCGCGACCGCGACGCGACGGCGCTGCCCGAAGCTGAGGTGGTGCGGCGGGCGGTCGGCGAAGTCGGCCATGCCGACCTGGTCGAGCGCGGTCATCACGCGCCGGTCGAGCTCGGCGCCGCGCAGCCCGAGGTTGGCCGGGCCGAAGGCGACGTCGTCGCGCACGGTCGGCATGAACAGCTGGTCGTCGGGGTCCTGGAACACGATGCCCACGCGCCGCCGGATCTCGGCGAGGTTCTCGCGCGTGACCGGGAGCCCGCTCACGGTGACCGAGCCGGCCCCGGCCTCGAGGATGCCGTTGAGGTGCAGCACCAGCGTGGTCTTGCCGGCGCCGTTGGGGCCGAGCAGGGCGACCCGCTCCCCGCGGTGCACGTGCAGGTCCACGCCGTAGAGCGCCTGGTGGCCGTCGGGGTAGGCGAACGCCAGGCCGCGGACGTCGAGGACGGGCGTGCTCATCGGCGCACGTCCGGGAGCCGGCCGGTGTAGCCGCGGCTGACCATGGCCAGGTGCACCCGCTCGCCGCGCTCGTAGGACCGGATGAACAGCGCGCCGAGGCTCCGCGCGACGACCGGCCAGTGCCGGGGGTTGCGGGCGGTGAAGCCGCGCGACTCCCGGGCGATGCGCATCCGGCGCATCTCGTCGGTCACCACGTCGACGTACCGGATCATGAAGCCCATGATCTGCACCAGCTGCTGCGGCAGGCGCAGCCTCTCGAGGCCGAGCAGCAGGTCGCGCGGCTCGGTGGTCGCGGCGAGGAGCAGGCTGGCCAGCACGCCGAGCGTGCCCTTGGCCAGCAGCGCCCAGGCCGCGAGCAGGCCGGGCTCGCTCACCGAGATGCCGAGCACCTCGACGCGCGGGCCGGTGGCGATGAACGGCATCAGCACGGCGAAGACGACGAACGGGATCTCGACGACCAGCCGCTTCAGGAGGTACGTCGGAGGCACGGTGCTGACCACGACCGCGACGGCGAGCACCAGCAGGTACACGCCGTACGCCGCGAACCAGTCGCGCGGCGTGGCCACCACGACCAGCACGAAGCCGAGCAGGGCGAGCAGCTTGTGCTCGGGCGCCGCCCGGTGGATCGGCGAGTGCCCGTGGAAGTGCAGCTTGTGACCGTGGCCCTGCCCCATCTCAGGCGTCCGTCGTGTCGCGCTCGCGGTCCTGCTCACGCTCGTCGCTACCGCGGCGCCGGACCGCCAAAGCGAGGCCGCCGGCCAGGACGAGGACGACGAGCGTTCCGGCGACCCCGGCGAGGCCACCGGACAGGCGAGCGTCGTCGACGCCCTTGGTGGCGTAGTCGGCGAACGGACCGTCGCCGGCGGGGTGCTCGTCGGCGCTGTCGATGAAGCCAGTGCGCTCCGCGACGTACTCGAGGCCGTCGGGGTGGCTGGAGGCGTAGAAGCTCACGACCCCGGCGAGCAGCAGCGCGACGGCGAGGCCGGCCAGGACGAGGGTGCGGGTCCTCATGCGGAGACCTCCGAGCCCGGCGTGCGCACCTCGAGCGTGCGGGCGGCGAGCACTCGGCGGGCACCGTGCACGAGGTCGGGGCGAACCGCGACGACGCTGCTGACCACCAGGGCGGTGATCACGGCCTCGCCGACGCCGATCAGGACGTGCCAGCCGAGCATCGCGGTGAGCACGGCGCCGAGGGAGACCGGCGCCTGGCCGCCCACGGCGAAGAGGAGCACGAACGTCAGCGCCGCTGCCGGCACGGTGGTCAGCGCGGCCACGCCGGCGGCGACGGGGACCATCCCGATGCGCTTGGGCAGCACCGACTGCGCGAGCCGGAACACCAGCCAGCCGACGCCGACCCCGACGAGCCCCATCAGCGTGATGTTGGTGCCGAGCGCGGTAACACCCCCGTCGGCGAACAGCAGCGCTTGGACCAGCAGCACGACCGACAGGCAGAGCACCCCGGTCCACGGTCCGACGAGGACGGCAGCGAGCGCGCCGCCGAGGAGGTGGCCGCTGGTGCCGGCGCCCACGGGGAAGTTCAGCATCTGGGCCGCGAACACGAAGCTCGCGACCAGGCCGGCCATCGGCGCGGTGCGGTCGTCCAGCTCACGGCGGGCACCGCGCAGCGCGATGCCGACACCGGCCGCGGCGACGGCGCCGGTGGCGAGAGACGTCGGCACGTCGAGGAATCCGTCCGGGACGTGCACATCGACCTCCGTTAGCGTGACTCCCCGCACCACGGGGTCCTACCGACCAGGCTACGCTATTGCGAACTGTTCGCAATAAGGCCGTACGGCGTACCGGACCCCGGACGAACGAGAGAGGCCCGACGATGCCCCAGACCCGCCTCGAGCCCGGCGACCTCGCGCCGGACTTCACCCTGCCGACCGACACCGGCGAGGAGGTCACCCTGTCGTCGCTGCGCGGCCGCAAGGTGATCGTGTACTTCTACCCAGCGGCGATGACCCCGGGCTGCACCAAGCAGGCATGCGACTTCACCGACTCGCTCGAGTCGCTACGCGGCGCCGGCTACGAGGTGCTCGGCATCTCCCCCGACAAGCCGGAGAAGCTCGCGAAGTTCCGCGCCCGCGACAACCTGACGATCACGCTGCTCTCCGACGCCGGCAAGTCGGTGATGAAGGCGTGGGGTGCGTACGGCCAGAAGAAGCTCTACGGCAAGCTCGTCGAGGGCGTCATCCGCTCCACGTTCGTGGTCGACGAGGACGGCAAGGTCGAGCTGGCGCAGTACAACGTGAAGGCGACCGGCCACGTGGCGAAGCTGCGCCGGGACCTCGGTCTCGCGTCCTGACCGCTGGGCCCGCGGGCGCGACTCCCTAGACTGTGCGGGCGCGCCCGTAGCCCAATTGGCAGGAGGCAGCAGGTTTAGGTCCTGCGCAGTGTGAGTTCGAGTCTCACCGGGCGCACCACGTGGTCGTCGCTGGTTAGGGTGCGAGGCGTGCGCAGCACCGTGGACATCCGGCCGTTCGAGGACGGCGACGCCGAGGGCGTCGCCCGGCTGTCCACGATCGTGGAGTGGCCGTCGCTGACGGACCCCGAGGTCGTCCGCGCCGTCTGCACAGCGCCGGGAGCCACGTCGTACGTCGCGGTCGCCGACGGCGAGCTCGTCGGCTGGGCGCAGGCGCTCGGGGACGGCGTGCTGCAGTCGCACCTGAGCTTCGTCGCGGTGCACCCGGACCACCGGCGGCGCGGGATCGGGCGGCTGCTCGTGCAGGCGACGTTCCAGGCCACCGGCACCAAGCGGATGGACCTGATCACCGACGCGGCGCAGGCGTTCTACCGCGGCTTCGAACACAAGACGATGGCCGGGTTCCGGATCTACCCCGGGGCGTGATCGGCGAGCCAACGGCCGAGCTCGCGGGCGCTGAGGTCGACGAGCGCCGGCCAGTCGAGTGCGGACTCGTCGGCGTTGTCGGAGACGTGCTTGACGAGCCGCACCGGCACGTCGAGCTGCCGGCACGCATAGGCCACCGCGTAGCCCTCCATGTCGACCAGGTGCGCCCGGCGCGCCAGCTCGTCGCGGACGGCGGGGTCGGTGACGAACAGGTCACCCGAGGCGAGGACCACCTCGGCGTCACCGACGCGCAGCTCCTCCTGCGGGTCGTAGCCCAGCGCCCGGATCGCCTCGGCGCTGATGTCGTGGTTGAGCACGGTGCCGACCTCGTGCAGCCCCTCGACGCCTTCCCGGAGGGCGCCCGCGCTCCCGATGTTGACCACGACCAGGCCCTTGCGGTCGCGCTCCAGGATCGCGCGGGTCGTCGCGACCGCGGCCGCGGTCTTGCCGAGCCCGGTCACCACGACGTCGAGGCCGGCCGGGACGTGAGCGGCCTCGGCCCGCGTGGCGACGACGACGAGCGTGGTCACAGCCCGGTGAGGACGTCGGCGACGACCGGGGCGATGGCGCGCAGCGCCTTGCCGCGGTGGGAGATCGCGTCCTTCTCCTCGGGCGGGAGCTCCGCCGACGTACGACCGTCGGGGGTGTCGTCGGCGACGAAGAGCACGTCGTAGCCGAAGCCCCCGTCACCGCGCATCTCGCGGATCACCCGACCGCGCATCTCGCCGTGGACGACGTGCTCGGCGATGCCGCCCGCACCGACCGGGTAGGCGAACGCCACCGCGCAGGTGAAGTGCGCGCCGCGCCGCTCGTCGGGGACGTCCGCGAGCTGCTCGAGCAGCAGCTTGTTGTTGGCGGTGTCGTCCTTGTCGGTGCCGGCCCAGCGCGCGGACAGGACGCCCGGCATCCCGTTGAGGGCGTCGACGCAGAGTCCGGAGTCGTCGGCGATGGACGGCAGCCCGGTGGCCTCGACGGCCGCGCGGGCCTTGATCAGCGCGTTGCCTTCGAACGTCGGCTCGGTCTCGGCGGGCTCGTCGTACGGCGGTACGTCGTCGAGGCCGAGCACCTCGACGTCGGGCACGTGCTCCTCGAGGATGCGCTGCATCTCGATGATCTTCTTCTTGTTGCGGGACGCGACGAAGACCCGGATCCGGTCGTCGCCGCCCACCTTCTCGTCCACGCTCATCCGGCCAGGGCGGTGCGCTGGATCTCGGTCAGGTCCGCGCAGCCCTTCTCGGCGAGCGCGAGCAGGCCGTCGAGGAGGACCCGGTCGAACGGCGCCTGCTCGGCGGTGCCCTGCACCTCGATGTACTTGCCGTCGCCGGTCATCACGACGTTCATGTCGGTCTCGGCGCGGACGTCCTCCTCGTAGGGCAGGTCGAGCCGGGGCTCGCCGTCGATGACGCCGACGGAGACGGCGGCGACGGAGCCGGTCAGCGGGTCAGCCTTGACGGCGCCCGTGGACTTCAAGTGCGCGACCGCGTCGGCGAGGGCGAGATACGCGCCGGTGATCGCGGCGGTGCGGGTGCCGCCGTCGGCCTGCAGGACGTCGCAGTCGAGGACGATGGTGTTCTCGCCGAGCGCCTTGTAGTCGACGACCGCGCGCAGCGAGCGGCCGATCAGCCGGGAGATCTCGTGGGTGCGCCCGCCGATGCGGCCCTTGACCGACTCGCGGTCGGAGCGGGTGTTGGTGGCGGCCGGGAGCATGGCGTACTCGGCGGTGACCCAGCCGAGGCCGGAGCCCTTGCGCCAGCGCGGCACGCCCTCGGTGGCCGACGCCGCACAGAGCACACGGGTCTTGCCGAACTCCACGAGCACCGAGCCGGCGGCGTGGTCGAGCCAGTGGCGGGTGAGTCTGATCGGGCGGAGCTCGTCGTTCTGGCGGCCGTCGGCGCGTGTCATGCGGCCGAGCCTAGAGAACGAGGGCCGCGCTCCGGCCGGCTGGTCCCCCGTACCTGCCGGCCGGTGCACGGCCCTCCTCAGCGCTCCCGAGTCGCGACGTGCGGCTCGGTCTCGTCGGCCTACTTGGCCTCGGAGCGCAGGACCCGCCACATGCCGATGGCAATCGGCAGGACGATCCAGATCGTGGTGGCGGACGCCAGATGTGCCCAGGCCTCGAGGTTCAGCGCCTGCTCGACCGGCTGGCCGGTCTGCTGGTCGATGCCCAGCAGCGGTGCCTGAGCGGTGCTCAGGTCGATCCACGGGGCGGCGTCCTGGAGCCAGCTGATCATGCTGACGAGCACGTTGAACACGATCGGTACGACGAAGAACACCACGATCGCCACGGCGGAGTTGAGGAACAGCAGACCGAACGCCAGCCCCTGCAGCACGCCGAGCGCCTGCAGCAGGCCGAACTTCGCGACGTCGTCCATCCCGATGCCGTCGAACGCGCCGGGCGCGTCGGCGATCAGGGCGGCCACGGCGGCCATCGCCATCGCCAACGCCATCGCGGCGAGCCCGATGACGAGCGCGGCGACCGTCTTGGCGGCGATCACGAACCCGCGTCGCGGTGTCAGCGTGAACGTGACGAGCGCGGTGCGCTGCGTCCACTCGCTGGTGATCAGCAGGATGCCGAGCACCGGCAGCAGGAAGCCCTGCGGCGTCGAGGTGGTGCCGAGGAAGTTGAAGAACGTGCGCTGGTCGGTCTCGCCGTTGTCGCCGAAGATGAACAGCAGCACGACGAACAGCGCGGTCATCACCGCGATCGTGACCATCAGCCAGAGGCCGGCGCGGGTGTCGACCATCTTGCGGAGCTCGACCCCGACCTGGCGCACGAACGGCACCGGCTTGGTGCCCGACACGTCGAGTGTGCGGAGGTCGTCGGTGGACGTAGCGGCGGCGCTCACGCGGCGTCTCCTTCGCGCTGGGTCTCGGCGGTGAGCTGGAGGAAGAGCTCCTCGAGGCCGGCGCCGTCGGCGGGCCGCAGCTCGACGAGCGCGAGGCCGGCCTCCGCGGCGACCTTGCCGACCTCGGCCGGGTCCGCGTCGGAGCGGTGGCCGCCGTCGCCGGACGGTACGGCGGACATGCCGGAGGCCTCGAGGGCCGCGGCCATCGCCTGCTGGTCGGCGGCCCGGACGTAGGTGCCCGCGGTCTGCAGCAGCTCGCCCTTGGTGCCTTGGGCGACGATGCGGCCCTGGCCGATGACGATCAGCTCGTCGGCTATCACCTCGACCTCGTGCAGCAGGTGCGAGGAGAGCAGCACCGTGCCGCCGCGGTTGGCGTAGTCGCGCAGCAGCCCGCGCATCCAGTGGATGCCGGCCGGGTCGAGGCCGTTGGCCGGCTCGTCGAGGATCAGCACGGACGGGTCGCCCAGCAGCGCGTGGGCGATGCCCAGCCGCTGCCGCATGCCGAGCGAGTAGTTGCGCACGCGTCGCTTCGACTCCGCCGGGGTCAGGCTGACCAGCTCGAGCATCTCGTCGACACGGCTGGTCGGCAGCCCCATGGTGCGCGCGCCGAGCGTGAGCACCTCGCGGCCGGTGCGGCCGCCGTGCTGCGCCGAGGCGTCGAGCAGGACACCGACGTGCAGGCCGGGGTTGGGGATCTCGACGTACCGATGACCCCCGATCGTGGCCGTGCCCTGGGTCGTCCGGGTCAGCCCGGTCAGGATGCGCAACGTCGTCGTCTTGCCCGCGCCGTTGGGACCGAGGAAGCCGGTCACCCTGCCGGGGCGGCACTCGAACGACACGTCGTCGACGGCGACGAAGTCACCGAACGTCTTCGTGAGTCGATCCACCTTGATCATGGCCCCCACCCTCGCGGACGCGCGTGCGTGCGCGCATCCGTCGGAGGGCTGGAACGGCGCGACGAAAGTAGGGGTCGCGGTACGGCGGTCGAGACCGCGGGCGGTGTCGGTGCGGCCCGTGTCCTCCCTAGGGTGGACGCGTGGAGCGGACCGACCCCAGCGCGCCGTGGCAGCCGCGGCTGACGCTCTGGTCGCACCTGTGGCGTCTGGCCCTGGCGGTGCTCATCTCGTTCCTGGCCTGGGTGACGGTCCTGGAGCAGCAGTGGCTGGAGCGCCGGGGCCTGTTCTGGCTCGATGTGTCCCTGGGTCTGGCGTCGTTCGGGGTCGTGCTGCTGCGCCGCCGCTACCCGATGACGGTCGCGCTCGTGCTGGCCGTGGTGAGCGCGTTCTCGGGGTTGGCCGCCGGCCCGTCGACGCTCGCGGCGGTGTCGCTGGCGACTCGCCGGCGCTACCTGCAGATCGCGGTGGTGGCGATCGTGATGTTCCTCGCGGCGCAGACTTTCTTCCTCACGCAGCCGACGAGCCAGCCCGAGCCGCTGTGGGTGGTCACCGCCGTCAACATCGCGGCGATCATCGCGATGATGGCGATGGGCATGTACATCGGTTCCCGCCGCGAGCTGCTCTGGACCCTGCGCGAGCGCGCGGTCCGGGCCGAGACCGAGCAGGCGCTGCGCGTCGGGCAGGCACGCGCCACCGAGCGGGAGCGCATCGCCCGCGAGATGCACGACGTGCTCGGCCACCGCATCTCGCTGGTCACCATGCACGCCGGCGCTCTCGCGTACCGCCAGGACCTCGACCGCGCGCAGGTCGCCGCGAGTGCGCGGGTGATCCAGGACAACGCCCACCAGGCGATGGTCGAGCTCCGCTCGATCCTCGGCGTGCTGCGCGGCTCGGACAACGGCGTCGCGCCCGACCAGCCGCAGCCGACGCTCGCCGACGTGCCGGCTCTCGTCGACGAGGCCGTCTCCTCCGGCACGGCCGTCGACCTGACCGTCGCCGTCGACGACGCGGCCGTGCTGCCCGAGCAGGTGGGCCGCACCGTCTACCGCGTCGTTCAGGAGGGCCTGACCAACGTGCGCAAGCACGCCGGCGCCGCCCGCGCCACGGTGTGCATCACCGGCGACCGCGAGAGCGGCGTCTCCGTGCGGCTCGACAACCCGCTGCCCCCCGGGCACCGGCGCCACGGCGAGCCCGGGTTCGGCCTGGTGGGGTTGACCGAACGGGCGGAGCTCGCGGGTGGGACGCTGCGGTGGCAGGTCCGCAACGGACGCTTCGCGCTGGAGGTGTGGCTGCCGTGGCAGCGGTGAAGGTGATGCTCGTCGACGACGACGCCCTCGTGCGCGCCGGCCTGGCCCTGATCCTCGGCGGCGCGCCGGACCTCGAGGTCGTCGCCCAGGCGTCCGACGGTGCCGACGCGGTCGCCCGCGCCCGCGAGGTGCGGCCGGACGTCGTGCTGATGGACATCCGGATGCCGATCATGAACGGACTCGACGCCACCGAGCGGCTGATGGCCCAGCCGCAGCCGCCGGAGGTGGTCGTGCTGACCACGTTCGACGCCGACGACCACGTGGTGCGCGCACTCGCGGCCGGCGCCAGCGGCTTCCTGCTCAAGGACACGCCGCCGGAGCAGATCGTCGAGGCCGTCCGGCGGGTCGCGGCCGGCGACCCGATCCTGTCGCCGAGCGTGACGCGGCAGCTCATCGCCCGGGTGCAGGACCTGGGCGGAGACGACCGCGCGACGAAAGCACGCGAACGGCTCGCGGACCTCACCGACCGCGAGCGCGACGTCGCGCTTGCCCTCGCCCGCGGCCTCAGCAACGCCGACATCGCGCGCGAGCTGCACCTGAGCGTGCCGACGGTGAAGGCGCACATCTCGCGGCTGTTCAGCAAGCTGGACGTCACCAACCGCGTACAGATCGCGATCTGCGTGCACGACGCCGGGCTGGTCTGAGCCTGGGTTCTACTTGCGGTCGCGACTGTCGGCGGCCGTGCCTAGGGTGCCGTCATGGCGTACGACGAGGAGCTCGCGGACCGCATCCGGGAGGCGGTGCAGGACGAGCCGCTGCTGAGCGAGCGGAAGATGTTCGGCGGGCTGGCGTTCCTGATCGGCGGCCACATGGCCGTCGCGGCGAGCGGCAAGG
>DASURB010000009.1:0-57247 GCA_036280235.1 Nocardioides sp.
TGTCGCCCTCGGCGGCGAGGTTCTTCTGCGCGCCGACGGTGTCGACGTACGACAACGCGGTGACAGCCTCGACGTCGCGGTCGTCGGTTGCGTCAAAGGTGACATAGGCGCCGTTGCGCTGCTCCCCCGCGCTGGACTCACTGCTGTCCGGCGTGATGGTGCCGCCCTGCCACGTGCCGTGGCCGGTGAACGGCCGGTCGAACCTCGTGACGAAGTGCAGCGTGTAGGGCCGGGTGTCCTGGCAGAAGCCGCGGCCGGTGACCTCGCTGACCAGCGTCCGGTCGTCGACGACGCGCACGGTGCTGGAGGTGACCCGGTGCAGCGCCTGGCCGGTGTTGACCATGACGTTGGCCCGGTCGGTGCCCGGGAACGTGTAGCGCTGCCACGCGGTCCGCTCGGTCGCCGACAGCTCCGCCGTGATGTCGCTGTCGGCGAGCCGCACGGTGTAGTAGCCCGGGGACGCCGCCTCGCTGTCCGCGTCCTTGCGGGTTGCGTACCGGCCGTAGTCGGTCTCGGTGACCTCGCCCGTCGTCGGCAGGACAGGCAGCGTGCCGCCGAGCCCGCAGCCGACACCGGACAGGTGGACCGTGGAGAAGCCGCGGATCCGGTCCTGGTCGTAGCGGTACCCGACGTTGTGCCCGGTGTCCGGCGACATCTGCACCATCCCGAACGGCACGGCCGCACCGGGGAAGGTGTTGCCGTCGTTCTGGCTGCCGATGAACGGGTTCACCAGTTCGATCAGCCGGTCCCCGTCCCGGGTGGTCGAGCTCGTCGAGACCACGCCGTCGGCCGCCTCCGCCCGGGTGGTCGAGCCCGTCGAGACCACTCCCCCGGCCGCGAGCGCGGCGGAGAGGGCCGCGACGAGCGCGATGCGAGCCCGCATCACTGGCCACCCACCCGGCGCTCGAGCGTCACGTCGTCCACGAACCCGCGGAAGGGACCGTCGTTCTCACCCGACGCGAACGTGAACGCGATCGACTGCACCTGCTTGCCGGCCGCGGCGCCGCCGGCGTCGAGCTCGACCTGCTGCCAGGTGTCGTTGATCAGCCGGGTGCCGAGGTCGGTCGGGTGGCCGGGCTGGCCGTCGGTGGTCTGCGGACGCAGGTCGGACAGGAACGTGCCGTCGGTGAACTGCAGGTCCATCGCGACGAACGTGCTCGTCCGGCCGTTGCCGCCCTCGGGCAGCACCCACCACGACAGCTTCGTGCTCGGGCGGACCCAGGTGCCGGCCGGCACGCTGATCGCGGCGTTGGTCGCGGTCGCCGGACCGGCGCCCTCGGCCTTGCCGGAGTAGAGCAGGATCCGGCTGCCGGTCTTGGGCTTGTCCGCCGGCGGGGTGCCGTCGACGGTCTCCATGCCGCCGATCGAGCAGCAGAACTCCACGACGCCCTCGTTGCGCAGCCACCGGTTGCGCATCACGCCCGGCTGCTCGGACTCGAACGACGTCGTCAGGTCGACGCCGGTCGCGTCCCACTCCTCCTGCGTCCACGGCGCGACCGTGGCGGTGAAGTCGCGGGTGCCGCTGGCCTCGTTGCGGGTGACGGTGACCGTCAGCGTCGTACTCGCTGCCTCCTCACCGACCGCCGGACGCCGCACCAGGCGGCCCTCGTCGGTGACCAGCCCGGTGTCGCCGGACTTCCACGAGAACGACTTGCCGCCCGGCAGGTCGAGGTCGGAGGTCAGCGCCGAGGTGTCGCCGAGGTCGATCCCGGCGAGGGTCTCGTCGACCCACTCCTGGTCGCTCTGCTCCTTGGCCGGCGTCCCGAACAGCTCGATCTCGGCGAGCGAGGCGTTCGGGGCGCTGGTGCCGGTGACCGTCAGACGGTAGTGCCGGTAGGCCTTCGCCTTGTCCTTGGCGATCTCGAACGGACGCGTCTGCTTCTTCCACCGGAAGACCTCGTCGGTCCGAGTGTCGATCGTCTTCCACTTCTCGCCGTCCACCGAGCCTTCGAGCGTCCACGAGCTCGCGGTGCCCTCCTTGGTGCCCGAGGTCAACGTGTAGCGGCTGACCTCCTGGCGGCGGGCGGTGAAGCGGTAGCGAACCGCGGTGCCCTCGGCGACGTCCGTCTCCGTGCCCGAGGTGTTGTCGAAGAGGCGGCGCGCGCCCGGGGTGCCGGACGCGGAGCCCTTCTCCTGGCCGGTGGCGTCGGACAGCGGCGGGTCGGCCTTGTCGCTGGGCGACGGCGGTACGGCGTTCTTGCCGGTGGCCCACTTGCTGGGGTTCGGGCCCATCTGGAAGCGAACCGTGCCGCCGTCGGCCAGCGCGGCGTGGGGCAGGTAGGGCTTGTCCCACTTCTTGCCGTCGACGGTCATGCCCTGGACGTAGACGTTGTCCTTGGAGTTGCCGGGCGCCTCGATGACGAGGTCGTTGCCGCCCTCGAGGTGCACGGTCGCCTTGGTGAACAGCGGCGAGCCGACGGCGTACCGCTCCGAGCCGAGCTCCAGCGGGTAGAAGCCGAGGGCGCTGAAGACCCACCAGGCCGAGGTCTCGCCGTTGTCCTCGTCGCCGGCGTAGCCCTGGCCGATCTCGCTGCCGGTGTAGTGCCGCGAGAGCACCTCACGGACGATCGCCTGCGTCTTCGAGGGCTGGCCGGCGTGGGTGTACATCCACGGGATGTGGTGCGACACCTGGTTGCTGAAGCCCCACATGCCCATCCGGACGTCGCGGGCCTCGATCATCTCGTGGATGACGCCGCCGTACGACCCGGTCTTGGTGCCGGACTCGGGGATGGAGAAGAAGGTGTCGAGCTTCTTCGCCAGCTTGTCGCGACCGCCGTACAGCTTCGCCAGGCCGGCGCCGTCGAACGGCACGTGGAAGGCGAAGTTCCAGCCGTTGGTCTCGGTGTAGTCGTGCTGGTGACCCCACACCTCGGGGTCGTAGTCAGCGGGCGCGGACTTCCACTCGCCCTCGGCGTCGCGACCCTGGAAGAAGCCGACCTTGTCGTCGAACATCTCGCGGTAGCGGCGCGCGCGCTCCATGAAGTAGCGGCTCTCCTCGGCGTACCGGGCGCGGTCGGCGTCCGGCAGCGTCGTGTCGGCGGCGAGCCGCTCACCCATCCGGGCGATGCCGTAGTCGTTGATGTAGCCCTCGAGCGCCCAGGAGACGCCCTCCGACACCTGGCTCGGCGTCCAGCCGAGGAAGATGCTCTGCTGCAGCCCCTTGCGACCCACGTCGGTGTTGTCGGGGTTGCCTCCCGGCGGCGCGACGGTGGCGTTCTTGACCGCAGCGTCGTAGGCGTCGACGGCGTCGAATCCCTCGACCCCCTTGGTGAACGCGTCGGCGAACGAGATGTCCGAGCTGGTGCCGGTCATCAGGTTGGCGTAGCCGGGTGAGGACCAGCGGGAGACCCAGCCGCCCTCGCGGTACTGCTGGACGAACCCGTCGACCATCTCGCCGGCCTTCTCCGGGTAGAGGAAGGAGTACGCCGGCCACGTGGTGCGGTAGGTGTCCCAGAATCCGTTGTTCACGTAGATCTTGCCGTCGACGATCTTCGCGCCGGTCGTGGTCGGGGAATCCTGGCCGACCTTGTCGGCGACCGGGCTGGCGTGCTTCCAGACCGGGTCGGCGGCGCTGCCCGTGTTCTCGTGCCCGGAGTTGGGGTAGAGCGAGAGCCGGTAGAGGTTGGAGTACAGCGTGGTCAGCTGCGTCGGCGTCGCGCCCTCGACCTCGATCACGTCGAGCACGTCGTCCCACTGCGACTGCGCCGCGTCTCGCACGGTCTCGAACGACTTGTCGCCGACCTCCATCGCGAGGTTGGCCTTGGCCTGGTCGAGGCTGATCAGGCTGGTCGCGATGCGCAGCTCGACCGTGCGGTCCGCGCCGGCGTCGAGCCGGACGAAGCCGCCGACCTTGGGCCGGTCGTTGGCCAGCGGCGCGCCGCTGTCGGTGACGGGCTTGTCGAGCACGCCGTAGACGAACATCCGGCGGGCGCCGACCGACAGGCCGCTGCGGGTGTCGGTGAAGCCGCTGATCGTGCCGGACGCCCGGTCGATGGTCAGGCCGCCGTCGTTGTTGACGTTGTCGAACACCAGGCTGGCCTGGTCGCCCGGGAAGGTGAACCGCATGATCGCGGCGTGGTCGGTCGGGGTGATCTCGGCCTTCAGGTCATTGTCGAACGTGACGCCGTAGTAGTGCGGTTTGGCGATCTCGTTGTCGTGGCTGAACGCCATCGCGCGCTTGTCGCGATCGGCCGTCGGCGTGCCGGTGTCGACGCTCGGCATCACCTGAAAGGTCTGCCGGTCACCCATCCACGGGCTGGTCTCGTGGGACAGCGCCAGCGCCTTGAGCCGGGTGCGGTTCTGCGCGTCGTTGTCCTTGGCATAGGCGTAGATCCAGCTCAGCGAGTTGGCGTCGGTGACCGGGGTCCAGAAGTTGAAGCCGTGCGGTACGGCGGTCGCCGGGATGTTGTTGCCGCGGCTGAACGAGCCGGTCGAGTTGGTGCCGCGGGTCGTGACGACCCAGTCGCTCGGGCGCTCGGCGTTCACGGGCTCCGCCTCGACGATCGTGATGTCGTCGAGGAAGCCGGTGAACTGCGCGTCGCCGAAGGGGGCGTCGTACCCGAAGAGGATGCGGTCGACCGTCTTGCCGGCGGCGACCTCGCCGAGGGCGATGCTGCGGTGGTTCCACTGGTTGGCGTAGAGCGTCTTGGACGCGCCCTGCTGGCGGGGCGAGGCGCCGAAGCCGTTCTGGTCGGTGGCGCCGAGCTCGCTGAGGTAGGTGCCGTCGGTGAACGCGACGTCGACCGCGGCGTAGGTCGCCGGGTAGCGCAGGTCGTTGCCGCTCATGTTGGGGAAGATCCGGTAGGACAGCTCGGTCGCCGGCGTGACCGGGACGTCGACGTCGCCGTAGAGCTTGTTCCACGCGTGGCCGCCGTTCTCGCCGGTGACCTTGCCGCCGTACCGCAGGCTCTGCACGCCGGTGAAGCCGACGCGCGAGCGGGCGGTGTAGGGCGCGGCCGGACCGTCGGCGACCTCGGTCACCATCGGCCGGGCCGGCGGCTCGGTGTCGTCGCCGTTGCTGATCCGGAGCTCGGCGAGCTGGAGCAGGTCGGCGCCGTGGTTGGCGGTGACGTTCAACCGGTAGTGCTGGTAGGCGGTGTCGTTGTCGAAGTCGAACACCGTGGTGTCGGCGCGCTCGCCGAGGTCCTGCCCGGAGCGGGTGTCGAGGTCGACCCAGGTGGTGCCGTCGGTCGACCCCTGGAAGGTCCAGTCCTTCGGGTCGCGCTCGGGGGCGTCGTTGGCCGCGGTCAGCGAGTAGCGACGTACGACGACCGCGTCGCTGAGCCGGTAGGTCGCGCCGCCGGTCGCCGAGCGGGTCAGCCACTTGCTCCCGGCGTCGCCGTCGTGCAGGTTCACCGGACCCTCGTTGTCGGGGCTGCTGCCGGTGCCGGTGGCCTCGACGACGTAGTCGGTGACATCGCCGCGGATGGCGATGCCGGTCCGCCCGGTGACCCCGTCGTTCCAGGGCGTCCCGTCGGGGCGGATCTCCGTCTCACTCTCGATCGGGGCCGGCTCGTCGGCCTCGAAGCTGCTGTGGAACGAGCCAGCCGCCGGCGCGGCGGATGCGCTACCAGCGGCGGTGAGGGTGAGGACGGGGAGCCCGACGAGAGTGACGGCGGTGGCGGCGACCGCCGCGGATCCGACCCGTCCGGCCCGCCCGAGGCGGAGCTTGAGGGAGTGCAGACGGCGCCATGGAGCGCCGGAAAGCTGAGGAGACATGCCCGAGAACCTCCGAGAGTCGCGGTGACGGTCGTCACTGAATCGCTACGTTGACATCGTTGTCAAGAGTCCGGTCCATCCCCATCAAAACTGTCCGGTCCGCTTCCTTCAGGGCCTTGACGCTGCGACTCGGCGTCCCTAGGTTGCGGTGCTTGACAACGTTGTCATCCCGCCGGTCAGGCTCGGCGCACTCGGGAAGAAGGCCTGCTCATGATCGACCGTCGCCGGTTCCTGTCCGTCTCCGTCGGCAGCCTCGCCGCGACCGCGCTGGGCGGCGTCGCTCCCCCGCTCGCGATCGCGGCTCCCCCTGGGTCCGGCGTGCGCTGGACGCCCGGTCGGCTCCTGCCACGCTTCCGCGCGCCGGAGCGACTCTGGGCCGCCGACGTGCGCGGCACCGACCGGGTGGACCGGCTGCTGCTGACCACGCTGCAGGGCGTCGTGAACCGCCGGCAGCCGCGGATCCACCTCACGTTCGACCCCGTCGACGACACGTGGCTGCGTGACTCGGGAGTGCGGCACTCCCCCGTCACCGAGCCCCTCTCGCTGGTCGACCGGTTCCGCTCGGAGGTCCGCGGTGCCGTGGTCTACGACCCCGCGGTGCCGGACTCGGTCAACGTGGCCACGACGCTGGCCGGTCTCGAGGACGCCGTGGTCGCGCACCCGTCGCACGTGGAGGCGCTGGGGCTGCCGGTGGTCGACGACCTGCGCGGGCGGTTCGAGGACGACCGGCTCGCGATCTACCGCTGGCAGCTCGAGCAGCTGTTCCCGCGCTGCACGCACCGGCTGCTGGCGGGCCTGCCGCCGACCACGACCGAGAGCACGCCCGGCGTGCAGTGGCGCGAGATCGCCCGCGAGACAAGGCAGATCCGCGACTCGTCCAACCGCGGCACCTACACCTTCGACCTCTCGACCGAGGTCGCCGCCGGCACCGGCGAGGTCTTCCTGCGGTTCGCCGACGCGTTCACCGGCGACGGCTGGGGCGCGTCAGTGCGGCACGTCGTCGTGCGCGACGAGCAGGGCGAGGTGGCGCGGTTCGAGCCGGGCACGGCGGCCGAGGAGCCGTTCCTGTTCGACGGTTCCCGCTCCCAGATCGGCGGCGAGGGCAACCGGTTCGCGGACGGATCAGGGTTCTTCGTCTACCGCTTCGTACCGCGCGCGGGCACCAGCACGCTGGTCGTCCAATGCGAGATGTGGAACCAGTACGTCGTCACCGCGACCGACACCGCCCCGACGCAGAAGCTGCCGTTCCCGTTCTTCCGCGACTTCGTCGTCGCGACGCGGGCCATGGTCACCTGGCTACCGCCCGCCGGCGAGACAGGGGCTTTGCTGACCGAGATCTTCGACGCCGTACCGCCGACGACGCCGTACGCCGGCTGGTTCTCCGACGACGTGCAGGGCGAGTGGTCCGGCGTCGACCTGGCGTCGCAGCACTCGGTCGAGGTGCTGCCCGCGGACTTCTACATGAACGGCACCGTCCACGCCGGAGTCGAGGCGAAGGTCTCGTCGAAGGTGCGCCGGCCGCGGCGCTCGTCGCTGCAGGACAAGGTGTATCTGACGCTGACGTTCGGCGAGGGCGACAACGTCCAGTACTGCCAGCGGCGCATGCGCGACATCTGGGACGACCCGCGGCGCGGTGAGGCGCCGATGAACTGGACCGTCTCCCCCGTGCTGCGCGACATCGGGCCGGCGCTGCTCGCGCACTACCAGCGCACCGCGACCGCCAACGACCTGCTGATCGCCGGTCCGTCCGGGGCCGGCTACACCTACCTCGACTCCTGGCCGCGCGAGGCGGTGACGTCGTACCTCGACGTCACCGGGCGCTACCTCGACGCCACCGGGATGGACCTTGTCTACGCCTACAACCAGCGCCGCACCGACGGACCGGGATGGGTGCCGTTCTCGCGCGAGGTGGTCACGGAGTACGCGAGGCGCACGCAGGTGCGCGGCATCGTGCAGTCGTGGGAGACCGGCGACCTGCTGGAGTCGTACGCCGGCGTGCCGGTCATCGGCAACCTGTATCCGGTCGGCGGTCCGGCGGCGTACCGCGACGGGCTGCTCCGCCTCGTCCAGGACTGGGACGGCGGCTGGCCGTACTTCGTCGCGGGGGCGGTCAACGCGTGGTCGTGGCGGCCGTCCGACGTCGTCGAGCTCGTCGACCTGCTCGACGACCGCTTCGAGATCGTGCTCGCCGACGAGTTCTTCACGCTCCTCGCGCGCCACCTCGCAGGTGGGCGTTGACGACCCGCGAGCCGCGTTTGATTCCACTCCCCCCGGGCGGCAGCCTTGGCGGTGTGACGACGGCGGCCCCAGGGCGACCCACGATGAGCGACGTCGCCCGGCTGGCCAAGGTCTCGGTCAAGACCGTGTCGCGGGTGGTCAACGACGAGCCGAACGTGCGGCCGGAGACGCGGCAGCGGGTCGACGACGCGATCAGCCGGCTGGGCTTCCTGCGCAACGACGGCGCGAGCCAGCTGCGCCGCGGCCGCACCGACACCGTCGGCCTGGTCGTCGAGGACCTGGGCAACCCGTTCTACTCGACGCTCGCCGGGGCGGTGGAACGCGTCGCGCGCCAGCACGGGCACCTGCTGATGACGGGGTCCGGTGAGGGGTACGCCGACCGCGAGCGCATCCTCACCAGCGCGTTCCTGTCGCGTCGGGTGTCGGGGCTGCTCGTCGTGCCCACCGACTCCGACCACGCCTGGATCAGCCACGCCGACGCCGCAGGAACGCCGATCGTGTTCCTCGACCGGCCGGCTCACGGAGTGCGGGCGGACACGTTCCTGGCCGACAACGAGGGCGGCATCCGCACGGCGGTGGAGCACCTGGCCGCGCACGGGCACCGGCGGATCGGCTTCCTCGGCGACGATGCCTCGTTCTGGACCGCGGCCCGTCGGCTCGACGGGTTCCGCACCGCGACCGCAGCGCTGGGTCTGCTGGACGACCTCGTGGCGATGGGTCCGCACGAGCCGGCGACGCTGGCCGGGACGCTCACGTCGTGGGCGTCTGGCGACGAGCCGGTCACCGCGCTGGTCACCGGCAACAACCGGGTCACGGTCGCGACGCTGCGCGCGATGCGCTCGGCCGGGCTCCGGCTGGCGCTGGTCGGTTTCGACGACTTCGAGCTCGCGGACCTGTTGGACCCGGCGATCACGGTCGTCGCGCAGGACCCCGCGGCTCTGGGGGCGCAGGGCGCGCACATGTTGTTCCAGCGGCTCGCCGGAGACGCCAGCCCGCCGAAGACGATCACGCTGCCGACCCGGCTCGTGGTGCGCGAGTCGTCCACTCGCTAGCGGAGCTCGGACAGGAAGGTCGCGATCTCGGCGGCGACGAGCGGTCCGTGCGTCGACGGCACCATGTGCGCGCCGGCCGGCAGCGTGACCGCGCGGGAGCCGGTCGGGGCCATGTCCGTGACGGTCCGTGCCCAGCTCTCGTCGCAGATGGCGTCGTGCCGGCCGCGGATCACGAGCGCCGGGCAGGAGATCCGATCGAGGGTCTGCTCGAGGCGGTCCCGGCGGGCGGCGTCCATCGCGCGCGCCATCGTGGCCGGGCCGGTGCGGGCGTACTGACGGACCAGCCCCGGCACCTGTCGCGGGTCCTCGCGGCGGGCGGTGCGCAGCCAGCGCCGCACCAGCGCCGACCAGGTGCGTGCGGCCGGGTCGGTGGTCGGCCCGACCAGGACGAGTCCCGCGACCCGGTCGCCCGCTTCGGCCGCGACGTGCGCGACGACCTGGCAGCTCGCGCTGTGTCCGGCGAGCACGAGCGGCGCTCCTCGTGGCAGCGACTCGACGGCGCTTCGTGCGAGGGCGTCGGGGCTCAGCGGCTCGTGGCTCCTTCCGCGTACGCCGTACCCGGGGAGGGAGAGGACGTCGCTGTCAGCGTCCAGCAGCTGTGTGGTCGGCGCCCAGGAGCGCGCACCCAGACCCAGGCCCGGGACGACCAGCAGCCGCGGGCGGCTCAGCTCTCCTCGTCGGGGATCACGTGGACGGCGGCCTCCTCGGCCGACGCGGCCGCGCCGTCGATGCCGACGTCCTCGGCGACCAGGTCCTTCTCGGTGTCCTCGTGGGTGCCCTCGTCGTCGGCGACCAGCCGCCCGGCGCGGTCCTCGCCGACCTCGCCCGAGACGTCCTCGTCGGCCTGCGCCGCGGCGTCGTACGGGTCGGGCTCCGGCTCCTCCTGGCGCAGCCGCTGGTCGAGCGACTCGCCGGTCTGCTCCTCGAGCGGGGTGTTGCCGTAGCCCTGCGCGACCGACCACTTCTCCGGCGGCGAGTAGCCCTCGTCGAGCGGCTCGGGCAGGTCGCGGTCGTCGGTCAGGCTGTCCTGCGTGCTCTGCGGCTGCGTCTCGTCGTCGACGCTGTAGCCGTGGTAGAGCTCCTGGTCCTGCGCCTGGCCGTCGCTGTCGACAGCGGGGTCCGTGCCGATCTGCTCGGACAGGTTCTCCGGCTGCTCCGTCATGGTGGGCGGCCTCCTCGCGTGCTGGGAAAGTTCGTCGGCTCCGGTCGGTACCCGACCACCCGTCCCTGAAACCGCCATCTGCACCACCGCACCCCCAGCCCACCACGTGACCCGGCCCTGCGTGCCTCATCGCCGAGGGGTCAGAAATTCAGGCTCGTGGGCGGCGTGTCGCGTCACAAGTGACCCCTCGCCGGCCGCCGGCGGGACGTGACCAGCGCGACGCGTGAGTGCTCCTTGGGCGGGTACGTCGTACTCATGAAGATCATGAGGAGCGCCGCCGCCATCGGTATCGCACGGACGGTGTGGAAGCAGGCCCGCAAGCCCGAGAACCAGGCCCGGATCAAGAGCGCCGTCGCGCGTGCCCGCTCGCGTGGCGCCGCAGGGTCCACCCGCACCCCGCCCCGGGCGCCCTGACCCACCGGGTCCGCGGCGCAGCCTCTCTGACCCCTCGGCCCCGGCCGAGGGGTCAATTGTGTCTCGACACGCCGCCCAAGAGGCTGATTCTGTGACTCCTCGCCGTACTCCGCGGCGCGGATAAGCCGGACTCCCCGGTCCCAAAGTGATTTCCCTTTACCCGGCCCGAAGCGCGCCGATGCTCCCAGGGCCATCACTGTCTTAACCGGGAGTTCGTTCCATGACTCTGCTCACCGAGCACACCTCCACTCCGGGCACTCCGGAGCCCCAGCCCAAGCGCGGCGGACGCGGCCTGGCCATCACGGCCCTGGTGGTCGCGATCGTCTCGCTGCTTCTCTGCTGGGTGCCGATCGTCAACAACCTGGTCTTCTTCCTCGGCCTCATCGGCCTCGTGCTGGCGGTCCCCGCGTTCCTCCGGGCGCGCAAGGGCAAGTCCGCGGGCAAGGGCATGGCACTCGCGGCGATTCTGCTCAGCGTGCTGTCGCTGGTCGGCGTCCTGGCTAGCCAGGCCTACTACGTGTCCGTCCTCGACGGCGTCAGCGACGCGATCGAGGACGCTGCCGACGGCGAGGTCGCCAAGTCCGAGGACGACAAGGCGGCCGAGGCCGACGCCCTGGCTCTTGGCGCAGTCGCGCAGGTCGGCAGGGAGTACGAGGTGGCCGTCACAGTCGTGAACCTGGACGCAACCAAGGCACTGCTGAAGGTCAACGAGTTCAACTCGAAGCCGAAGGGTCAGTACGTTCTCGTCACCCTCGACGTCACGTACGTCGGGGACAAGGAGGGCGACCCGTGGCTCGACCTGACCACGAAGCTCGCCGGCTCGGACTCCCGCAACTACGACTCGTCGACCTGTGACGCCGTCGTTGCCCGCCCCTCGATGGACGTCCCGACCCTGACCAACGGCGGCACAGCGACGTACGACGTCTGCTTCGACGTCCCGGCGGCGGCCGTGGAGGACCCGACCGTGTTCATCGAGGAGTCGATCTCCTTCGACGACACGCGCAGCTACTGGTCCGTCTCCTGACGCTTACCTTCCATCCTGGACAGGGCTTCGGCCCACTCACTGACCCCTCGGCCCCGGCCGAGGGGTCAGTTGTGTCTCGACACGCCGCCCATGAGGCTGAATTACTGACCCCTCGGCGGAATCGCCCGAAGGGCCTGCCCGTATGAGGAGGCGAGCCGGGTGAGGGGTCAGGTGAGCTTGGGCAGGCGCTGGTCGTGGTCGAGGACGCCGGCGAAGAGGTCGCCGACCTCGGCGAGGCGGGCGGGGACGTCGTGGATGGTCCACCGGTCCGGGCGGAGGTCGGGGTCGTCGAGCTCGTCCCAGGTGATCGGGACGGAGACGGGGGCGCCGGGGCGGGCGCGGGGGCTGTACGGCGTGACGAGGGTCTTGTTGATCGCGTTCTGCGTGTAGTCCAGTCGGGCCTTGCCGCCGCGGGCCTTCACCTCCCACTTCCAGCTCACGAGGTCGGGCATGACGGCGCCGACGGTGCGCGAGACCTGCTCCGCCCAGGCGCGCGTGGTGTCGAACGACGGGCCGCGGCGGATCGGCATCCAGATCTGGATGCCGCGGCTGCCGGTGACCTTGGGGTACGCACGCACGTCCATGTGCTCGAACGCCGTGCGGTGCAGCCGCGCCAGCGCGAGCACGTCGTGCCACGTGGTCTGCTCGCCGGGGTCGATGTCGAAGAGGACGTACGTCGGACGGTGCGGCTGGTCGGTCAGTGACGTCCAGGCGTGCCACTCCAGGGCGCCGAACTGGGCGGCCCACACGATCGCGGCCGGCTCGTTGAACACCGAGTAGGTCTCGGTCTCTCCCGGATCGGCGTCGGGGTTGTCCCATGCGTCGACCCAATCCGGCGCGTGGCTGGGGCGCTCCTTGTGCCAGAAGCCCTTGGTGTCGGCGCCGTTGGGGTAGCGCCGCAGGTTCATCGGGCGGCCCTCAACGTAGGGCAGCACGGTCGGCGCGATCCGGGCCGCGTAACGCAGCAGGTCACGCTTCGTCACCGGCTCGCCGCCGTCGCGCGCGGGGAACAGCACCTTGTCGAGGTTCGTGACCTTCAGCGTCCGCCTGTGCACGTGCCAGGTGCCCTGCTGGCCGAGCTCGTCCAGCTCCGTCAGGGCGGCCTCGATCTCCTCCTCGGGCGGGCGACGTACCACCTCGGCGATCTCGGCCGGACGGTCCGACAGCCAGACCCGGTCGCGCGCCTCGAGCACCTCCTGGTTGGTGCGCCCGGTCAGCACCGAGGTCGGGTGGTCGTCCGGGTCCCATCCGGGAACGGCGTGCTCGTCGTGCTTGTGCACGAGGAGCCACTGCTCCCGGTCGCTCTGCTCCCCGCGCCGCACCAGCGCGACCCGTCCGGCCAGCCGTTCGCCGTAGAAGTCGACGTGCAGCTCGCCCTTCTCGATCGCCTCGGCCGGGTCGTCGGTGCCGGCCGGCTCCCACGTGCCTGTGTCCCAGACGATGACGTCGCCGCCGCCGTACGTGCCCTCGGGGATGACGCCCTCGAAGTGGACGTACTCCATCGGGTGGTCGCCGACCTTGAACGCCGTACGTCGCTTGTCGGGGTCGAGCGTCGGGCCCTTCGGCACCGCCCAGCTGACCAGCACGCCGTCGACCTCGAGGCGCAGGTCGTAGTGGTCGCTGGTGGCGCGGTGCCGCTGCACCACGAAGCGTCGACGCTCGGCCATGGCCCCACCGTGCCCGCTGGACCGCTCGGCACGCCATGCCCACGGCATGTCACAGGCGGGCCGACGCGTGCCACGATGGCCAGATGAGCGACGTCGAGGTGATCACCGCCCGGGAAGTGCCGCTGGGCGGGCCGCGAGCGATGACGGTACGGCGCACGCTCCCCCAGCGACAACGGTCGCTGATCGGGGCGTGGTGCTTCGTCGACCACTACGGCCCCGACGACGTCGCGGCCACGGGCGGGATGGACGTGCCCCCGCACCCGCACACCGGGCTGCAGACGGTGAGCTGGCTCTTCACCGGCGAGATCCAGCACCGCGACACCGTCGGTGTGGTCGCGACCGTGCGGCCGGGTGAGCTGAACCTGATGACCGCCGGCCACGGCGTCGCGCACTCGGAGGTGTCGACGCCCGGCACGACCACGCTCCACGGCGTCCAGCTGTGGGTGGCGCTGCCGCCGGAGGCGCGCGACGTGCCGCGTGCGTTCGACCACCACGTGCCCGAGCCCGTCCACGTCGACGGCACCACGGTGCGCGTCATGCTCGGGACGCTCGCCGGCGCCACCTCTCCCCTCACGACGTACTCACCGCTGCTCGGCGCTGAGCTGGTGCTCCCGGCCGCCGCCACAGTGACCCTCGACGTCGACCCCACCCACGAACACGGACTGCTCGTCGACACCGGCGACGCCGTCCGGCTCGAGGGCACGCCGGTGGAGCGCGCCCAGATCGGCTACCTGCCGCCCGGCCGCGACCGGCTGACGATCACCAACGACGCGGACTCACCGGCGCGCGCGATGCTGCTCGGGGGCACGCCGTACGAGCACGACCTGGTGATGTGGTGGAACTTTGTCGGCGGCAGCCACGAGGACATCGTCGCCGCGCGCGAGGCGTGGGAGGCCGGGTCCGACCGGTTCGGCCAGGTGCAGGGGTACGCCGGACCGACCCAGCGTCTTCCCGCGCCACCCATGCCCGGCGTCCGGCTGCGGCCGCGCGTGCTGCACCCGGCCGCGACCGACGCCAGCGCCTGGGGCTGACGCCTCAGCGCTGCACCATGATGTCGTTGCCCGGGCCCAGCGGCAGGTCGAAGCCGTAGAACACCAGCAGGATCAGCGCCCACAGCACCCAGAACGGGATCACGAACGGGAACAGCCGCGCCATCAGCGTGCCGAGACCGGCCTGAGGCTCGTAGCGGCGGACGAAGGTCAGCAGCACGATCATGTACGGGTTCAGCGGCGTGATGATCTGCGTCGCCGAGTCTCCGATCCGGAACGCCGCCTGCACGAACGCCGGTTCGTAGCCGATCAGCCCGAACATCGGCACGAACACCGCGGCCATCAGCGTCCACATCGACGACCCGGAGATGATGAACAGGTTCAGCACGGAGCACAGCAGGACGAACAGCAGGATCACCGGAATGCCGGTGAGCCCGATGGACTTCAGCCCCTCGGCGCCGGCGACCGCGAGGCCCGAGCCCACGCCGGACCAGTCGAACAGCGCGATGAACTGGCCGAGGACGAACGCCAGCACGATGAACGGGACCATGTCGCGTACCGCCTCGCCCATCAGCCGCGGCACGTCGCCGAGTCCGTCGATCGTGTGCGCGACCTTTCCGTAGACGAAGCCGCCGACCGCGAAGAACGTGAAGATCACGAACACGATCGAGTCGAGCAGCGGCGACTCGGGCAGGAAGCCGCCGTCCTCGTTGCGCCATGGAGACGACGGCAGCAGTACGGCGACCAGCATGACCACGGCGACGACCAGGACCGCGACGATCCCGGCCCGCAGCCCGCGGCTCTCGTCGCGCGTCAGCTCGGTCGTCACCTCCGCGCTGTCGCGCACCGCCGTACCGTCTTCGTCCTCGTCGACGATCTCGTCGCGCGGCACGTCGAGCCGCCGCATCCGCGGCTCGAGCACCTTGTCGATCACGAGGCCGGCGGCGATCGACAGCACGACCGAGGCGACCACGTTGTAGAAGTAGTTCGAGAGCGGGTTCACCGGCGCGGCGAACTGCTCGAGCGCCGGCACGGTCGGTACGACGGCGGTGGTGATGCCGGCGAACAGCGCGTCCAGCGACGTCGGGAAGACGCTCGTCGAGTAGCCCGCGCCCACGGCGGCGAAGCCGCCCAGCAGGCCGGCCATCGGGTGCCGGCCCGACGCCTTGAACGCCATCGCGGCCAGCGGCGGGATCACCACGAAGGCGGCGTCGGCCATCACCGAACCGATGACCCCGACGAAGCCGACGGCGTACGGCAGCAGCCAGCGCGGTGCCCCACCGATCGCCCGGCGGATGCCGGCGGACAGGAAACCGGTCTTCTCCGCGATGCCGATGGCGAACAGGATCGTCACCACCGTGACCAGGGGCGGGAACTCGATGAAGTTCGTGCCGAGGTTCGCGGTGAACCAGGCCAGGCCGGTGCCGGTGAAAAGTCCCTGGATCGCGATCGGCTCGTCGCTGCCGGGCACGGTGACACTGACGTCGGCCCAGGCCAGCGCGGTCGAGATCACCCCGACGAGCAGGAACAGGTACAGGAACAGGTTGAACGGCTGCGGCAGCCGGTTGCCGGCCCGCTCGATGGCGTTCAGGAACCGGTCGCCGAACACCTTCGGCTCGGCGGTGGTGGTGTGCTGGTCTGACATGAGGCGCGTCTCCCGAGATGGATGCGGTGCGTCAGTCGATCGTCGTGCGGTGGTCGGTCGAGCTCAGTCGAAGTAGTGCGCGACGTCGATGGCACCGCCGGCGCGCTCGAAATCCTCCTTCACTGCCGCGGCCAGGTCGTCGTCGACCAGGAAGTCGAGCGCGGTGGCCGCGAGTCCGTAGGCGCCGTCGGTAGCGGCCCGCTCCGCCTCGGCCGAGCCGGCCGCGGTCGCGAACTCCTCGGTGTGGAGCGCGGTGCCGAGGTCGGAGATCTTGATCAGCGGGTGGATGCCCGGGACCCGGTAGCTGACGTTGCCGAAGTCGGTAGACGCCGCGATCGTCTCGGACAGCACGCCGTACGGCAGCGGCCGCCGGCCACGCGCCTGCTGGGCCACCGCCCACCGCTCGGTCAGGGGGTCGTTGCCGCGCACCGGCAGCGACGCCGGGTGCGGGTCCCAGTCGAGGTCGACCTCGACGCCGGCCATCAGCGCGGCACCGCGGAGCACGTCCTCGAGCCGCCGGCTCAGGTCCTTGAGGGTCTCCGGGTACTTCGAGCGCGCGTAGAGCTCCAGCCGCGCGGTCTGCGGGATCATCGACGGCCGCGCGCCGCCCTCGGTGAGGATCGCGTGCACGCGGTCGACGGGAAGGATCTGCTGCCGCAGCAGGCCGATGCCCTGGTAGGCCAGGCTCGCCGCGTCGAGCGCGTTGCGCCCCATGAACGGCTGGGCGCTCGCGTGCGCCGAGGACCCGGTGTACGTCGCCGTCAGCACGCGCCGGCCCAGCCAGACCTGCTCGGCGACGTCCTCGCCGTACGGGTGCACCATGACCGCGGCGTCGAGGTCGTCGAAGGCTCCCTCGCGCGCCATGTACTCCTTGCCGGTGTGGCCCTCCTCGGCCGGCGTGCCGAGGAAAACCACGCGGCCCTCGAACGCCGAGGCGTCGACCGCGAGCAGGCGCTGCAGCGCGACGGTCGCGCCCACGGCGGTCGCCGCGATGACGTTGTGGCCGCAGGCGTGCCCGATCCCGGGCAGCGCGTCGTACTCCCCCAGGATCCCGATGGTGCGGTGCCGCGCCGGGTCGAAGCCAGGGCTGGCCACCTCGGCACGGACAGCGGTGTCGAGACTGTGCACTCCGACGGTGGCGTCGATGCCGTGCCGGGCGAGGAGGTCGGCGATGCGACGGGCCGAGGCGTGCTCGGCGAACGCGGTCTCCGGGTCGGCGTGCAGCGCGTGGACGAGGTCGTGGAGGTCGCCGGCGAGGTCGTCGACGTGCTTGCCGAGAGCCTTCGTCGACTCCTCCGGAGCCCCGGCGTACGGGGAGTCGATCGGCGACGTGCGCGCGGCGCGTCGGGCGGTCTCCTCCTCCATCCGGTCCAGGTAGGCGGTCGAGGGTGCGAGCGGTGCCGGCCCGCCGAGGTCGTGGTCGGACATCGGGGTCACGCTAGGAGAGATACCCACGAATCGCCACCCGGTGTCCGCGCCTAGGCTTGGGGCCATGCCCGACTGGTCCCTCGTCGCCCGCTCCCACGTCTCCGCCGTCCTCGACGAAGGGGTGCGGCTCGGGCCGTCGGAGTTCCTGGCGCGCTACCGCTTCCGGCGGGCGCGGGCGTCCACGCTCTGGTACGGCGGGCAGGAGTTCGACCCGATCGCGGTGCTGGGCGTGGCCTACGTGCAGGCGTCGGGGCGCAGCCTGGAGCCGGCCGACCTGGACGAGCCGCTGGTAGCCCGCGTGCTGTCCGGCCTCGGGTTCGACGTGGTCGTCGACGAGGACGCGATGGCGAACGTCCCGCGCCCCACGGCGCGAGCATCCGCGACGTCCTCGCGGCCGTCCTCCTCGACTGCCAAAGCGCCGCGCACGCCACGGGCAGCGGCCGCTCCCCGCGCCAAGCGGGCTCCCGCCCCGGCGACCCCGAAGCGCACCAAGCCGGCCGAGGTCGCCCCGAAGATCTGCCCGACCTGCTTCATGGCGCTGCCCGCGACCGGGATCTGCGACAACTGCGACTGAGCTAGGCCGGCGTCGCCGTCCAGCGGTGCCGGCAGCGCAGGCAGTGCCGGTCCTCCGGGCCGTCGACGACGCAGCCCATGAACCAGACGTACGCCGGCGCGGTTGCCATCTCCTCCGGCTGCGGCATGCCGTAGGCGAGCACGTGCACGTCGCGGCTGCCGCAGGCCGGGCAGGTGCCGGGCGTCGGCCAGTCCGTCCGGCCGCTCACCCGCGGCCGCCGTCGGGCCAGGAGTAGCCCGCGTCGAAGAGCCCCGGACCCTCCGGCGAGACCTCGTCCATGCCCGGCAGTGGTACGTCGGTCGCACGGCGCGGCCGTACGTCCCCAGGCTCCGCGGGCGGACCTGGTTCGGCGTCGTCATCGACGTCGTCCACGTCCGCCATCTCATCGACGTCCTCCGGGTCCGGCTCCCCGAGCTCGACCCGACCGCCGACCCGCCGCGCCAGCGCGGGTGCCACCTTGTCCACGCAGCGGCACATCATGTCGAGCAGGTCCCGCACGTGCGCGGGCGCAAACGGCAGCGCGGGGATGTGCGTCTCGGCCATGACCGAGTCACCGACGACGGCGAACGAGATCAGCGGGTGCTCGTTGTTGAGCTCGTTGACCTCGAAAAGCGCCGCGTCGTGGTCGGCGACGTCGCGCACGACCCGGCAGAAGATCTCCACCACCGGCATGTCCTGGCGAACGCGGACGTACACGACCGCGTTGTCGGCGATCACCGGGATGTCGCCGTCCTCGTCGTGCTGCGGCGCGTGGCCGAAGACCGGCGTCAGCGCGCTGTCGACGAGCGCGACCAGCTCGTCGCGGTCGGCCGGGTGGACGGCGAGAGGCTCGTCGTCGGGCACCGAGGCGATGTCGGCCTCGTGGGCGGTCCGCTCGACATACCGGCCGGTGCCGGGCTGCACCTCGAGCCCGTCGGCCAGCAGGAACGCCGGGTGCGGGACGCCGAACACGTCGCGCAGAGCCGCGACCGCCATCTCCGCCAGCCGGTCCGCCTCGCTGGTGCGCGCGTCCGCGGTGAAGTTGCCGCCGTCGTCGTCCTCGTCCTCGTCTGCCGGTGCCGTCCAGCCGAGCGCGAGGAGCGCGTGGACGGACGCCTCGTCGAGCTGCCGGCCCGGCCGCAGCCACGCGTTGGACGACACCTCCGCGTGGATCCGGCCGCCGCCGTACGCCAGGAACTGCACGTAGGGCTCGGTGCCGTCCAGGTCGTCGACGTCGGGATCGGCCGCGACGCTCTCGGTCTCGACGATCAGGATGTCGTCGTCGGCCAGCGCCGCGACGTGGTCGGCCAGCCGCCGGCGGAACGCCGCCCACCCCTGCTCCGCCGCGGCGTCCACGGTCCAGAAGATGCTCATCGAACCCCCCGATCGACCCCCGGGCCGGCCCCCCGACCGACCCTGTAGAGACCACGTTAGGCCCGACCACCGACATTTCCCGGCAGATCCGGAAACCAGCAGGTCAGCCGCCGCGCAGGTGACGCAGCACCGCCGGTCCCCCGACGCTCGCGACGAACTCCGGATCGCCCACGACCAGCAGCTGGTCGCGCGCCCGCGACAGGCCGACGTACAGCCGCTCCTTGGACCGCTCGCTGATCGTCTGCTCGTTCAGCGCGAGGATCACCGCCGGCCGCTCCAGCCCCTTGAACCCGAGCACGTGCCCGTAGAAGACCTGGTCGGAGTCCCAGAACGTGCTCCAGTACGCCTCCGCGCCGGCCTCCTGCCGCAGCCGTTGCTCTGCCGAGCGGGACCCGGTCGTGAGCAGGGCGAGGTCCTCGGGACGCCAGCCCTGGTCGAGCATCCAGTCGACGTGGTCCTCGGCCACGTCGAGGGCGTCGGCGGCCGCACACTCGACGAACGTGACGTCCGGGCCGTGCGCGGTGCCGAGCCGCATCCGGATCGGCGCGAGCGTGGAGAAGCTCTCGGCGATCTGGCGGGTGTTGCGGAGGTTCTGGTCGAGCACCAGCGGCACCAGGCCGGGCGGTGGTCCGCCGTACCGCGAGAACACCCGCTGCCCCTCGTCGGTGCACACGAACAGCCCACCGGTCTCCTCGTCCTTGAGCGCGGCGAGCGCGGCCGGCCACCAGAGGTCGGCGAAGTCCTGCGCCTCGTCGATCACCAGGGCGTCGTAGAGCCGCCCCTCGGGCTGCTCGCGGCCGAGGTCGACCATCCGGGTCGGCAGCTCGACCTCCCAGAAGTGGCTGTCGTCCTCGCTGCCGGTCGGTGCGCCCCACTCGACGCCGAGGTTGTGGAACGTCCCGACGTACGCCGGACGCTCCCGGCGCGGCAACGCGGCGACCCGGCGCTCGAGCCAGGCCGCGAGGCCGCGGGAGTAGCAGGTCAGCGCGACGCGCTTGCCCTCCTTGCTGAGCCGCCGTGCCTGCTCGACGGCCAGCCAGGTCTTGCCGCTGCCGGCGCCGCCGCGCACCTCCACGCGGTTGAGCAGCCGCGCCGCCCGCAGGATCACCGCCTGCTCGGCACTGAGCCGTTCCACCTCGTCGTCGCGCTCGGCGACGAACCCGATCAGGTCGCGCTGCGGGAGCCCGCGTCCGGCGAGGGCTTCGCGCAGCGCGTCGATGTCGTCGAGCGTGAGCAGCCGCTTGTTGCTGGTCTGCTCGGTCACCACCCGGCGCAGGAAGTCGGCGAGCCCGTCGAGGTCGTCGCGGCCGGCGACCTGCCAGCGCTGCGCGTCGGGCGTCGCGAAGTCGTCGGAGACCAAGGTGTGCGGCAGCACCAGCGCGTGTCCCCAGCGCAGGCCGGACCGCCGGCCCCAGCGCGGGTCGCGGTCGAGCCACTCGCGCAGGGCGTACTGCGACTGGCGCGCCTGGGTGATCGGGTCGATCCGTTGCACGCTCCCCCGCCGGTCGATCCACCAGCCGTCGTCGTACCAGACCGGGCCGCCCTTGACCTCCACGACGACGATGCCGCCGTCGGCGAACGCCACGCAGATGTCGATCTCGTGGTCCTTGTCGCGGGCGGAGATCCGCTGGCCGCTGATCAGCAGGTCGTCGGGGCCGAGCTGCTCGCGCAGGAGCTTCCAGACCTGGTGCTCGCTCGGAGTCGTGAACGACGGCGACTCCGGGATGAGGACCGGCACGACCCACCTCGCTCCCCCGTCCGCGAGGCCCGTCCTCGCGGACGGCCGAGGCTACCGCCGCGACCGCGCGGTGTCCGCCGAAACACGTCACGTAGGTTCCTCGGCGTGAGCGCACGCACGAGCCTGAAGCAGACCGAGGCCGCGGAGCGCGCGGCGCTTCTCGAGGTCGAGCGGTACGACGTCGAGCTCGACTTCACCGACCTGCTCGACGGCGACGTGCTCCGGACGACGTCCCGGATCACGTTCCGGGCGACGCCCGGCGCCGCCACGTTCCTGGACTGCCAGGCCGAGGTCGTCGACATGACGCTCAACGGGACGCCGCTCCCCGCCGACGCGGTCGAGGGCGACCGCATCCGGCTCACCGGTCTCGCCGAGCACAACGAGCTGGAAGTGCGCTCGGTCCAGCGCGAGACCTCCAGCGCGCTTGGCGTGCACCGCGTGGTCGACCCGGCCGACGGCGAGGTCTACGTGTGGACCACGTTCGAGCCGGACGAGGCGCGGCGCGTGTTCGCCTGCTTCGACCAGCCGGACCTGAAGGCGGTCTTCGCGATCACGGCGCTGGTACCGGAGCGATGGACGGCGACGAGCAACACCGGCGACGCCCAGGTCGCCGGCGACGGGGCGACGCGCACGTGGCGGTTCGCGGACACGCCGCCGCTGTCGACGTACAACATCGTCTGCAACGCCGGCCCATTCCACGAGCTGCGCAGCGAGCGCGGCGGCCACGACCTCGGGCTGTACTGCCGCCGCTCGCTCGCCGACGTGCTCGAGCGCGACGCCGAGGAGCTGTTCGAGACCACGGCCGCCGGGCTGGCGTTCTTCGGGGAGCAGTTCGCGCTGCCGTTCCCCCAGCACCGCTACGACCAGGTGTTCGTGCCGGAGTTCGGCGCGGGCGCGATGGAGAACTTCGGCTGCGTGACGTGGATCGACTCCGCGCTCTACCGGACGCCGCCGACCGCCGCGCAGCGCGAGCGCCGCGCGCGGATCCTCCTGCACGAGATGGCGCACATGTGGTTCGGCGACATCGTAACGATGCGCTGGTGGGACGACCTGTGGCTCAACGAGTCGTTCGCGGAGTGGGCCTGCCACTGGGCTGCCGAGCGGGTCACCGAGTTCACCGACGTGTGGGCGGCCGACGCGGTCGACGACAAGGTGCGGGCGTACGCCGCCGACCTGGCCCCGACGACGCACCCGATCCGGCGCGGCATCCCCGACGTCGAGGCGACCCGCAGCACCGTCGACGCGATCACCTACCCCAAGGGCGCGTCCGCGCTGCGCCAGCTCGTGCACCTCGCCGGCGAGGACGCGTTCGTGGCTGCGCTCCAGGGCTACTTCGCCGGGCACGCTTGGGGCAACACCACGCTCGACGACCTGGTGCGTGCCGTCGAGCAGGCTGCCGGGCGCGACCTCACGCCCTGGGTCGACGGCTGGCTCGGGACCGCCGGCCCCGACCCGGTCGCCGCGCGTCGGGACGGCGAGAGCGTGGTGGTCGAGATCGAGCCGCCGGCCGGTCGCGGTCCGCTCCCGCACCGTCTCGACGTCGCGGTGTACGACGTGGAGGATGGCGCGCTGACGCTGCGCGCGACCCACGACCTCGAGCCGACCGGACCGGTGCGGATCGACGACGTACCCGCCGACGCGCTGGTGCTCCTCAACGCCGGCGACCACACTTTCGCCGGCGTCCGCCCGGACGACCGGTCGCTGGAGCTGCTCACGCGGCACGCCGGCTCGCTCCCTCGAGCGGTTGACCGTGCACTCGCGGTCACCACTGTCTGGGGTCTGATGTACCGCGGCCTCCTCGGCGCAGAACGCCTCGTCACCAGTGCGGTCGACGTGCTCCGCGCCGAGACCGCGGCCAGCGTCGTCGAGCCGGTCTTCCGCCTCGCCACCGGGGCCGCCGAGCAGTGGGCTTCTCCGGCCGATCGCGAACGGCTCACGTCCCTGCTCGCCGACACGACCGTGAGCCTGCTCGACCATCCGGACCACCGGCCGACCGCGATCCGTGGGCTTGCGACCGTCGCGACGACCGACGAGCAGCTCGCCGTCCTCGACCGGCTGGCCGCCGACCACCCGGACGACACCGCCCTGCAGTGGGCACGGCTCACCCGGCTTGCCCGGCTCGGTCGGCTCGACCTCGACGAGGTGGACGCTCTCCAGGAGCGCGACCCGGACCCCGAGGCGTGGCGCAACGCCCTGGCCGCGCGGGTCGCCCGGCCGGACGCCACGGCCAAGCGCGAGGGCTGGGACGCCCTGTTCGCCGACACGGCGCGGCTCGGCTTCCCCGGCATCCGCGGTGTCAGCCAGGCGTTCTGGCTGGCCGGTCATGAGCCGGTGCTGGGCGAGCTGACCGAGGAGTTCGCCGCGTGCCTCCCGGGGCTCACCCGCCTCGGGTCGAAGTTCGCCGGCTACGTCACCGCCTGCCTGTTCCCCGTCGTCGCGGTCGACGAGCCCTACCTCGACCGGGTCCTCGCGGCCGCCGAGCACCCCGACGTGCTCGACGTGGTGCGCAACCGGGTGCACGAGCGCGCCGACGTCGTACGCCGGATGCTCACCGCGCGCTCGCTCGGCTGAGCCGGCGGTCAGGCCAGGCCGAGCCAGCCATCGACGAGGTCGTTGCCGAGCTTGCCCGTCGGGTCGACCGACCGCACCAGCTCCCGGAACTCCGCGAGCCGCGGGTACAGCTCTGCCAGCCGCGTCAGCGACGCGCGGAACACCTTGCCCCAGTGCGGACGAGCCTCGAAGCCGGCCAGCGCGCCCTCCACCGCGGCGACCGCCCCGGCCACCGCGTCCGCCTCGGAGGTCCAGGTGAAGTGGAAGGCGACGGCGTCCTCGCCGCGGGTCGGGCTGAGCCAGAACGGGTCGGGCGCCACGGCCCGCACCTCCGAGACCTGCAGCACGGGCGCGAGCGTCTCGCGCAGGCCGCACAGCGCCGACCACACCGCCGGAGCGTGCCGGGCCGCGACGAAGTACTCCGACTGCAGCTCGTCACCGCTGCTCGGCATGAACTCCAGCCGGAAGTGCGGCAGCCGCTCGTCCCAGGGACCGGGCTCCCCCATCTGCAGCGTGGTGTGCTCGGTCGGCATCCCCGCGATCGGATGACGGGGACCGTCGGCGAGACGGCCGCCCCAGAGCTCCGTGGGCGCCTGGGCCGGCGTCCGCTGCTTGACCCAGACCTGGGTGCGGCCCTCCCCGGCCCAGTCGGTGAAGACGCTGACGCTGTACGCCGCACCGAGCACGGACGCCAGGCGGCGACCGACCTCGTCCTCGTCCACGTGCTCGACCACGGTCTGCGCGACCTCGAAGTCCGGCACGCAGTCGAGTTCCAGCGCTACGACCACGCCGAGCCGGCCGAGCGAAACCACCCAGCCGTCGAGGTCCTGGCCCTCGTCACGGCGCACGGTGCGCTGCTCACCGTCGGCGGTCACGACGGTCGAGGAACGGACACTGCCGGCCAGCACCTGGTTGCCCGTCCCGGAGCCGTGCGTCGCGGTGGCGACCGCGCCGGCGACCGAGATGTGCGGCAGCGAGCCGGTGTTGGGCAGCGCGAGGCCGTGTCGCCGCAGCACCGGGCCGAGGTCGCCGTACCGCACCGCGGCGCTGACTCGCACCGTGCCCGCGGCGGCATCGACGTCGATCTCGCGGGGCAGGCCGTCGAGACGGAGCAGCGTGCCGGTGGTGTCGGCGATCCGGGTGAACGAGTGGCCGGTGCCGAGGGCGCGAACACGAGCGGCCTCGACGACGGTGCGGCGCAGCTCCTCGAGGGAGATCGGCCGCTGCACGTCGGCGGCCGTGTAGGTGACGTTGCCGGCCCAGTTGGTCGCCACGCTCAGACGGCCCCGCCGTCGAGCTGCCGGCGCATCAGCACACGCGGGAAGCCGCCCGCCACCGCACTGGTGTCCGCGATCTTGGTGAACCCGCACCGCTCGAACAGCTTGCGGGTGCCGACGAACGCCATCGTGGTGTCGACCTTCTCGCCCTCGTTGTCGACCGGGTAGCCCTCGGCCGCGGGTGCACCGTTGGACCGGGCGTAGTCGACCGCGCCCTCGAGCAGGGCCGGCGAGATGCCGCCGCCGCGGTGGCCGGGCCGCACCCTGATGCACCACACCGTCCAGACGGGCAGGTCGTCGACGTGCGGGATCAGCCGGGACCGGGAGAACGGCAGCTCCGACCGCGGTGCGACCGCCGCCCAGCCGACCACCTCGTCGCCGTCGTACGCGAGCACGCCGGGCGAGACGTCGCGGCGGCACAGCTGCTTGACGTACTCGCCGCGGGCCGGGCCGACCAGGCTCCGGTTGGTCTTCGAGTCCAGCCGGTGGCTCAGGCACCAGCACACCGACGACGTGGGGTTCTTCGGCCCCAGCATGGTCGCGACGTCGTCGAACCGGTCGATCGTCGCGGGTCTGACCTCGATTGCCACGCCGCTCAAGTTAGCCAAACCCGCGCTCCGGTCACGAGTCGTTTACGTCGGCTGCGAGCCGCTGCCGCAGGCCGCTCGCCCGCCGGGCACGGCGCTCGACGGCGGCGCGCACGGCGTCCTCGGTGCCGACCACCCGCACGGTGTCCTGCGCGCGAGTGACCGCGGTGTAGAAGAGCTCGCGGGTGAGCAGCCGGGACTCCGGTGGCGGCAGCAGCACGGTGACCTCGCGGGCCTGGCTGCCCTGACTCTTGTGGATCGTCGTGGCGTGCATGGTCTCGACGTCGGCGAGCCGGCTCGGCGCGAAGTCGACCGGCCCCTGCGCCCCGTCGATGAACGCGCGCGGCCCGTCGGGCGTGCGCACGACGACGCCGGCGTCACCGTTGTAGACGCCGAGGCCGTAGTCGTTGGCGGTCACCAGCAGCGGGCGACCGACGTACATCCGCTCGTGCAGCGGGTCGCCGGTGACCTCGGTGAGCCAGTGCTCGATCTGCCGGTTCCAGTGCGCGACGCCGTGGGGCCCGTCGCGGTGCGCGCACAGCAGGCGGTGCGCGTCGAGCGCGGTGAGCGCGCCGGCCACGTCGCCCGCCTCCGCCTTCCGTCGTACGGCGGAAGCAGCCTCGAGCAGGCGCGGCTGCAGGACCGCGGCGGGGTCGTCGCTCTCGACGTACTCGACCCCGACGCCGCCCGTCCGCAGCCGCTCCAGCACCAGGTCGGCGTCGCCGATGCGCAGGGCGTCGGCCAGCGCGCCGATCTCCGCACCGAACCGGTGCGTGGTGGCGAGCCGGAACACCGGGCTGTCGGCGCGCGCGGCCAGGCCGGCGACGAGGTCGGACAGCACCGCCCCCGCCTCGACCGAGGCGAGCTGGTCGGGGTCGCCGACCAGGACGAGCCGCGCCTCGGGCCGAACCGCCTCGACCAGCCGGGTCATCATCGTCAGCGACACCATCGAGGACTCGTCGACGACGACCACGTCGTGCGGCAGCCGGTTGCCGCGGTGGTGCCGGAACCGGGTGCCGTTGTCTCGGAGCGGGCCGAGCAGCCGGTGCATGGTCACCGCCTGGACGGTGCCGACGCGCTCCCGGTCGGCCCTGGGGATGCGGGCGAGCTCGCGGGCGACAGACTCCTGCAGCCGTGCGGCCGCCTTGCCGGTCGGCGCGGTGAGCGCGATGCGCAGCCGCCCGGTGCCGGTGCGGGCGGCCTGCTCGGCGAGCAGCGCGAGGAGGCCGGCGACCGTGGTGGTCTTGCCGGTGCCCGGGCCGCCGGTCAGCACGGTCGTCCACGAGGTCACGGCCTGACGCGCGGCGGCGCGCTGCTCGGCGTAGGACTCCGCGGGGAAGACCCGCTGCGCGGCGGCATCGAGCGAGGCCTCGTCGACGACCGGCGCGGGACGGGACAGCCGCTGGGCGAGGTCGTCCACGAGGTGCCGCTCCTGGTGCCAGTAGCGGTCGAGGTACACCAGGTCGTGCTCCCAGCGCAGGACCCCGGCCTCCACCAGGCGCGATCCCGCGACCGCAGCGGCCCAGGGCCCCGGGTCCGGCCAGGGCAGCTCGGGCGCAGCGGCGACGAGGTCGTCGAGAGTGGTCAGGTCGAGACTGACCGAGCCGTGCCGCACCGCGCGCACGGTCAGCGCGGTCGCGAGCAGCACCTGCTCGTCGGTCTCCCCCACCAGCCGTCCAGCCTGGGTCGCCACGTGGACGTCGGCCGCCTCGAGGACGCCCTCGTCGTTGAACCGGCGCAGCGTACCGGTCGCCGAACGCGCGAGGCGGCGGTCGAAGGCGTCGACGGGTTCGAACAGCTCGGTCATCGAACACCGTCCAGCAGGTCGGACACGGCCTCGACGAGCGGGACCGGGGGCTGCCACGCGAACACGCCGCACGGGTGGCCGTCCACGCGCGGGGTGTCCGGGCCGCACATGCCGCGCAGGTAGAGGTACAGCACGCCTCCGAGATGGACGGCCGGGTCGTAGCCGGGCTGCCGCCAGCGCAGGAACCGGTGCAGCACCACGGCGTACAGCAGCGCCTGCAGCGGGTAGTCGGAGTGCCCCATCGCCGCGGCGAGCACCGACGGCTGGTAGTCGAGGGCGGTCAGCGCGGGTGCCGCGTCGTCCCCGTCGCCGGCGTCGGCGGGCGGGCCGCCCAGCCAGTTGGTCTTGTAGTCGACGACCAGATAGCGGTGACCACCGTCAGCAGGAATGCGGAGCACCACGTCGACCGACCCGGTGAGGTATCCGCGCAGGTGCTGCCCGCCGAGCGCCGGGTCCGCCAGCGCGTCGGCGTAGGGCAGCAGCGGGTCGTCCTCGGGAAGGTGCGCGCGCAGCAGCGGAGCCAGGTCGCCGAGCACCACCGGCGCACGACTGGGAGCGTCGGTGCGCAGGTCGCCGCCCGACAGCGGCAGCTCGAACTCCATCTCGCGCAGCCGATCGGAGAGGCCGATCTCCCGCAACGTTCGGTCGCCGGCGAGCGGCCCCAACGGGCTGTCGCACACGGCCACGAGTGCGTCGGCGAGCTCGTCGCGGTCGAGCTCGACCGGCCAGCGCACCCACTGCTCGTCGACCTGGGCGCGCAGCTCGGCGCGCCAGTCGGGAGCGGCCGGGTCGGCGTGCTCGAGCACGGCGTGCACGAGCGAGCCGAACGTCGCACCCACAGGCAGCCCGGCCATCGGCGACGGCACGTCGGGCGCCGGGGCCGCACCCTCGGACTGTGTCGCCAGGACGCCGGCGAGGTCGGCCTCGTCGTCGCGTGGCGGCTCCTCGGGCTCGCTGGTCGCGGCCGGTCCGGGCGGTGGCGCGGCGTCGGCCGCGGCGGCGCTGAGCGAGGAGTACGACGTACGGCGCCACGACGTGTCGACCTCGCGCGTGAACGACCGCACGGTCAGCGGGCGGGTGTCGTCCGGGAGGTCGGCGTCGGGCAGTGCGCCGATGCGCGACTCCTCCCAAGCGGCGCCGCCGAGCTGGCGGATCAGGTCGAGGATGCGCACGACGTCGTCCTCGCTGTGGCAGGACTGCTGCGGCTTGACCTCTAGGTCGCCGGGGCGGCGCCCGAACAGCATCCGCTGCAGCGGCGAGCAGGGCGTGTTGCGCGTGGGCGCCCACCAGACCACGACCTGCGACCGGGCGCGGGTCATCGCGACGTACAGCAGCCGCAGCGACTCGCCGTCGTCCTCCGTGCGGGCCCGCGCGAGGTTGCCCGACCACTGCGGGCCGCTGCCGCCGACGTCGATGCAGCGGTGCGCGCCGTCGGCCTCGTCGGAGTGGAACAGCGGGACGTCGGGCTCGACCGGGTGTCGGTCCCAGAGGGTGGGCAGGTAGACGACGGGGTACTCGAGGCCCTTGCTGCCGTGGATGGTCACCAGCTGTACGGCGGCGGCGTCGCTGTCGAGACGGCGGGTCCGGTCGGAGGCGACCTCGAGCTTGTCGTCGGCCATCTGCTCGCGCAGCCAGGCCAGCAGCGCCACGAGTCCGAGCCGGTCGGCGGTGGCGGCCTCGTGCAGCGACTGCCCGACGTGGCGCAGATCGGTGAGCAGCCGCTCGCCGTCGACTCGCGAGAGCACGCGGGCGGTGAGGCCGCGCGTGACGGCCGCCTCGAGGACCGCCGCGACGCCGCGGGACGTGAGCAGCTCGGCCCAGTCGCGCAGCGTGTTGGCCACGTCGTCGGTGAGGGCGTCGCCGCCGCTGTCGAGGGAGGCGGCGTCGTACCCGAAGAACGAGCTGAGCGCCGCGCTGCGCACCCGCGACGACCGGTGCGGCTGTTCCAGCGCCTCGAGCAGCCGCAGCCACTCGGTGGCGGCCGGCGTGGCGAAGACGCTGCCGCTGCCGGCGACGACGGCCGGGACGCCGACGTCGGCGAGCGCGCCCTGGACGGCCTGCAGGTCGCTGTTGCGGTAGGCGATGACGGCGACGTCGGCGGGCTTCAGCGGGACGCCGCAGTAGGTGGCGCCCGAGGTGAGCAGGCGTTTGATGTCGTGGGCCACGTCGGCGTAGAGGTGCGGCCGGACCTGCTTGACCGTGAGGTCCTTGTCCTTGCGGCCGCCGAGGATCTCCTTGCGCACCACGCGGAGCCGGAACGGCGCGCCCGCACCGGCGAGGCGCGTGCCCTCGTGATGGGCCTCGACGTCCCGCACCACGATCCGCTCGTCGCCGAGCGCGGCGCCGCCGAGCAGCAGCTGCAGCGGCTCGAGCAGGTCCGAGTCGGAGCGCCAGTTGCGGCCGAGGGTCTGGTGGGTGGTGGCGGTGGCCGCGGCCTGGAGGTACGTGGTGACGTCGCCGCCACGGAAGGCGTAGATGGCCTGCTTCGGGTCGCCGATCAGCACCATCCGCGCGTGCCCGCTGAACGCGCGGTCGAGCACCTGCCACTGCACCGGGTCGGTGTCCTGGAACTCGTCGACGAGCACGACCCGCCAGCGCCGCCGCATCCGGTGCCGGGCGGGGGCGTCGTCGTCAGCGAGCGCGTGCGCGAGCTGCGAGAGCAGGTCGTCGTAGCCGAGCACGCCGAGCCGCCGCTTGCGCCGGTCGAGCTCTTCTCGTGCGGCGCAGGCGAACGCGACCCGCTCCGCCGCCTGCGTCTCGGGCGGTGCGTCGGCCGGCTCGAGGCGCGCTTGCGGGTCGTAGGCCGCGGCCCGGGCCAGCTTGAGCGCGGTGGCGTGGTCGAACGGCGGGCCCATCGGGTCGGCGCCGTAGCGGGCGAGGTACAGGTCGTCGGCGACCTCGCCGAGCAGGTCTTCGAGGTCCTCCACGAGCGTGGCGTTGGCGTCGGTGTCGCCGGCGACGCCGAGGCTGCGCAGCACCAGGTGGCAGAACTGGTGGGTGGTGGCGATCGTCGCGCCGTCGAACGCGCCGAGCGCCTCGCGCAGCCGCTGCCGGCGCAGCGCGCGGGTCTCGTCGTCGGCGTCGAGCAGGTGCTCCAGCAGCTCGCTGCGCTCGGTGACCGACGCCGGGTCGGCGAGCGCGCGCTCGGCCTCGACCAGCTGGGCGCGCACCCGCTCGCGCAGCTCTTGGCTGGCGGCGCGGCCGAACGTCACCACGAGCATCTCGTCGAGCGTCGCCTCGCCCTCCGCGACGAACCGGGTGACGAGCGCGCCGATCGTCCAGGTCTTGCCGGTGCCGGCGCTGGCCTCCAGCAGGGTCGTGCCGGTCGGCAGCGGCGCGCAGATGTCGAAGACCGTCGGATCGTCGAGCGTGCCGGTCGGGGCGCCCTGGGTGCCCGAGATGTGTGGCGTGGTCACAGGTGCGTCACCCGCTCGGCGCCGTCGAGCAGCGGGCCCCAGAGGCGCAGGGCGTACTGCCCGAGCCGGTGCGGCGCGTTGCTCCAGTCCTCGTCGGGACGGGGCGGCTCGGTGAGGACGTCGAACGGCGCACCCTCGCCGTACACCTGCACGTGCGCGGGGTCGGCGTCCTCGCCGGGGATGCCGGTCGGGCTGAACCGGTCGGTCTCCCAGTCGCGCCGGGCCTTCCACTCCTGGCCGTTGCCGCGGAGCCGCTCCTCGGCCCAGGAGCATGCGGTCTTGACGGGCAGCGGCAGCGGCTCGCGCATGCCGCGGTCGTAGAGGTCGACGATCTCGCGCAGCCAGGTCTCGGCGCGGTGGTCGAGCGGGCCGGCCTCGGCGACCGTCGTCGCGGCGCGGCCGCGACCGAGCGCGTGCGCGGTCCAGCTCTCGTCGGGGTGCCCGACCGTGAGCGCGAGCAGGTCGAGCCAGGACGCCAGCCGATGCTTGGCGGCGAGGCGGGAGTAGGTGACGCTGACCCTCTTGTTGCCCCAGACCCCGCCGACGGTGCCGGTGAGGCGGCGGCCGTCGCCGAGGTCGATGTCGACGTCGAGCGTGCGCGGCTCGCCCTGCCGCAGCCGCAGCGCCGCCAGCACGATCGGGCGGAGCTTGGCGTCGACATCGGTGAGGGTGCGCTCGCCGAGCGGGCCGGGTGGCACGACGCCGCGGAGCCGCTCGGCGTGGGCGGCGGTGTAGGGGCTGACGCCGGCGAGGATCTGGTCGAGCATGCGGTCGCCGATCGACCAGGTCTGCAGGCCGTCGAGCGTGATCGGGATGGCGTCAGGGGTCTCCTCGGCCTCCAGCGGCGCGCTGACGTCGAGGCGCTGCCGCAGGAACGCGCGGACCGGATGGGCGAGGAACGCGTGCAGGTCGGTCAGCGCGAGGTCCTGCCTGGGCAGCGGCGGCAGCGGAGCGGTCACCAACCGGGTCACGGCCGTGCGTGGACCTCGGGCCGCGGTCGCCCCCTCCAGTGCGGCCCGGTCGAAGCTGAACGGGCGGTCGGGCACCAGCGCCCCCGGCTCGAGGTTGCGGGCGTCGAACGGTTGCAGCGGGTGGTGCACGACGACGTGGTCACGCACGGCGCGGTCGTCGCCGGTGGACGCGGTGGTGTCGAGCGCGTCGAGCAGCTCGCCGAGAGGTACGGCGGGCGGCCGCGCCGCACCGGTGTGCTCGTTGGCGCCGGTGTAGGTCACGACCAACGTTTCGGTCGCGGCCATGATCGCGTCGAGGAACAGCTGCCGGTCCTCGCTGCGCACGTCGCGCTCCCCCGTCATCGGGCGGCGGGCCAGCACGTCGTCGCCGTCGACGCTGCTGGTGCGCGGGAAGACGCCGTCGTCGAGGCCGAGCAGGCACACCACCCGGTGCGGCACCGACCGCATCGGGACCATCGTGCAGACGGTGAGCGTGCCGGTGCGGAAGTTGGCGCGAGTCGGCCTGCCGCCGAGGCGGTGCGCGAGCAGCTGGCGGACGTCGGCGAGCAGCAGCCCGCTGGTTCCTTCGTCGTCGCTGTCGCTGTCTGCGGCGGTGTCGGAGTCGTCGACGATCCGGGCCAGCTCTCGGTCGAACTGCGCCTGCTGCCACAGCTCCCGGGCGCCGACCGCGGTGAGCGCGTGCACACCGTCGGCGAGCGCGCGCACCCACTGCCCCACCGTGGTGGCGGCGTCGGCGGCGGCGACGAACGCGCCGAGCCGGTCGACGTACTCCCCGAACCGCCCGGCCAGGTCGATCGCGCCGCTGGACACCCCGTCGACCGGGAGGGTGTCGCCGACGACGCGCAGCTCGCCGCCCTCGTGCTCGGCGACGGCCGCACCGAGCAGGATGCGGGCGAGCCCGGCGGACCAGGTGTTGGCGGCCAGGTCGAGGCCGTAGGCCGAGCGGTGCTTGTCGTCGAGGCCCCAGCGGATGCCGGCCTGCTCGACCCACAGCGTCAGCTGGGCGAGGTCGTCGTCGTCGAAGCCGAACCGGCGGCGCACCGGCTCGGCCGACGCCAGGTCGAGCACCTCGGTCGCGGTGACCCGGCCGCCGGCCAGCTCGGTCAGCGTGGCGGCGACGGCGAGCAGCGGGTTGGTGCTCGCGAGCGCGCGGTCGGCGAGCCGCAGCCGCAGCCGGTGACCCGGGTGACCCGGCTCGTCGCCGGGCAGGTCGGCGAGACCGAAGCCGGCCTGGACGAGCGGCGCGAACGCCTCGATGTCCGGACACATCACGAGGATGTCGCGCGGCTCGAGGGTCGGGTCGTCCTCGAGCAGCCCCACCAGCACCTCGCGCAGCACGTCGACCTGCCGGGCCGCGCCGTGGCAGGCGTGCACCTGCACGGACCGGTCATGGGGGTCGATCACGCGGGCCTCACGAGTGGCGGCGTCCGGCTCGGCGTTGGCGCGCAGGTCGTCGTGGAGCCAGCCGAGCAGGTCGGTGCCGAGCGCGGGCTTCTCGCTGACTGCGGTCGTCGGCACCGCGCCGAGCGAGCGCTGCAGCTCGCGGGCGTCGCGGCCCAGCGAGCCGAGCAGCGGGTGGCCGACACGCAGGATCGAGCGGTCCTCGGCGCGCGGCACCGGCCCCTCGGCCGCCTCGTCGGCGAGCTCGTCCCAGAGGCGGGTGGACACCTGCGGCAGCCAGAGGTGCACGTCGCGCAGCTCGCCGAGCGCGGACAGCAGCGCGACCTCGGTGCAGGGCAGCCGGGTGTGGCCGAACAGCGACAGCCGCGGCGGCAGGTCGAGCCCGTCGCCGCCGGAGCGCAGCCGCTCGAGGGTGTCGGCGTGACGCACGTCGGGCGGCGCCGCGTCGACGCGCGCGACGAGCCGGCGCCACAGCTCCGGCTGCCAGGCGAGGTCGTCGTCGACGGGGTGGCCGGCTCCGTCGGTCGCCCGCCCCTCGCGCCAGTCGGTGACCAGCTGCGGGCGTTGCACGGCGTACGACGCGAAGAGGCCCGCCAGCCGGCGGGCCACCGAGTAGCGCCGACTGCGCCGCAGCGCGCCCTCGTCGCCGGGCACGCCGTGGCCGAGGTGGGTGGCGAGCGTGCGGCACCAGGGCTCGTCGAGCGACGCGTCGATCACGTCGAGCAGCGGCCACACGAGCCGGTCGGGGTCCCACGGGTCGTCGCGCTCCTTTGCGAGCAGCATCGCGACGAGCGAGTGCGGGCTGAGGAAGCGGACGCCCGCACACACCCCGTCGCCGCCGCGGGCGCCGACGCCGAGCCGGTGGGAGAGCCGCTGGGTGAGCCAGCGCTCGACGCCGCGCGCGGGCACGACGACGAGCTCCTCGGCGAACGGGTCGTCGAGCGGCGTGCGCAGCAGCTCGGCGAGCCCGTCGGCGAGCAGGTCGGTCCGCTCGGCGCGGTGGATCTGCAGGCTCACGCCCCGCAGGATGCCACGGGTCACCGACGTTCCCGTGGCTGGCTGGCCGCGGCTTGCCCCGCGCGAGAGGATGAGCGCGTGCGCGACCGGTGGCGTCACCTCCTCATGCGCGAGCTGGACCGTCTGCGTCGTGACGGTCGCGGCGCGGTGCTCTGGTCGCTGCGCATCACGATCGCCGCGACCCTCAGCTACATCGCGGGCCTGCTGATCTTCCCGGGCACCCAGCCGCTGCTCGCTCCGCTGACCGCGATGCTGGTCGTCCAGGTCACGCCGGTCTCGCTGCTCGCCAGCGGTCTCGACCGGGTGATCGCGGTGGTGTCGGGCGTGTCGCTGGCGGTGGTGTTCTCGACCGTGGCACCGCTGACCTGGTGGACGCTCGCGCTGCTGATCTTCGTGGCGATCACCCTCGGCCAGGTCCTGCGGCTGCGCAACAACCTCGTCGAGGTCGCAATCTCCGGCATGCTCGTGCTCGGCGTCGGGTCGCTGGGTGCCGAGGCCGCAGCGAGCCAGCGCATCTCCGAGACGCTGGTGGGTGCGGCGGTGGGCATCGCCGCCAACCTGCTGTTCCCGCCCAAGGTCGCCACCGCCGACGCCGGCGACGCCATCGACGGCCTGGCCAACCAGCTCAGCGGCCTGCTGATGCGCGCCGCCGACGAGCTCACCAAGATGGCCGAGGAGCGCGGCGACCTGGCCGCCGCGGCGCGGGCGTGGCACGACGAGAGCCGGATGATCACCTACGAGGTGCCTCGCGTCGACGAGATCCTGACGCGGGCCGAGGAGGGCCGCCGGCTCAACATTCGCGCCGTCGGCACCGCCCGGGTCGAGCCCGGTCTGCGGCAGGGGCTCGAGTCGCTGGAGCACACCGCGGTCGCCGTACGCGGGATGCTGCGGTCCATCGCCGACTCGTCGTACGGCGCGCCCTGGCTCGACGACGACGAGATCGCCAAGGACGTGCTGCTCGGCCTGGCGGAGGCGTTCCGGGAGCTGGCCGCGGGCATCGACGCGTTCGGGCAGCTCGTGCACGACGAGGCCGACCCGTCGCACTCGATGACGGCGGCCGAGGTCGAGAAGGTCCGCGAGGCGCTGGAGGGCGTGCACGAGGCGCGAGTCCGGCTCGAGGAGATGATCTCCGCCGACGTCAGCCGCGACGTGCTCGAGCTGCACGCCTCCGTGCTGTCCACCGTGCGACGGACCTTGCGCGAGCTCGATCTGGACGAGCGGGTACGTCGCCAGGTGCGGCAGGTGCGACCGACCCATCCGATGCGCGGGCCCGACGTCGCGCGCCCGCCCGACACACCCGAGCCGTCGCCGGACGCCGAGACCCAGGTGCTGCCGACCGTGTCTCGACCCCGGCGCGGCCGACCGCGCCTCTGAGGGCCGCGCGCCGCGTGCCGGCCGTCGACCCGGGTACCGCCCGGCGCGCGGCGACACCGTTCAGGAGGAACGCATGAGCAAGCAGGACGTGATCGAGCTCCTCACCGAGGACCACCGTGAGGTCGAGGAGATGTTCGTCGAGCTCGAGGCGGTGATGGACGGGGGCAGCCCGGACGCCGAGCGCCGTCGGCACCTGGTCGACCGGGTGACGATCGAGCTCGTCAAGCACGCCGTCGCCGAGGAGGTGGCCGTCTACCCGCGCGTGAAGCAGAAGGTCAGTGCGGAGGAGGCCGAGCGGGCCAAGGCCGAGCACGCTGAGGCGGAGCGCACGATGAAGCGGCTCGAGCGCCTCGACCCCGACGACCCGTCGTTCGAGCAGGAGATCCGCACGCTGATGGCCGAGATCCGCCAGCACGTCGCCGAGGAGGAGGGCGAGATGTTCCCGCGGATGCGGGAGGTGTTCGGCCAGGACGAGCTCGAGGACCTCGCCCGCCAGGTCAACGCGGTGAAGATGCTCGCGCCGACCCGGCCGCACCCGTCAGTGCCGAACGACCCGATCAAACGTGCGGCCGTCGGCCCGGTCGCCGGCCTCTTCGACCGGCTCCGGGATCTCGCCACGGGGCGTGGAGCGAGCTGAGCCCACTCAGCCCGTCCCCTGCCGGCGGTGCAGCTCTCGGATCTCCTCGACGAGGTCGTCGGGACCGGGCCCGTCCACGGGTACGTCGGGCGCGATGTCGTTGATCGCGAGCGGCCGGACCGGGCCGGGCGGCAGGCCCCACTCCTGGCGCCACGCGGTGAGCATCGCCGACGACGCGAGGTAGACGATCCGGTCGAGGCCGACCCAGGCGTGCGCGGCCGAGCACATCGGGCAGTGCTCGCCGGAGGTGTAGACGGTCGCGGCGGCGCGCTCCTCCGGCGTGAGGTGCTCCGCGGCCCAGCGGGCGATCTCGAACTCGGGGTGCCGGGTCTGGTCGCCGCCGGCGACGCGGTTGCGGTCCTCGAACCGCACCTCCCCCGACGCGTCGACCAGCACCGACCCGAACGGCTCGTCACCCGCCTCCAGCCCCTCGCGGGCGAGCTCGAGGCAGCGCCGCAGGTGGCGTACGTCGGTGTCCGTGACGGTCATGCCGGCGGGACCTTCCCGTCGCGGGCGAGGACGGGGACGTCGACGCCGACGGTCTCGGGGTACTTCAGGCCGCTGCCGGTGTTGAGCACGACGACCCGCTCGTCCTCGCCGATCCAGCCCTCCTCGCGCAGCCGCTTGGCCGCCGCGAAGCACGCCGCGCCCTCCGGGCACACCCACGACCCCTCGGCGGAAGCCAGCGCGGCGAGCTCGGCCAGGATGTCCTCGTCGGTCACCGCCACCGCCGTACCGCCGGACTCGCGGACGGCCTGCAGCACCAGGAAGTCGCCCAGCGCCTTGGGCACGTTGATGCCGAACGCCAGCGTGTGCGTGCCGTCCTTGAGCTCCGACTCGTCCTTGCCCTGCTCGAACGCGTCGACGATCGGCCGGCAGCCCTCGGCCTGCACGGCCACGAGCCGCGGCAGCCGGTCGCCGATCCAGCCGAGCTGCTGCATCTCGAGCATCGCCTTGTGGATGCCGATCAGGCCGACGCCGCCGCCGGCCGGGTAGAGGATCACGTCGGGCACCTGCCAGCCGAGCTGCTCGGCGATCTCGTAGCCCATCGTCTTCTTGCCCTCGATGCGGTACGGCTCCTTGAGGGTCGAGACCTCCTGGTAGCCGCTGCGCTCCTCCACCGCCGCCTTCACCAGGGCGCCGGCGTGGTTGATCAGCCCGTCGACGAGGTACAGCTCCGCGCCTGCCGCCACGCACTCGCGGCGGGTGATCTCCGGCGCGTCCTGCGGCATCACGATCAGGCTGCCCATCCCGGCGCGCGCGGCGTAGACCGACCAGGCCGCTCCGGCGTTGCCGTTGGTCGGCATCGCGACCGCCTTGACGCCGAGCTCGCGGGCACGCGAGACGCCGACCGCGGCACCGCGCGCCTTGAAGCTGCCGGTGGGGACGAGGCCCTCGTCCTTCATCAGCAAGCGTGGGATGCCGACGCCGGTGCCGTACGTCGTCATCGGCAGCAGCGGGGTCATCCCCTCGCCGAGGGTGGTGACGTGCCGCGGGTCCCGCACGGGCAGCACCTCGTGGTAGCGCCACAGGTCGTGCGGCCGGCCGACGACCTCGTCGCGCCGCACCGCGTCACGGGCGGCGTCGAGGTCGTAGCGGACGAGGAGCGGGGCGCCGACCCTGCTGACGCCCTGCATCTCGTCCGCGTCGTAGCGCTCGCCGGTGCGCGAGCACTCCAGGTGGGAGAGGTACGAGTAGGTCACCCGGTCAGCATGCCTTCACCCACGAGCACTCGACCTCGCGACCCTCCGACCGCGCCGGGCCCTTCGGGTGGTTGAGCCTGTCGAGACCACTTCGCTGGTCGAGCTTCTGGAGGGAGGTGCTGTCGGACTCGCTCCAGCTCGCGAGCGTCACACCCAGCTTGTCCTCCTGGCTGCGCGGGCTGGCCAGGTAGTTGTTGCTGATCATCGAGAACACCAGCGCGCGCCCGTCGGCGTTGGTCACGTAGCCCGACAGGGCAGTCACCGACGTCAGCGAGCCGGTCTTGCCGTGCAGGTTGTTCGCGGCCGCGGTGTCGCGCATCCGGCTGCGCAGCGTGCCGCCCACGAACCGCTCCGGGTTGCCGGCGATCGGGAGGGCGTCGTACCAGGCCTGGAACCAGGGCTCGTCGCGCACGGCCACGAGGAGGTCGGCGATCGCGTCGCTGGTGAGCAGGTCGAAGCGCGTGAGACCGGAACCGTCGGACATCCGGAGCACCGAGGTGTCCACGCCGTGCTCCTGGGCGTAGGCGCGCACGACCGCGAGGCCGGCCGGCCAGCTGCCTACGCCCGAAGCCTGCTGCCCCATCGTCTTGACCAGGGCCTCGGCGTGCATGTTGTTGGAGAGCTTCATGAACGGCACGAGCAGCTCGCTCAGCGTCATCGACTCGTGCGTGGCCAACACCGTCGCGCCGTCCGGAGTGCTGCCCTCCTCGACGCGCCCGCCGAGGCGGATGCCCTCGGCCTTCAGGGCGCGGGCCAGCACGTCGGACGCGTAGGTCGTCGGGTCCGGCACCGTCACCCACTCCTGGTTGGTGCTGGCGTTGGCCGGGATGCTGCCGGACACGATGACCCGGTCGGACGCGTGCTCGCGCTCGACCGACAGCGTGTTGCTCGACCCCGCGGCACCTGTGGTCGCGCGGTTGACGATCTTCACGGCGCTCGTCGCCGGGACCAGCTCGACCTTGGGTGCGCTGCCGACCGCGCCCGGCGTGGTCTCCACGATCGCCGTACCGGAGTCGTAGTCGGTGTTCGGTGCGACGGTCAGCGCGGAGGTGACGGCGCTGTAGTAGTACGGCTCGTCGTCCCAGCTCCACGAGGTACCGAGGGGTACGTCGTCGAAGTACGAGTCGTCGGCAACCAGGTCGCCCTTGATCTCGCGAACGCCGGCCTGGCGCAGCTGCGAGGCGAGGTCGCGGTAGTCCTCGGCGAGCATCACCGGGTCGCCGCCGCCGCGCAGGTACAGGTCCGAGCGCACGGCGCCGCCCTTCACCGCCGCGGTCGCGAGCAGGTCGGTGGTGAACCGGTGGTCCGGGCCGAGCGCGTCCATCGCGGCCGCCGACGTGAACAGCTTCATGTTCGAGGCCGGGTTCATGCGCTGGTCGTTCTCGTGCTCGTACAGCGACTCGCCGGTCTCCGCGTCGCGAACGGAAACGCCGACCATCGAGCCCTCGAAGCGCGGGTCCGCGAGGATCGCGTCGATCGCTGCCGTGAGGGCCGGGTCGGTCTGGGTCTGCGCGACCTGCTGGGTCTGCGTCGTCTGGTCGGCAGTCTGGTCGGTGAGGGTGGTGACGGCGAGGCCGCTGGTGGCCGTCAGGGCCGTGGTGAGTCCGAGGACGACTCCACTGAGTCTGGACAAGGCAATCTCCCGAGAAGGATCGTCTCGGGCCGAGATACCCGAGGGCGCCATCCTGGCCGAGGAACCGCCGGAGGTCGAGAGGCCACACCGGCCGGATGGTCGAGCTTGTCGAGACCACTCGTCGTGCTCAGGCTCGGGCGTTCAGGTCCCGGTGATGTGCTCCGGCCGCACAGGGACACGGGTCAGCGGCAGCCCGGTCGCGTCGCGGATCGCCGCCACGACCGCGGGCGTCGAGGAGATGGTGGGCGGCTCCCCCACGCCGCGCAGGCCGTACGGCGCGTGCGGGTCGGCCAGCTCGAGCACGTCGACGTTCATCGGCGGCATGTCGAGCACGGTCGGGATGAGGTAGTCGGTGAACGAGGGGTTGCGCACCAGCCCGTCGACGACCTGGATCTCCTCCATCACCGCCAGCCCCAGGCCCTGCGCGCTTCCGCCGTGGATCTGGCCGAGCACGGCGCCGGGGTTCATCGCGCGGCCGACGTCCTGCGCGCAGTCGAGCGCCACCACCTTGACCAGGCCCAGCTCGACGTCGACGTCGACCACCGCCCGGTGCGCGGCGAACGCGAACTGCACGTGCGCGGTGCCCTGCCCGGTCTCCGGGTCGAGCGTGGTCGTCGGCCGGTGCCGCCACTCGACGGTGCGCTCGACGACCTCCTCGCCGCCGAGCAGGTCGACCACGCTGGCCACCTTGCGGCCGGACAGGTCGACGACGTGCCCGTCCGCGAGCGACAGCGTCTCCGGGTCCGCGCCGGACGCGACCGACGCGCGCGACACCAGCTCCTCGGCGACCCGCCGGCAGGCCGCTTGTACGGCGCCGCCGGTGACGTAGCTCTGCCGGGACGCCGACGTCGACCCGGCCGACCCGACGCGGGTGTCCGCGGTCTCGACGTGGACGCGCTCGATGCCGAGCTCGGTGCGCGCGATCTGCTCCTGCAGCGTGACCACGCCCTGCCCGACCTCCACTGCGGCGGTGTGCACCGAGACGACCGGGTCGTCGCCCACCACGCGCACGGTCACCCGCGCGGTCGAGTAGTCGTCGAAGCCCTCGGAGAAGCAGATGTTCTTGATGCCCACGCCGTACCCGATACCGCGACGCACGCCCTCGCCGTGCGTCGTGTTGGACACTCCGCCAGGCAGCGACCGCAGGTCCGAACCGGCCGGCGGCGGCAGCGGCATGTCGCGCACGCGCGCCACCAGTTCCGCGACCGGCGCGGCCGAGTCGATGACCTGACCGGTCGCGACCCGGTCGCCCTCGGAGAGCCCGTTGCGGATCCGGATCTCGGCCGGGTCGACGCCGACCGCCTCGGCCAGCCTGTCCATCTGCGACTCGTAGCCGAACGCCGCCTGCACGGCCCCGAAGCCGCGCATCGCGCCGCACGGCGGGTTGTTGGTGTAGGCGCCGTAGCAGTCGATCTTCACGTTGGGTACGACGTACGGCCCGGCGCCCAGCGTCGCCGCGTTGGCCACGACGGCCGGCGTGCTGGAGGCGTAGGCGCCGCCGTCGAGCACGATCTCGGCGCGGACGTAGACGAGCCGGCCGTCCTCGTCGGCACCGTGCTCGTAGCGCAGCCGCGCCGGGTGCCGGTGCACGTGGCCGAAGAACGACTCCTCGCGGGAGTAGACCATCTTCACCGGCCGGTGCGTGCGCAGCGCGAGCATGCAGGCGTGCACCTGCATCGACAGGTCCTCGCGAGCACCGAACGCACCGCCCACGCCGGCGAGCGTGATCCGGACGAGCTCCTCGTCGACGCCGAGCGCATAGGCGACCTGGCTGCGGTCGACGTGCAGCCACTGGGTCGCGACGTACAGGTCGACGCCGCCGTCCGGCGCCGGCACCGCCAGCCCGGACTCGGGGCCGAGGAAGGCCTGGTCCTGCATGCCGACGTCGTACTCGCCCGTCACCACCACCGGCGCGGTGGCGTCCGGGTCGCCGCGCCGGATCTTCACGTGGCGCACGACGTTGCCGCCCGGGTGCAGCGGCTCGGTCGCGCCGTGCACGGCGGCGTGCGCGTCGGTGACCGGAGGCAGCAGGTCGTAGTCGACCTCGATCAGCGCCGCCGCCCGGCGCGCGGTCTCCGGGTGGTCGGCGGCCACCAGTGCGACGGGCTCGCCCTGGTAGCGCACCCGGTCGTGCGCCAGCACCGGCTGGTCGCGGTGCTCGAGACCGTAGGCGTTGGCCCCCGGCACGTCCTCGTGCGTCAGCACCGCGAAGACACCCGTCACCGCCAAGGCCTTCTCGGTGCGGATGTCGCGGATGGTGGCGTGCGCGTGCGGGCTGCGCAGCGTCGCGCCCCACAGCATCCCGTCCATCCAGAGGTCGGAGGAGAACGCGAACTCCCCGCGCACCTTCAGCCCGCCGTCGGGCCGCGTGGCGCTGGCGCCCACCCCGTTGCCGGTCGGCGTGCGCGGCTTGGCGACCCGCGAGCCCATCGTCACCGCCCGCTCCTCTCCAGCAGCCGCCGCGTCGCAGTGGCGGCGCGACGGGCGAGAGAAGCCTCGTCGGTGGTGACGAGTACGTCGTCCGCGACGACCGTGCGACCGCCGACCATCAGGCGCGTGAGCGGCGGCCGCGAGCCGAGCACCAGCGCGGCCACCGGGTCCTCGCAGCCGGCGTGCCCGAGGCCGTCCACGCGCCACAGCGCGAGGTCGGCGAGCTTCCCCGGCTCCAGGGAGCCGATCTCGTCGGAGCGGCCGAGCACCTGCGCCCCGCCGATCGTGCCGAGCCGCAGCGCGTCGCGCGCCGTCATCGCGGTGGCTCCGCCGCGCAGCCGAGCGACCATGACCGCGGCGTGCAGCTCGGTGACCAGCGAGCTCTCCTCGTTGGACGCCGACCCGTCGACGCCGAGCCCGACCGGGACACCGGCGCCCAGCAGCGTGACGACGGGCGCGAGCCCGGCGCCGAGCCGGGCGTTGCTCGTCGGGCAGTGCGCGACACCGGTGCCGGTGGCGGCGAACCGTTTCGCCGCGGACTCGTCGACGTGCACGCAGTGTGCGAACCAGACGTCGTCGCCGAGCCAGCCCAGTCGGTCGGCGTACTCCGCCGGCGTGCAGTCGTAGCGCGACCGGCAGAAAGTGTCCTCGTCGACCGTCTCGGCCAGGTGCGTGTGCAGCCGCACGCCGCGGTCGCGGCCGAGTGCCGCGGCCTCCCGCATCAGCTCCTCGGTGACGGAGAACGGCGAGCAGGGCGCGACGCCCATCCGCAGCATCGATCCGGGCGACGGGTCGTGCAGCTCGTCGAGCGCGCGCAGGGTGCCGGCCAGCGCGGCGTCGGTCGTCTCGACCACGGAGTCCGGCGGCAGGCCACCGGCGGACTGACCGAGGTCCATGGAGCCCCGTGTCGGGTGGAACCGCAGCCCCACCTCGCGCGCGGCCGCGACGGTCGCTCCCAGCACGTCGCCGCCGTCGCGCGGAAACACGTAGTGGTGGTCGCTGGTGCTCGTGCAGCCGGTGCGAGCGAGCCAGCCGAGCCCCGCGGCCGTCGCGGCGCCGACGACGTCCTCGTCGAGCCCCTCCCACACCGGGTAGAGCGTGGTCAGCCAGCCGAACAGGTCGTCGTCCTGCGCGAGGCCGCGCGTCGCCCACTGGTAGAGGTGGTGGTGGGTGTTGACCAGGCCCGGGGTGGCCAGGCAGCCGCGCCCGTCGACCACCTCGTCGGCGGCGTCGAGCGTGGCCGGGCCGGCCGGACCCGCGCCGACCGCGACGATCCGGTCGCCGTCCACCACCACGTGCCCGTCGGCGTACTCCGTGCCGTCCGCGTCGACGGTCGCGACCGCACAGCCCTGGATGACAACCGTCATACGGCACCGCCGATGCGCGAGGCGGCGAGGCGCACCGCGTCGAGGATCTTCTCGTAGCCCGTGCAGCGGCACAGGTTGCCGGCCAGCGCCTCGCGCACGTCGGCGTCGTCGGGATCGGGGTCGCGCTGCAGCAGGTCGTGCACGGCGACGACCAGGCCGGGCGTGCAGAACCCGCACTGCACCGCGCCCGCCTCGACGAACGCCTGCTGCACCGGGTGCAGCTCCTCGCCGTCGGCGAGCCCCTCGACCGTCACGATGTCGCGCCCCTCGGCCTGCCCCGCGGCGACCAGGCACGAGCACACCGGCACACCGTCGAAGTACACCGTGCACGAGCCGCACTCCCCTTGCTCACAAGCGTTCTTGGAGCCGGGCAGGCCGAGCCGTTCGCGCAGCACGTAGAGCAGGCTCTCCCCCGGCCACACGTCGTCGGCGACGCGCTCCGTGCCGTTGACCGTGCATCGCACCCTCATGCCCCCACCTCCGTGCGGTACTGGTCCCACGCCCACGTCGCGGTGCGCGCGGCGAGGACGCTCAGCGCGTGGCGGCGGTACGCCGCACTGCCGCGCACGTCGTCGATCGGGTCGGCGCTCTGCGCGACCAGCTCCCCGAACCGTCGTACGACCTCAGGGGCAACGGGCGAGCGGCCCGCCCAGTCCAGGGCGTCGGCGAGCATCGCCTCCGCCTCAGGAGCGGAGCGCGGCGTCGGCGCGGCCGACCCGATGCCCGTGCCGACGCGCCGCGACGCGGGATGCAGCGCGAGGGCGAACGACGCGACCGCGATGACCATCGCGTTGCGGGTGCCGATCTTGGCGAACTGCTGCGGCCCGCCGGTGAGCGGCACGTGCACGGCACGGATCAGCTCGTCCGGCTCGAGCGCGTTGCGCTTCACGCCGGTCAAGAACTCGTCGACCGGGATCGTGCGAGACCCGCGGACGGACTCGACCTCGACGCTCGCCCCTGCGGCCAGCAGCGGCGGGTGCGCGTCGCCCGCCGGTGAGGCGGACCCGAGGTTGCCGGCGACCGTGCCGCGGTTGCGGATCTGCGGTGAGCCGACGGTGCGCGAGGCCATCGCCAGCCCGGGCGCGATGTCGGCGAGGTCGGCCTCGACCTGGGCGTAGGTGACGCCCGCGCCGAGCCGCAGCACGTCGTCCTCGACGGACCACGACGCGATCTCGTCGATCCGGGTGAGGTCGAGCAGCCCGGCCGGCCGGCGCCGGTCGAAGTTGATCTCGACCATCACGTCGGTGCCGCCGGCGACCGGCAGCAGGTCCGGCCGCTCGGCGCGCGCAGTCAGTGCGTCCGACCACCAGGTCGGCTGCACCATGTCCATCTCGGTGACGGGCATGCGGTCACCAGGCCCCGTCGTCGGCCGTGGCGCCGTCGGCGAGCACGGTGCCCTCGATCAGGCCGTAGGGGCGGTCGTCGACGTGGAACACCTCGCCTCCGTTGTCGAGGTCGAAAGGCGAAAGGTCGACGAGGATGTGGTGCCGGTTGGGCAGCCGCAGCCGCACCTCCGCGACCCCGTGGCACGTCGCCACGACGCGCGCGCCCATGGCGTAGAGCGTGTGCTGCAGCGAGTGGCTGTAGGTGTCGACGAACGCCGCGGTCAGCGCGTGCCGCACGGCGTCGTACGACATCTGCCAGTCGCGCTGCGGTTCCTCGTGCCGCCAGCGCGCGTCGACGGTGGTGCACAGGATGCGGTCGTCGGTCTCCGGCAGCGTGGTCCAGCGGTCCTCGGCGTAGCCGCGGAACTCCGAGTCGGTCGAGTTGAGCAGCACCAGGCCGAGCAGCCCCGACCGGATCGTCGTCCGTGACGCGTCGTGCACGACCGTGGTCGTCCGGGTCTCGCGGCCGGACCGCGCGAACGAGTGGTCGCCGAGCCGCTCCCACGGGTGCTCGTCGATGGTGACGGTCGCGCGGTGCACGGCGTCCTGGGTCTCGACGAAGTGCCGCGCGAGCAGCAGCGCGAAGTCCTCGATCTGACCGACGCCGTGCTCGCGGGCGAACGCGTAGGCGGTGTTCTTCTGCGTGTCGGTCGGCAGCACCGTGCTGTTGTCGCCCTCCGTGTGCACCCTGTCCATGTCGCCGGCCAGCGCGATGTTCACGGTCAGGTCGTGCAGCACGTGGCGCGGCGAGTCGCGGTCGACCTTCATCAACCGGATCTCGGCCTTGCCGTACTGGTTCGCGCCCAGCCGTGCGGACATTCAGCTCCCCCTGTACGTCGAGTAGGCGAACGGGCTCAGCAGCAGCGGCACGTGGTGGTGCGCGTCGGGGTCGGTGACCTCGAAGACCACGACGACCTCTGGGTAGAACGTCTTCACGCCCTGGCCGTGGAAGTAGCCGCCGCTGTCGAACACCAGTCGGTGCGTGCCCTCGCTCGTCGGCGTGTGGGTGTGCCAGTTTCTGACCCGGCCGTCGTCGTCGGTGCGCACCTCGGCGACCTCCTCCCAGGCGTCCTGGTGCCAGCGCTCCCAGCGCACGCGCACCCCCGCCGCGGGCCGGCCGTGCACGGCGTCGAGGACGTGGCTGGACAGGCTCACGACATCACCTGCTCCAGACGAAGCCGGACGATCTCCGCCAGCTCCCGTCGTACGACGTCCTGCTCGGTGTCGTCGTCGTTGCCGAGCCGTTCCTCGAGGTGCGCGAGCATCTCCTCGGCAGAGCGTCCCGCCGCACGGATGAGAAACACTCTCCCGAACCGTTCCTCGTAGCGCCGGTTGCCCTCGGCCAGCCGTGCCCGCACGTCGGTCGCGACCGCGAGCGCACCGGCCTGCTCACTGCGCGACCAGCGGTCCTCGGCGCTGTCACCGGTGCGTCGCTCGCCGATGCGCGCGTGCGCGGCGAGCGCCTGGTCGACACCGGCCTCGTCGAGTGCGAGAACGAGCTCGTCGGAGCGCGCGAGCGCTGCCTCGACGGAGGGGAACAGGAGGCTTTCGCCCATCCCGCGCAGCCACGCGTCGGCGGCGCAGCAGGCCCGGAGCTGCTCGTCGCTCGGCTGGACGACGTGCGCCATTCCCCCTCCCTTCTCGTGCCCTTCTCGTGATACCGCGTGGTCGAGCCCGTCGAGACCACCGTTCCTACCATCCTGGCGCTCTCCGGGCAGGGATTCAGCCGGTCAGCTCTCCCAGCACGCGGAACCTCGCGAGGCCCCCGTCGGGGTACACGTCGAGCCGCACGTGGTCGACCGCTACGCCGCTCGCGCCGGGCGCCACCGGGAAGACGTGCCGGGTGTCGGGCTGCAGCCGGGTGCGGGACAGCAGCGTGACCCAGTCGCCGTGCTCCCCCTGCCGGCCTCGCACCATCGCCTCGCCGGGCGTGTTGCCGAGGAAGCAGGTGGTGTCGAGGACCAGCCGGCGTACCGTGCCCGGCCCGGCGAGCCGCACCGTGACGTGGTCGTTGCCACCGTCGCGGCGCCGGGCGTTCTCCCAGCCCTCGGCCGTGGTCCTCGCCCGCCCGGGCAGCAGCAGGTTGCGCGCGGAGGCGTAGAACGCGTCGGAGCAGTCGACGACGTCGCCACCGTTCTCCAGCGCGGCCAGGTCGATCGTGCCGGTGAGAAGCGCCGGGTCCGGCCGCGCCAGGCCGTGCACTCGCAGGCGCGCGACGCCGCCGTCGGGGTGCAGCGTCAGCCGCACGTGCGTGCAGGTCGCGGGCGCGTCCACCGCGAGCTCGTTGGCGGTGTCGCCCTTGATGTCGGTGACCGGCACGAGCGGCTGCCAGTCGGCCTCGAGCAGCTCCTCGACCGAGGGGTATCCGGGCAGGTCGACCCCGTCGATCCCGACGCGCGGCGGGTAGTTGCCGACGAAGTACGCCGTGTCGACCACGACGCCGTGCACCTCCGCCCGCGTGCCGAGCCGCACGATCGCCTCGTCGTGGCCGGGGGTGCGCCGTCGCCGCGTCTCCCAGCCGTCGTACACCTTGCCGCGCGGGCCGAACGCCGTCGGGTCGTGCACCGGCGGGGCCGGGGTGACCAGGTTCTCCTTGGCCGCGAACAGCTCGTCGTTCGCGTGCACGACGCTTCCGCCCAGCGCGCGGGACGCCACGTCGGGCAGGTCGGTGAACGTGTGGCCCATCAGGGTCCCCCTCGTCGCAGAAGGCGTCCTCGGGGCTGCGCCTCGAGGTCCACGCGCCGGCCGGCGAGCCAGGTCTCGTGGACGACGCCGGTGAGCTCGCGTCCGGCGTACGGCGTCACCGGGTGTCGGGAGTGCAGCCGGCCCGGGTCGACGGTGAACGACTCGTCGGGCGCCAGCACGCAGAAGTCGGCGTCGGCGCCCTCCTCGATCCGGCCCTTGTGCCGCAGCGCGGCGCGGTCCGCCGGCGCGGTCGCCATCCAGCGGGTGACGTCGGCCAGGGTGTGCCCGCGCTTGCGCGCCTCGGTCCAGGTCACGGCCAGCCCGAGCTGCAGCGAGCTGATGCCGCCCCACGCGTCGGCGAGGCCGCGACCCTCGGTGGACTTGAGCTCGGCCGGGCACGGCGAGTGGTCGGTGACCACCATCGCGAGCGTGCCGTCCCCGAGCCCCGCCCACAGGCCGTCGCGGTTGGCGGCGTCGCGCAGGGGCGGGCAGCACTTGTACGACGCGTCGCCGGCGGGCGCGTCATCGCCGGTGAGCGTGAGGTAGTGCGGGCAGGTCTCAACCGTGACCGGGACCCCGGCGTCGTGGGCGGCGCGGACCAGCTTCAGCGCGTCCGCGGCGGCGAGGTGCACGACGTGCATCCGGCAGCCGGTCGCGCGCGACGCCTCGACGACCGCGTCGACCGCGGCGACCTCCGCCGCCGGCGGACGGCTCGCCGCCCACCCGGCGTAGTCGTCCCCCTCCGGCTCGCGCAGCGCGTCGGGGTCCTCGGCGTGCACGAGCAGCAGCCCGCCGACCGCCGCGACCGCCTCGGCCGCGCGGTGCAGCCCGGGCTCGTCGAGCGCCGGGAACTCGCTCACACCGGAGTCGGCCAGGAAGCACTTGAACCCGAGGACGCCCTCGTCCCACAGCCCATGCAGGTCGTGGCCGTTGTCCGGGACCGCGCCGCCCCAGAACCCGACGTCGACGAAGCAGCGACCCTCCGCCGCGGCCCGCTTGGCCGACAGCGCCCCGGTGTCCGTCGTCGGAGGCACGCTGTTGAGCGGCATGTCGACGATCGTGGTCACGCCGCCGGCCGCCGCCGCCCGCGTCGCGTGGTCGAAGCCCTCCCAGTCCGCGCGCCCCGGGTCGTTGCAGTGCACGTGGGTGTCGACGAGGCCGGGCAGCAGCACGACGTCGTCGTCGAGCCGCACCACCTCGGCCGCGTCGGTCCCCGGTCGCTCCGCCGGAATGTCCTCGACCGCCGTGACGACGCCGTCGCGCACGACCACCGCGCACGGTCGCTCGACACCGTCCACCACGGCACGGGGCGCCTCGATGACCAGGTCTGTCGTCATCGTCACGCCGACCTCAGACCTGTGCGGCCTTGTAGGCGCGCCAGCCGCCGTGCTCGGTGATGTCCTTGTGCTTCCCGCGCTCCTCGCGCCGCAGGATCATGCACAGCGCCGCGCGGCCGTCGGACAGCTCGACCGCCCCCAGCTCGAGCTCGGCCGGCTCGTGCGGGAGGAACGAGTCGCGCAGGACCTCCAGCGGTACGTCGTACAGCTCACCGCGGACGACGCCGCCGCCTTCCTCCACCGGCACCAGCCCGGGGAACTCGTCACGCACCGAGAAGAACCGGTAGCGCGGAGCGGTCTCGACCTCGCCGAGGAAGGGGTGCACCTCGATGGTGTGGTGCACCGCTCCTCCGCGCATGCCTTCGCCGTTGGTCATCAGCAGCACCATGCCCGGCAGCGTAGGGCACCGGCGAGTGGTTCAGCGCTTGGGCCGCACGGCCTCCGAGCGGTTCGACTCAGGGCCGCGGCCCACCTCGTTGACCAGCGTCACGGTGAACTTGTAGGCCACGCGCGGCTTCAGCTTCTCGATCAGCACGGCCTGCTGGCCGGCCGGCACCGAGATCGTGCGCAGAGCCTTCTTGCTCTTGTTCGCCTTCTGGGCCTTGCCCGCACGGTAGATGCGGATCTTCTGGTCGGTGATCGGCGCTCCGCCGTCGTCTATGACCTCCCAGTTGAACCGGGCGGCGCGCTCGCGGGGCATGGCGTCGAGCTTCCGGGCCTTGCCCGGCTTCGTCGCCTGCGGCTCCACGGGCGGCGGCGGAGGAGGTGGCGGGGGGACCGCCGCGGCGTACTGGTCCAGGAAGAGCAGCCGGTTCGGCGTGCCTGGCGTGGCGCCGGTGATCACACCGGGCGTGGCGTCGGTGACCAGCTTGTTGCCGACCTGGTCGGGTGTCAGCCCCGGCTGCCGCGACAGCAGCGCCGCGGCGGCTCCCGCGACGTGCGGCGAGGCCATCGACGTGCCCGAGATCGTGTCGGTGCCCGTGGGCGAGCTCGGCCAGGAGGAGGTGATGTCGACGCCCGGCGCGTACAGGTCGACGCACGAGCCGCTGTTGGAGAAGAACGCCTGCGCGTCGGCGATGTCGCTGGCGGCGACCGTCAGGGCGACCGGCGTCCGGGCCGGGGAGGCCAGGCAGGCGTTGCCCGAGTCGTTGCCCGCGGCGACCGCGACGGTCACGCCGTCGGCGACCAGCCTCGTCACCGCGTCGTCGATGGCGGCGCTCGGCAGGCCGCCCAGGCTCATGTTCGCCACCGCCGGCACGCCGGCCTGGTGGTGCCCGATGGCCCAGTCGATGCCCTGGAGCACCTGGAAGGTCGTGCCCGAGCCGGCGCAGCTGAGCACGCGCACCGGGATGATCGAGGCGCTCTTCGCCACGCCGTACGTCGTACCCGCAACCGTCCCGGCGACGTGCGTGCCGTGCCCGTGGCAGTCGGTGTTGCCCGCTCCGCCGTCCTGGGAGGAGAAGCCGGCCTGCACCCGGCCGGCCAGGTCGGGGACGTCGGCCGTCCCGGTGTCGATGACGTAGGCGTTCACGGTCGCGACCGCGTCCGGAGTGGTGAACGACGCCGACAGCGGCAGAGCGCGCTGGTCGATGCGGTCGAGCCCCCAGGTGGGGTTCGGCTGCGTGCCCGCGATCCACATCCGGCGGTCGGGCTCGACCGAGAGGACCCCTGGCGTCTTCGCGAGGACCCGCGCCTGGGCGTGCGTCAGCGTCACCGCGGCGGCGTCGACGGCCCGGGTCACCGTGCCCTCGACGCGGACCCCGTCGGCGCGCAGCTGTCTTGCGGCCGCCGTCATGTTGGTCCCCCGCTCGTAGCGCACTACGTAGCGGGCCGTCCCGGATGCCCCTCTCGCCCCCGTTTCCGCATCTGTGTCCGTACGTGGAGCGCCTGCCGCTGCGCCGGTCCCGAGGACCAGCGCCGCGGCCGCGACTGCGGCTGCGGCGAGATGGGCCTTCACCCAAACGACGCTAAGTACGCCCGGCCCAGGTCGCCTCCCCCAGAAGGCTTAGCCGTGGTTGAGGGGTCGGCGTATTCGAGTCGTACACGCTACGGCGTACGCCGGGTAGCCCGCTGTAGTCACTTCGTGGGGGTGGACGACCACGCCCGAACGGAGTTTTCTGGTCCCAGTCTGCCCCTCGAACGGAGTGATGACCTTGCGCTCGAAGTCTCCGATCCAGACCCTGCTCGTGGCCGGCGCAGCCCTCGCGCTGCCGCTCGCTGTCGTGCCTGCCGCCTCGACGGCGAAGACCGCGCCGTCGCCCTCCGGCGCGCGCGCCGTCGTCGCGACCGGGCTCGACAACCCACGCCAGATCACCTACAAGAAGGGCGTCGGCTTCCTGGTGGCCGAGGCCGGTGTCGGCGGTGGGGGCCCGTGCATGCCGGGTCCGGAAGGCGGGCCGGTGTGCTACGGCAACTCCGGCGCGATCACGAGGATCCGCGGCGGCAACCAGACCCGCATCGTCAAGCGCCTCCCCTCCCTCGCCTCCGAGGGCACCGGAGAGGGCGCCATCGGGCCGTCCGACGTCATCCCCTACGGCAAGCACCGGATCGCGTTCACGATCGGACTCGGCGCCGACCCGGCCGTGCGCGCGGACCTGCCACGCAAGGGGCGCTTGATGGCCGGCCTGTTCGCAGCGAAGCTGCGCGGCGGTGAGCAGCACGGCAAGCTGACGTGGATCGCGGACCTGGGCGCCTTCGAGGCGAAGGCCAACCCGCACAAGACCGCCCCGGACAGCAACCCCGTGTCGTTGGTCCGCAAGAAGAAGCGCTTCTTCGTCACCGACGCCGGCGGCAACACGTGGCTGCGGGTGCGCCGCAACGGCAACGTCAAGGCGCTCGCGGTGTTCCAGGACCGCTCGTTCAACGGCTCCGACGAGTTCCAGGCCGTGCCCACCTCCGTGGCCAAGGGCCCCGACGGCGCCTACTACATCAGCCAGCTGACCGGCTTCCCGTTCGTGAAGGACGCGGCGCAGATCTACCGGGTCCGCCCCGGCGGCACCCCGAAGGTCTACGCGTCCGGCCTCACCAACGTCACCGACCTCGCCTGGTACCGCGGCGCCCTCTACGCCGTGCAGATCTCCGACGAGGGCCTCGCCTCCGGCGGTCCGCCGATCGGCTCGCTCCGCCAGGTCGTCCCCGGCGGCAGCACTCACCCGGTCGTGGCCGGCGGCCTGTTCGCGCCGTACGGCGTCGCCTTCAAGAACAACAAGGCCTTCGTCACGACCTGCGCGGTCTGCCCCAACGACGGCGAGGTGCAGTCCTTCCCGCTGAACTGACCGACTCGGCCAGGGCGACGAAACCGCAGCCGGCGCTTCGTCACCCTGGCTAGTCTCGACGCGTGGAGGAGATCAGGGCGCGCCGCATCGTCGACGCGCTACGCGACCGCGGCACCGACGCCGACCTGGCCCGCGTCGGCGTCTACCAGTTCGGCATCGTCGTGAAGCTCCCCGACGGCCGCGAGGCCCGCTGGGACTCCGACAACACCGCCGAGCTCGAGGCGCAGGTGATGCGCAACGGCATGCTCGTCGGCTACGTCCCCGTCATCGAGGGCTCGGCCGACTTCACCGACGAGCAGGTCATCGAGGCGATCGTCCGCACCGACTACGACAAGCCGATCGCGACGCGCAAGACGACCACACCACCGCCGGCGCCACCGCTCCCCCGCCGCGGCGGCCTCATGCGTCGCTTCCTGGGCGGCTTCCGCCACGACTGAGCAGTCCTAGCAGTCAGGACGTACTGTCGAGGCCTGGGCATCGTCCGTGCACGTGGTCTGCTCAAGGTTGCGAGTCATGAGCTCGGCCAGCACGGGGCCAAGCTCGGCCGCGAGCGCGGGTCCCCACGTGGCAAAGGCGACCAACGCGACAACCCCTACCAGGAAGCGCCGGACGGACGCCCCCTGTCGGCGCCGTCGCGAACCGAGACCCCTCGCTGATCTCGCACGTCGCGGGTAGGACGGTGGAACTGGACGTGCCGGTCGAGGACCGCGATGCGCGGGGCGGGAAGGACGACGACGCTCTACCTGGCCCGTTGCCGCTCGCAGCTGGACATCGAAGCGCACGCAGGCATCCGCGATCTGGGCTGCCGACAGAACCGGTGGTCGCGTCTCCAGCATCCGACGGAGGTTGCCGGTGCAGCAGATCATGACGTCCCGGCACCACCCGGCGATTTCGTCGTGACCGACGAAGCACAACACCGGGTACACGTGGGTGGCATGCGGGCCTATCAGCTCCGCGACCGCGAGCGCCGCGTCCGCGGCGCTCGCGACAGCCTTCTCACGCGACCGGCCGTTCTGGCGGAGGTGACCGCCCTCCGTCGAAACGCGACCCGACCAGTTCTTGGAGTCGATGACGAACACGCCGCCCGGCCCGATCACCACGTGGTCGACGTTGGCGAGGCGTCGCCCCGGCCAACGGACGTCGTGAAGCGCCGTCCATTCGCTCGGCAGGCCTGCTAGTACCTCTGCTGTTGCCGCCTCGCCGGCGGCGCCCCGTTCGAACAGCTCGGCGCGCCGCTCCAGGCGCTCCGCACGCTCGCGTGCGCGACGAGCCACCTCGCGTGCCGATTCCCCCGCCACTGTCACTCCTCCCGTCGGACGGCACCGTACGTGGATGGGGACGGGGTCTGGGGCGAAACGACGGACTTGAGTGGCCGCTTCTGGCAAGCTCGCCGCCGTGGACCGGGGACTGTACGAAGCATTGATCACGACCGAACTTCAGGAGCGTCTTGCCTCTCAGGCGGCGCTGGAGGCCGAGGTTGGCCCCGTCGACGAAGCTGACCAGCCGCACGTCCTGGCGCGGCACTTGCAGCACGTGATCCAGCGGACGCTCGCAGGTATCAGGGACCCGATCAGCCGTCTGAAGCTCACGAACGCTCTGCTCGACCAGCTTGAAGAAGCCGGTGAGGCTGTGAGTGAACCACCCCGCCAGCTTCTCCGTCTCGTCGAAAGTTCCGCATTCTCGAACGGCCACGAGGCGGTGCGCCCTCGGACTCCGCTCGCCGAGGCGGCGCTACTGACCAATGCGCATGGGGAGCCCAACCTCGGGGCAGAGCTCCGGGCAGAGCTCGACACGTCAGATCGTGTCGACCTCCTCTGCGCCTTCGTGAAGTGGCACGGCATTCGACTGCTCGAGCAAGAGCTGGGTCGCCTCAGAGAACGCGGTGTCCCCTTCAGAGTCGTGACGACGACGTACATGGGCGCGACTGAACGGGCCGCGCTCGACCGCCTCGTGCGTGAGTTCGGCGCGCAAGTCAAGATCCAGTACGACACACAGCGAACCCGGCTGCATGCCAAGGCGTGGCTGTTTCGCCGCGACACCGGCTTCGACACCGCGTACGTCGGCTCGTCCAACCTGTCGCGTGCCGCATTGCTCGACGGCGTCGAGTGGAACGTGCGGCTCTCGCAGGTGGGGACGCCGGCTCTGCTGGAGAAGTTCCGAGCCACGTTCGACACCTACTGGGGTGACCGTTCGTTCGAGCCGTACGACCCCGACGTCGACCGCGACCGCGTGGACGATGCGCTCGCTGAGGCGTCCGGACGCACACACCACAACGTCACGATCTCCCTGTCCGGGCTGGAGGTTCGTCCGCTCGACTACCAGCGGGAGATGCTCGAAGCGCTCGACGCCGAGCGCAGCATCCATGGTCGGCATCGCAACCTGATCGTTGCGGCCACGGGAACGGGCAAAACCGTCGTGGCAGCGCTCGACTACCGCAAGCTCTGCGAACGAGCCGCTGGCACAGGGTCATCCCTGCTCTTCGTCGCTCACCGCAAAGAGATCCTCGAGCAGTCCCTCCGGACTTACCGTGAGGTCCTTGCCGACGCGAACTTCGGCGAGCTCTACGTCGCAGGCGCACGTCCCGAGCGCTGGCGCCACGTCTTCGCCAGCGTGCAGTCGCTGACGGCGTACGGCGTCACAAACATCCCAGCCGATGCCTTCGAGGTCATCGTCATCGACGAGTTCCACCACGCCGAGGCGAGGACCTACCGGCGGATCCTCGACCACTTCACGCCACAGGAGCTGCTGGGTCTGACCGCCACACCAGAGCGCGCAGACGGCACGGACGTCCGCCAGTTCTTCGACGGCCGAACGGCGGCCGAGCTACGGCTCTGGGATGCACTCGGCGCGGATCTGCTGTGCCCCTTCCACTACTTCGCCGTGGCGGACGGCACCGACCTACGCCAGATCAGCTGGACGCGGGGCCGATACGACGAGGACGAGCTGTCCTCGGTCTACACCGGAAACCACGCGCGCGCTGCGATCGTGCTCAAGCAGCTCCGGGCCAAGGTGCTCGACCCGGGTGCGATGCGGGCCTTGGGCTTCTGCGTGAGTGTCGCCCATGCGCGGTTCATGGCTCAGGTCTTCAATGACGCCGGTGTGCCCGCCCTCGCCGTGAGCGGCGAGACGACGCCAGCAGAACGAGCCCAGGCTCTTGCGGACCTGCGCGACCGCCGCGTCAACATCCTGTTCGCGGCAGATCTCTTCAACGAGGGTCTCGATCTTCCGGACGTGGACACCGTGCTGTTCCTGCGCCCCACCCAGAGCGCGACGATCTTCCTGCAACAGCTCGGTCGCGGACTGCGCCGGACGAGATCGAAACCTGTGCTGACCGTCCTTGACTTCGTGGGTCACCACCGCAAGGAGTTCCGCTTCGACGCCAAGCTTCGCGCCTTGACCGGGCACACCCGTCGCGGACTGCAGCGCGAGATTGAGCGCGGCTTCCCCTTCCTCCCGTCCGGCTGCCAGATCGTGATGGACCGCCAGTCGCAGACGCTCGTGCTCGAGAACATCAAGGCGCAGATCGGCAACCGGTGGAAGCAGATGGTTGCCGAGCTTCGCTCCTACGGCGACTGCGACCTCGGCTCGTTCCTCGAGGAGTCCGGCCTGGAGCTCGCAGACGTCCTGCGAGCCGGCAGCCATTCGTGGACACGATTGCGTCGCGACGCCGGGCTAGCCACGCGAGAGGGCTCGGTCATGGAAGAACGACTCCTCAAGCGGGTTCGCGCCTTCGCCCACGTCGATGACCCCGTCCGCGCGGATGCGTACAGCCGACTGCTTAGCGACGATGGCCCGGCCTATCACGAGCTCTCACCCAGCGAGCAACTCCTGGCGCGCATGTTGTTCTTCTCGCTCTGGCCAGACGGCGGACAGCATGCGTCGTACGACGACGGGTTGCAGGCGCTTCGCCGCGAACGAGCGACTCGAGATGAGGTTCGCTCGGTTGTCGACCTGTCGTTCGACCACGCCCGTCACCGTCCGCGCGACCTCGCGGGTTCACTTGCCGCAGTGCCGCTCAAGGTCCACGCGCGCTATCAGCGCGAGGAGGTGTTGGCAGCGCTCGACTACGCGAGCTTGGAGCGCAAGCCCAACTCGTTCCGAGAAGGTGTCCTGTACGTGCCTGAGCTGAACGTCGATGCCTTCTTCGTGACACTCACGAAGTCTGAGTCGGACTACTCCCCCACGACGCTCTACCGGGACTACCCGGTCAGTCCCACCCAGTTCCACTGGGAGTCGCAGTCGACGACGTCGATCGCATCCAAGACCGGGCAGCGGTACCTCTCCGGAGCCAGCACGGTGCTGCTCTTCGTGCGCCAACACAAGAGCGACCCGTTCGGCACGTCGCCGTACCTGTTCGCAGGGCCAGCGACGTACGTCGAGCACCGGGGAGACCGGCCCATCGCCATCACCTGGCAGCTCGAACACGCGCTACCAGCGGACTTCTTCACCTCGGCGACCGTCGCCGCCGGGTGATCCTGTCGTGTGACAACGCGCACACGCGCAATCGATCTCAGACCCGCTCGGCCAAGCGGCCGACGGCATAACCCCAGGTAGTCCGCGCGAACGCGAGCCTCGTCACATCAACTACTGGTTCGGACAGATTTGGATCGGTCGCGGGGTCCTCGCACTCTGGATGAGTCCCCGTGTTCAGTGCCGGGGTGGCCACCGGACGCCGAATCCTGCCTGCCGGTGAGTCTGTCCAACATCCGCAGGCAGGAGCGGGGGAACCAACTTTCGGTTCCGGCCACACCGGTCCCTCGGGGTGAAGCCGCTCAACGCGGCCGGGCAACTTCCGCCCGAACCCGACAGCTCACTTCGCAGGCGTGGAAGGGATTCACCATGTCCGAACTGAGAATGCCGCGCGCCATCATCCTGATGCTGCTGGCTCTGGTCGCCGCGAGCGCCCTCGCCGTCGTCGGCCCCGCGAGCTCCGCGCACGCCGCGTCCAACCGAGTCTGGAACAGGCTCGCCCAGTGCGAGTCCGGCGGGCGTTGGCACATCAACACCGGCAACGGCTACTACGGCGGCCTGCAGTTCAGCCGGTCCACTTGGCGCGGCTTCGGCGGCGGCAAGTTCGCCCGCTTCGCGCACCGCGCCAGCAAGGGCGAGCAGATTCGCGTCGCCGAGCGCGTACGTCGCGCCCAGGGTTGGGGCGCCTGGCCGTCCTGCTCGTCGCGCATCGGCCTGCGCTGACGCCCGGCCTCATACGCCACATCGGCCCGGCCTTCCTCTCGGGGAGGGCCGGGCCGAACCGTGTCTGCGGGCGAAGTCGTCTGAGTCGGGGGTCGTGGCGATGCACTATCGCCCGAGGCGGGGTTGACATGCAGGCCGGGCGTGTCAGCCCGTCAGCACGGACCGGAACGCGTCGAGCAGGATCTCGATGTCGTCCTCGG
>DASURB010000010.1:0-12296 GCA_036280235.1 Nocardioides sp.
TGGTTGATCTAACTCCATAGAGTTTCGGCGGCCATAGCGAAAGGGAAACACCCGGCTCCATTCCGAACCCGGAAGTTAAGCCTTTCAGCGCCGATGGTACTGCAACCGGGAGGTTGTGGGAGAGTAGGACGTCGCCGGACAACTTTTCCGAAAGGGCCACCTGCCTCAGGTGGCCCTTTCGACGTTTCCCGGGTTTTGGCTCGGCTGCACGTTGCGGTCGCGTAGGACCCGGAGGTGTGCCCCGAAGGTGCGCCCCCACGTGTGCAGAGCTTGTCCGCCGAGCATGATGGTGGGCGCACCCGCGCTGAGTAGATACGCATCCGCGAGAAGGAGTAGTCGTGGCCGAGAGGCGTTCCGATGGCCCGCGCCGTGAGGGTCGACCCACCGGGGGTCGTGCCGGCAACCGAGGGGGCCAGACCGGGGGACGTCCGCAGCGCAGCGCCGGCGGCCAGGGGCGCGGTGGCCCGCGCCGCGACGACCGGGGTCCGCGGCGCAGCGACTCCAGGACCGATGCGGCCCGCACCACCGAGCAGGCCCGCTACGACGGCCCGCCGCTCGATCCGGACATCACCGGGCGCGAGCTCGACCGCTCGGTCGCTGCCCAGCTGAAGGGGCTTCCGGAGAAGCTCGCCGCGCGCGTCGCGCGTCACCTCGTGGCTGCCGGCCGGCTGATCGACACCGACCCCAAGACCGCTTACCAGCACACGCTCGCCGCACGGGCGCGAGCAGCGCGCATCGCCGTGGTGCGGGAGGCGTGCGGCGAGGCGGCGTACCACGCCGGCGAGTACGCCGAGGCGCTGTCCGAGCTTCGCGCCGCGAAGCGGATGAACGGCAACAACGAGTACCTGCCGGTGATGGCCGACTGCGAGCGCGCGCTCGGGCGCCCGGAGAAGGCGTTGGACCTCGCCCGGAACCCGGCGGTCGTGAACCTCGAGGATGCGCTCAAGGCCGAGATGACGATCGTCGAGGCCGGCGCCCGTCGCGATCTCGGCCAGATCGACGCCGCGCTGCGCACGCTCGAGGCCGCGCCGCTGCGCACCCGCTCGCGCGCGGACTGGGTGGCCCGGCTCCGGTACACGTATGCCGACACGCTCGCTGCGGCCGGCCGGACCGCCGAGGCGATCGAGTGGTTCCACCGCACCGTGGGCGTAGACGGCAACGAGATCACCGACGCCGCGGAGCGGGCGGCCGAGCTCGAGGCTGCCGGCTGAGCCGTTTCTCGTCCCCAGCCGTGCGCTGACAGGGTCAGTCCACAGCTCGCCCTGACGGCCGGGCTGGACGGGGCGGAGGCCGCGAGGCTCGTCGCGGAGGTGGTGCTGATGCACACGAAGACCAGCGACGAGGACACGGTGGTCGTGTCCGCCAACGAGGTGCGGCTGAGCGGACGGGTGACGTCCGCCCCGGAGGAACGCGTCCTGCCCAGTGGTGACGTGATCGTCACGTTCCGGCTGTCGATGCCGCGTGCTGCGACACCGATGTCCAAGGGGTCGAGGCAGACGAGCGACTGGGTCGACTGCGTCGCGTTCGGCGCGCGAGCGCGAAGATCCGTCAGTGGATGGGCGGTCGGTGACCAGGCGTCGGTCGAGGGCGCGCTGCGCCGGCGCTTCTACCGGTCCGGTGAGGCTACGGGCACGCGCCTGGAGGTCGAGGTGCTGCGTGCGAGCCGTGCTTGTGCCTGACGGCTCCGGGGGCGTCAGCCGTCGCGCAGGTCGCGCATCACCACGCCCATCCGGGGCTTCGGCCCGAACGACGTCGACTTCCGAGGCATCCTCTCGCCGCGAGCCGCGGTGCCGCGCACCTCCGCCACGGTGGGCGGGCGCAGGGCGACGACGAGGCCGACGGCACGGATCGTAGCGCGCAGCGCCTGGTCGAGGCTGTGGTGGTAGCCGACCTGCTCCTCGGCGATGCGCCAGTCGGGCATGAGCCGCTCGTGCAGCACGGCGGCGTCCACCTCGTTCGTGCGGGGGACCCGCAGCACGGCCCACGAGAGGCCGTCGCTGACCACGAACGACGCGATCTTCGGATCGGCCGACGTCAGTGCGGCGAAGGCCGACTCCCGGTCCGCGCAGGTGGTGAGCTCGTGGTCGTGGTCGTCGGCGAGGTCCTGCAGGTCCGACAGGGTGAGAGCCGCGATCGAGCGGTGGATCGGGCCGACCCGCAGCGGCGCATCCTCCTCGTCGACCAGCATCGCCAGGCCGTGGTCCCACGGTGACGTCCCCGGCGGGGCGTCCGGGTCGCGCATCTCCTCCTGCAGCCGCAGGTAGGCGGCGTAGCGGTGGTGGCCGTCGGCGATCAGGGCTTGCGTGCCGACGAGCTCGCAGGCCACGGTCTCCTGGACCCACGGGTCGACGATCGCCCAGAGCCGGTGCGCGCTGCCGTCGAGGGCGACCACGTCCGTCTCCGGCGGCTCGGTCGCGACGGCGGCGAGCAGGTCCCGCAGCCGGTCGGTGCCGCGGTGCGAGAGCAGGATCGGCTCGAGGTTGGTGCGCGTGGTGCGCATCAGCATCGCGCGGTCGTCGACCGGCCCGGCCATCACGTCTTCGTGCGGCAGGATCACGCGCTCGTGCTCGGCGCGTAGACCGACCAGGCCGATGAGACCGCGCACCGTGGTGCCCTCGGCGGTGTACTCGTAGAGGTACAGCGTCGGCTGGTCGTCCGGCCGGAGGTAGGACTTCGCGCGCCACTTCTCGAGCCGCTCGCCGACCGCCACGTAGGGCGGGTGGAAGCGCCGTGACAGGATCAGGCGGACGACGTTGCGGCGGTTGGCGTTCTCGAGCGTGCGGACAGTGTCCGCGTCGAGCACGTCGTACGGCGGGGAGATGACCGTCGACAGGTCACCGACCGTCTCCGGGTCGAACCGGAGCCCGCGGAACGGCGTCAGCGTGAACGGCCGCCGATCAGCCCCGTCCGTGGCAGTCGTTCGGGCTGCGGGATCCTGGGCCATCGGGGCATCGTACGGAAAGGGGAACGCCTGTGCTGGGAGCCTGTGCGTCGACGCTGTGGGACGCCTACGACCTGGCCATCCTCGACCTCGACGGCGTGGTCTACGTCGGTCGTGACGCGGTACCGGGTGCGGCAAAGCACCTGGCCGCCGCACGCGCGGCGGGGATGCGCCTGGCGTTCGTCACCAACAACGCGGCGCGCCCGCCGGCCGTCGTGGCCGAGCACCTCACCGAGCTCGGCGTCGAGGCGGGCCCACACGACGTGGTGACCAGCGCCCAGGCGGCTGCCCGGCTGCTGGCGTCGATGGTCGAGCCCGGCTCCCGAGTGTTCGTGATCGGCGGCGACGGGCTGTTCCAGGCGCTCGAGGAGCGGGGCCTCGTACCCACCCAGCGGTTCGACGACGACCCGGCAGCGGTGGTGAGCGGCTACAACCGCAGGCTCTCCTGGGGCACCGTCAGCGACGGCGCGATCTTGGTCGCCCGCGGGCTGCCGTGGGTGGCCGCCAACACCGACTGGAGCGTGCCGACGCCGCGCGGCAAGGGGCCTGGCAACGGCGTGCTGGTCGACGCGGTGAGCCGGTTCGCCGGCGTGGAACCGACCGTCGCCGGCAAGCCGCTGGCACCGCTGTTCGAGGAGACCGTCCTGCGTGTCGGCGGCCGCCGGCCCCTGGTCGTGGGCGACCGGCTCGACACCGACATCGAGGGCGCCAACAACACCGGGCACGACAGCCTGCTGGTGCTCACCGGCGTAACCGGTCTGGCCGAGCTCGTGACGGCGCCGCCGGCCCTGCGGCCGACGTACCTCTCGGCCGATCTGTCCGGGCTGGGCACCCCGCATCCGCCGGTCGACCTGGACGAGGGAGGCGGCGCCCGCTGCGGCGGCTGGCGAGCTTCGGTCGATGGCGGCACCCTCGCGGTCACCGGCGACGGCAGCCCCGAGGACTGGTGGCGCGCCGCCGCGGTCGCGGCCTGGCGACACCTCGACACGGCGGGGACCCCCTGCAGCGCCGAGGGCGTGACGCCGCCGAGTACCGTTTGCCCGTGACCGAGAACGCCTTCACCTCCGCCGAGACCGACGTCGTCGAGGAGCCTGCCCCGCAGCCCGAGCCGACCGGCGACCCGCGCGTGGACGCGGTGCTCGAGTCGCTCTCCGGCCTCGACGAGCTGCCCGTCGAGGAGCACGTGGCGGTGTTCGAGGCCGCCCACGACGCCCTCCGCGGCGCGCTCTCCGACGCCGGCAACACCCCGCCGTCGCAGCCCTGACCTGACCGCACCGACGTGCCGCCACGACGACTCCGCCTCGACGCCGAGCTGGTACGCCGGGGGCTGGCGCGGTCCCGTGAGCACGCCTCCGAGCTGATCGCCGACAAACGCGTCAAGGTCGCCGGCGTCATCGCCACCAAGCCGGCCACCGGCGTGACGACCGACGTGGCCCTGGTCGTGCTCGAGCGGGACGACCGCCCGGACTACGTCTCGCGCGGCGGGCACAAGCTCGCCGGTGCGCTCGACGTGTTCGAGCCCCTCGGCCTGTCCGTGACAGGCCGGCGCTGCCTCGACGCGGGCGCTTCCACCGGCGGGTTCACCGACGTGCTGCTCCGCCGCGGCGCGACCGAGGTCGTCGCCGTCGACGTCGGCCACGGCCAGCTCGCCTGGTCGCTGCAGCAGGACGAACGCGTGAAGATCCACGACCGCACCAATATCCGCGAGCTCACCGCCGAGATGATCGGTGGCCCGGTCGACGTGGTGGTGGGCGATCTGTCGTTCATCTCACTGCGGCTCGTGCTCGACCCGCTGCTCGCGGTGACCAGCGAGGACGGCGACCTCGCGCTGATGGTCAAGCCGCAGTTCGAGGTGGGCAAGGACAAGGTCGGCAAGGGCGGCGTCGTGCGCGACCTCGACCTGCGAGCGGAGGCCGTGCGCAGCGTGCTCGACGCGGCTGCCGAGCGCGGCTGGGGCGCTCGCGCAGTCACCACCAGCCCGCTGCCCGGACCCTCGGGCAACGTGGAGTACTTCCTGTGGCTGCGCCACGGACCCGGCAGCGTAGACGCCGCCGCTGTGCACGACGAGGTACGCCGTACCGCTTCCCTGGGGGAGCGCTCTGACAAGGTAGGACCGTGACTTCGACCCAGGCCGACCCACGCACCGATCGGCGCGTGATGGTGGTCGCGCACACGGGTCGCGAGGACGCACGCGTCGTCGCGGCTCGGGTCTGCCGCGCCCTCGCCGATCACGGCCTCGGAGTGCGCCTGCTCGCCGACGAGGCCGCCGAGCTCGCGCTCGACCTGCCGGACCTCGACGTCGCGGAGGCCGGCCCGGCCGCGTCCGCGGGCTGCGAGATCGTCGTGGTCGTCGGCGGCGACGGCACGATCCTGCGAGCGGCCGAGATGACCCGTGCCTCGGGCACTCCGCTGCTGGGCGTCAACCTCGGCCACGTCGGCTTCCTCGCCGAGGCCGAGCACGACGATGTCGAGTTCACGATCGACGCGGTGGTGGCGCAGCAGTACTCCTCCGACGAGCGGCTCACGCTCGAGGTGCGCGTCTACCGAGACGGCGAGCTCGTCGCCGAGACCTGGGCGCTCAACGAGGCGAGTGTCGAGAAGGCCGCCCGCGAACGCATGCTCGAGGTCGTCGTCGAGGTCGACGGGCGGCCGCTGTCCCGGTGGGGCTGCGACGGCGTCGTGTGCGCCACGCCGACCGGGTCCACGGCCTACAACTTCTCCGCCGGCGGACCGATCGTCTGGCCCGAGGTCGAGGCCCTGCTGATGGTGCCGATCAGCGCCCACGCGCTGTTCGCCCGACCGCTGGTCGTCTCCCCGGCCTCGGTCCTCGCCGTCGAGGTGCAGGAGCGCACAGACGGCGTCGGCGTGCTCTGGTGCGACGGGCGGAGGACGGTTGACCTGCCGGTGGGGGCTCGGGTCGAGGTACGCCGGGGGCGGACGCCGGTGCGTCTGGTGCGGCTGCACCAGGCCCCGTTCACCGACCGGCTCGTCGCCAAGTTCGACCTGCCCGTCACCGGCTGGCGCGGCGCCGCCGAGCGCCGCCGCCGCGACAACGAGGCAAACAGTGCCCAGGGAGATACACCGGGAGACGCGACGTGATCGAGGAGATCCGCATCGCCTCGCTGGGCGTGATCGAGGAGAGCACGCTCGAGCTCGGCCCCGGCTTCACCGCCATCACCGGCGAGACCGGGGCCGGCAAGACCATGGTCGTCACCGCCCTCGGGCTGCTGCTCGGCGGCCGCGCCGACACCGGCGCGGTCCGGAGGGGCGCGAAGCACGCCCGCGTCGAAGGGCTGGTCCGGCTCGTCAACGGCTCGGAGCGGTGGTCGAAGCCGCTGGCCGCGCGCGTTGACGAGCTCGGCGGCGAGGTCGAGGACGACGCGCTCGTGGTCGCCCGGCAGATCTCAGCCGAGGGCCGGTCCCGCGCGTTCGCAGGCGGCGCCAGCGTGCCGGTCAGCGCGCTGTCCGGCCTCATCGACCCCCTGGTCGCGGTGCACGGCCAGTCCGACCAGCACCGCCTGCTCCAGCCGACCGCGCAGCGTGATGCGCTCGACCGGTTCGCCGGTCGCAAGGCCGACAAGGCGCGCGCGGCGTACACCGCGACCTACGACCGGCTCCGCGCCGTCGAGACCGAGCTCCGCGAGGTCACCGAGACCGCGCGCGAGCGGGCCCGGGAGGCCGACCTGCTCCGGTTCGGGCTCAACGAGGTCGAGCAGGTGGACCCCCAGCAGGGGGAGGACGCCGCACTTGCGGCCGAGGAGTCTCGCCTCGGCTTCGCCGACACCCTCCGCACCGCGGCCGAGCAGGCCCGCGAGTGCCTGTCCAGCGAGTCCACCGCCGGCGATGTCGGCACCGACGCGCTGGGCGCGGTGTCCGCGGCCCGGAAGCTGCTCGACGGTGTGCGCGACCACGACGCCGAGGCCGCTTCGCTTGCCGACCGGCTGGCCGAGGTCAGCTACCTGCTCTCCGACGTCGCCGCCGACGTGTCGTCCTACGCCGCCTCCCTCGAGACCGACCCGGCTCGCCTCGCGGCGGTCTCGGAGCGTCGGGCCGCGCTGACCGCGCTGACCCGGAAGTACGGCGAGACCATCGACGAGGTGCTCGCCTGGGCTGAGCAGGGGAGCGCCCGCCTCCTCGAGCTCGAGGGCACCGACGAGCGCATCGAGCAGCTGCGCGCCGAGGTTGACGCGCTGCGCGCCAAGCTGGCCGAGCAGGGTGCGGCGCTGTCCGCGCTGCGCGAGAAGGCCGCAGCAAAACTCGGCGCGGTCGTCACCGGGGAGCTGACCGCGCTGGCCATGCCGCACGCGGTCCTGACCGTGGCCGTCACCCAGCACGACGACCCCGACGGCCTGGTCGTCGGCGACCGCCGGCTGCGCTACGGCCCCTCAGGCCTCGACGACGTCGAGCTGATGCTGGCGGCCAACCGCGGTGCGGAGCCACGTCCGCTCGGCAAGGGCGCCTCCGGCGGTGAGCTCAGCCGCGTGATGCTCGCGGTCGAGGTCGCACTGGCCGCGACCCATCCGGTCCCGACGTTCGTCTTCGACGAGGTCGACGCCGGCGTCGGCGGCAAGGCCGCGGTCGAGGTCGGCCGCCGGCTCGCGATGCTCGCCCGGCACGCCCAGGTCCTGGTCGTCACCCACCTGCCGCAGGTGGCGGCGTTCGCCGACCAGCACGTCGTCGTGGTCAAGAGCCACGACGGCACGGTCACCACGTCGGGCCTGACGACACTCGACGACAGCGGCCGGGTCCGTGAGCTCTCGCGCATGCTCGCCGGGCTCGAGGACTCCGAGACCGCGCTGGCTCACGCCGAGGAGCTGCTCGCGACGGCCCAGGAGGTCCGCAGCTCCCAGGGCTGAGCCGGGAGCCGGAGGGGTACCTCGAAGGACGGTGCCACCCGCGGCGGAGGCCTCGTGACCTCGCCGTACTGGGGTGAGTGACGGGACTTGAACCCGCGACATCTGCGACCACAACGCAGCGCTCTACCAGCTGAGCTACACCCACCATGCGGCCGTGTGTGCAACCCCGGCCGACAGTGCAACGGCCCCTCCGCCGCAGGGCGGGAGAGCCGAAGCAGCGATCAGTGTACCGGTTCGTCGGGGGTGCTCGAACCGGGGGAGTCGTCTCCGGAGCCCGCCCCGGGAGTGTCCTTCGTCTCGGCCTTCTCGCCGGACTCCGCGGACTCGGGGATGGCACCCGTGAGCGATCCGCCGTGCTCGGCAGCGAGGGCCCGGGCGGTGTCGGTGTCCGGGCCGGGCGGCGGCACGAAGATGGCCGCCCGGTAGTAGCGCAGCTCCTCGATGCTCTCCTGGATGTCGGCCAGGGCCCGGTGGTTCCCGGACTTGGCCGGGGAGTTGAAGTACGCCCGCGGGTACCACCGCCGGGCCAGCTCCTTGATCGAGGACACGTCGACGATCCGGTAGTGCAGGTAGGACTCGAGGTCCGGCATGTCCCGGGCCAGGAACGAGCGGTCGGTGGCGACAGTGTTGCCGGCCAGCGGCGGACGGCTGCCCTCGGGACAGAACTCACGGATGTAGGCGAGCACCTGCTGCTCCGCCTCCTCCAGCGTGACCCCGCCGTCGAGCTGCTCGAGCAACCCGGAGGTGGTGTGCATGTCGCGGACGAACTCGTCCATCTGGTCCAGCGCCTCTGGCGGAGGCTTCACGACAACGTCCACGCCCTCACCGAGCACGTTCAGCTCGAAGTCGGTGACGAGCGCCGCCACCTCGATCAGGGCGTCGGCCCCGAGGTCGAGGCCGGTCATCTCACAGTCGATCCACACCAGACGGTCGTTCACGCCTAGGAGGCTACTCGACCCCCGGGATTCGCCTTCGCGCTCGGGACTTCGGGCCCCCGAGCGCGGGACCTGCGCCTCAGGCTGCTCTCAGAACGGGTCCCTAGGCTTTGTTCATGCATTGGTTGGGGGTCCTCGCCCGCGTCGTCGTCGGCGGCGTGTGGCTGGTCGCCGGCGCCCTGAAGCTGCCGGACCCGACCGAGAGCGTGCGCGCGGTCCGCAACTACCGGTTGCTGCCGGAGGCGATCGTGCCGTTCGTCGGCCACTCCCTTCCCGTGCTCGAGATCATCGTCGGCCTCTGCCTGATCCTCGGGCTGCTGACGCGTGTGTCGGCCGCCGTGTCTGCGGTGCTGATGCTGGCCTTCGTCGTCGGCATCGCGTCGGCCTGGACACGTGGGCTGTCGATCGAGTGCGGCTGCTTCGGCGGCGGTGGGGGCTCGGTGCAGGACGCCACGGCGGCGTACCCCTGGGAGATCGCGCGCGACGTGGGCCTGATGCTCGCGTCCCTGTGGCTGGTGTGGCGACCGCACACACCGTGGGCCCTGGACAACGTCCTGTTCGGCCCGACGTACGACGGTGACGACGACGGTGACGACGACCGCGACGACGACCGCGACGACGACCGCGACATGGTCACCGAGAGCTAGGAAGGCAGCATGGCCAGCAAGAAGTCCAACGCCACCCGCCGCGCCGAGACCCTCGCCGCGCACGAGCGCGCCGCGGCCGTACGGCGCGAGCAGGAGCGAGCCGAACGCCGTCGGCGCAACGTGTTCGTCGGCGTCGTGGTTGCCGTGGTGCTGCTCCTCGTCGGCGGCATCGGCTACGCCGTGCAGGCCTCGCGCGACGCCACCGGCCAGACCGCGACGCCGCCGGCCGGTGCGAGCGACGACTACGCGCTGGTGCTCGGCGACCCCGGCGCGCCGGTGACCGTCACGGTGTTCGAGGACTTCATGTGCCCGTACTGCGGCCAGTTCGAGGCCGCCTCCCGCGACACGCTCGACCAGATGGTCGACCGCGGTGATGTGAAGGTGGAGTACCGGGTGCTCTCGTTCCTCGACCGCGCCTCCAACGGCACCGACTACTCCACCCGCGCCATGAACGCGCTCGGCGCGGTGATGGACACCGCCGGCACCGACGCGGCGGTGGAGTTCCACAACCGGCTGTTCGAGCACCAGCCGGAGGAGGGAACTGACGGCCTGTCGGACGACGAGCTCGTCGACCTCGCCGTCGAGTCCGGCGCCGAGGAGTCCGCCGTACGCGGCCCGATCGAGGACCGCGCGTTCGAGCAGTGGGTGGTCAACGCCACCGACGCGGCCAACAAGGAGGGCGTCTCCTCGACCCCCACGGTCCAGGTGAACGGCGAGACCCTGGACTACACCGCCATCCCCGAGCTGGTCAGCGCGCTCGAGCAGGCCGTCTCCGACGCGAAGAACGGCTGAGCCCCCGGCAGGAATGCCGAGGCCCCGCAAACTCATACTTTGCGGGGCCGCCCTCTTTGTACCCCGGTGCCCGGCCGCCATTCGGGAGCGACACCCGGAGACGCCGCACCGGCTCGGACCGGGCAGGATGGCGCCATGTCCGAACGCCCCGCGAACGACGACCTCGCCGCCTTCATCGCCGGCCTCCCCAAGGCCGAGATCCACGTGCACCACGTCGGGTCAGCGTCCCCGCGCATCGTGTCCGAGCTCGCCGCCCGCCACCCGGGCAACGTGCCGAGCGACCTGGACGAGCTGCGGGAGTTCTACCGGTTCCGCGACTTCGCGCACTTCATCGAGGTGTACCTCGCCGTCGTCGACCTGGTCCGCACGCCCGAGGACGTCCGGCTGCTCACCTACGAGGTGGCCCGGGAGATGGCCGCGCAGCAGGTCCGGTACGCGGAGCTCACGCTGACGCCGTACACCTCGGTCATGGCGGGCGTGCCGATCGAGGCGTTCGTCGAGGCAGTCGAGGACGCCCGGCACGCGGCCGAGCGCGACCTCGGGATCAAGCTGCGCTGGATCTACGACATCCCCGGTGAGTTCGGGCTGCCGTCCGCCGAGGCGACCGTGCAGTACGCGATCGACCACCCGCCCGAGGGCCTGGTCGGCTTCGGCCTCGGCGGTCCTGAGATCGGCGTGGACCGGCCGCAGTTCGCCGACGTGTTCGCGCGCGCCCGCGCCGCCGGGTTGCGCAGTGTGCCGCACGCCGGCGAGACCACCGGCCCGCAGACGATCTGGGACGCGCTCGAGCACCTCGGCGCGGAGCGCATCGGCCACGGCACGTCCGCCGTGCAGGACCCGCGGCTGATCGAGCACCTGGTCGAGCACCAGATCCCGCTCGAGGTCTGCCCGACCTCCAACATCGCCACCCGCGCGGTCGAGCGGCTCGAGGAGCACCCGATCAAGCAGATGTACGACGCCGGCGTGTTCGTCACCGTCAACAGCGACGACCCGCCGATGTTCGGTACCACGCTCACGCGCGAGTACGAGATCGCCGCCGACCTGCTCGGTCTCGACGAGGCGGGCGTCGCGCAGCTCGCGACCAACGCGGTGCGCGCGTCGTTCCTGCCCGACGACGACAAGGCCGCCCTCGCCGGCGAGATCTCCGCGTATCTCGCCGACCGGCAGCAGCGCCAGCCGCGCTAGTCGCGGCGAAGGACGGGCAGCTTGCCGGTGCTGCGTCAGGCCTCGAGGTCCTCGTGTCCCCGTGCGGCCTCGGCAAGCGGGTAGCGGCCGCAGACCCGCAGGTCGAGCCGGCCCTCGGCCAACGCGCCGAGGACGTCGTTCGCGCGCTGCAACAGCTTGTCGACGACGTTCACCCCGCTCGCCGCCACGTCGATGACGACCGTCCGCCCGGCCCCGGCGCCGGCCATCCCACCACCTGCAGGACCTCTGGCCCACCGGTCCTCTCGACGACGACTGGGGGCAAGGCACTCCTTCCCCAGCCACCAACTCGGGGCGCCCCCGGCAGGATTCGAACCTGCGACCACCGGATTAGAAGTCCGACGCTCTATCCAGCTGAGCTACGGGGGCGGGGGATAGGCATTCACATCGGGAGAACCCTCGGGATAACTCCCTTGTAGTTCGACGCGAATCTCTAATCCGGGTCTCAGCCTAGTAGAGGCCCCACCTTCCCGGGCGGGCTGCCGAACTCCCGCGGCCATCCGCGCGGCATCAGCGTGCCGCTTCCCCGGCAGTGTCGGTCCCGGATGTGACAATCTGGCCCTTTGGCGGCAGAAGCATCAGGGGAGACACGTGACCGTCCACCGCGACGAGACCATCCGGAACGCGGCGTTCATCTGGTCGGTCGCCGACCTGCTGCGCGGTGACTACAAGCAGTCCGAGTACTGATCCTGCCTCTGGTGGTGCTGCGCCGCCTGGACTGCGTGCTCGACCCCACCAAGGAGAAGGTCCTCGAGACCGCCACCAAGCTCGCCGGCAAGGTGGAGAACATCGACCCGCTGCTGCGGCAGGCCGCCGGTGGGGAGCAGTTCTACGGCTCCCGACCATCCTCGACAAGCTGGCCCGCATCCCGGCGATGAGCGTGACCACCATGCACGACCTGGGGGGTTGCCGGGTCGTCTTC
>DASURB010000011.1:0-14139 GCA_036280235.1 Nocardioides sp.
CGGTGGGCCATGCCGATGGTGACCTCGTCGAGCTCCTCCTCGGCCGCGGCCTCGCAGATCTCGTCGACCAGCGGGATCGTGGTCTCCGCGCCCTCGAGGCTGAACCGCTTCTGACCCACGAACTTGGTCTGCAGGAACGTCTCGAAGGCCTCGGCCTGGTTGAGCTTCAGCAGGATCCGCAGCTGCTCCTCGCGGGGCGGCTTCACGTGCGGCTGCTCCACACGCTCCTGGATCCAGCGGCGCTGCTCCGGGTCCTGGATGTGCATGTACTCGATGCCGACGGTGCGGCAGTACGAGTCGCGGAGGATGCCGAGGATGTCGCGCAGCTTCATGAAGCGCCGCCCGGCACCGCCGAACGAGCCGGTCGCGAACTCCCGGTCGAGGTCCCACAACGTCAGGCCGTGCGACTCGACCTCGAGGTCGGGGTGGCTGCGCTGCTGGTACTCCAGCGGGTCGGTGTCGGCCATGATGTGGCCGCGCACGCGGTAGGCGTGGATCAGCTCGAGGATCCGGGCCTGCTTGCTGATCTCGTCGTCGTGGCTCGCGGAGATGTCGCGCGCCCAGCGGATCGGCTCGTAGGGGATCCGCAGCGAGCGGAAGATCTCGTCGTAGAAGTCGTCCTCGCCGAGCAGCAGCGCGTGGATGCGCTTGAGGAACTCGCCGGACTGCGCGCCCTGGATGACGCGGTGGTCGTACGTCGACGTCAGCGTCATGACCTTGCTGACCGCGTTGCGGGTCAGGGTCTCCTCGGAGGCCCCCTGATACTCCGGCGGGTAGTCCATCGAGCCGACGCCGAGGATGCAGCCCTGGCCCTTCATCAGCCGCGGCACGGAGTGGTTGGTGCCGATCGTGCCGGGGTTGGTCAGGCTGATCGTGGTGCCCTGGAAGTCGGCCACCGTCAGCTTGTTGCTGCGCGCCTTGCGGATCAGGTCCTCGTAGGCGGTCCAGAACGTCGCGAAGTCCATCGACTCCGCCGCCTTGATCGACGGCACCAGCAGCTGCCGGGTGCCGTCGGGCTTGGCCATGTCGATGGCGAGGCCGAGGTTGACGTGCTTGGGCTTGATCAGCGTCGGCTTGCCGTCGATGACGTCGAAGCCGTTGTTCATCTCCGGCATGTCCTTGAGCGCCTTGACCAGGGCGTAGCCGATCAGGTGCGTGAAGGACACCTTGCCGCCGCGTGCGCGGGCCAGGTGGTTGTTGATGACGATCCGGTTGTCGATCAGGAGCTTCACCGGGACCGAGCGGACGCTGGTCGCGGTCGGGACCGTGAGGCTGAGGTCCATGTTCTGCGCGGTGCGGGCCGGCGCCCCACGCAGGGGAGTGAGCTCGGGCTCGTCGGAGACCTCCGGCTTGACCGCCGGCTCCGGGTCCTTGGGCACGGGACCGGTCGGCTGCGGCTTGGCCGCCTTCGGGTCGTCGGGCCGCGGCTGGACGTCCTTGGCCGGGGTGGTCTTCTTCGGCGTCGCCGGCTTGGGCTGGGCCGGCTGCTCGGTCTTCTGCTCGGTCTTCTGCTGGGTCTGCTGCGGGGCCGCCTGGCTCTGCTTCGGCTGCAGCGGCTGGTCAGCCTGCTTGGCCTGCGCGGACTGCTCCGCCTGGGGGGCGGCCTGAGTCTGCTGCGTCGCACCGTCGCCGGACGTACCGGCGCCCTGCTCACGCGCGCTGCGCTCCTTGAAGAAGGCCCACCACGCCTTGTCCACACTGTCCGGGTCCCGCTTGTACTGCTCGTACATCTCGTCGACGAGCCACTCGTTGGCGCCGAAGGCGGCCATCGGGTCGTCTGCGGCCTCCCCGGCCGCCGTGTTGGAACCTGCGGGTGAAGACTCGGCCACGGCCTGGATCGCCTCTTCCGGTGAAACGCGATGGGTTGTCTTTATGGTGGGTGAACGGCTACCAGGCTAGACCTTCGTCACAACCACGCGCAGCCGGTCCCGACCTGCGAGGAAGCCGTGTTGCGCGGGTCACGCCGGAGGCCCCTGAAGACCTCTCTCAAGACCTCCCCGACGACCCCGAGGCCACCCCCGAGCGCCCACGACCGACCTCCCTTTGCGACCCTTCCGGTCGGCCCCCGTCCTGACGCGTCCCGACCCCCTGACCCAGGAGGACATCCCGCCCATGCACCGCTTCCGTGCGCGCCGGTACGCCGCAGCGCTGGCCGCTCTGGCGCTGGCCGCGTCGACGGCGTCCTGCTCCGGATCCGACGAGGGCGGAGCGACGCCCGGCGAGGCCGCGTCCAGCACGCCCGAGGCCAGCGCGACCGCGGCCGAGGAGCCGGACCGGTCGGTCGACCCCAGGGTCCGGGTGACGCGGGTGTCGGGCAAGCTCAAGCCGAAGGACCGCGAGGTGCTCGCGGACAACATCGGCAAGGTCGTCATCGGCTACTTCGAGGACGCCTTCACCGGCGGGGAGTACCCCCGCTCGTCGTTCGGCGACGCGTTCGCGACGTTCTCCCAGGGCGCCGCCCGCCAGGCCGATGCCGACCGGGACCTGCTGACCAACAGAGTGCTCGGGCCGACGACGCAGGGGATCGAGGTGCGCCGGCAGACGGCGTACCTGTCCGTGCTGGCGCCCTACCGCGTGGCCGCCGGCGTCACCGCGCGCGTGCACCTGCGGTACGTCGCCGACCAGGGCGACGAGCCCGCCCAGCGCGTCGACGTCAAGGGCCGGCTGATGCTCACCCGCAAGGAGTCCGGAGGCTGGCAGATCTTCGGCTACGACCTGACCCGCAACGCCCGCACCGTGGGGGAGGAGTCGCGATGAGGACCCTGGTCACCGGCCCCGCGCTGCGACGCGTGCTCGTCCTGGCGGTCGTGCTCGCGCTGACCGCGTTCGTCGTACCCCAGTCCAGCCACCGGGAGGCTCCGGTCTCCCTGGTCAAGGGCGAGGGCGCCAGCGGCGTCGACCACAACCGCGACGTGGTGTGGATCCTCTTCCTCGGCTCCGACGCCCGCCCCGGTCAGTCGGTCACCCGCAGCCGGGCCGACGCCATCCAGCTGACCGGTGTCAACCTGAAGACCGGCCACGCGACGATGATCGGGATTCCGCGGGACTCGTACGTCGGCATCCCGGGCCACGGCAGCGAGAAGATCAACGCCGCCATGTACTTCGGCGGCCCCAAGCTCATGGGCCGCGCGGTCGGCGACCTGGTCGGCGTCCAGCCCGACTACGTCTTCACGACCGGCTTCGACGGCTTCCGGCGCATGGTCAACGCGATCGGCGGGGTCACCGTGAAGTCCAAGTTCGCCTTCTCCGACCCCGTGCGGCCCCAGGGCTACCGCGTCGGCCCGAACAAGCTCAACGGCTTCCAGGCGATGATCTTCGCCCGGATCCGTAAGTCCTTCCCGCGCGGCGACTTCGACCGCTCCGCCAACCAGCAGGACGTGATGCGCGGGATCCTGGCGAAGGTGCGCGGCGGGATGGACAAGCCCGGCTTCATGGAGCGCGGGGTGCTGTCGGTGGTCCGCAACATGAACACCGACCTGAAGCCGTCCGAGCTCTACCGGCTCGCCCAGGCTGCGACCCGGATCGAGCTGCGGAAGCTGCGCGGCTGCGTCGTGCTCGGCGGCATCGGCTCGGTCGGCGGCGCGAGCGTCGTACACCCCAACGTCGCGCAGGCCCGGAAGATCGGCAACGACGCGCGGAACGACGGCCGGCTGGACCACGGCTGCTGAGAGCCAGATAGGGGAGAAGATCCCCTTCAGAAAAGGGCGCCTCCGGTAGGATCCGGACCTACTTCCCCGGCCTCCCAAGATGGCAGAGTGGCGGTGCTCTGAGCGGCGCCCCCGGTAGGATTCGAACCTACGCACCCGCCTCCGGAGGGCGGTGCTCTATCCCCTGAGCTACGGGGGCTCGGGATGCGCGGAAAGCGTACATGAACGTGGCTCCATCAATGGACGGGGGTTGGCGGGTGAGGACCCGGTGACGGCGCGTGTGCTGGTCGTCGACGACGCCGACGCGATCCGCGAGCTGATCGCCGTCAACCTCGAGCTCGAGGGGTACGACGTGGACCAGGCCGCGGACGGCGAGGACGCCCTCGCGGCGGTCGCCCGGCAGCGGCCGGACGTGATCACGCTCGACGTGATGATGCCGCGCCTCGACGGGTTCGCGACCATCGAGCGGCTGCGCCGCGACCCCGCCACCGCCGACATCCCGGTCGTGCTCGTCACCGGTCGCGCGTCGGCGGCCGATCTCGCGCGGGGCGAGGAGCTCGGTGTCGACGGCTACCTCACCAAGCCGTTCGAGCCGGCCGAGCTGCTGGCGACGATCCAGCGGCTCACCGGTCATGCCCTGGACTGAGCCGCACGTCACGCCCCGCATGGCGATATCGGGAGGAAAGGGCGGCGACCGCGTCGATAGGCTGGGTCGGTGACTCCCGAACAGCTCTCGACCGCCATCGTCGGCGCGCTCACGGACCTCCTCGAGGCCGGCGCGCTGAACCTTCCTGACGGAGTGCCGGCGAGCGTGGTCGTGGAGCGACCCAAGAACCGGGACCACGGCGACTACGCCACCAACGTCGCGCTCCAGCTGGCCAAGAAGGCCGGCCTGAAGCCGCGCGACCTGGCGGGCCTGCTCGCCGAGCGGCTGGAGAAGGTCGACGGGATCGGCGCGGTCGACATCGCGGGTCCGGGATTCCTCAACGTCACGGTCGCCGAGGGCACGCAGGGCCGGGTCGCCGCCGACATCGTGGTGGCCGGGTCCGAGTACGGCCACACCAAGACCCTGGCCGGGCAGCGGATCAACGTCGAGTTCATCTCGGCCAACCCCACCGGCCCGCTGCACCTCGGCCACACCCGCTGGGCCGTCGTCGGCGACGCGATCGCCCGGGTCCTCGCCGCGGCCGGAGCAGAAGTCACGCGCGAGTTCTACATCAACGACCGGGGCAACCAGATGGACCTGTTCGGCGCCTCGATCGAGGCCGCCGCGCTGGGCGAGCCGATCCCCGAGGACGGCTACCAGGGCGACTACATCAAGACCCTGGCGGAGCGCATCGTCGCCCGGCAGCCCGACATCCTCGACCTGCCCGACGACGAGCGGCGGGTCGCGTTCCGCGAGGCCGGCTACGAGCTGCAGCTCAAGGAGCAGCAGGAACAGCTGGAGAAGTTCCACACCCACTTCGACGTGTGGTTCTCCGAGCGGTCGCTGCACGAGGGCGACGTCGCCGCGGGCCTGGAGAAGCTGCGCGACCAGGGGCACCTCTTCGACGCCGACGGCGCGCTGTGGATGCGCACCACCGACTTCGGCGACGACAAGGACCGGGTGCTCATCCGGAGCAACGGTGAGCTCACCTACTTCGCCAGCGACACCGCCTACTACGTCAACAAGCGCGAGCGCGGCTTCGACCGCTGCATCTACCTCCTCGGCGCGGACCACCACGGGTACGTCGGCCGGCTCAAGGCCATGGCAGCGTGCGCGGGTGACGACCCCGACCAGACGCTCGAGGTGCTGATCGGCCAGATGGTGAAGATCACCAAGGGCGGCGAGGAGGTCCGGCTGTCCAAGCGGGCCGGCGACATCGTCACGCTCGACGAGCTGGTCGACGAGATCGGCGTCAGCGCGCTGCGCTACTCACTCGCGCGCTACCCGGCCGACTCGCCGCTGACCCTCGACATCGAGCAGATCACCCGGCAGGCCAGCGACAACCCGGTCTTCTACGTGCAGTACGCCCACGCCCGGGTCGCCTCGATCCTGCGCAACGCCGAGCAGCTCGGGATCGCGTTCGGCCCCGACGCCGACACCTCGCTGCTCACCCACGAGAAGGAGGGCACGCTGCTGCGCGCCCTCGCGGAGTTCCCGCGCGTGGTCGCCACCGCGGCACAGCTGCGCGAGCCGCACCGGGTGGCCCGCTACCTCGAGGAGACGGCGGCGACGTACCACCGGTTCTACGACGAGTGCCGGGTGCTGCCCATGGGCGACGAGGAGCCCACCGACCTGCACCGCGCGCGGCTGCTGCTCGTGGCCGCCACCCGCACGGTGCTCGCCAACGGTCTCGACCTGCTCGGCGTCGACGCGCCCGAGCGCATGTAGAGGAGCGACGTGCCCGTCTCCCACGAAGCCGGCTGGGCACACGCCGACGGCGCCCTGCGCGGCCCGTCCTGGCTGCGCCCGCCCAGCGACGTCAACGCCCTGGTGCCACTGCTGTGGTCGTCGACCGCGCGCAAGAACGCCGACGGCGCGCTCGAGGTCGGCGGCGTCGACCTGCGCGACCTCGTCGCCGAGCACGGCTCCCCGGCCTACGTCCTCGACGAGGCCGACTTCCGCGCCCGCGCCCGGGCGTTCCGCGAGGCCTTCGCCGACTACGACGTCTACTACGCCGGCAAGGCGTTCCTCTGCACCACCGTCGCCCGCTGGGTCGCCGAGGAGGGCCTGTCGCTCGACGTCTGCTCTGCCGGCGAGCTGACCGTCGCGCTGCGCGCCGGTGTCGACCCCGCACGAATCGGCTACCACGGCAACAACAAGACGGTGCCCGAGCTGCGCCGCGCCGTCGAGGCCGGCGTCGGCCGGATCGTGCTCGACTCGTTCCTCGAGATCGACCGGCTGGCGGCGATCACCGCCGAGACCCGCCGCACCGCGCCGGTGATGGTGCGGGTGACCGCCGGCGTCGAGGCGCACACGCACGAGTACATCGCGACCGCTCACGAGGACCAGAAGTTCGGCTTCTCGATCTCGTCGGGTGACGCGTTCGAAGCGGTACGCCGCGTGCAGCAGGCGCCGGGGCTCGACCTGCGCGGCCTGCACTCCCACATCGGCAGCCAGATCTTCGACACCTCCGGCTTCGAGGTCGCCGCCCGCCGGGTGCTGACCCTGCACGCCCGGGTCTCCGACGAGCTCGGCGTGACCATGCCGGAGATGGACCTCGGCGGCGGGTTCGGCATCGCCTACACGACCCAGGACGACCCGTCCGACCCGGCGCAGCTGGCCACCGAGCTGACCAAGATCGTCGAGCACGAGTGCCGTGCCTTCGACGTACCCGTGCCGCAGCTGTCCATCGAGCCCGGCCGCGCGATCGTCGGCCCGGCGATGTGCACGGTCTACGAGGTCGGCACGGTGAAGCAGGTCGAGCTCGACGCCGGCGCCGTGCGCACCTATGTCTCCGTCGACGGCGGCATGTCCGACAACATCCGCACCGCGCTCTACGACGCCGACTACTCCTGCACGCTCGCTTCGCGCAGCTCCGGCGCCGAGCCGGTGCTCGGCCGGGTGGTCGGCAAGCACTGCGAGGCCGGCGACATCGTGGTCAAGGACGAGTTCGTGCCCGCCGACATCGCGCCGGGCGACCTGCTCGCGGTGCCCGGCACCGGTGCCTACTGCCGGTCGATGGCCAGCAACTACAACCACGCGCTGCGCCCGCCGGTCGTCGCGGTCCGCGACGGCGTGACGACGGTGCTGCTCCGCCGCGAGACCGAGGACGACCTGCTCGCCACCGACCTCGGCTGACAGCACACACCACTGCGCGCCGCGGCCGGACGTCTCGGTCACCGGAGACTCCTGCGCCGGGGCGGCGAGATGCTTCAAGATGAAGGGCCGGACCCCCGACCCACCGGAAGAAGGAGGGTGAGCCGCCGTGTCGGCCCCACCACTGAAGCTGGCCCTGCTGGGCTGCGGCTCGGTCGGCAGCCAGGTCGTGCGCCTGCTGCGCGAGCAGGCCGACGACCTGACGGCCCGGGTGGGCGCTCCGATCGAGCTCGTCGGCGTCGCCGTACGCCGTCCCGAGCTGCAGCGTGACGCGGAGGTCCCCGCCGAGCTGCTCACCACCGACGCGGCCGGGCTGGTCGAGCGGGAGGACGTCGACCTCGTGGTCGAGGTCATCGGGGGCATCGAGCCCGCGCGGTCGCTGATCCTGTCCGCGCTGGAGAACGGCGCGTCCGTCGTCACCGCCAATAAGGCGCTGCTCGCGGAGGACGGCAGCTCGCTGTTCGCCGCGGCCGAGAAGGCCGACCGCGACCTCTACTTCGAGGCCGCCGTGGCCGGCGCGATCCCGATCCTGCGGCCGCTGCGCGAGTCGCTCGCCGGCGACCGGGTCACCCGCGTGCTCGGCATCGTCAACGGCACCACCAACTTCATCCTCGACAAGATGGACACGCTCGGCAGCGGCTTCGCCGAGGTGCTCGAGGAGGCGCAGGCGCTCGGGTACGCCGAGGCCGACCCGACTGCCGACGTCGAGGGCTACGACGCCGCGGCCAAGGCCGCGATCCTGGCCAGCCTGGCATTCCACACCCGGGTCACCGCCGCCGACGTCTACCGCGAGGGGATCAGCGAGGTCAGCGCAGCCGACGTCGCGTCTGCGCGGGACATGGGCTGCGTGGTGAAGCTGCTGGCGATCTGCGAACTGCGCGAGGGGCCCGACGGCCCGGCCGTCTCGGCCCGCGTGCACCCGGCGATGATCCCGCGGTCGCACCCGCTGGCCAGCGTCCGCGAGGCGTTCAACGCGGTCTTCGTCGAGAGCGAGGCCGCCGGCCAGCTGATGTTCTACGGCCCCGGCGCCGGTGGCGCACCGACGGCGAGCGCCGTGCTCGGCGACCTCGTGACGGTCGCCCGCAACCGGATCGCCGACGTGCGTGGCGCCGGGGAGTCGGCGTACGCGGACCTCGACGTACTGCCCATGGGTGAGACGCAGACCCGCTACCACGTGGCGATCGACGTCGACGACCGCACCGGTGTGCTGGCGCGGGTGGCGCAGACCTTCGCCGAGCACGAGGTGTCGATCCAGACCGTCCGGCAGGAGGGGCACGGCGACGACGCGCAGCTCGTCGTGGTGTCGCACCGCGCCACCGACGCCGCGCTCGCCGCGACCGTCGACACCCTGCGCGGCCTCGACTTTGTGCACGACGTCTCCTCGGTCATGCGCGTGGAGGGCGATCTGTAATGCCGACCTCACCCCACGACGATGCTCGCTCCGCTCCCATCGCCGCGGGGACCCCGAGAAGACACCAGTGGCGCGGGGTGATCGAGGAGTACGGCGACCGCATCGCGCTGCCCGAGGGCACGCCGACGATCACGCTCCGTGAGGGCGGCACCCCGCTGGTCGACAGCCGTTGGCTCTCCGGCCTGCTCGACGCCGAGGTGTGGCTGAAGGTCGAGGGCGACAACCCGACCGGGTCGTTCAAGGACCGCGGCATGACCGTCGCGCTGTCGGTCGCGGTCGGCGAGGGCGCCGAGGCGGTGGTGTGCGCCTCGACCGGCAACACCTCCGCGTCGATGGCCGCCTATGCCGCCAAGGCGGGCGTCAAGCCGCTCGTGCTCGTGCCGCAGGGCAAGATCGCCGCGGGCAAGCTGGCGCAGGCGATCGTGCACGGCGCCCAGGTGGTGATGGTCCGCGGCAACTTCGACGACTGCCTGCGGATCTCCCGCGAGCTCGCCGACCACTACCCGGTCGCGCTGGTGAACTCCGTGAACCCGATGCGCCTCGAGGGCCAGAAGACCGCGTCCTTCGAGATCGTCGACTTCCTCGGCGACGCTCCCGACGTGCACGTGCTGCCGGTGGGCAACGCCGGCAACATCTCGGCCTACTGGAAGGGCTACGTCGAGTCCGAGAAGGCCGGGCTCAGCACGCAGCGCCCGCGGATGCTCGGCTGGCAGGCCGTCGGTGCCGCGCCGCTGGTGTCCGGCGAGCCCGTGCCCGACCCCGAGACCGTGGCCTCTGCGATCCGGATCGGCAACCCCGCGTCGTGGAAGCTCGCCGTCGCCGCGAAGGAGGAGTCCGAGGGTTCCTTCGGTGCCGTCGAGGACGCGGAGATCCTGGCCGCGCAGCGCGAGCTTGCCGCGCGTGACGGCGTCTTCGTCGAGCCCGCGTCGGCCGCCGGCGTGGCCGGGCTGCTCAAGGACCACGCCGCCGGCGTCTCCTACGCGGGGCGCCGGGTCGTCGTCACCGTCACCGGCCACGGCCTCAAGGACATCGACACCGCGCTGTCCACGTTCAGCGACCTGGTCGACACGGTCGTCGACCCCGACGTCGACGCCGCGGCGGCGGCAGCGGGACTGCGTTGACGATGCCGACCCTGCTCCCCGGCCCGGTCACCGTGACCGTGCCCGCCACCAGCGCCAACCTGGGGCCCGGCTACGACGCCCTCGGGCTGGCTCTGAGCCTGCGAGACACCGTCACCGCCGAGGTCGTCGACGGCCCCGGCACGGTGGAGGTGCGCGGCGAGGGGGCGGGCGTCGTACCGCTGGACGAGAGGCACCTGGTCCGCCGGGCGATGCAGCGCGCGTTCGACGCGATGGACTGCGGGACCCCGTCGATCCGGCTGACGTGCGACAACGTCATCCCGCACGGCCGCGGGCTGGGGTCGTCGTCGGCGGCGATCGTCGCGGGCGTCTGCGCGGCGCGCGGCCTGGTCGGCGGCGGCTCGCTACTGATGGACGACGACGCGGTGTTCGCGCTGGCCGCCGAGATCGAGGGGCACCCGGACAACGTGGCGCCGGCGTTCTACGGCGGGTTCACGGTGGCGTGGGGGAGCGGCGGTCGGTTCCACGCAACCAACGCGTCGGTCGACCCGCGCGTCGCCGCGGTGGCGTTCGTGCCGCCCGACCCGGTGGAGACCAAGGTCGCTCGCGGGCTGCTGCCGGCCGTGGTTCCGCACGCCGACGCGGCGTTCAACGTCGGCCGCGCCGCACTGCTCGTCGCCGCCCTCGGCGGACGGCCCGAGCTGCTGCTCGAGGCCACCGAGGACCGGCTGCACCAGGACCAGCGCACCCCCGCGATGCCGGGCACGGCGGCGCTGATCAAGGAGCTGCGTGCCGACGGGCTACCGGCGTTCGTGTCCGGTGCCGGACCGACCGTGCTCGTCCTCACCGGGTCGCTCGACCGGGACGACGTCGCGGCGCGCGTCCCCGACGGCTGGCGCGTGCACCGGCTGGACATCGAGCCGCGAGGCGCGGTCGTCACGGGCGGTTGACGGCCGGGAATTCCCGCCGGTGTGTCGGTGTTGCAACAGTTGCAGCCCGCCGTACCCGATGGTGTTAGGCTGCCGCTGCGCGAGCGGTCGTGGGGTCCCACGGTCCCAGCATCGTTTCAGCTCCCACGATCCTCTCCGAGCGCACTCTGCCTCCTCGCTCATCCCACGCGGCGCGTGACGCGTTGCCGTGGCGCTCTGCGATGGGCATCGACCAAGACACGGCCGCTCGTTTCCTCGACCGGCCTGGACGTGGGAAGGACCTCACGTGACAGAAACGACCACCCCCATCCCCGGTATCGACGGCCCCGAGACCTCGAACAACGCTGCGTCCGGCGAGGCCACCGCCCCCAAGAAGCGCGCGGGCGGGCTGAACGGGATGCTGCTCCCCGAGCTCAAGCAGCTCGCCGGCGGGCTGGGTATCAAGGGCGTCGGCGGCATGCGCAAGAGCCAGCTGATCGAGGCCATCCGGGCTGCCCAGAGTGGCGGCCCCAGTGGTGACAGCAGCTCGGCCCCGGCTGGTCAGAAGAGTGGGGACCAGGCTCCCGAGGCGAAGGCGGACCGGCCGGCGAAGCGTGAGCGCCGCCGTGACGACGCCGACGACAAGCCCAAGGTCGACGACCGGGCGCCGCAGCAGGAGCAGAAGCAGGACCGGCAGCAAGACAAGCTCCGGGACAAGCAGGAGCCCCCGCAGGACAAGCAGGAGCAGAAGCAGGACCGGCAGCAGGACAAGCAGCAGGACAAGGGCGGCCGCGACAGGACCGACCAGTCCGACAAGCGCGGCGACCAGACCGAGCAGCGCGACCGCGGCGGCCAGCAGCAGGACCGCGGAGGCCAGGATCGGGGCGGCCAGCAAGACGACGGCGGCAGCCGCCGCAACCGCCGTCGCCGCGGGCGTGACCGCGACCGCGACCGCCCGACCGGTCAGCGCAGCGGCGGGCGCGAGCCCGACACGCAGATCCTCGAGGACGACGTACTCCTGCCGGTGGCCGGCATCCTCGACGTCCTCGACAACTACGCCTTCGTGCGCACCAGTGGCTACCTGCCGGGTCCGGACGACGTGTACGTGTCGCTGTCGATGGTCCGCAAGTTCGGCCTGCGCCGCGGTGACGCGATCACCGGCCAGGTGCGCCAGCAGCGTGAGGGCGAGCGCAAGGAGAAGTTCAACCCGCTCGTCCGCATCGACACCATCAACGGGGCCGACCCCGAGGCGGCGAAGCACCGGGTGGAGTTCCAGAAGCTCACCCCGCTGTACGCCTCCGAGCGGCTGCGCCTCGAGACCGAGTCGACCAACCTGATCGGCCGGGTCATCGACATCGCCGCCCCGATCGGCAAGGGCCAGCGGGGCCTCATCGTGTCGCCGCCCAAGGCCGGCAAGACGATGATCCTGCAGTCGATCGCGAACTCGATCACGACCAACAACCCCGAGTGCCACCTGATGATCGTCCTCGTCGACGAGCGTCCGGAGGAGGTCACCGACTTCCAGCGCACGGTGAAGGGCGAGGTCATCGCGTCGACGTTCGACCGTCCCGCGACCGACCACACCTCCGTTGCCGAGCTCGCCATCGAGCGCGCGAAGCGGCTGGTGGAGCTCGGCCACGACGTCGTCGTACTCCTCGACGGCATCACCCGCCTCGGCCGGGCGTACAACCTGGCCGCGCCGGCCAGCGGCCGGATCCTCTCGGGTGGTGTCGACTCGTCGGCGCTGTACCCGCCCAAGAAGTTCTTCGGTGCGGCCCGCAACATCGAGGACGGCGGCTCTCTTACGATCCTCGCGACCGCGCTCATCGAGACCGGCTCGAAGATGGACGAGGTGATCTTCGAGGAGTTCAAGGGCACCGGCAACATGGAGCTCCGCCTGCGCCGCGAGTTCGCCGACAAGCGGATCTTCCCCGCCATCGACGCCGTCCAGTCCGGCACGCGTCGCGAGGAGCTCCTGATGAGCAAGGAGGAGCTGCAGATCGTCTGGAAGCTCCGCCGCGTGCTCTCCGGCCTCGACGGCCAGCAGGCCCTGGAGCTGCTGCTCGAGCGGCTGAAGAAGTCGCAGAGCAACATCGAGTTCCTCATGCAGGTGCAGAAGACCACGCCCACCACCAACGGCAACGGCCACAGCGGCCACGGGCACGGCCCGAACGACTGACCGACCAGCTCGTCGGATCAGGCCCGGAGGGCAGCAGCTTCCGGGCCTTTTCCGTCACTTCCGGGGCGCTGCATCGGCCCAGAAGTGACGGAGAAACACCTTCTGCTGGGCTTCCGACAGCCCGCCCCGCCGGGTTTTCCACAGGGCAGCCCACGCGTTCCTGGCAGATCCCACGTGAAGTTTCGGCCCGGTCGCGCCGGTTTCCCAGCAGACGGTGGTAACCCGACACGCCCACCCGGGGAATAGTGGGCACCACCAAGCACTTGAGGGAACCGTGACAGTGACGACCCAGCGCCCTGGCGGTACGACGCACGGCCGGCCCGCCGAGGACGGTGGGCTGAGCCGACGTCGGCATGCCCAGCTGATCATCGTGCTGGGCAGCCTGATCGCGCTCGGGCCGCTGACGATCGACATGTACCTGCCGGCGTTCCCGCAGCTGGCGGATGACCTGGACGCTTCGGCCGCATCGGTGCAGCTCACCCTGACCGGCATGCTGGGCGGTCTCGCGTTCGGGCAGCTCGTCATCGGGCCGCTGTCGGACGCGTTCGGGCGGCGCAAGCCGCTGGTCACCGGGCTCGTGGTGCACGGGCTGGCGTCGCTGCTGTGCGCGCTCGCCCCCTCCATCGCCGTACTCAGCGTCGTCCGCGTGCTCCAGGGCTTCGCCGGTGCGGCGATCTCGGTCGTGGCGCTGGCGACCGTCCGCGACCTGTTCAGCGGCATCGCGGTCGCGCGCACGATGTCGCGGCTGATGCTGGTCATCGGGCTCGCGCCGATCCTGGCGCCGTCGATCGGCGGGTTCATCCTCCAGGTCACCGACTGGCGCGGCATCTTCGTCGTGCTCGCGGCGGCCGCACTCGTCCTGGTCGGCGTGGCGCTGGTCGGGTTGCGCGAGACGCTCCCGGTGGAGCGGCGCCGCTCGCCGCGCATCGGCGCGACGCTGCGCACCTACCGCTCCCTGCTGCGCGACCGGACCTTCGTCGCGCTCGTGCTGGTCGCCGGTCTGTCGTTCTCGTCGCTGTTCGTCTATGTCTCCGGCGCGTCGTTCGTGCTCCAGGAGGGCTTCGGCCTCGACGCGCGGACGTTCGGCATCGTGTTCGGCGCCAACTCCGCCGC
>DASURB010000012.1:0-10394 GCA_036280235.1 Nocardioides sp.
CGGATGGCTGAAAGTGCAAGCACCTTCAGCCGATTATCAGGATGGGCGTCAGTGCACCTGCCGGTCCTGTCCCTCCCAGTAGGGCTGGCGGATCTTGAACTTCTGGAGCTTGCCGGTCGCGGTGCGCGGCAGCGCGTCGACGAAGTCGATCCGCTTGGGGCACTTGTAGCCGGCGAGCACGGTGCGGCAGTGCGCGATCAGCTCCTCCGCGGTCGGCTCCCCGTCCGGGACGACGAGGGCGGTGACCAGCTCGCCCCACTTGCCGTCGGGGATGCCGATCACGGCGACCTCGCGGACCTGCGGGTGCGACATCAGCGCGTCCTCGACCTCGATCGAGGAGACGTTCTCGCCGCCGGAGATGATCACGTCCTTCTTGCGGTCCGAGATCGTGAGGTAGCCCTCGTCGTCGAGGTAGCCGCCGTCGCCGGTGTGGAAGATGTTCCCCTCCTGCACGCGCGCGGTCTCGTCGGGCTGCTCCCAGTAGCCGTCGAGGTTGTGGTTCGACGCGGTCAGCACCTCGCCCTCGTCGTCGATCTCCACGCGTACGCCGAGCGCGGGGGCTCCGGCGCGGCCCAGCTTCTTGGCCAGCTCGTGGGTGGACAGGCCGTCCCACTCGGCGCGCTTGCGGTTGACCGTGACGATCGGCGCGGTCTCGGTCAGGCCGTAGATCTGGTTGAACTCCCAGCCGAGCTCCTCCATCACCCGCTCGATCGTGCGGGTCGGCGGGGGAGCGCCGGCGACGATGATGCGGACGCGGTCGCGACCGGGGATCTCGCCGTCCCAGTCGGCGGCGGCCTCGAGAGCGGCGCTGACGACGGCCGGTGCCGCGCACATCAGCGTGACGCCATGCTCGTCGATGCGCCGCAGGATCTCCGCGCCGTCGACCTTTCGCAGCACCACGTGCTCCACGCCGAGGCCGGTGGTCACGTAGGGCATGCCCCAGCCGTTGGCGTGGAACATCGGCAGCGTGTGCAGGTAGACGTCGCGGTCGTTCACCCCGGCGTGCAGCCCGAACACGGTCGCGTTCAGCCACAGGTTGCGGTGCGTGAGCTGCACGCCCTTGGGCCGCGCCGTCGTACCCGAGGTGTAGTTGATCGTGGCCGTCGTCCCCTCGCCGGGCTCTGCCCCCTCGCGCGGCTCTGTGTCGCGCAGGAACATCGCGTCGTCGTCACCGAGCACGAACTTGTGCTCGACGTCGAGCGCGTCGAGCTTGTCCTTGAGCTCGGGGTCGGCGTACACGACCTGCGCGCCGGAGTGCCCGACGATGTACTCGATCTCGGCCAGGCTGAGCCGGAAGTTGATCGGGACCAGGATCCGGCCCCAGCCGCTGACCCCGAAGAACGACGTGAGCAGGCGCGTGGAGTTCTGCGACATGACGGCGACGCGACCGCCGGCGGGGACGCCGAGCTGGTCGAGCCGGGCGGCCTGCGCGCGGGCCAGCTCCGCGAGCTCGCGGTAGGTGATGGTCCCCAGACTGGGCGCCGGCTGGTCGGGCTCGTCGACGACGGCGACGCGGTCGGGGTAGACGGTCTCGGCGCGGTCGATGAAGTCGCGCACGGTCAGCGGGTAGTACATGAGGCACCTCCCGAGTCGATGGGTCTGTCCCGATTCCACATCGACCGGTCGGGGCGACGCCACCCTCGGTACGGCGTACGGCAGAACTCGTGCGACGGGCGGTCGTACGCTCGACCCATGCTGCTGGCCGAGGACCTGCTGCTCCTGCTCACCGACGACGAGACCGGCCGGCTGGTGGCGCAGGGCGAGCACGTGGACATCGCGCTGGGCGGTGCGCGGCTGGTCGAGCTGACGCTGCTCGGCCGGGTCGACGTCACCGGCGAGGGTGAGGGTCGCCAGGGACGGCTCGTGGCGCGCAGCTCCGAGCCGGTCGACGACCCGGTGTTGCAGGACGCGCTCGACATCTGCGTGCGGCACGAGGGCAAGAAGCCACAGTCGGTCGTCGGACCGCTGGGCAAGAAGGTGCGCGAGCAGCTGTACCGACGACTCGTCAACCAGGGCGTGCTGCGCGCCGAGCAGGGCCGGGTGCTCGGGATCTTCCCGAGGAAGAGCTGGCCGACCGCGGACGCCGCGCACGAGCGGCAGGTGCGCGCGGCCCTCGAGCAGGCGCTGCTCACCGGCCTGCCGCCCGACGAGCGGACCGCCGCGCTGGTGTCACTGCTGCGCGCGCTCCGGGCGCTGCACAAGGTCGTGCCGCCCAAGCAGCACGGCCTGACTCGTCGCGATCTCGACCGCCGCGCGAAGGAGATCGGCGAGGGCGACTGGGGCTCGGCGGCCGTGCGGAAGGCCGTCGACGCGATGACCGCGGCCACCACGGCGGCGGTCACGGCCGCGACCTCAGCGGCGGTCGCCGGCGGCTCCAGCTAGTCGCCGATTGGTCACAAACCGCAGGATCCGTCGCCGGATTCTTGCGGTTGGGGACCAAACCGCAAGTCCCCCGGTCACCCCAGCGCCGCCGACACGACCTCCCGCGCCTCGGCCTGCACCTGCGCGAGGTGCTCCGGGCCCTTGAACGACTCGGCGTAGATCTTGTAGACGTCCTCGGTCCCGGACGGCCGGGCGGCGAACCACGCCGACTCGGTCGTCACCTTCAGCCCGCCGATCTTCGCGCCGTTGCCGGGCGCCTCGGTGAGCTTGGCGGTGATCGGCTCACCGGCCAGTTGGTCGGCCTTCACGTCGTCGGGGGAGAGCGCGGCGAGCTTGGCTTTCTGCTCGCGGTTCGCCGGCGCATCCACCCGCGCGTAGGCCGGGTCGCCGTGCTCGGCCACGAGGTCGGCGTACACCGCGCTCGGCGACTTTCCGGTCACCGCGAGGATCTCCGAGGCGAGCAGGCACAGCAGGATGCCGTCCTTGTCAGTGGTCCACGTCGACCCGTCACGGCGCAGGAACGACGCGCCCGCCGACTCCTCGCCGCCGAACCCGAACGACCCGTCGATGAGGCCGGGCACGAACCACTTGAACCCGACCGGCACCTCCACCATCGGCTTGCCCAGCGCCGCGGCGACCCGGTCGATCATCGACGAGGACACCAGCGTCTTGCCGATCCGCGCGTCCGCCGGCCAGTCCGGACGATGGCCGCCGAACAGGTAGCCGATCGCGACCGCCAGGAAGTGGTTCGGGTTCATCAGCCCCGCGTCGGGCGTGACGATGCCGTGCCGGTCGGCGTCGGCGTCGTTGCCGGTGGCGATGTCGTAGTCCGCCCGCCGCCCGATCAGTGACGCCATCGCGCTCGGCGACGAGCAGTCCATCCGGATCTTGCCGTCCCAGTCGAGCGTCATGAACCGCCACGTCGGGTCGACCAGCGGGTTCACCACTGTCAGGTCGAGCTTGTGCCGCTCGCCGATCGCGCCCCAGTAGTCGACCGACGCACCACCCAGCGGGTCCGCGCCGATCCGCACACCCGCCGCGCGCACGGCGTCCAGGTCCAGCACCGACGGCAGGTCGTCGACGTAGGTCCCGAGGAAGTCGTACGACCCGGCCGCCGCACGCGCCCGCGCGAACGGCACCCGCCGTACGTCGGACAGCCCGCCGCGGATCAGCTCGTTGGCCCGCGCGGCGATGACCGACGTGGCGTCGGTGTCGGCCGGCCCGCCGTGCGGCGGGTTGTACTTGAAGCCCCCGTCCGCCGGCGGGTTGTGCGACGGCGTGACCACGATGCCGTCGGCGAGCCCGGACGTCTTCCCCCGGTTGGCCCGGATGATCGCGTGCGACAGCGCCGGGGTCGGCGTGTAGCCGTCGCGGTCGTCGACCAGCACCGTCACGTCGTTGGCGACCAGCACCTCCAGCGCGCTCGTCCACGCCGGCTCGGACAGGCCGTGCGTGTCGCGGCCGAGGAACAGGGGGCCGTCGAAGCCCTGCTCCTTGCGGTAGTCGCAGATCGCCTGCGTCGTCGCCAGGATGTGCGTCTCGTTGAACGACGTCTTCAGGCTGCTGCCCCGGTGCCCGCTGGTGCCGAACGCGACCTGCTGGTCCACGTCCTCCGGGTCGGGGACGCCGGTGTAGTACGACGTCACCAGGTGGGCGACGTCGACGAGGTCCTTCGGCTCGGCGGGCTGTCCTGCGCGGGGGTGGAGGTGGTCGGCCATGAGCCCCATCATGTCGACCGCCGAGAGGTGGGGGAAGGATCCGACCGCTCGTCGGGTTCACTGGTGACGTGACCTCCCCATCTCCTCGCGTGCCACGCGTGCGCGCACCCGAGCTGCGCGGCCGCGGCTGGCTGAACACCGACGGCCCGCTCTCGCTGGCCGACCTGCGCGGCCGCTTCGTGCTGCTCGACTTCTGGACGTTCTGCTGCATCAACTGCCTGCACGTGCTCGACGAGATGCGTGAGGTCGAGGAGCGGTACGACGGCGAGCTCGTCGTCATCGGGGTGCACTCGCCGAAGTTCGAGCACGAGGCCGACCCGGACGCACTCGCCGCCGCGGTCGAGCGCTACGACGTGCGCCACCCGGTCCTCGACGACCCCGAGCTGGTGACCTGGCAGGCCTACACCGCGCGGGCCTGGCCGACGCTGGTGCTCATCGACCCCGAGGGGTACGTCGTCGCGCAGTACGCCGGCGAGGGCCACGCCCACGCCATCGCCTCTCTGCTCGCCCAGCTGCGCGACGAGCACGCCGCGCGCGGCACGCTCCAGCCCGGCGACTCGCCGTACGTCGCGCCGCCCGCGCCCGAGGGCGACCTGCGCTTCCCGGCCACGGCCGTGCGCCTGCCCGACGGGCACTTCCTCGTCGCCGATGCCGGGCATGGCGCGATCGCCGAGGTCGACGTCGACGGGGCCTTGGTGAAGCGCCACGCCGAGGGGCTCCGCGAGCCCAACGGCCTGTGCCTGCTGCCGCTCGACGTCGCCGCCGAGGTCGGCTACGACGTGGTCGTCGCCGAGACCGTCGGGCACCGGCTGCGCGGCCTCTCCTTCGCCACCGGCGAGCTCCGCACCCTCGCCGGCGACGGCCGCCAGTGGATGCAGGGCGACGGCACCGACCGGCTGAGCAGCCCCTGGGACGTCGCCTGGCACGACGGCCTGGTCTGGGTCGCGATGGCCGGCATCCACCAGCTCTGGACGTTCGACCCGCGCACCGGCGAGGTGGCGGTCGCTGCGGGCACCACCAACGAGGGGCTGCTCGACGGACCGCTCGACCAGGCCTGGCTCGCGCAGACCTCCGGCCTCGTCCCCGACGGCGACCGGCTGTGGGTGGTCGATTCGGAGACCTCGTCCCTTCGGTACGTCGAGGACGGGAAGCTGCACACGGTCATCGGCCGCGGGCTGTTCGACTTCGGCTTCACCGACGGTCCTGCCGACCAGGCGCTGCTCCAGCACCCGCTCGGCGCCGCCGTACTGCCCGACGGCTCGGTGGCGATCGCCGACACCTACAACGGCGCTGTACGCCGCTACGACGCGAGCACCGGCGAGGTCGGCACGATCGCGTCGGGTCTGGCCGAGCCCAGCGGGCTGGTCGTGGACGGCGAGCAGCTGGTCGTGGCCGAGTCGGCCGCGCACCGGCTGACCCGCGTACCGCTCGGCGCCTCCGCGCAGGCCACTGGCACGGCACACACGACCCAGCGCCCGGTCACCGAGGTCGCGCCCGGCGAGCTGGAGATCGTGGTCGCGTTCGAGCCGCCGCCGGGGCAGAAGGTCGACGAGCGCTTCGGCCCGCCCTCGCAGCTGCTCGTCGAGGCGACGCCGCCCGCGCTGGTCAAGGACGGCTACGGGCGCGGCACCGACCTGACCCGCACCATTGTGCTCGACGCGACCGTCGGCGACGGCGTGCTGCACGTCGCCGCCCGTGCCGCCTCGTGCGACGAGGACGGCGGCGAGGGGGCTGCCTGCCACATGCACCAGCAGGACTGGGGTGTCCCGGTCCGCATCGTCGAGGGCGGCGCGACGCAGCTCGTGCTCCCGCTGTCCGGCCGGTCCTGAGCGCGGACCCTGGACAGGACGCGCCGGCCCCGGAAGGCTGCGCACCATGCGCACTCTTCTCGGGGCTCTGGTGCTCACCCTTGCCATCCCCCTCTCCGTCAGCTCGGTAGCAGCGGCACACACGCCGCGGGCCGCCGAGGTCACCGACCCCGCCACCTGGAAGTGGCAGAAGACGAAGGTCGACGCCGACCAGAGCTTCCGGGGACTCGACGCCGTCAACAAGCGGGTCGCCTGGATCGCCGGCGAGAACGCCACCGACGACGGCGGACCCGGCACGGTCTACCGCACCACCGACGGCGGCAAGACCTGGCAGGACGTCAGCCCGAAAGTCAAGGCGGACCTCGCGTTCCGCGACGTCGAGGCGCAGAACGCCCGCGTCGCCAGCATCCTGGCCATCGGACCGGGCAAGGCGTCCCGCATCTACCGCACCACCGACGGCGGCAGGACCTGGACCAAGACCTTCCAGAACCGCAGCGAGAAGGCCTTCTACAACTGCATCGACTTCTACCCCGGCGGCCGCAACGGCCTCGGTGTCAGCGACCCGGTGAAGGGCAAGTTCCGGATCATCCGCACCACCGACCGCGGCCGCTCGTGGAGCGTGCTGAAGAAGGCGGACATGCCGGCGGCGTTCGAGGGCGAGTTCAACTTCGCCGCCAGTGGCACCTGTCTGACGATCATCGACCGGCACGCCTACATGGCCTCCGGCGGCGCGGCCTCACGGATCTACCACTCGCGCGACAAGGGCGACAGCTGGGACGTGGTCAGCTCGACCATCCCGGCGACCGACGCGGGCGGCGTGTTCTCGCTGGCGTTCAAGAAGCGCACGATGGGCGTCGCCGTCGGCGGTGACTTCGAGCAGCCGGACAACGGCGTCGACGCCTCGTCGTACACCCGCAACGGTCACACGTGGCGCGAAGGCGGCGACCTCGGCGGCTACCGCTCCGGCTCCTCCTGGCTCGACGGGACCCGCCGGACGTTCCTCGCGGTCGGTCCGAGCGGGAGCGACGTGACCACCGACGGCGGAAGGTCGTGGACCACCTGGAGCCGGACCGGCTACCACTCGGTGGTCTGCGTCCGCGGCGGTTGCTGGGCCTCGGGCTCCGAGGGCCGCACCGCCTGGGTGGCGACCCGCTAGGCACAAGCGAAAGGGCCGCCCCACCGTCGTGGTGGGGCGGCCCTTTGCGTGTCGTGTCTGTGTCGTACGGCGACTCGCGTCAGCGAACCGGCGGCGCTCCGCCACCGTCGTACCGGCGCTCCTCGACGTGCTTGGTCTGCGACCGCTGCTTGTTCATGACGAGGGCGAGCACGATGGCCAGCGCCCCGACGAGGACGAGGATCCACCCGAGACCACCGTCGTCGATGAACCCGATGTCGACCTGAACCACGCCCATGACCAGGATGAGCCCGATGACGAGCAGGACGATGCCCAGTCCGATACCCATGATGTCTCCTTGCTGTTGCGACGGCGCTGGGCCGCCTCGTGCATGGTGGAGTGACCTCCGGGCCAGTGATACCCAGAACTACGAAGGCCCAATCCGTTCCCTGACAGCCCCGTGATCGAGCGACGTCCCATGACACCACCGCGTGTGGGCGCGCGATGAACGGGGTAGACATCCCTCGCGCTCGGTACGCTCCGAGCGCATCTTGTCGTCGGGCCCCCGAGAGGAGGAACAGGTGAGCACTCGCAACATCGCCATCGCCGCGCTGATCATCGCGGTCGTCCTGCTGCTGATCTTCCTGCTCTGACCGAGGGTTCGTACCCCAGCACAGCACGAAGGGCCGCTCCCCTGACGGGAGCGGCCCTTCGCCGTGTCTGGACTAGTCAGACGCGTCAGAACGCCGCCTCGTCGAGGTCCATCAGCGACAGGTCGGTGCCCTCCGCGATGGCCCGCTCCGCCGCGATCTTCGGCAGCACGTTGCGCGCGAAGAACTGCGCGGCGGCCACCTTGCCCTCGTAGAAGGTCTTGTCGGCAGGCGTCACCTCGCCGGCCAGCTTCTCCAGCGCGACCTCGGCCTGGCGCAGCAGCAGCCACGAGCAGACGATGTCGCCGAGCACCATCAGCAGGCGCGAGGTGTTGAGGCCGATCTTGTAGATGTTGCGCAGGTCGCCGCCCTCCGCGCTGGGGTCGGCCGACATCAGCTGCTCGATCAGCGTGCCGACGATGGCCTGGCCGTTCTCGAGCGCCTCGCCGAGCAGCTCGCGCTCGACCTTGAGGCGGCCGTTGCCGGCCTCGCTCTCGATGAACGCCTTGACCTCGTTGGCGACGTGGCCGAGCGCCTGCGCCTGGTCCTTGACGATCTTGCGGAAGAACAGGTCCTGACCCTGGATCGCGGTGGTGCCCTCGTAGAGGGTGTCGATCTTGGCGTCGCGGACGTACTGCTCGATCGGGTACTCCTGCAGGAAGCCCGAGCCGCCGAGCGTCTGCAGCGACTCGGTGCCCAGCAGCACCCACGACCGCTCCGAGCCGTAGCCCTTGACGATCGGCAGCAGCAGGTCGTTGACCCGCTCGGCCAGCTCGTCCTTCTCACCACGGTGCTCCGCGACGAGCACCCGGTCCTGCCAGGACGCGGTGTAGAGCACCAACGCGCGCATAGCCTCGGCGAACGACTTCTGCGTCATCAGCGAACGGCGTACGTCGGGGTGGTGGGTGATCGTCACGCGCGGGGCCGTCTTGTCGGACGCACGGGTCAGGTCCGGACCCTGCACGCGCTCCTTGGCATAGTCGAGCGCGTTGAGGTAGCCCGTGGACAGCGTCGCGATGGCCTTGGTGCCGACCATCATGCGGGCGTTCTCGATCACCTGGAACATCTGCGCGATGCCGTTGTGCACCTCTCCGAGCAGCCAGCCCTTGGCCGGCTCGCCGCCACCGACCGATGGGTCGCCGAACGTGACCTCGCACGTGTTGGACACCTTGATGCCCATCTTGTGCTCGACGTTCGTCACGTAGGCGCCGTTGCGCTCGCCGGTGAGCTCACCGGTCTCGAAGTCGAAGTGGTGCTTCGGCACGATGAACAGCGACAGGCCCTTGGTGCCCGGGCCGCCCACGCCCTCGACACCCTGCGGGCGGGCGAGAACGAGGTGGACGATGTTCTCGGCCATGTCGTGCTCGGCCGAGGTGATGAAGCGCTTCACGCCCTCGATGTGCCAGGAGCCGTCGTCCTGCAGCGTGGCCTTGGTGCGGCCGGCGCCGACGTCGGAGCCCGCGTCGGGCTCGGTGAGCACCATGGTCGCCCCCCAGCGCCGGTCGACCATGTGCTGGGCGATGCGCTTGTCGCGCTCGTTGCCGTTCTTGTGCACGATCGAGGCGAAGCTCGGCCCGCAGGCGTACATCCAGATCGGGGCGTTCGCGCCGAGCACCATCTCGGCGACCGCCCAGTTGAGCGTCGAGGGGGCGGGCTGGCCGCCGAGCTCCTCGGGGATGGTCAGCCGCCAGTACTCCGCGTCCATCCACGCCTGGTAGCTCTTCTGGAACGCCTCCGGCACCGGCGCGGTGTTGGTCGTCGGGTCGAAGACCGGCGGGTTGCGGTCGCTGTCCTCGAACGACGCCGCCAAGTCCTCGCGGGCGAGCCGGTCGACCTCGCTCAGGATCGCCTTCGCGGTGTCGACGTCGACCTCCTCGAACGGGCCGGTGCCGAGCACCTGCTCACGGCCGAGCACCTCGAAGAGGTTGAACTCGATGTCGCGGAGGTTGCTCTTGTAGTGGCTCACGGCTCCACCTTCTCGTCTCTGCTCAATGGACTGACGAATCGTCTTGGGAACGCCGAACTCCATGCCCTACTAGGGCTACCGGCGGGTAACAACAGTATCCCGCGGGCGCGAAGGCCGTGCAAGGGACCCGGTGAGTCGGAGCGAGGGTGATGTCACGCACACCCGCGGGCCACCGTTGTCGAGTGAGTCGCTCGAGTTGTCTGCCAAAATGGCCCCATGCGCGTCTCAGCCAAGGCCGACTACGCCCTCCGGGCGTTGATCGAGCTCGCGGTCGCCCCCGAGGAGAAGCGGGCGGTGAGTGCCGAGGCGCTGGGGCAGCGGCAGGGCATCCCCCACGGGTTCCTCCAGGCGATCCTCGCCGACCTGCGCAAGGCCGGCATCGTGCTCAGCCAGCGCGGACAGTCCGGTGGGTGGCGGATGGCGCGGGACGCCGCCGACGTCTCGGTCGCCGACGTCATCCGCGCCGTCGACGGTCCGCTCGTCTCGGTGTACGGCCTGCGGCCGGAGTCGGTGGAGTACCACGACAGCGCCGAGGTCCTCCAGCACGTCTGGATCGCCGCCCGCGACTCCCTGCGCGAGGTCTTCGAGCAGGTCTCGATCGCGCAGCTCGCCTCGCGGGACCTCCCCGAGGTCGTCACCTCGCGCACCGGCTCGGACGAGGCCTGGCAACCCCACTGACCACGGGTGGCCAGGCTCTACCGCTGGGGTAGAACGTGTTCTAGTGTCGAGCCATGATCGACTCCGACGCCATCACCT
>DASURB010000013.1:0-17867 GCA_036280235.1 Nocardioides sp.
GCCTCGTCCCGCAGAGTGGGCGAGACCGACAGCCGGTCGATGATCGCGACGATGACCTCGGCGTGCTCCGGGGACAAGTCTCCGGCCTGCAACGCCAACAACGTCCCGCTCCGGTCGCCGCACAGGTGTCTTGCGGTGCGCAGGGTCCGGGAGCCGTGCCCGTGCCGGCCGCCGGCGACGTGGGTGAGGTAGTCGGCCGGTGAGACCCAGCCGGCGGTCTTGGCGGCCTCGGTGGCCTCCACCTCGACCGCCACGCGTGCCTCGACCGCCGCGAGCGTGGAGCGAAGGGCCTGGAGCTCTTCGGTGACGGCGAGCAGGTCCTCCGGCCGCGCGGCCGCCCACAGCGTGTCGGCCAGGGCGGCGACGGTCTCGCGGGCGGACGCGACCGCCGCAGCGGGGGCCGTCGGTGCGTCCACGACTGCCGTCATGAAGTGAACTCAACCAGGCGGCACCGACAGTTTTCGAGCGAAGTTTCGCCTTACCCACGGAGGGAATCGGTGCGTGACGCCAACGGCCGGAACTGGCGTTACAGTCCGTACTGAAGGCCCAGTCATGAGCAATGAACCGGTTCTCGTCGTCGGGGGCACCGGCCACCTCGGTGGCCAGGTCGTGGACGCCCTCCAGCAACGCGGCAAGCAGGTGCGCGCACTGGTCCGCCCGACCTCGGAGGCGTCCAAGCTCGAGGCCAAGGGCGTCGAGGTCGTCCGCGGCGACATGCTCGACAAACGGTCCCTGGCGGCGGCGATGTCGGGAGTGGATGCCGTGGTCAGCACCGCGGCCGGCTACACCCGCCGCAACAAGAACGCCACCGAGATCGACACCGTCGGCCAGGCGAACCTCGCCGAGGCCGCCGCCGACACCGACGTACGCCGCTTCGTCCTGACCAGCATCCTCACCTGCGACCTGACCCCGCAGGTCTCGCACTTCTGGCACAAGAAGCTCGCCGAGGACGCGCTCGAGCGGTACGAGGTCCCGTTCGTCGCACTGCGTCCGGGTGCCTTCCTCGACATGGTCACCCAGATGGGCGGCGACCCGTTCGCGAAGAAGCGGCTGATGTGGTTCGGCACTGCCAGCGTCCCCCTGACGTTCGTCCTCACCTCCGACCTAGCGCGCTACCTCGCCGAAGCCGTCGACGCCGACGTCCAGGACGGCGAGCGCATCGACATCGGCTGGCAGCGGCCGGTGAGCATGCACGACATCGCTGAGATCGCCTCCCGGCTCCTCGGCGAGCAGATCAAGGTGCGTGCCGTTCCGACCGTGCTGGTGAAGGCGCTCACGACCGCCGTCGGTCTCGTCGTACCCGGCGTCGCCGACATGGGCGCGATGCTGGCGTGGTTCGAGACCGGGAAGTACGTCGCCGACACGACGCGGCAGGAGCAGGTCTTCGGGCACGTGCCGACGCCCGAGGAAGCCGTCTCCGACTTCGTCCGCCGGCTCGGCCACGTCCCGGCCTCGGCCTGAGAGGGCTCAGTCGTTCCGGTCGGTCCGAGTGAGCACCTCGACCAGCCCGCGCAGCTCGCGGACCTGTCGGATGGCGCGGTCGCCGTCGGACGACTGGATCCCTAGCGCGGAAGCGGTGGTGCCGTCGGCGAGGTCGAGCGTCGCCCAGGGGCTGCCGGGGCGCATCGACACCCGCACGACCTCGTTCCAGTCGAGCGAGCGGGAGCGGTAGCCGTTCACGATCCGCAGACCCTCCCGCCTCGCCTCGACCCGACTGCGCGCGAGGCCCCAGCCCAGCGCGAGGAAGCCGAGCCCGAGCACGATGATCGTGCCGCGCTGGAACATCGTGAACTTGTCGCGGATCTCCGGCGGGAACGTGAACCACACGACCGCGGCCACCGCGACGAGCAGCCCGCCGAAGACGAACACCGCCATCCGCACGCCGAACGGCCGGAACGTGTGCGGCAGGGCGACGGGCAGAGGAGGCTCAGAGGCGGGCGGCATGGATGTCCGTGGAGAGGATGCCGCGGGCGCCGAGCGTGTAGAGCTCGTCCATCACCCGGTGGGCGTCGTCGCGAGGCACCATCGAGCGCACGGCGACCCACCCTTCCCGATGAAGGGGCGACACGGTCGGGCTCTCGATGCCGGGCGTGAGCGCCACGGCCCGCTCGACGTGCTCGACCGGGATGTCGTAGTCCATCATCACGTACGACCGCGCCACGAGAACGCCCTCGAGACGCCGCCGGAAGACCTCGAAGCCGGACGGTACGGCGGCGCCGGCACGCGTGATCAGCACGGCCTCCGACTCCAGGATCGTCTCGCCGAACACCTCGAGCCCGGCCTGGCGCAGCGTGCTGCCGGTCTCGACGACGTCGGCGATGACGTCCGCGACACCGAGCTGCACTGAGGTCTCCACCGCACCGTCGAGCCGCGTCACGGTCGCGTCGATCCCGCGCTCCTCGAGGTAGCGCCGCACCACGCCGTCGTACGACGTGGCGATCCGCGTGCCGGTCAGACCGTCGAGGTCGCGCACGGTGCCGGACGGGGCCGCGAACCGGAACCGCGAACGGCCGAACCCGAGCGGCAGCACCTCCTCGGCCTTCGCGCCGCTGTCGAGCAGCAGGTCGCGGCCGGTGATGCCGACGTCGAGCGTTCCCTCGCCGACGTACAGCGCGATGTCGCGCGGCCGCAGGTAGAAGAACTCGACCGCGTTGCCGCCGTCGGTCAGCGTGAGCTGCTTGGCGTCGGAGCGCTGCTTGTAGCCGGCCTCGCGCAGCATGTCGGAGGCCGACTGCGCGAGCGAACCCTTGTTGGGCAGCGCGATGCGGAGGGTGTCGCCTCCGCCTTGACCACTTGAGTTGCTCATCGAATGGGTCCTCGGGTCAGAGGTGGGCGTAGACGTCGTCGAGCGAGAGGCCGCTGGCCAGCATCAGCACCTGGGCGTGGTAGAGCAGCTGGCTGATCTCCTCGGCCGCGCGTTCCTTGCCCTCGTGCTCGGCGGCCATCCAGGACTCGGCGGCCTCCTCGACCAGCTTCTTGCCGATGGCATGGACGCCGGCGTCGAGGGCGGCGACGGTGCCGCTGCCCTCGGGGCGCGTCTGGGCCTTCTCGGAGAGCTCGGTCCAGAGCTCGTCGAACGTCTTCACCCGACAAACCCTACGGCCCCGGCGTGACCGGCTAGCTCCGGATGTCCCGCAGCGTGGTCGCGGTCACCAATGCGGCCGACGCGGCCTCGTAGCCCTTGTCCTCCTTCGACCCCGTCAGCCCCGCCCGGTCGAGTGCCTGCTGCTCGTCGTCGCACGTCAGCACGCCGAAGCCGACGGGCACGCCGGTGTCGAGCGTGACCCGGGTCAGGCCGTCGGTGGCGGCCTGGCACACGTAGTCGAAGTGCGGCGTGCCACCGCGGATCACGACGCCGAGCGCGACAACGGCGTCGTACCCCCGCTCGGCGAGCGCCTTCGCGGTCACCGGCAGCTCGAACGACCCCGGCACGCGGACGATCTCGGGCGACTCGACGTCGTAGGCGTCGAGCGCGCGCTGGGCGCCGGCGAGCAGCCCGTCCATCACCTGGGTGTGCCAGCTCGACGCGACGACGGCGACGCGCAGGTCGCTGCAGTCGAAGGGCTGGTCCGTCGGGGCGCCGTGGCCGCTCATGCTGTGACTCCAGAGGTGTCGTCGGTGGGGAGGTGGGGCATCTCGTGGCCCATCCGGTCCCGCTTGGTGAGCAGGTAGCCGATGTTGTGGTCGTTGGGGTGCGGCGTCAGCGGCACCCGTGAGGTGACCGGCACGCCGTAGTCCTCGAGGCTGGTCACCTTGCCGGGGTTGTTGGTCAGCAGCCGCACCGACCGGACGCCGAGGTCGCGCAGGATCTGGGTGGCGGTGCCGTAGTGCCGGGCGTCCGCGGGCAGCCCGAGCTCGAGGTTGGCGTCGACGGTGTCGCGGCCGCCGTCCTGCAGCTGGTAGGCCTGCAGCTTGGCGACCAGGCCGATCCCCCGGCCCTCGTGCCCGCGCAGGTAGACCACGACGCCCCTCCCCTCCGTGACGATCCGTTCCATGGCCTCCTCGAGCTGAGGCCCGCAGTCGCACCGGTGCGACGCGAACACGTCGCCGGTCAGGCACTCGGAGTGCACCCGGGTCAGCACGCCCTCGCCGTCGCCGATGTGCCCGTGCACCAGCGCGATGTGCTCGGTGCCGTCGATGGTCATCCGGTAGCCGTACGCCGTGAAGTCGCCCGAGCGCGTCGGCAGCCGGGTCTCCGCGACGCGCTGCACGTGGCTCTCGTGCCGGCGCCGGTAGTGGATCAGGTCGTCGATCGAGATCATCGCCAGGCCGTGCTCATCGGCGAAGTCGCGCAGGTCCTGGCCGCGCTTCATCGTGCCGTCGTCGTTGACGATCTCGGAGATCACACCCGCCGGCGTCAGCCCGGCGAGCCGGGCCAGGTCGACCGCGGCCTCGGTGTGCCCGGGCCGGGCGAGCACGCCGCCCTCGGTGTAGCGCAGCGGGAACACGTGCCCCGGCTGGGTGATCTCGAACGGCTCGGTGGCCGAGTCGTTCAGCACGCGCACGGTGTGCGAGCGGTCGGCCGCCGAGATGCCGGTGGTGATCCCGTCGCGGGCGTCGACGGAGACGGTGTACGCCGTACGGTGCCGGTCGCGGTTGTGCGGGGTCATCAACGGGATGCCGAGCCGGTCCAGCGTCGCTGCCTCCATCGGCGCGCAGATGACGCCGGAGCTGTAGCGGATCGTGAACGCCATCAGCTCGGGCGTGGACTTGCTGGCGGCGAAGATCAGGTCGCCCTCGTTCTCGCGGTCCTCGTCGTCGACTACCACGACCGCCTTGCCGGCCGCTATGTCGGCGATCGCGCGCTCGACGGTGTCGAGCCGGACGGTCGGTCGCGCGCTCATGCCGCCGCCTCCACGGTCGGCTCCTCCGGGTGCGGCGCATCGACGTTGCGCGAGGCGCGCAGCCAGACGACGAATCCGAGGATGACGAAGCCGCCGTAGACGAGGTACATCGCGGCCGTCGGGTAGTAGCCGGCCTGCACCAGCGTGGTGACGCCGACGACGTCGACCGCGATCCAGACCAGCCAGAACTCCACCCAGCCGCGAGCCATGCCGTACGTCGCGAGCATGGAGCCGGCCAGGATCCACGCCTCGGTGGCCGGACCCCACGAGCCGATCCGGATCAGCAGTGCGTACGCCGCGGCGTACCCGACCACGGCCAGCCCGACGAGGAACAGCCGCTCGCGGCCGGTCGCCCAGCGCGGGGTGATCGCGCGGCCGTCGGCGGAGCCGCCCTGGCGCTTGGACTGCGACCACCGCCACCAGCCGTAGACGGAGACCGCCGCGAAGAACACCTGGCGGCCGGCCTGCCCCCACAGCGGCTCGGTGACCGCGCCGCTCAGCTCACCGGTAGCGAACACGCTGAACAGCAACGCGTTGCCGACCAGACCGACCGGCCACGCCCAGACCACCCGGCGCATGCCGAGGATCGCACTGGCGAGGCCGAAGAGGTTGCCGACGACCTCGGGCACGCGCAGCTCGCCGCCCGGCACGGAGAAGGTGCCGTGGATCAGCCATTCGAGGATGTTCATGCGGTCTCCTGACGGTGCTCGAGCAGGCGCTCGACGTACTTCGCGATGACGTCGACCTCGAGGTTCACCGGGTCGCCGGGCTGCTTGAAGCCGAGCGTGGTGCGGGCGAGCGTCTCGGGGATGAGACTGACGGTGAAGGACGACTCGAGGACGTCGACGACGGTCAGCGAGATGCCGTCGACGGTGATCGAGCCCTTGGGCACGAGGTAGCGGGTGAGATCGGCGGGCAGCTCGATCCCGACGACCTCCCAGTGCTCGCTGGGGGTACGGCGGAGCACGCGGCCGGTGCCGTCGACGTGCCCCTGCACCACGTGGCCGCCGAGCCGGGTGGTGGGCGTGACCGCGCGCTCGAGGTTGACCTTCGAGCCGATGTCGAGGGCGCCCAGCGAGGTCTTGCTCAGCGTCTCGTGCATGACGTCTGCGGTGAACGTCTCGCCGTCCCGCTGCGCCACGGTGAGGCAGCAGCCGTTGACGGCGATCGAGTCGCCGAGCGAGGCGTCGGTGGTGACGAACGCGCCGCGCACGGTCAGCCGGATCGCGTCGTCCTGCTGCTCGATCCCCTCGACGACGCCGAGCTCCTCGACGATCCCGGTGAACATCAGCGGTCCTCTTCCCTGTCTTCTCGGGGGTTGCCGAGCGGCGTCATGGTGAGCCGCACGTTGGTCTCGGCGCCGTCGCCCAGCACGGTCACGTCGGTGACCCGCAGGTGCAACGCGTCGGCGATCGTGGTGATGCCGAGGTCGCCGACGGCGGTGCGTCCGGCGCCCAGCAGCATCGGCGCCACGTAGGTGACGACCTCGTCGACGAGCCCGGCCCGCAGGAACGCCGACGCCAGGGTCGGGCCGCCCTCGAGGAAGACGTGCTGCCGGTCGAGGGCGAACAGCTCCTTCATCGCCCCGTGCGGGTCGCGCGTGCGCAGGTGCACGAACTCCGCCGCGTCGTCGCGCACCCTCCGGTCGACGGGCACGTCGCGCAGACCCATCACCGCGCGCAGCAGCTGCCGCTCGCGGGGCAGGTCCTGGTCGAGCTCGTCGCGGACCGTGAGGCGCGGGTTGTCCACCAGCACGGTCTCGGTCCCGACCAGGATCACGTCGCAGCGCGCCCGGAGCCGGTGCGTGTCCAGCCGGGCCGGCCGCGACGAGACCCATCTCGACGTACCGTCGGCCGCTGCGCTGCGCCCGTCGAGCGTGGTGGCGAACTTCCAGGTGACGAAGGGCCGGCGGTTCTCCACGGCGAACGTCCACTCCCGGTTGAGCGATCGCGCGCGGTCCGCGAACAGGCCGCCCACGACGTCCACGCCCGCACGGCGCAGCGTCTCAGCACCACCCTCGGCGACCGGGTTGGCGTCGGCCTGTGCGTAGACGACTCGCGCGACACCGGCGGCCACCAGCGCCTCGGCGCACGGGCCGGTGCGTCCGTGATGGTTGCACGGCTCGAGGGTCACGACGGCGGTGGCGCCCCGGGCTCGGTCCCCGGCGCGGCTCAGGGCGTCGACCTCGGCGTGCGGAGAGCCCGCGCCGCGGTGGAACCCCTCGGCCACGGTCTCGCCGTCGGGCGACAGCAGCACGCAGCCCACGCGCGGGTTGGGGCCGAGCGGCACACCGGGGGACGCGGCCAGGGCGAGCGCGCGCGTCATCGCGTCGCGCTCGGCGCGGCTGGTGCTCCCGGTCCCGCTCACTCGAAGGTCCACCCTCTCTGGCGCTTCGCGAGGTCCGGGGCGCTGCGGAAAGGGGACGGGGACGGAGGCGGACGGACCGCTGGGCGGTCGACCGCGAACCGACCGCGTGGCTCTTCCCATCCGGACTCTCACCGTCGGTCCAGGAGTTCCACCTGGTCAACCGGCTGCTGGCTGCAGCCGGGTCGCGGACTTTCACCGCCGGTTCGGAATTGCACCGACCCCAGAGCACGCGAGCTGTTCACTCGTCGCGGACCAGCCTGCCACAAGCCGGCGCCGCCGGGCAGTGAGGTCCGCCACGCGGCAGCGGACCCGCCGGGGTCCGATCTATGCTGCGCACACCAGCGCGGTCGCTCGGGAGGCCACACCACCCAGGGAACCCGACATGACGCGACCCGCCATCGTCACCGTCGACGACGACCCGCAGGTGTCGTCCGCGATCACGCGCGACCTGCTGACGAGGTACGGCGAGGACTACCGCGTCGTCCGGACGACCTCCGGCCGCGACGCGCTCGACGTGCTGGCCCAGCTCGCGCTGCGCGCCGACCCGGTGGCGCTGGTCCTCACCGACCAACGGATGCCGGAGATGACCGGGACCGAGATGCTCGCCCGGGCCACCGACCACGCGCCGGAGGCCAAGAAGGTGCTGCTCACGGCGTACGCCGACACCGAGGTCGCCATCACCGCGATCAACGAGATCGGCCTCGACCACTACCTGCTGAAGCCGTGGGACCCGCCCGAGGACCGGCTCTATCCCGTGCTCGACGACCTCCTCGGCGACTGGCAGCGCCAGCACCCCGACCACAGCCGCGACGTGCGTGTTGTCGGGCACCGCTGGTCCGAGCGCAGCCACGAGCTCAAGACGTTCCTCGCCCGCAACCACGTGCCCTACCACTGGTACGACGTCGAGCGGGACGCCGAGGGCGTCCGGCTGGCCACGCTCGCGGACGCAGGGCCGGACGCGCTGCCGCTGGTGCTGGTGCCGGACCGCGGTGAGCTGCGCTCCCCCACCACGCTCGACCTCGCCGGCGCGCTCGGGTTGAACACCGCCGCCCGGCAGCCGCTGTACGACGTGTGCATCGTCGGCGGTGGCCCCGCGGGCCTCGCGGCAGCGGTGTACGCCGCCTCCGAGGGGCTCAGCACGGTCGTCGTGGAGCGCGAGGCGCCGGGCGGCCAGGCCGGGCAGAGCGCCGCGATCGAGAACTACCTCGGTTTCCCGAAGGGCCTGAGCGGCGCCGACCTGGCGCAGCGGGCGCTCGCCCAGGTGCGGCGCTTCGGCGCCGAGATGGTGCTCGCCCGCGACGTGGTCGGCCTGGAGCCGCGCGGCCCGGTCCGCGCGGTGCTGCTCGACGGCGAGGGCGCGGTCGAGGCGCGGTCGGTGATCGTCGCCACGGGCGTGTCCTACCGGCGCCTGCCCGCGGCCGGCTGCGACGAGCTGACCGGGCGCGGCGTCTACTACGGCGCAAGCGCGTCCGAGGCCGCGCAGTGCCAGGGCGACGAGGTGTACGTCGTCGGGGCGGCCAACTCCGCCGGTCAGGCGGCGCTCAACCTGGCGCGCCACGCCAAACGGGTCGTGCTCCTGGCGCGCGGCGACGACCTCGGGGTCTCGATGTCGCGCTACCTCGTGGACCGGGTCGAGGCCGAGCCGGTCATCGAGGTCCGGCTGCGCACCGAGGTCGCCGCCTGCCGCGGCGACGGGCACCTGCAGACGCTCGTCCTGCGCGACCGGGCCACCGGAGGCGAGGAGGGGGTGCCGGCGGACTGGCTGTTCGTGTTCATCGGCGCTGAGCCGCACACCGACTGGCTGGGCGGCGAGGTCGTGCGCGACGGCCACGGGTTCGTGGTCACCGGTCCCGACCTGGCAGACGGCTGGCCGCTCCCCCGACCGCCGTACGCCCTGGAGACGAGCGTGCCCGGCGTGTTCGCCGCTGGCGACGTGCGCCTGGACTCGATGAAACGGGTGGCGTCGGCCGTCGGCGAGGGCGCGATGGCCGTGCACCTGGTTCACCGCTACCTGGCGACGGTCTGAGGCCGGCGATGGGCGCGCAGGTCAGCATCGAGGAGCTCCGGCCGCTGCCGGTGCTCGCCCGGCTCAGCGACGAGCAGCTCACCCAGCTGCTCGAGGCCGGAGAGGTCATCACGACGAAGACCGGAGCCGAGCTGTTCACCGAGGGCCGGCCGGCCGAGCAGTGGTGGGTGCTCATCGACGGCGAGATCGCGCTGCACCGCCGCCAGGGGCAGCGCGAGGAGATCGTCGCCCGGATGGACGTGCCCGGCCGGTGGGCGGGCGGTTTCCGCGCCTGGGACGAGCACGGCACGTATCTCGCGACCGGCCGCGTCGTCGTGCCCGGCCGGGTGCTGCGGGTGCCGTCGGAGCGGCTGCGCGTCCTCACCGACGAGTGGTTCCCGTTCGGCGGGCACCTGCTCCGAGGCGTGCTGCACACCGCTCGCTCGATCGACGCCACCGCCCGCCAGCACGGCGCCCTGCTCACGCTCGGCACGCTGGCGGCCGGGCTCGCGCACGAGCTGAACAACCCCGCGGCCGCGGCGAACCGGTCGGTCGACGAGGTCCAGGTGCTGGCCGGACAGGCGCTCGACGCGCTGCGCGACCTGGCGGTCGCCGGGATCACCGCGCAGCAGTACACCGCGCTGGACGCCCTGCGCGGCGAGCTCGTGCCGCCCTCCGTGCCGCTGTCGCCGCTGGACCTGGCCGACCGCGAGCAGGAGGTGGGGGTCTGGCTGTCCCGGCACGGCGTCGCCGACCCCTGGCGGCTCGCGTCGGCGCTGGTGACCGCGGGGGCCGACGTGGCCTGGTGCGGCCGCGTGGTCGAGGTGGTCGGCGAGGCCGCCGCGGCGACCCCGGCGTTCGTGTGGGTGGCCTGCACGACGCAGGTGGCACAGCTGCTGCGCGAAGCGCGCGAGTCGGTGAGCCGGATCTCGCAGCTCGTCGCTGCTGTGAAGTCCTACTCGCAGGTGGACCGCGCGACCACGCAGGACGTGGACGTCGTCGAGGGCATCGAGAGCACGCTGCTGGTGCTCGGCCACAAGCTGCGGGACGGGATCACGGTCGAGCGGGAGTACGCCGCGGACCTCCCGCGCATCGCGGCGTACCCCGGCGAGCTCAACCAGGTCTGGACCAACCTCGTCGACAACGCGGTCGACGCGATGGAGGGCGACGGCACGCTCCGGCTCGTCACACGGCTGGACGGCGACCACGTCGTGGTCGAGGTCGGCGACACCGGGCCGGGGATCCCGCCGGACGTGGAGGCGCGGGTGTTCGAGCCGTTCTTCACGACCAAGGACGTCGGCAAGGGCACCGGGCTCGGTCTCGACATCGCCCGGCGGGCGGTCGTCGACAGGCACCTCGGCACGATCGAGGTCGCCCGCGGACCCGACGGCGTCGGGACGGTGATGCGGGTCCGGCTGCCGCTGCGCGGCCCGTCGGCCTGAGACCGGCCGGGGTCAGCCGGCGGCGGCCTCGGCCGCCTCGCGCAACGCCTGCACCATCGCGTCGGGGTCGTCGGCGCCGAAGACGGCCGACCCGGCCACGAACACGTCGGCGCCGGCCTCGGCGCAGCGCTCGATCGTCTCCATCGAGATGCCGCCGTCGACCTGCAGCCACAGGTCCAGGCCGTGCTTGTCGAGCAGCTCGCGCGTGCGCCGGATCTTGGGCAGGCAGATGTCCAGGAACTTCTGGCCGCCGAAGCCGGGCTCGACCGTCATCACCAGCAGCATGTCGAGCTCGGGCAGCAGGTCCTCGTAGGGCTCGATCGGCGTGGCCGGCCGCAGGCCCATCCCGGCGCGGGCCCCCTTGGCGCGCAGCTCCCGGGCGAGCCGGACCGGTGCGGTGGCGGCCTCGACGTGGAAGGTCACGGACGCCGCGCCGGCCTCGACGTACGCGGGCGCCCAGCGGTCGGGGTCCTCGATCATCAGGTGGCAGTCCATCGGGGTGTCGGACGCCTTGCCCAGGGCCTCCACGACCGGCAGGCCGATGGTGAGGTTCGGCACGAAGTGGTTGTCCATCACGTCCACGTGGAGCCAGTCGGCGCCGGGGATGCGGTTGGCCTCCGCGCCGAGGTCGGCGAAGTCGGCGGAGAGCAGGCTCGGGGAGATCTGGATGCCCATGGTGCGCCCGAGCCTATCCGCGGCGCAGGAGGGCCAGGAACATGGCGTCGGTGCCATGCCGGTGCGGCCACAGCTGAACGGTCCCCGGCAGCGGCCCCTCCGCGTCGCTGACGTCGGGCAGGAGGGGCGCGGCGTCCTCGAGGCGTACGTCGTCGCGGCGGTCGAGCACGGCGGACACGACGTCGCGGGTCTCGGCGAGCACCGGCGTGCAGGTCACGTAGGCGACCACGCCACCTGGCCGCACCGCGTCGAGCGCGCGGTCGAGCAGGGTCTGCTGCAGCGGCACCAGGCCGTCGAGGTCGGTCACGGCCTTGCGCCAGCGCGCCTCGGGCCGGCGGCGCAGCGCACCCAGGCCGGAGCAGGGCGCGTCGACCATGACACGGTCGAAGGTGCCCGGGCGCCAGGCGGGTCTCGTCCCGTCGACGGTCACCACCAGGGGCGTGACCGTGCGGACCAGGGCGGCCCGGTGGTGCTGCAGCTCCGCGGCCAGGAGCAGCCCGCCGCGTTCGGCCGCCAAGGCGGCGAGCAGCGCGGCCTTGCCTCCGGGGCCGGCGCAGGTGTCGAGCCAGCGGGCGTCGGGGCCGTCGAGTGAGGCGTCGGCCAGGGCGGCGGCGACGAGCTGGGAGCCCTCGTCCTGCACCCCGGCGCGGCCCTCGGCGACGGCCGGTACCGCCGCCGGGTCGCCGCCGGGCAGCGTGACGGCGTAACGGGACAGGCTCGACGCCTCTCCGCCGGCCTCCACCAGCTCGTCGACGGTCGAGAGCCCGGGACGGGCCACCAACGTCACGCGCGGAGCGTCGTTGTCCGCCGCGAGCAGCGCGTCGAGCTCGTCGGCACGGTCGCCGAGCGCCTCGGCGAGTGCCTCGACGACCCAGCGCGGGTGGGCGTGCGCGACGGAGGCGTAGCCGACCGGGTCCTCGCTCGGGTCCGGCGCGACGCGGCGGACCCAACCGTCGAGGTCGTGCCGCGCCACCTTGCGCAGCACGGCGTTGGCGAACCCGGACGGCCGGTGCCCGACCTTCTTGCGCACCAGGTCGACGGTGGTGCCGACCGCGGCGTGCGTGGGCACGCGCATCGCGAGCAGCTGGTGGGTCCCGAGCCGGAGCGCGTCGAGCACACCGGGGTCGACCTTGCTCAGCGGCCGGTCGACGTTGGCGGCCAGGACGGCGTCGTACAGACCCTGACGGCGGATCGTGCCGGACACCAGCTCGGTGGCGAACGCCGCGTCGCGGCCGGTGATCTGCCGGGCGCGCAGGATCAGCGGGAGCACGAGATTGGTGTACGCCTCCTGCTCGCGGACGGCGGCGAGCACGTCGTACGCCGCCCCGCGGACGCGGTCGACGGCCACCTCAGCCGCCTTCGCCGAAGCGCGCCCCCGACTCGACGCGCACGCCACGCGCCCAGTCGGCGGCGGGCATCTGCTTCTTGCCGAACGGCTTCACGTCGCCGAGGCGGACCGGCATGGTGCCGGTGCCGACCAGGACGGCGTTCTTGAGCACGCGCAGCGTCCCGGGCTCGAGCGGCTCGACGTTGGCCTCGATCACGACCGGGCCGACCTTGAACCGCTCGCCGTCGAACGTGGTCCACGCACCGGGGCTGGGCGTGCAGGCGCGGATCCGGCGGTCGACGGCGGCCGCGGGCTCGGTCCAGTCGACCTGGGCGTCCTCGACGCGGATCTTGGGCGCGAGGCTGACGCCCTCGGCCGGCTGCGGCCGGGCTTCGATGTGACCGCTCTCGATGCCGTCGAGGGTCGCTACCAGGAGCTGCGCGCCGCCGGTGGCCAGCCGCTCGAGGAGGTCGCCGGCGGTGTCGGTCGGGCGGATCGTCTCCGTCATCACGCCGAACGTCGGGCCTGCGTCGAGCTCCTCGACGATCCGGAACGTGGTGGCGCCGGTGACCTCGTCGCCGTGCCAGATCGCGTGCTGCACCGGGGCGGCACCGCGCCAGGCCGGCAGCAGCGAGAAGTGCAGGTTGACCCAGCCGTGCTTCGGGATGTCGAGGACCGGGCGCGGCAGCAGCGCGCCGTACGCCACCACCGGGCAGCAGTCCGGCGCCAGCTCCCGCAGGGCGGCCTGGAAGTCCGGATCACGCGGGTGCGCGGGCTTGAGGACGGGTAGGCCGAGCTCCTCGGCGCGCTGAGCGACCGGCGAAGCGACGAGCTTGCGGCCGCGGCCGGCCGGGGCGTCGGGACGGGTGACGACGGCGACGAGCTCGTGCGGGCTCGCGGCGATCGCGTCGAGGGACGGCAGCGCCGGCTCGGGCGTGCCGGCGAACACCAGCCGCATCAGAGTCCCAGGCCGCGAGTGGGGTGCGGGGAGAGCTTGACGGTGGGGGCGGGCTCGCCGAACCACTCGGCCTCACGGATCGCCTTCATCGCGGCCTTGCGGGTCTCGCGGTCGAGCCGGTCGACGAACAGGATCCCGTCGAGGTGGTCGGTCTCGTGCTGGATCGCCCGGGCCAGCAGCTCGGAGCCCTCGATGACCACGGGCTCGCCGTACATGTCGAAGCCCTTGGCCACCACGGACAGCGCGCGGCGGCAGTCGAAGGTGAGGCCGGGGATCGACAGGCAGCCCTCCTCGCCGTCCTGGATCTCCTCGGACAGGTCGAGGGACGGGTTCACCAGATGGCCGACCTCGCCCTCGACGTTCCAGGTGAACACGCGCAGGCCGACGCCGATCTGCGGCGCGGCGAGGCCGGCGCCGGGGGCGTCGAGCATGGTGTCGGTCAGGTCCTGGACCAGCCGGCGCAGCTCCTTGTCGAAGTCGACGACCGGGGTCGCGGGCGTGCGCAGGACGGGGTCGCCGAAGAGGCGGATGGGCTGGACGGACACGGCGCCGAGTCTACGGACGTGCCGAACCTTGGCTCCCCAGGAGGTGTTCCACGACCAGTTCGGGGACCAGGTGGTCGTCGTCGCCGGCGGACCACTCCGGGAAGTCGAAGACCGCGAGCATCATCTGCATCGGGTACGTCGGCGGGTTCGGGCAGGTCCGGACCTCCCGGCCGTCGACATAGAACACGCAGCGCTCGGTCGTCCAGTCGACCGCGTAGTCGTGCATCGTGGCCACGTCGATGTCGAGCCGGGGCGCCGCGAAGTCCTCGGCGACGTCGAGGTCGCGGAACTTGTGCAGACCCATGCCCACCTCGGCCGAGCGGCCGGGCTCGAGCGACCTGCCGAACACCTCGGTCACGCAGATCTCGGCGCTGTGCTCGGGGACGGTCTCGAGCCCGACCATCCAGAACGCCGCCATCGAGCGCGGCGAGAGCCGCATCGCGCACCGGATCTCGATCCGGCCGCCTGCCGGGGTCCAGCCCCAGTGGGTGGGCTGCTGCTCCTTGACGGTCTGGCCGGGGTAGATCGGCTGCTGCCCGACCGTGCTGCCGACCGGCCCGGAGAAGCTGCCGGACATGATCCCGCTGACCCGCAGCGGGGTCGGGTGGTCCTCGGGGCACCAGAGCGGGTGGTCGGGCGGGATGCGCAGCGTGAGGCGGGAGTCGCGGACCTCGTACGACGCGGCCGTCGCCGCGCGGGAGCTCCAGGCCGGCAGGTAGTGCGGCACCCACACGTCGAGGTCGAGGTCGGTGCCGCCGAAGTCGTCGCGGAAACCGGGCACGGCAGCAGCGTGCCGCTGGTGAAGCGATCAGTCGAGGGTCACCGGGTCGACCTGGACGCGCAGCACGGGCAGCTTCTTCGCGGACCGGACGCCCTGGAGCTCCACGAGCGCGCGCGAGAGCGCCGGTCCGGCAGCGCGCGGGACGCGCACGACCAGGCGCATCTGTTCGTCGTCGGCCGGGACCGGGCCGAGCAGCTCCGCGCCGTCGGGCAAGGCCAGCTCGGTCGCCGCCGCCTTCAGGTCGTCCTCGGAGCCGGTGAGCGTGGCCAGTCGGGACGCGGGCGGCAGGTGCGCCTCCTGCCGCTCGGCCATCTCGCGGGCGGCGAAGCCGGCCGGGTCCCACCGGACGAGCGCCTGAAGCGCCGGCGCGGCGGGGTCGCCGACGGCCACCACACGGCCGCCCTCGGGGCCCGTCCGTGCGAGTCCGGCGGCGGCCAGCCAGCGGCGCAAGGACTCCTCGGCGGTGCGAAGGTCGGGCCGCGCGAGCATCAGCCAGGTGTCGAGCAGCACGACGCAGGCGTAGCCGCCCTCGGCGACCGGCTCGGCTCCGGGCGTCGCCACCACCAGCGCCGGACGGCCGTCCACCTCGGCCAGCACGTGGTCGCCGCCCGAGCTGCGCACCGGCACCGACGGGAACGCCCGGCCGAGCTCCTCGGCGGTCCGGCGCTCCCCCACCACCGGGGCGCGCAGGCCGCGGCTGCCGCACTCACCGCAGGTCCACTGCGGCTCGGGCGTGCCGCACCAGCGGCAGGTCGGCGGGTGCGCCGGACGCGGCAGGTGCAGCGGCCCGTGGCAGGTCCGGCAGCGTGCGGGCGTGCGGCAGCGGTCGCACGCGAGGCTCGCGACGTACCCCTGCCGCGGGGTCTGCACCAGCACCGCGCCGCGCTCGAGGCCGGTGCGGATCGCCTCGTAGGCGGTGTGCGGCAGCCGAGCGGTGCGGGCCGCCGGATCGCGCTCGAGCTCGCGGTCGGTGGCGCCGGTGACCGCGACCGTCGGCGCCGTCTCGCGGACCAGCGGCCGGGGCGCGGACAGGTCGGTGGCCCAGCCGGTGCGGACGAGGTACTCCCCCTCGACCGTCCGCGCGAACCCGCTGACCACCGCGGCGGCGCCCTCTTCCTGAGCGCGCGTGAGCAGGACCTCGCGGGTGTGGGGGTACGGCGCGCGCGGCTCGGCGAACAGGTCGTCGCCGTCGTCCCAGATCGCCACGAGACCGAGGTCGTGGACCGGAGCGAACGCCGCGGCCCGGGTGCCCACCACGACCTTGCGCGCTCCACGGCTGACCGCGAGGAACGACCGGTAGCGCTCCGCCGGACCGGAGTCGGCCGTGAGCACGACGTGCTGCCCCTCGCCGAGCACCGCGGTCAGCGCCGCGTCGAGCCGAGCGACGTCGCGATGGTCCGGGACGCACAGCAGCGCGCCGCGACCGCTCGCCAGCGTGGCTGCGGCGGCGTGCGCAAGGAGCATCGGCCAGTCGGCGCCCGGAAGCGCGCTCCACACCACGCGGGGGGTCCCGTCCGTCGCCAGCGCGTCGAGCAGGCCCGCGCCGTACGGCTGCCAGGCCGTCCTGCCCGCCTCGACCCGGCTCGGGTCGGGCTCGTACGGCGGCGCCGGCGGCGACTCCTGCTTCTCGGTGGTCGCGTGCCGCGGCGGGATCGCCAGCCGCAGCACGTCCGAGCGAGTTCCGGCGTACCGCGCCGCCACCAGCTCCGCCAGCCGCGCCACCGCCGGCGACAGCACCGGCTCGGCGCTCACCGCCCGCCGCAGCGGCGCGAGCCGACCGGGGTGGTCGGACTCCTCGACCCGCTCCAGCACGAACCCGTCCACGTCCTGGCCCGCGAACCGCACCTTGACCCGCGACCCGGGCACCACGTCGGCGTCGAGCTTCCGCGGCACCAGGTAGTCGAACGTCCGGTCCAGGTGCGCCAGCGGCACGTCCACCAGCACCCGCGCGACCGGCAGCGTCTCGGCCGGGTCGACCGGCTTCGGCGCCTTGGCCTTCGCCTCCGACCGCTTCTTGGCCGCCTTCGCCGTACTGCGGGCACGCGCCAGCCCCGGCAGCTCCAGCTCGGCCTGCGACGCCTCGTCGTCCTCAGCCGGATGCCGCTGGCGCTGCTGCTGCGGCTCGTCCCGGTCGGTCACGGCCCCGATCCTCCCAGGCCCCACCGACCCGCCCAGTCGGCGCATCGTGCCCTCATCCGGCGGCTTCCCACGCGATATGGACGCTCCCCACGCGGCATTTCCCGTGTTGAGCGTCCACAACCCCGCGTTACAGCTGGCGGGGCACCCCGATCAGATGCCTGCTGCGGTCTTGAGGGCGTCGACGCGGTCGGTGCGCTCCCAGGTGAAGTTCGGCAGCTCGCGGCCGAAGTGGCCGTAGGCGGCGGTCTCGGCGTAGATCGGGCGGAGCAGGTCGAGGTCGCGGATGATCGCGGCCGGACGCAGGTCGAAGACCTCGAGCACGGCCTTCTGGATCGTCGCGACCGGGATCGTCTCGGTGCCGAAGCAGTCGACGTAGAAGCCGACCGGCTGCGCCTTGCCGATGGCGTAGGCGACCTGGACCTCGCAGCGTCGGGCCAGGCCTGCGGCGACGACGTTCTTGGCGACCCAGCGCATGGCGTACGCCGCGGAACGGTCGACCTTGGACGGGTCCTTGCCGGAGAAGGCACCGCCACCGTGGCGGGCCATGCCGCCGTAGGTGTCGATGATGATCTTGCGGCCGGTGAGGCCGGCGTCGCCCATCGGGCCGCCCACCTCGAAGCGGCCGGTCGGGTTCACCAGCAGCCGGTAGCCGTCGCTCGGGATGTCGAAGTCGGCGAGCACCGCGTCGACGACGTGCTCGCGGATGTCCGGGGTCAGCATCGCGTCGAGGTCGATGTCGGCGGCGTGCTGGGTCGAGACGACGACGGTGTCGACGCGGACGGGG
>DASURB010000014.1:0-27151 GCA_036280235.1 Nocardioides sp.
GAGGAGAGCGGGGTGCGCATCTTGACCTTGGCCTGCGACTTGGCGCCGCGGACGCCGGTGAGGACCGCCGCCACGGCGTCGAGCATGGCGGGGTCGGCGGAGGCCGCGGAGCCGAGCTCGGTCGCGGTGGGCCACGGGGCCTGGTGGATCGAGCCCTCCTGCCACCAGGACCAGACCTCCTCGGTCACGTAGGGCAGGAACGGCGCGAGCAGGCGGAGCTGAGCGTGCAGCGCGATCGCGAGGGCGGCCTTGGCCGAGGCGGCGGCGTCGTCGCCGCGGGAGCCGTAGGCGCGCTCCTTGACCAGCTCGAGGTAGTCGTCGCAGAACTCCCAGAAGAACTTCTCGGTGACCTCGAGCGCGGTGGTGTAGTCGTAGGAGTCGAACGCGTCGGTGGCCTTGGCGATCACGACGGCCAGGCCGCCGAGCATCGCGCAGTCCACGGGTTCGCTGACGGCCGACGTCTGCAGCTTGGTGGCGCCCACGCTGCCGAGGACGAACTTCGACGCGTTGAGCACCTTCATCGCCAGCCGGCGGCCGACCTTCATCTGGGTCTCGTCGAACGGCGAGTCGAGACCCGGGCGCGACATCGCCGCGCGCCAGCGCACCGCGTCGGCGCCGTACTTCTCGAGGATCTCGGTCGGGACGACCACGTTGCCCTTGGACTTCGACATCTTCTTGCGGTCGGGGTCCACGACGAAGCCGGAGATCGCGGCGTGCTTCCAGGGCACGACGCCGTTCTCGTGGTGCGCCCGGACGACCGTCGCGAACAGCCAGGTGCGGATGATGTCGTGGGCCTGCGGGCGCAGGTCCATCGGAAACGTCCGCTCGAACAGGTCCGGGTCTTCCTCCCAGCCGCACACGATCTGCGGGGTCAGCGAGGACGTCGCCCAGGTGTCCATCACGTCGGGGTCGCCGATGAAGCCGCCCGGCTCGCCGCGCTGCGACTCGTCGTAGCCGCGCGGCGGCTGCGACGACGGGTCGACCGGCAGCTCGGCCTCGGTCGGCAGCAGCGGGTGCTCGTAGTCGGGCTCACCCTCCTCGTCGAGCGGGTACCAGACCGGGAACGGGATGCCGAAGAACCGCTGCCGGCTGATCAGCCAGTCGCCGTTGAGGCCCTCGACCCAGTTGGTGTAGCGGTGGCGCATGTAGTCGGGGTGCCACTCGATCTCGCCGCCGCGGTCGATGAGCTCTTTGCGCAGCTCGGGGTCGCGGCCGCCGTTGCGGATGTACCACTGCCGCGTCGAGACGATCTCGAGCGGCTTCTCGCCGCGCTCGTAGAAGTTCGTCATGCGCTGCGTCGGCTTCGGCTCGCCGTCGAGGTCGCCGGACTCGCGCAGCATCGCCACCATCGCCTCGCGGGCGCTGAACGTCGTCTTTCCGGCCAGCTCGGCGTACGCCGCCGCGGCCCGCTCGGACGACAGCCACTCGGGCGTCTCGCGGTGCAGCCGGCCGTCGCGGCCGATGACGGTGCGCACCGGCAGCTGCAGCTCGCGCCACCACATCACGTCGGTCAGGTCGCCGAACGTGCAGCACATCGCGATGCCGGCGCCCTTGTCCATCTCGGCGGCCGGGTGCGGCAGCACCGGGATCTCCACGCCGAAGACGGGGGAGAGCACAGTGGAGCCGAACAGCGGCTGGTAGCGCTCGTCGTCCGGGTGCGCGATCAGCGCGACCACCGCCGGGATCAGCTCGGGACGCGTGGTCTCGATGTAGACCGGCTCGCCGTCGGGCTTGCGGAACGCGACGCGGTGGTATGCGCCGGCGTACTCACGCGCCTCGAGCTCGGCCTGCGCCACCGCGGTCTGGAACGTGACGTCCCAGAGGGTCGGCGACTCCTGCAGGTAGGCCTCGCCGCGGGCGAAGTTGCGCAGGAACGCGCGCTGAGACGCCCTCTGGGACCGCTTGCCGATGGTGGTGTACTGCTGCGACCAGTCGACCGACAGGCCGAGCGTGCGCCACAGCGACTCGAAGACCTTCTCGTCCTCCTGGACGAGCTCGTCGCACAGCTCGACGAAGTTGCGCCGGCTGATCGGGATCTGCCGTTTCGGGTCCGGCTTCTCCGGCGGCGTGAAGGCGGGGTCGTAGGGCAGCGCCGGGTCGCAGCGGACGCCGTAGTAGTTCTGCACCCGCCGCTCGGTCGGCAGCCCGTTGTCGTCCCACCCGATCGGGTAGAAGACCTCCTTGCCGCGCATCCGCTGAAACCGCGCGACGAGGTCGGTGTGGGTGTAGGAGAACACGTGCCCGACGTGCAGCGAACCGGACACGGTCGGCGGGGGAGTGTCGATCGAGTAGATCTGCTCGCGGGTCTTGCTGCGGTCGAACTCGTAGGTGCGGTCCTCGCGCCAGCGCTCGGCCCACTTGGCCTCGAGCCCCTCCAACGCAGGCTTGTCCGGTACGACGGCCGCAGCGGGTGCGGTCGTCTCGGACAGGTCGCGCTGGATGGGCTGGTTCGTCATAACCCGGAATCCTACGGTTCGGCCCCGTGGACTCGCGAAGGAGATACGGCGTGCGCACGCCCGTAGACTCGACTCGATGTCATCGAACCCGCCGGCGGCCGCGCGCGCCGAGTCCTACGCCGAGGCCGAGCGGCTGCTGCTGGCTCGCTGGCCCGAGACCAAGCTCGACCCGTCGCTCGACCGGATCGTCGTGCTCTGCGAGCTGCTCGGCGATCCTCAGCGCGCCTACCCGGTCGTCCACCTCACCGGCACCAACGGCAAGACCAGCACGTCGAGGATGATCGACACGCTCGTGCGCGCGACCGGTCTGCGAACGGGCCGGTTCACCAGCCCGCACGTCGAGTCGATGACCGAGCGGATCAGCATCGACGGCGAGCCGCTGAGCGAGCAGCGCTTCCTCGAGACGTACAACGACGTCGCGCCGTACCTCGATCTCGCCGAGGACGACCCCGCCGTCGACCACCCGCTGTCGTTCTTCGAGACGGTGGTCGGGATGGCGTACGCCGCGTTCGCCGACGCGCCCGTGGACGTCGCCGTCGTCGAGGTCGGCATGGGCGGCTCGTGGGACGCCACCAACGTCGCCGACGCCCACGTCGCGGTGATCACGCCGATCGCCGTCGACCACTCCAAGTACCTCGGCGACCGGCCGGAGGTGATCGCGCGCGAGAAGGCCGGGATCATCAAGGCCGGCAGCACGGTCGTCGTAGCCGAGCAGGAGCCCGAGGTCGCCGCGGTGATCGCCGAGCGCGCCGCCGAGGTGGGCGCGCGGGTGCTGGTCGAGGGCCACGACTTCGGGGTCTCCTACCGGGTCCCCGCCGTCGGCGGCCAGATGCTGACGCTGCGCGGCCTGCGCGGGGAGTACGACGAGGTCTTCCTGCCGCTGTACGGCGCACACCAGGCGCAGAACGCCGCGCTCGCGCTCGCGGCCGTGGAGGCTTTCGGCGGAGCCGACACGACCGAGCCGCTCGGCGCCGAGCTGGTGCGCGAGGCGTTCGCCCAGGTCACCTCGCCTGGCCGGCTGGAGGTCGTCCGGCGCAGCCCGACGATCGTGCTCGACGCCGCGCACAACCCGCACGGGGCGCTGGCGACCGCCGCGGCGCTGGAGGACTCGTTCGCGTTCAACCCGCTCGTGGGCGTGATCGGCGTGATGGCAGACAAGGACTACGAGGGCGTGCTGGCGGCGTTCGAGCCGGTCCTCGCGCACGTGGTGATCACCCAGAACTCCACGCCGCGCGCGATGCCCGCCGAGGAGCTGGCCGAGGTGGCCGCCGGCATCTTCGGCCAGGACCGCGTGCACCTCGCGCCCCGGATGGTCGACGCGATCGACGTGGCGGCCGGGCTGGCCGAGACCGAGGGCGTCTACGGCTCCGGCGGCGTGCTGGTCACCGGCTCGGTGATCACGGTCGGCGAGGCGCGCACCCTGCTGAAGGGCCGCAAGGCCCAGGAGCCCGCGTCGTGAGGTCCGTCCGGCGGTCGATGTGCGCCGGCATGCTCGCGCTCCAGGCCGTCGTCCTCTTCCTCGCCGGCATCGTGATGACCGGCGTGACCGACCTCGGCTTCGCCGCCTCGCTCGGCATCGGGCTCGGCCTCGCGTTGCTCTGCCTCGTCGCCGCAGGGATGCTCAGCCGGCCGGGCGGCTACGCCCTGGGCTGGGTGGTGCAGGTCGTCTCGATCGGGCTCGGGTTCGTCGTGACGCTGATGTTCTTCCTGGGCGCCGTGTTCGCCGGCCTCTGGGCGGCGGCGTACTTCCTCGGCACCAAGATCGACCGCGAGAAGGCCGAGCGCGGAGCCCCGTCCGAGGCTGGATAGGCTGCGCGCCATGTCCACGCAGACCCAGCGCACGCTCGTCCTGCTCAAGCCCGACGCCGTACGTCGCGGCCTGGTCGGCGAGATCCTCTCCCGCTTCGAGGCCAAGGGGCTGACGATCGTCGCGCTGGAGCAGCGCCAGATCGACACGGACCTGGCCGACGCCCACTACGCCGAGCACGTCGAGCGCGACTTCTACCCGCCGCTGCGCGCGTTCGTGACGAGCGGCCCGCTGGTGGCCGCGGTGCTCGAGGGCGACGAGGCGATCGAGGTCGTGCGCGCGCTCAACGGTGCGACCGACGGCCGCAAGGCGGCGCCCGGCACGATCCGCGGCGACCTCTCCCTGTCCAACCGCGAGAACCTCGTGCACGGCTCCGACTCGGCGGAGTCCGCGGAGCGCGAGATCAAGCTCTGGTTCCCGAACCTCTAGGTCGTCGCTAGGCGGACCGCGAGGCCACGTCGGGCCAGTGCCCGTCGACCATCGTCGCGGCGAGCGGGAACTCCCGCAGCGCGTGCACCAGCGCCGAGCGCACGGTGGCGTCGGGGTCGGCGAAGCCGCGCGCCCGCAGCACCGACGACACCCAGCCGGCGGTGTCGCCGAGCAGCCGCGGGTCGTCGGTCAGCACCGCTGCGGTGACGGAGTGGACGGCCTGGTCGAGCGCGTCGCGCATCGGGTCCTCGTCGGAGTCCGACGGGGCCGCGCCGGTGCGGCGCAGCGCGTCCCCCACGACGGAGTCGTGGGCGGTGCGCAGCGCGGCGACGTCGCGGGAGACCTCGGCGGGCAGCGCCGGCGCCGGTGGTACGACGCGGGGCAGGCTCTCGATGACCCGGGCGGCGCCACGGGCGTCGGCGGCCCAGGCGGTCGCGCCCAGCCGGTCGGCACGCAGCGAGTCGGGGCCGAACGCGGCACCGCCGGCGAGCACCGGGATGCCGGCCATCGTGCTGGCCTGGATGAACCCGCGGGCGTTGGGCAGCCCGGCCGCGACCGAGCAGCTCACCGCGCTCACATCGGGTCCGAGGTCCTGCAGGTAGCTGCTCAAACGGCTCGTCGGCGTCGACGCCCCCAGCAGCATCGTCTGCCAGCCCTCGGCCCGCAGCGCCCCGGCCACGATCATCGCCGGAACCGCGTGCCACTCGCGCTCGGCGCAGGCGATCACGACACGGCCGCGGGCGGCGCGGCCGGCGGGCTGGGTCGCGCGGGTCACCGACTCGAGGGCGGAGACCGCCACGGACGTGGCGGCGTGCTCCTGGGCGACCGACCACTCGCCGGTCTGCCAGCGCTGCCCGACGCGGGCCTGCACGGGCGCGATCACGTCGACCATCACCGCGACCGGGTCCTGCCCCGCGTCGAGAAGCTCCTGCACGACGTCCAGGGCGGCATCCACGTCGCCGCGGGCCACGGCGGCGTCGAAGCGCTCCTCGGGCGAGGCGTCGGTCATCGGCTCTGCCTGCGGGGGGAGACGACCAGGGCGGTCATGTCGTCGTGGCCGTGGCCGCCGAGGTGCTCGACGACGTCCTGCTCGATCGCCTCGCACATCGGCACGGCGCCGCTGCCGGCGTACCGGGCGAGCACCTTCCGCAGCCGGTCCATGCCGTAGAGGCCGCGCGGCCCCTTGGCCTCGTAGATCCCGTCGCTGAACAGCACCATCGCGTCGCCGGAGAGCAACTCGAAGCCGACCTCCTCGTAGGGGTCGTCGTGCCGGATCACGCCGGCGAGGCGTCCGGTGACCGCGGGCTGCTCGACCTCCCCGTCTGCGCGTACGACGAGAGGAGCGGGGTGGCCCGCGACCGCGACCTGGACGAGGACGGAGCCGTCGTCGCGCGGGGAGACCAGTGCGCACACGACGGTGACGAACTTGTCGGAGGCGTCGTCGTAGAGCACGTCGTTGAGCGTGCTGAGGATCCGGCCGGGGGAGCGGTCGTAGCGCGCGGCGGTGCGGATGCTCTGGCGGGCGCGGCTGTTGAGCACCGCCGCGTCCACGCCCTTGCCGCAGACATCGCCGAGCACGACCAGCCAGGAGCCGTCGTCGCCGTGCACGTCGTAGAAGTCGCCGCCGATCTCGAGGTGCTCGGCGGCGGCGCGGAAGCTGGTGGCGATCTCGACGCCCGGCACGACCGGCAGCCCGGGCGGACGCAGGCTCTCCTCGAGCACCCGGGCGACCCGGGCGTGGTCCTCGTAGATCCGGGCGGAGTCGAGCGCGAGCGCGGCTCGGTCCGCGAACCGGCCCAGCAGGGCGACGTCGGTCGGCGCGAAGCCGCGGCCCGAGCGGCGGACCATGACCAGCGCCCCGAGGGTGCCTCCGCGTGCGGCCATCGGCAGGGCGAGCACGTCCGCGGGACGCAGCGCGGCCGCCTGCGCGCGCAGCTCCTCGACCGGGAGCAGCGCGGTGAGCGCGTCGAACGGCGCCGCTTCCTGGTCGACCGAGAGCAGCTCGTGCTGCCCGCTCTCGATGACCCGGAGCAGCAGCTCGGCCGAGACGTCGCGGCGCAGCGTGGCGGCGTAGCCCAGGTCGCCGCCGCCGTACAGGGTCAACGACTCGGACCTCGGGTCGGCCGTCACCAGCACCGCCCAGTCCGCGAACCGGGAGCGGGTGACCTCGAGGATGCGCATCACCGTGCGGCGCAGGTTGAGCGAGCCGCTCAGCTCGACGTCGAGGATCTGGCCGAGGTCGTGGCGGGACGCGTCGAGGACGACCTCCCAGCCCGGCGTCGCCCCGCTGTCGTCCAGGGTCGGCGCAGCGGGCACCACGGTGTCCTCCATAGGCTCGACGGCCCCCTCTCAACCCCTGGTTGAACCTATCAGGGGCGCCGGCGACGCCGTGGGCTACATTGGCGGACGCCGACGCACGCCCGTGCGGCCGGCAGCCGAGCGAGAGAAGGGTGGGACCGGCGGTGGAGCTGTCCATCGACGTGCAACGGGAAGGTGACGACGCCGTCGTGCACCTGGCCGGCGAGCTGGACATCAGCACCTCGCCCGACCTGCAGGACGCGCTCGCCGAGCTCACGGACGCCCCGCGGCGGGTGGCCGTGGACCTGTCGGAGCTGGAGTTCATGGACTCCACCGGCCTCGCTGCCCTCCTCGGCGCGCACAAGACCCTCAGCGAGCACGGCGGCACGCTCGAGCTGCGCCACCCCAACAAGATGATCGTCAACCTGGTGCAGATCACCGGGCTGGACGACGTCTTCGAGATCCGGCTCTCGCCCTCCTGAGCGGTCCCGGGCGTCCCGTGCAGCCCCGGCCACCGCTCTCACCGACCGATCGGAGCAGGCCGCGCCGCGAGCGCGAGCGCGCGCAGACCGACCGCGCTGCCCTCGACGACGTGCTCGCCTCGGCGATCATCTGCCACCTGGCCGTGGTGGTCGACGGCGTGCCGCTGGCGCTGCCGACCGTGTACGGCGTGGACCCGAGCGGCCCCGACGAGGGCGGCACCGTCTACGTGCACGGGTCCGTCGCCTCGCGCAGCCTGGTGCAGGCCCCGGACCAGGACGTCTCCGTCACGTGGACGGTGCTCGACGGGCTGGTGCTGGCCCGCTCCGGGTTCGACCACTCGATGAACTACCGCTCCGCTGTGGTGATCGGCCGGCCGCGGGTCGTGACCGACCCCGACGAGCGCGCGCACGCCCTCGACCTGATCGTCGAGCACGCGGCCCCGGGGCGGGCGGCCGCGCTGCGCCGGCCCACCCGCAAGGAGCTCGCGGCCACGACCGTGCTCGCACTGCCGCTGCACGAGGCGTCGGTGAAGGCGCGCACCGGCGACCCCGACGACGAGCCCGAGGACGTCGCCGCGGGCGGCGTGTGGGCGGGCGTCGTACCCCTCGCGCTGAAGGCGGGCCAGGTCATCACCTCCGCCGACGCGGCCGGGCTGCCGGTGCCCGAGCACGTGCGGCGCCGCGCCGAGGGCCTCTGCTAGCACAATTCGCCTCGTCCGCCCGAGTGTCGTGCCGGGTCCTGGCCCGGTGGCCGCTTAGCCTTCTGTGAAGGGTGGGGCGCGTGTGACTCGCGCCTCCGCGCCACGGGACGCAGGGGCAGCGAGGGTCGGACAGTCATGGCGAACAGCATCATCGGCCGGGACATGGCCGTCGATCTCGGCACCGCCAACACGCTCGTCTACGTGCGCGGCAAGGGCGTGCTTCTCGACGAGCCCTCCGTGGTCGCGCTCAACACCACCACCGGCGAGATCGTCGCCGTCGGCCACGACGCCAAGCGGATGATCGGCCGCACCCCCGACAACATCACCGCGATCCGCCCGCTCAAGGACGGCGTGATCGCCGACTTCGAGTCCACCGAGCAGATGCTCCGGTCCTTCATCCAGCAGGTGCACCGGCGCCGCTACTTCACCAAGCCGCGGCTGGTGATCTGCGTGCCGAGCGGCATCACCGCCGTGGAGCAGCGCGCGGTGAAGGAGGCCGGCTACCAGGCCGGTGCTCGCCGGGTCTACATCGTCGAGGAGCCGATGGCCGCCGCCATCGGCGCCGGCCTGCCCGTGCACGAGGCGACCGGCAACATGGTCGTCGACGTCGGCGGCGGCACCACCGAGGTCGCCGTGATCTCGCTCGGCGGCATCGTGACCAGCCTGTCCGTGCGCACCGCCGGCGACTCCCTCGACCAGGCGATCATCGCCTGGATGAAGAAGGAGCACTCCCTGATGCTCGGGGAGCGCACCGCGGAAGAGATCAAGACCACCCTGGGTACGGCGTTCCCGCTGCTCGAGGAGCCCGAAGCCGAGGTCCGTGGCCGCGACATGGTCTCCGGCCTGCCGCAGACCGTCGTGGTCTCCTCCGCCGAGATCCGGGTGGCGCTCGAGGAGCCGCTGCACGCGATCGTCGACGCCGTACGCACCACGCTCGACCAGACCCCGCCGGAGCTCGCCGGCGACATCATGGACCGCGGCCTCGTCCTCACCGGCGGGGGAGCGCTGCTCCGCGGTCTCGACGAGCGGATCCGCCACGAGACCGGCATGCCCGTCCACATCGCCGAGGACCCTCTGCACTCCGTCGCCATGGGCGCGGGCAAGTGCGTCGAGGAGTTCGAGGCCCTGCAGCAGGTGCTCGTCTCCGAGCCCCGGCGCCGGTAGCCAGGAGCCGACCGACCGATGCGACCTCCTTCCCCGGGCGCTCCGCAGCAGAGGCCACGCCGTGCCGTGGTGGTCCTGCTGCTGCTCGCCGCGCTCACCGTGATCACCCTCGACGCCCGCGGAGGCGACGACTCACCGGTGGACCCGCTGCGCACCGCGGTCGGCGCCGTGGTCGGCCCGGTGGAGGCCGGCACCGCGGCGGCGCTGCGCCCGTTCCGCGCCGTACCCGAGATCTTCCGCACCTCCGGCGGCCTCCGCGAGGACGTCGAGCGCCTCGAGGCCGAGAACGCCAAGCTCCGCGCCCAGCTCGCCACCTCCGAGGTGGACCGCAACCGCGCCGCCGAGCTCGACGGCCTGCTGGCTGGCGCCAAGGACACCGGGTACGCCGTCGTCCCGGCGCGCGTGGTCGCGATAGGCCCGGCCCAGTCGTTCACCCGCGCGGTCACCATCGACGCCGGCACGTCCTCGGGGATCCGCCCGGACATGACCGTGATCAACCAGGACGGCCTCGTCGGCCGCGTGGTCCGCGCCGACCGCAGCACCGCCACCGTGCTGCTCGTCGTCGACCAGGAGTCCGTGGTCGGTGGCCGGATCGGCTCGACCATGGAGGTCGGCTTCGTGCGCGGCCGCGGCGAGAACGGCGATGACGCTCGCCTCGACCTCGACCTCGCCGACCAGTCCGCGACGCCCGCGAAGGGCGACGTGCTGGTCACCTGGGGCAGCAAGAACGGCGCGCCGTACGTCGCCGGCATCCCGATCGGCCGCGTGACCAGCGTGCGCACCAGCCCGGGCTCGCTGTCCGCGCAGGCGGTGATCCGGCCGTTCGTCGACTTCACCTCGCTGGACCTCGTCGGCGTGGTCGTCGACCCCGACACCCAGGGCGACCGGCCGGTGCTCGGTGCCCGCGCGCAGCAGGAGGAGACCCGGTGACCGCCGTCCGCGCCGCCGTCTTGGCCGTCCTGGTGATCCTGGCCGTGGTGCTCCAGGTGGCCGGCTTCGCGTTCCTGTCGTTCGGGGGGGTGGTGCCCAACCTCGCCCTGCTGCTCGTCGTCGCCACCGCGCTCGTCCGCGGTCCCGACGCCGCTGCGATCCTCGGCTTCGTCGCCGGCCTTGCGGTGGACCTCGCGCCGCCGGCAGACCACGTCGCCGGCCGCTGGGCGCTCGCGCTCGTCGTCGTCGGGTACGTCGCCGGCCGGGTCCGGTCGGACGCCGGCTCGTCGCCGGTCGCCGCGCTGATCACGGTCGCCGCGTCGTCGTTCATCGGCACGTCGGTGTTCGCGCTGTCCGGTCTGGTGCTCCAGGACCCCGCCGTACCCGTGACCGAGGCGCTCGGCGTCATCCCGCTCGCGGTCGGCTACGACCTGCTGCTCACCCCGTTCGTGCTGCCGCCGGCGATGATGCTGCTCCGGCGGATCCAGCCTCCGCAGGTCGCGTACTGATGGTCGCGCCCAAGGACGTGGTCTCGACGACCACCCGGACAGCGAGCTCGACCAGCCGCGGCCGTGTCCGCGCGAGCTCGGCGACCAAGGGCACGCTGCGCCTGGTCGTCGTGCAGGCGCTGGTCCTGTCGCTCTTCGTCACGCTGTTCGCGCGGCTCTGGTACCTCCAGGTGCTGGGCGGGGAGTCCTACCAGGCCCAGGCCGCCGAGCAGTCCGTGCGCGAGCTCGTCGTGCAGCCGGCCCGCGGCCTGATCGTCGACGACATGGGCCGCCCGCTGGTTGCGAGCCGGCAGTCGTGGGTGGTCAGCGTCGACCGCACCATGCTCGGCAAGATGGACGAGGACCAGCAGGAGGCGCTGCTGCGCCGGCTGGCCCGCGCCGTCGGCGGGAAGTACACGAAGATCCACGCCCGCACGCTCCTGTGCGGCGAGCCAGGCTCGGTCACCGGCACGTGCTGGAACGGCTCGCCCTACCAGCCGGTCCCCGTTGCCGAGGACGTCCGCCAGCAGGTCGCGATCTCGATCATGGAGCAGGGCGAGGACTTCCCAGCCGTGATCGTCGAGCAGCAGCCGGTCCGCGCCTACCCGTCGCCGTACGGCATCAACGCCGCGCACCTGCTCGGCTACCTGAGCCCGATCACCGAGTCCGAGCTCGACGACGCCGAGGCGAAGGGCGACCAGTCCGTGCACGGTGCGTCGGTGGTCGGCCGCGCCGGGCTGGAGAAGCAGTACGACGAGTACCTGCGCGGCTACCCGGGCTACCGCTCCGTGGCCGTCGACTCGATGGGACGCGTGCTCGGCACGACCGGCGAGACCGAGGGCGAGGTCGGCAAGACGCTCGTCACGTCCATCGACGCGCGCGTGCAGGCCGTGGTCGAGCAGCAGCTCGAGCAGACCATCCGCACCGCCCGCAAGACGCTGGACCCGGTGACGCACCGCAACTACGTCGCCGACTCCGGAGCCGCGGTCGTGCTCGACGCGACCAACGGCCGTGTCGTCGCGATGGCCGGCTTCCCGACGTACGACCCGAGCGTGTGGGTCGGCGGCATCTCCTCGAAGGCGCTCAAGCGGCTCTACTCCAAGAAGGCCGGCACCCCGCTGCTGTCGCGCGCCACGCAGGGCCAGTTCGCGCCCGGCTCGACGTGGAAGCCGTTCATGACCGCCGGCGCGCTGTCGAACGGCTACGGCCAGGACACCCGGCTGAACTGCTCGTCGGCGTTCCGGGTCGGCAACCGCGACTTCAAGAACTACGAGTCCGGCGCCTACGGGTACATCGGCTTCGACAAGGCGCTGCAGGTCTCCTGCAACACCTTCTTCTACCGCGTCGGCTACTCCTTCTGGCAGCGGTTCGGCACCGACGTCGACGACGTCACCGCGCGGGACCCGCTGGTGAGCACCGCGAAGATGTTCGGCTTCGGCAAGGAGACCGGCATCGACGTGCCGGGCGAGGCCTCCGGCCGCATCGCCGACCGCAAGTGGAAGCGCGCCTACTGGAAGTCGAACAAGGACTACTACTGCAAGCTCGGCAAGAAGCCCGGCAACGACTTCCTGCACCGGTTCGCCCGCGAGTTCTGCATCGAGGGCTTCGCCTACCGTGCCGGTGACGCGGTGAACTTCGCGATCGGGCAGGGCGACACGATCGTCACCCCGCTCCAGCTCGCCCGCGCCTACGCCGCGCTGTCCAACGGCGGCACGCTGTGGGAGCCGCGCGTCGCCAAGGCGATCGTCGACCCCTCCGGCGAGGTCGTGAAGCGGATCAAGCCGAAGCGCGCGTCGCGGGTGAAGGTCAGCAAGGCGGACCTGCGCTACATCGACACCGCGCTGCAGGGCACCTCGCGCAGCGGCACGATGTCGTGGCGGCTCATCGACTTCCCGCTCGACAAGGTCAAGATCCGCTCCAAGACAGGCTCCGCCGAGGTCTACGGCAAGCAGAGCACGTCGTGGGTGGCGTCGTACGACAAGAGGTACGTCGTGGTGATGATGGTCTCCCAGGGCGGCACCGGCTCCGGCACGTCCGGCCCGGCCATCCGCAAGATCTGGGAGACGCTCTACGGCATCAACGGCATGAAGGTCGACCGCCGCAAGGCCGCGATCCCCGGGGCCATCCCGCCCGCCGCGCTGCCCACGTTCGCCAAGGACGGCGCGATCCTGCCGCCGGTCACGAAGGGACGCCGTCGATGAGCCTGACCACCGCGGCCCGGCCTCGCGTCCGGGTCGAGACCACGTCGCGGGTTCGCGCCGGACGCGTCGACTGGGTGCTGGTGCTGGCCGCAGCCGGGCTGCTCGTGCTCGGGGCCCTGCTGGTGTGGTCGGCCACGTCGAGCCGCGAGCTCCTCGTCGGCGACGACCCGCGGGCGTACCTGAAGAAGCAGCTGGTCAACATCGCGATCGGCATCGTGCTCGGCCTACTGGTGATGGCGACCGACCACCGGTGGGTGCGCATCCTCGCGCCGCTCGTGTACGTCGCGAGCGTGGTCGGGCTGGTGCTCGTGCTCGTCATGGGCAGCACGATCAACGGCTCACGCTCATGGATCGTGATCGCCGGGATGTCCATCCAGCCGGCCGAGTTCGCCAAGCTGGCCGTCGCCATCGGCATGGCGCTGCTCGTCGCCGAGCGGACCGAGGGTTCGCTGCGCTCGCGCGAGGTGCGCTGGCCCGACGTGGTCGGGATGCTGGTCATCGCCGGCATCCCCGCGGCGCTGATCCTGCTGCAGCCCGACCTCGGCACCATGCTCGTGCTGTCCGCCACCGTCTTCGGCGTCATCGCGGTCAGCGGTGCCCCGCGCGTGTGGCTGGCCGGCCTGTTCGGCGGCGGTGTCGTCGCGGCCGTGGTCGCCGTCCAGGTGGGCCTGCTCGCGGACTACCAGATCGACCGGTTCCTCGCCTTCACGGACCCGTCGCTCGACCCGCGTGGCGCCGGCTACAACACCACCCAGGCGCGCATCGCCATCGGCAACGGCGGCGTCACCGGCCAAGGCCTGTTCAACGGCTCCCAGACGCACGCCGGGTTCGTGCCGGAGCAGCACACCGACTTCATCTTCACCGTCGCCGGCGAGGAGCTCGGGCTCGTCGGGTCGGGCGTGCTGATCCTGCTGCTCGGCGTGGTCATCTGGCGCGCGCTGGTCATCGCCTCCCGCGCCGACGACCTGTTCGGCCGCCTCGCCGCCGCCGGAATCGCCTGCTGGTTCGGCTTCCAGGCGTTCCAGAACATCGGCATGTGCCTGGGCATCATGCCCGTCACCGGCGTACCCCTGCCGCTGGTGTCGTACGGCGGCTCCTCGATGTTCGCGACGCTGATGGCCGTCGGCCTGCTGCAGAACATCGCGCGTCGCCCCGACGGGGGCCTCGGGATCGCGCCGTCGCGGCTGGTGCGCTCGCGGTTCTGACCCGTCGGGATACCACCGGCTGCTGGGAAACCGGCGCATCCGGGCCGAAACATCACGTGGGATCCGCCAGGAACGCGTGGGCAGTCCTGTGGACAACGGTGTTCCGGCGACCGGACCGCAGACGACCGGCGCCCGAGGAGAGTCCCCGGGCGCCGGCCGCTAGCGAGAGTCGGCCGAGCCAGTTGAGCCGACGGGTCAGTAGACGCTCACGCCGTAGACGCTCAGCGCCTCGGTGACCGGCTGGAAGAACGTCGTACCGCCCCAGGTGCAGTTGCCGCTGCCACCCGAGGTCAGGCCGATCGCGGTGTTGCCGGAGAACAGCGAGCCGCCGCTGTCGCCCGGCTCGGCGCAGACGTTGGTCTGGATCAGGCCGCGGACCTGGCCCTCGGCGTAGTTCACGGTCGCGTTCAGCGCCTGCACCGTGCCGCTGTGCACACCGGTCGTGCTGCCGCTGCGCGTGACGGTCTGGCCGACGAACGCGTTGCCCGCGCCGGTGATGTCGCGGTAGCTGCCGTTGTAGAGGTAGACATTCCCCGACCCGGCCGACGGCGTGGACACGATGCCGTAGTCGTTGCCCGGGAAGCTCGTCCCGGCGCGCGTGCCGAGGTACGACGTCTGCGCGGAGTTCGAGTACCACGTGCTGGCGATGTTGGTGCAGTGCCCGGCCGTCAGGAAGTAGTACGACGAGCCGCTGCGCACGTTGAAGCCCAGCGAGCAGCGACCGCCTCCGGCGGCGTAGATCGCCTGACCGCCGGAGAGGCGGGTGCTGAAGGTTCCGGCGACCTGGTCGACGCGGACGGCGTCGCCGTACTTCGCGACGGTCTTCTCGATCTTCGCGCGGTCGGCGTCGGAGACCGTCGAGTCGAGCGTCACCACGACCTGGTTGGCGGCGTGGTCGACCGCCCAGCTGCTGCCGGGGACCGTGACCTGCTTCCGGAGGCCCTTGGTCGCCACGGCGAGGTCGGCCTTGCTGTGCTTCACGACGCGTACGACGGTGTCACCGTCGGCGGCGCGACGGGCCTGCGCGGCTGCCGCGCGGTCCGACACGTTGACGACCATCTTGCCGCTGGCCTTGTCGAAGTGGACCCCGACGGCGTCGGCACCGAGGTCGCGCGCGACGGCCCGCGCCTCCTTGGCGGCCTCGACCGTGCGCTGCTGGCTCTTGACGGCGGCCTTGCCCGGGGCGGCGGCGGTCTTCGCCACCGGCCCGGCTGAGGGGGCGGCAGTACCCGGTGAAGCAACGAACCCGGTCATCGCGGTGGCCAGGGCCGCGGCTCCTAGTACGACCGCCGATCGGCGGTGTGGACGGAACTTCTTCATAGGGGGATCTCCCTGTTCGGGAGGATGCGCCCCGATGCGCATCCTCACGTCCCTCGACCCAACCACTGTCTAGACCGGCAGCGTCAAGGGCGACCGGGGTTGCAGGTTCGTGCGCTGCACGAACATGAACGTCCGGCCAGGGGACCGCAACCGTTCGCTGTCACTACGTTCCTCGCTCAGCCGGCTCGGACGCCACGAGCGACCGCAGCCGGCCGCAGCACAGGACCGGGTCACGGCAACCGGCCGGACCCTCCACTCTCGGGAGAGCCCGTGACGCAACACAGTCGATCACCACAGCAGTCACCGCAGCACCGGCGGCTCCGCACCGCCGTCATGGCGACGGTCGCCGCCGCCACCGTCACGGCCACCGCGTTCGGCGCGTCGGCCGCCTCGGCCGCGCCGAAGGCGGGGGACAAGGGGCCCGACAAGGCCAACAGAGCCCCGCTCATCGGCACCGCCAAGCCGACCGCCATCGACGGCCGCTACATCGTCGCCCTCAACGACCGCGCCACCACGGCCGACACCAAGGACGCGCGCGCCGTCGCCAAGGCCCACGGCGGCAAGATCCTCGAGAACTACGGCAAGGTGCTCAACGGCTTCTCGGCCAAGCTCACCGACCGCGCCGTCACCGAGCTGCGCACCAGCCCCGACGTCGCCTTCATCGAGGCTGACCAGCGGGTCAGCATCGACGCCACCCAGTCGCCCGCCACCTGGGGCCTGGACCGCATCGACCAGCGCAACCCGCCGCTGAGCAACAGCTACACCTACAACGCCACCGGCTCGGGCGTCACCGCCTACATCATCGACACCGGCATCCTCGCCTCGCACAACGAGTTCGGCGGCCGCGTGACGTCCGGCTACACCGCGATCAACGACGGCCGCGGCACGACCGACTGCAACGGCCACGGCACGCACGTCGCCGGCACGGTCGGGGGTTCGACGTACGGCGTCGCCAAGCAGGTCACGCTCAAGCCCGTCCGGGTCCTCGACTGCAGCGGCAGCGGCAGCACCAGCGGCGTGATCGCCGGCGTTGACTGGGTCACCAGCAACCACGCGGCCGGCACGCCCGCGGTGGCGAACATGAGCCTCGGCGGCGGCGTCTCCTCCGCCCTCGACTCCGCGGTGACCAACTCGATCAACGACGGCGTCACCTACGCGGTGGCCGCCGGCAACGAGAGCACCAACGCATGCAACGGCTCGCCGTCGCGCGTCGGCGCCGCCCTCACCGTCGGGTCGACCACCAGCAGCGACGCCCGGTCGAGCTTCTCCAACTACGGCTCGTGCCTCGACCTGTTCGCGCCCGGCTCCAGCATCACCTCGGCCTGGTACACGTCCAACACCGCCACCAACACGATCAGCGGTACGTCGATGGCCACCCCGCACGTCGCGGGCGTCGCGGCGCTGTACCTGCAGGGCAACCCGACCGCGTCGGCCGCCACGGTCAGCAGCGCGATCGTCAACAGCGCGACGACCGGCGTGGTGACCAGCCCCGGCACCGGCTCGCCGAACCGCCTGCTCTACTCCCTGCTCGACGGTGGCACCACCCCGCCGCCCCCGCCGCCCACGGGCAACCTCCTGGCGAACCCGGGCTTCGAGTCCGGTGCCACCGGCTGGACGGCGACCTCCGGCGTGATCACGAACTCCAGTGGCGCCCCCGCCCGCACCGGCAGCTGGAAGGCCTGGTTCAACGGCTACGGCACCACCCACACCGACACGTTGACACAGACCGTCACGGTCCCGGCCGCCTCGAGCGCCTCCCTGACCTTCCACCTCTACGTGTCCAGCCAGGAGACCACCACGTCGACGGCCTACGACACGTTCCGGGTCCAGGTCACCTCCGGCGGCACCACGACCACCCTGGCGACGTATTCCAACCTCAACAAGGGCTCGTCCTACGTGCAGCGGACGCTGAACATGTCGGCCCATACCGGCAAGACCGTCACGCTGCGGTTCGTCGGCACGGAGGACTACACCCTCCCGACGAGCTTCGTCGTCGACGACACCTCGCTCACGACCGGCTGACCGGCCACCGGACGACTGCAGGACCGGACCCGGGGCCCGCGCACGTCGCGCGGGCCCCGGCTGCCTTTTCGAGAATGACGCGTTGAGGATGACGCGTCCGGGTCTGGTGGCGGCCTCCCCGCGGGCGCACGATGGAACCGGCGCCGTCGCACCCACCCGACACCGGGAGGGGAGCCATGTCGGAGCTCGACGTCGCCGAGCTGCACCGCCGGGCGGTGGGCCAGTGGCAGAAGGCGCTCGCAGCCGTGGGACCGGACGACTGGGGGCGGGCAACACCGTGCTCGGGATGGGACGTGCACGCGCTGGTCAACCACGTCGTGGGGGAGGAGCTGTGGACCGTCCCCCTGCTCGAGGGCGCGACGATCGAGCAGGTCGGCGACCGGTTCGACGGCGACCTGCTCGGCGACCCCGTGACGGCGGCGCGCCGGGCCAGCTCCGCCGCGCTGGCCGCGATCGCCGCCGTCGACCGCTATGCCCCGCAGGGCGGCACCGTGCACCTGTCGTACGGCGACGAGCGGGTCGAGGAGTACGTCCGGCAGCTCAGCGCCGACCACCTCATCCACGGGTGGGACCTCGCGGTGGCCGTCAACGCGGACACCCGCCTCGACCCGGAGATCGTCGACGAGGTGGCCCGGTGGTTCGAGCAACGGGAGCAGCTCTACCGCGAGGCCGGCATGATCGCGGACCGGGTGGACGCCGACGGCGACCCGCAGACCAGGCTGCTCGCCGCCTTCGGGCGGGACGCGCGGTGGGCGGCTGCCGCCTGAGGACGTATCCTGAGAGGTCGTCCCCCACACCCAACGCACTCTGCGAGGTTGCACCGTGCCCACCGCCACCGCGGCCCATGCCACCCAGACCGGGGCGGCCGAGTCGCTGTTCCCGCGTCTGGAACCGTTGCTGCCGTCCGTCCAGAAGCCCATTCAGTACGTCGGCGGCGAGCTGAACTCGACGCCGAAGGAGTGGGGAGACGACGAGTCCACCGTTCGGTGGGCGCTGATGTACCCCGACGCCTACGAGGTCGGCCTGCCCAACCAGGGCGTGCAGATCCTCTACGAGGTGCTCAACGAGCGCGACTGGATCGTCGCCGAGCGCACCTACTCCGTGTGGCCCGACATGGAGAAGGTCATGCGGAAGCACGGCATCCCGCAGTTCACCGTCGACAACCACCGTTCGGTGCGCGCGTTCGACCTGTTCGGCATCTCGTTCTCGACCGAGCTCGGCTACACCAACCTGCTCACCGCGCTCGACCTGGCTGGCATCCCGCTGCACGCGCGCGACCGCGGCGAGGACGACCCGATCGTGATCGCGGGCGGCCACGCGGCGTTCAACCCCGAGCCGATCGCCGACTTCCTCGACGCCGCCGTCCTCGGCGATGGCGAGGAGATCGTGCTGAAGATCTCCGACGTCGTCCGCGAGTGGAAGGCCGAGGGCCGGCCCGGCCGCGACGGCCGCGCGCCGCGCGAGGAGCTGCTCTACCGGCTCGCGGTCTCCGGCGCGGTCTACGTCCCGGCGTTCTACGACGTGGAGTACCTCCCCGACGGCCGCATCAAGCGCGTCGCGCCCAACACCTCCGGTGTGCCGTGGCGCGTGCACAAGCACACGCTGATGGACCTCGACGCGTGGCCGTACCCGAAGAAGCCGCTGGTGCCGCTGGCCGAGACCGTGCACGAGCGCTACTCGGTCGAGATCTTCCGCGGCTGCACCCGCGGCTGCCGGTTCTGCCAGGCCGGCATGATCACCCGGCCCGTGCGCGAGCGGTCGATCACCACGATCGGCGAGATGGTCGACAACGGCATCAAGAAGTCCGGCTTCGAGGAGGTCGGGCTGCTGTCGCTGTCCAGCGCCGACCACACCGAGATCGGGGACATCGCCAAGGGTCTCGCCGACCGCTACGACGGCAGCAACGTCTCGCTGTCGCTGCCCTCCACGCGTGTCGACGCCTTCAACATCACGCTGGCCAACGAGTTCTCCCGCAACGGCCGCCGCTCCGGGCTGACCTTCGCCCCCGAGGGCGGGTCCGAGCGCATGCGCAAGGTGATCAACAAGATGGTCACCGAGGAGGACCTGATCCGGACCGTCGCGACGGCGTACTCCCACGGCTGGCGGCAGGTGAAGCTCTACTTCATGTGTGGCCTGCCGACCGAGACCGATGAAGACGTCCTCGAGATCGCCGACCTCGCCAAGAAGGTGATCGCCAAGGGCCGCGAGGTGTCCGGCCGCAACGACATCCGTTGCACGGTGTCGATCGGTGGCTTCGTGCCCAAGCCGCACACGCCGTTCCAGTGGGCCGCCCAGCTCGACTGGCAGACCACCGACGAGCGGCTGCGGAAGCTGCGCGACGCGGTGCGCTCCGACAAGCGCTACGGCCGCGCGATCGGCTTCCGCTACCACGACGGCCGCCCCGGCATCATCGAGGGCCTGCTGTCGCGCGGTGACCGCCGCGTCGGGCGGATCATCGAGGAGGTCTGGCGCGACGGCGGCCGCTTCGACGGCTGGAGCGAGCACTTCTCCTTCGAGCGCTGGGAGTCCGCCGCCGAGCACGCGCTGGCCGGCACGCCCGTCGACCTCGACTGGTACACCACCCGCGAGCGCGACTACGCCGAGGTGCTGCCCTGGGACCACCTCGACTCCGGCCTCGACAAGGACTGGCTGTGGGAGGACTGGCAGGACGCCATCGACCCCGACTCCGACGTGGAGGTCGAGGACTGCCGCTGGACCCCGTGCTACGACTGCGGCGTCTGCCCGCAGATGGACACCGAGATCCAGATCGGCCCCACAGGCAAGAAGCTCCTGCCGCTCACGGTGGTGTGACGTGAGCGGGTCGTCGTCGGCCTCCGTGCGGGTCGCCGGCCCGGCCGACCGGTCCGTCATCGCGCGGCTGAGGCGCGCGTGGGCCGAGGAGCAGGCCGGCGAGGTCATCGACGACCCCGACTTCGACGCCGCCTTCGCCGGCTGGGCCGAGCGGGAGGAGTCGCAGCGCGTCACCTGGCTGGTCAGTCTCGACGGCGTAGACGTCGGGATGCTGAACATGCTGGTCTTCGAGCGCATGCCGCGTCCCGGCGATGTCGTCACCGGCCGGCCCACGAAGTGGGGCTACATCGCGAACGTGTACGTCGATGAGGCGCACCGTGACGGCGGCCTCGGCCGGCTGCTCCTCGACGCCGCGTCGACGTACGCCGAGGAGCACCGGTTCGCCCGCCTGGTGCTGAGCCCGTCGGAGCGGTCGGTGTCGTTCTACACCCGCGCGGGCTTCGTCCCCGCGACGAGCCTGCTGATCAAGCCGCTCGTCTGAAGGCTCGGGCCGGCCGCGCGGTCAGAGCACGTCGAACGATGTACCGCGCGTGTGCGTCGCCGTCGTGCCGCTCGAGGTCGGGCGCGTGCCGCCGACCCACGTGGAGCGCTTCTGCCAGATGTGGTCGAAGTTCCGCCGGTAGTTCCAGAACACGCCGCGCCGCGGGATGTGCACGGTCAGCTCGTCGCCGTTCAGCGAGCGGTCGGACCAGTTCTGCGAGCCGGTCCACACGTGCCAGCCGGGCTTGCCCTTGCCGTAGCGGCCGCCCACGATCCAGTACTTCGTGTGGGTGAACACGTCGATCTCGCCCTTGTTGTTGCGGTCGGCGTCCGGCGTCTTGATGAGCACACCGTTGCGGGCCAGGATCGTCACGACCCGGCCGCCGGCGTCGCTCTCGAGCACCTTGATGTTGCAGCCGTGCCGGCTCAGGTCGGCCACCTTCTTGGCGAGGTAGACGCCGCGCTTGCCGTTCCAGCCGTACATGTTGATCCGGATCATCGTGCGGCCGGCGATGCCGGCGTCGCCGACTTTGCCCTTGCAGCGCACGCGCTTGAGCCGGTTGAGCACCGGATCGTTGGCCTTGGTGTTCCTGTAGCGCGGGTAGACGGTGATGTCGTAGTCGCCGACCGAGGTGTTGATGAACGGGTGCTTGCGCGGCTTGTCGTGCTTCATCGAGTTGAAGACGTCGCGCAGCCGGTTGTGCAGCACCCGGCGGTTGTTGGTGGTGAACAGGTCGTTCCACTGCGTCTTCGCGCCGAAGCCGGTGAGGTTCACCGACCCGAACATCACCACGTTCTGCGCCGTACCGATGTCGCTGAACAGGTAGAACTTAGAGTGCAGGTTGCCGGTCTTGCCGCGGCAGGACCGCTTGCAGATGTGCAGGAAGCTCTTCTTCTCGACGTTCTTGCCGAGCACCCGCTGCAGCCGCTTGGTCTGCCGCGACGTCCAGTTGCCGTTGAGGAGCACTTGCACCTTCACGCCGCGCCGCTTCGCGCGGATCAACGCGTCGGTGATGTCCTTGCGGTCGTTGGAGTACGCCGCGATGCGGATCCGCGAGCCCGGGACGGCGGCGTCGATCGTGTTCGCGATCTTCGTCAACAGCCGTTCCTTGGCAGGGAAGTCGCCCCACGGGTTGTTGAAGACGGCGCCGTCGCGCGGCTTGTACGCCGAGGCAGAGGTGGCGGTGCCGCCGATGATCAGGGTCGCCGCAAGAAGCGCGACAAGGATCTTCCTGGTCACGTGAGTGTGTTCCCCCAGTTCCTGGTCCCGAGTGGCCATGCGCGCGGGGCGGAGTCCCCCGCCCGGATCGTGCCGGGTACGCGCTGTCGTTGACGGAACAGGCTAGGGCATCAGGAAGTGCCGCTTCGTAAGGGGTCCGGCCTCCGGTCGGGCAGCGCGTCCTCGACGTACCTGCGCTTCGAGACCATCCAGCCGGTGACGAGCTGGGGGATCGATAGCAGGGTCAACAGGATCAGCGGCACCGTCCAGCTCTCGGTGACGTCGTGCACCACCCCAACCGCGAAGGGGCCTACGGCGGCGATCAGGTAGCCGACGCCCTGCGTGAACCCGGACAGCGCCGCGGTGCCGCCGCTGGTGCGCGCCCGCAGCCCGATGAGTGTGAGCGCGACCGGGAACACCGCCGTGGCCGTGCCCAGCGCGGCCGCCCACACCCAGGCGCCGGCCACGGGCGCGAAGACCAGGCCGAGGTAGCCGACCGGGTAGAGCGCGATCAGGCCGAGGATGACCGGCGCCGGGTTGGCCATCCGGGCGGTCACCGTCGGCAGCCAGAGCGAAAGCGGGATGCTGGCGCCGGTGATCACGCCGAGCAGCACGCCGGCCGTCGCGGGGGAGAAGCCGGCGTCGCGGTAGACCTGCGCGAACCAGCCGAACAACGAGTACGCCTGCGTCGACTGCAGGCCGAAGAACACGGCCATCAGCCAGCCCAGCTTCGTCCGCGCCACCTGACTGAGTCGCACCTCGACCGGGCCCCGCTCCAGCGCGCTGTCGTGGCGTAGAAGCGCCACCCACGGGATCGCGGCGACGAGCGCGGTCACCGCCCAGATGCCCAGGCCGTCGCGCCAGCTCCCGGTGGCCTCGCTGATCGGGACCGTCGTCATCGAGGCGAGCGTGAGCCCGACCGCCATCGAGGTCGTGTAGATCGAGGTGAGCAGGCCGACGCGGCTGGGGAAGTGCAGCTTGACCAGCGACGGCAGCAACACGTTCGCCGCGGCCATCCCCGCGAGCCCGAGGAGCGACAGCAGCAGGAACGCGAGTGCGTCGTCGGTGCGGGACCGCAGCCCGAGCCCGACGACCACGCAGAGCAGCGCGCCGAGCGTCACACGGTGCAGGCCGAGCCGCGCCGCCACGCCGGGCGTGAGCATCCCGAAGGTCGCGAAGGCCAGCACGGGCAGCGTGGTGAGCACCCCGGCGACCGTCGAGCTCATCGACAGGTCGGCGGTGACCTCGGCCAGGACCGGCCCCACCGACACCGCGGCCGGCCGGAGGTTGAACGACACGACGACGATGCCGACCAGCACGAGGAGACGCTCCATCCGCGTGTCCTGGTGCGTCCCGGGCCGATCCACGCTCGTCATCGTCCCAGCCGTCCGCGTCGCCGGACGGCCCGGGGCCGGAGGGTGGGACGGCCACCGCCGCCGCCTACGCTGCTCGGGTGCGTGACCAACCCGAGCAGCAGGCCCCACCGGTGCAGCGGCTGCGCGTGCGCTACGCCAAGCGCGGCCGGCTGCGGTTCACCAGCCACCGGGACTTCTCTCGGGCCTTCGAACGCGCGCTGGTGCGCGCCCAGGTGCCGGTCGCGTACTCCTCGGGCTTCAACCCGCACCCGCGGATCTCGTACGCCGGAGCCTCGCCGACCGGTGCGGCCAGCGAGGCGGAGTATCTCGAGATCGGCCTGGCCGAGGAGGTCGACCCCGCGGCGCTCGGCCGGGCGCTCGACGAGGCGCTGCCGCCCGGTCTCGACGTGCTCGAGGTCGTGGTCTCGCCCGGCGGTTCGCTGGCCGACCGGCTGGAGGCCAGCCACTGGCGGATCACTCTCGAGGTGCCGGAGGAGCGGGTGGCCGAGGCGGTCGCGGCGTTCCTCGCCGCCGACGAGGTGCCGGTCGAGCGGATGACCAAGAAGGGGCTGCGGACGTTCGACTGCCGTGCGGCGGTCGTGTCCCTGGCCACACACGCCTCCCCGCAGCGGCCGGGGGAGTGTGCGATACTCGACCTGGTCCTGCGGCACGGAACCCCGTCCGTGAGACCCGACGACATCCTCGCCGGACTGCGTGCAGTGGCCGGGCTCGAGGTGCCAGGAGTTCCCTTGCAGGAGCGGCTGGCACAGGGCCCCCTGGGCACGGAGACCGGCGCGGTGGGAGACCCGTTCGCGCCCGACCGCGACACGGCCTGACCGATGGTGACAGCTTCGGTCGCGGAGGTCGCTGACCGCGGACCGCGCAGGCGGACGCTCACCGTCAGGGCGTCGCCGCCACCGCAAGCTTGCGTCCACTCGGCCCGGCCGGGATCGGACGACTGACACGCCCCGCGTGAGCACGACCGGCACGATCGGTCCGGCCTACCCGCGGGAGCCGAGGAGAGCAGATGCTCGACAGCGACACCCCAGGCGAGAACGCCACCCCCGACAGCACCCTCAGCAGCACCGAGAACCCCGAGTCTTCCGCTACGAGCGACACCCAGGACAACACTGGGGACAACGCTGCGGCCCCCGTGAAGAAGACGGCCGCGAAGCGGGCCACGAAGAAGGCGGCGGCCAAGTCCACGGCGAAGAAGTCCACCGCCAAGAAGACCGCCGCGAAGCGGACCACGAAGAAGGCCGCCGCCGAGCCCGCACCTGCGGAGCCGGCCGCTGAGCAGCCGACTGAGCAGCCGACTGAACAGCCGACTGAGCAGCCGACTGAGCCGCCCGCCGAGCTGCCTGCCGAGCAGCCGACCGCGGAGTCGGCCGAGCAGCCCGCCAAGAAGACCGCCAAGAAGGCTGCGACGAAGTCGACGGCGAAGAAGACCACCGCCAAGAAGGCGACGGCGAAGAAGACCGCGGCGAAGCGGACCACGAAGAAGGCCGCCGCCGAGCCCGCTCCCGAGCAGCCGACGTCCGAGGCGGCCCCCGCCGAGACCCCTCCGGAGTCCGCTACCGAGGCCGCAGCGACCGAGGCGACCCCCGTGGGCGGGGTCGCCCCGCTGTTCCAGCCGCCGGACGTCACGAAGGCCCGTCCCGCCCGCAAGCGCACCACCAAGAAGGCTGCCGCCGCCGAGCCGGAAAAGGCTCCTGACGAGGCCGCGCAGACCGGCGAGACGGCCGAGCAGCCCCAGCAGCCCGAGCAGGCCGAGGGCGAGCAGGCTGAGCGGCCTGGGCAGACCGAGCAGCAGGAGCAGGGCGAGGGCGGCACGCCGCGCCGCCGGCGCCGCCGCGGCGGCCGGCGCCGCCGCAAGAGCGGTGGCGGCGAGAACGGCGAGTCCTCGTCGACCGACGAGAGCTCCGAGCAGCAGCCCGCCGACGCCGCCCCCGAGAAGGCGGCCGCGAAGGCAGGCGACAGGTCGGACCAGAAGTCCGAGAAGTCCGAAAAGTCCGAGAAGTCCGAGGAGTCCGGGGACAAGGCCGGCGAGCAGGGCGACCAGGACGGCGAGGGCGGGTCCGGCACGTCCACCAGCCGTCGCCGCCGCCGTCGACGGCGCTCCGGCGAGGACGGCGACGCGGGTGGCGCCGACGACCCGGAGAACACCGTCACCCGGGTGCGCAAAGCCCGCAGCCCCGAGGACGAGATCACCGCAGTGAGCGGTTCGACCCGTCTCGAGGCCAAGAAGCAGCGCCGCCGCGAGGGCCGCGAGGCCGGCCGTCGCCGCGCCCCGATCGTGAGCGAGGCGGAGTTCCTCGCCCGCCGCGAGTCGGTCGACCGCGTCATGGTGATCCGGCAACGCAAGGACCTGACCCAGATCGCCGTGCTCGAGGACAAGGTGCTCGTCGAGCACTACGTCGCGCGCGAGTCGCAGACCTCGCTGATCGGCAACGTCTACCTCGGCAAGGTGCAGAACGTCCTGCCCTCGATGGAGGCGGCGTTCATCGACATCGGCAAGGGCCGCAACGCGGTGCTCTACGCCGGCGAGGTCAACTGGGACTCGCTCGGCGCCGGCAACGGCCCGCGCAAGATCGAGCAGGTGCTCAAGTCCGGCCAGAACGTCCTGGTCCAGGTCACCAAGGACCCGGTCGGCCACAAGGGCGCCCGGCTGACCAGCCAGATCAGCCTGCCCGGCCGGTTCCTGGTCTACGTGCCCGACGGCACCACCAGCGGCATCTCCCGCAAGCTGCCCGACACCGAGCGCAACCGGCTCAAGTCGCTGCTCAAGGAGATCGTCCCCGAGAGCGCCGGCGTGATCGTGCGCACGGCCGCCGAGGGCGCCAGCGAGGAGGAGCTGACCCGCGACGTCGAGCGGCTCAAGGCCCGCTGGGAGGACATCGCCGCCAAGGTCGAGAAGGGCGGCGGCAAGGGCGGCGCCCCGCAGCTGCTGTACGGCGAGCCGGACCTCACGCTCAAGGTCGTCCGGGACCTGTTCACCGAGGACTTCGCCAAGCTCGTCGTGTCCGGCGACGAGGCCTGGGAGACGGTCGAGCCGTACGTCAAGCACGTCGCGCCCGACCTTGTCGACCGGCTCGAGAAGTACGACGGCGACGACGCGTTCGCGGCGTACCGCATCGACGAGCAGATCGCCAAGGCGCTCGACCGCAAGGTCTGGCTGCCCTCCGGTGGGTCGCTGATCATCGACCGCACCGAGGCGATGACCGTCATCGACGTCAACACCGGCAAGTTCACCGGCTCCGGGGGCAACCTCGAGGAGACCGTCACCAAGAACAACCTCGAGGCGGCCGAGGAGATCGTGCGCCAGCTCCGGCTGCGCGACATCGGCGGCATCATCGTCGTCGACTTCATCGACATGGTGCTCGAGAGCAACCGCGACCTGGTGCTGCGCCGGATGGTCGAGTGCCTCGGCCGCGACCGCACCCGGCACCAGGTGGCCGAGGTCACCTCGCTCGGCCTGGTGCAGATGACGCGCAAGCGGATCGGCACCGGCCTGCTCGAGGCGTTCAGCGAGCCGTGCGAGCACTGCCAGGGACGTGGCCTGATCGTCCACCACGAGCCCGTCGACCCGAAGAAGAAGGGCGGCGACGAGGACTCCGCCGGCGCGTCCCGCCGCAGCCGTCGCTCCCGGCGCGGCCGCGGCGACGACGAGGGCAGCGACTCCGGCCAGCAGACCGAGGAGGCCGCGAGCGCCAAGCACGGCCCGACCCCGGCGGAGTTCGCCGCGATGGCAGGCAAGGCCGCCGCGGAGAAGGCTGCCGAGGA
>DASURB010000015.1:0-6362 GCA_036280235.1 Nocardioides sp.
CACGCTGGCCGAACTTGGCACCGGGTGCGGCGTCGGTACGGCGTGGCTTCGCTCCGGCATCCGCGACAACGCGTCGATCGTCAGCGCGGAGCTCGACGAGAAGCTGGCCGAGGCCGCCAGCGAGATCTTCAAGGGCGACGAGCAGGTCGAGGTGCTCGCCGCCGACTGGTCGACGCTGCGCGACCGCGGGCCGTTCTCGTTGATCTTCCTCGACGCCCGCGAGCCCAAGGACTCAGGTGCCGACGCGATCATCGACCTGGTCGAGCCCGGTGGCGTCGTGGTGCTCGACGACTTCACGCCGTGCTCGTCGTGGCCGCCGGTCTACGAGGGCCGCGTCGACACGCTGCGCGAGCAGTGGCTCACCGACGAGCGGTTCACCACCGTCGAGGTGATGGTCGCCGACGACGCCTCGGTGCTGATCGCCACCAAGCGCTGACCCGCCTCGCACAGGAGGCAGCCAGACAGGTCCTACTCGGTCAGGTCGACCGCGCGCACCGACACCGCGTCGATCTCCGTGCGGATCTCCTCGAGCACGTCGGCCGGGATCGCCGAGTCGACCGACAGCGCGACCAGCGCGTGGCCGCCCTTCGTGTCGCGCGCGACCTGCATGCCGGCGATGTTGACCTGGGCGTCGCCGAGGATCCTGCCCACCGTGCCGACCATGCCCGGACGGTCGGTGTAGCGGAAGAACGCGAGGTGCTCGGTCGGCTCGATGTCGACGTCGTACTCGTCGATCTCGACGAGCCGCTCGCGCTGCGCGATCCCGACGAGGGTGCCGGACACCGACACCTGGGTGCCGTCGGCGAGCGTGCCGCGCAGCGTGATCAGGTTGCGGTGGTCGGGGCTCTCGGGGTCGGTGACGAGGCGCACGGCGACACCGCGCTCGGCCGCGAGCAGCGGCGCGTTGACGTAGGAGACCGGGTCCTCGACCACGTCGGCGAACACGCCCTTCAGGGCGGCGAGCTCGAGCACCTTGACGTCGTACTGCGTGATCTCGCCCCGAACCTCGACGTCGAGCTGCTGCGCGACCTCACCGGCGAGCGCGGTGAAGATGCGACCGAGCTTCTCCGTGAGAGGCAGGCCGGGCCGCACGTCCTCGGCGATGACGCCACCCTGCACGTTGACCGCGTCGGGGACCAGCTCGCCCGACAGCGCGAGCCGCACCGACTTCGCCACGGCGATGCCGGCCTTCTCCTGCGCCTCCACGGTGGACGCACCCAGGTGCGGTGTGGCCACGACGTTCTCGAACTCGAACAGCGGGCTGTCGGTGCACGGCTCGGACGCGAACACGTCGAGCCCGGCAGCGGCGACGCGCCCCTCCTTGATCGCGACGTACAGCGCGTGCTCGTCGACGATGCCGCCACGGGCCGCGTTGACCAGCACCAGGTTGGGCTTGACCTTCGCCAGCTGCTCCTCGCCGATGAGGCCGATGGTCTCGGGCGTCTTGGGCAGGTGGACCGACATGAAGTCGGCCTCGGCGAGCAGCTCGTCGAGGGACACCAGACGCACGCCCATCTGCGCGGCGCGGCCGGCCTGCACGTAGGGGTCGTAGGCGATGACCTTCATGCCGAACGCGCTGAGCCGCTGGGCGACGAGGACACCGATGCGGCCGAGGCCGACGATGCCCACGGTCTTCTCGTAGAGCTCGATGCCGGTGTACTTGCTGCGCTTCCACTCCCCCCGCTTCAGCGCGGCGTTGGCGGGTGCGATGTGCCGCGCGGCGGCGAGCATCAGCGCGACCGCGAGCTCGGCGGCCGAGACGATGTTGGAGGTCGGCGCGTTGACGACCATGACGCCGTTCTGGGTGGCGGCCTTGACGTCGACGTTGTCGAGACCGACACCGGCGCGGGCGACGACCTTGAGCCGCTGCGCGGCGGCGAGCGCCTCGGCGTCCACCTTGGTGGCGGAGCGGATCAGGATCGCGTCGACGTCGGCGATCGCGGGCAGCAGCTCGTCGCGGTCGGCGCCGTTGCAGCGACGGATCTCGAAGTCGGGACCGAGCGCCTCGACGGTGGCGGGGCTCAGCTCTTCGGCGATGAGTACGACGGGCTTGCTCACGGCGATGTCCTCGGAAGGTCTCGGAGATGCTCGGCTCGAGGTGGCCGTCGTCCCCGTCCGATCCTTGCGACCCTGGAGTCACTGAGGCGGGGGCGGCCGTTGCACGACGCTGTGCCCACCGGAAACCCTACCGGACAGTTCTGTCCTAGGAGGCCGGTGTCCGCTGCTCGTCGGGCGGTGCCGGCCAGACGTACTCGAGGTCGTCGGGTACGTCGGTGAACAGCGGCCCGTAGTGGTCGGGGTCCTTGCGCAGCAACGAGGAGCGGTGGCTGCGGTGGAAGTCCTCGTCGCCCAGCCACCACGGCATCGCCCCGGCCGCGCGCAGCTCCTCCTCGGTGCGCACCTTGCGCACGCCGGCGGTCGCGAGGTCCTCGGCGATCGTGGCGGCGCAGGTGTCGCCGAAGCCGAGCGACACCCAGTGCTCGCAGCAGGTGTAGGCGTAGCGGCCGAGCGCCTCCTCGTGGCCGCGCCACATCTTCACGGCCGGGTGGTGCCGCCAGCCGTATCCGGGCCGGACCAGGCCGCGCAGCACTTGGATGCACTCGACGCGCTGCTTGCCCAGGCGCTTGTGGTCGAGCACCTCGGCGGTGCGCCGGAAGTCGTCGTACGGCAGGAACGTCTGCATGCGCTCAGTCGCAGCCGTCGGGGCCGCAGACGGTGGCGTCGGCCTGGTCGCCCACGACGGTGAGCGACGGGTGGCTGTCGGCCCAGGCGCGCTCGAGCACCTGGGTGAACACCTCGACGGGCTGCGCGCCGGAGATGCCGTACTTGCGGTCGACGACGAAGAACGGGACGCCGGTGGCGCCGAACGCGCGGGCCTGCTCGATGTCGGCGCGGACCGCGTCGGCGTACTCCTGCGAGGCGAGCACGGCGTCGACGCGACTCGGGTCGAGCCCGGCGTCGGTGGCGGCCTTGCGCAGCACCTCGTGGTCGGTGACGTCCTCGGCGCGGGTGAAGTACGCCGTCATCAGCGCCTCCTTCAGCTCGGCCTGCACGCGCGGGCCGGCCTCGTCGAGCGCGAGGTGCAGCAGCCTGTGGGCGTCGACGGTGTTGGCGTGCAGCGTCTTGTCGAGGTGGTACTCGAGACCGACCTCGGCGGCGACCTGCGTGACCTGGTCCTGCATCTGCGCGGCCTGCTCGACCGAGACGCCGTACTTCCGGGCGAGCATGTTCACCACGGGCTCGCTCGCCGGCGTCGGGGCGGAGGGGTCGAGCTCGAACGAGCGGAAGACCACCTCGACCTCGTCGCGGTGCGAGAACGCCGCCAGCGCGCTCTCCAGGCGCCGCTTGCCGATGAAGCACCACGGGCACACGACGTCGGACCAGATCTCGATCTGCATGTCCGTGACAACGCCACCTTTGCCCCGGATCTTCCTGTGCAACGCGTCACTCCGCGAGTCGGCGCGTCTTGCCCTCTCCCCCACGCCGAGCCGGCGCGTCTTGCCCTCTCCAGCGCGCCGAGCCGGCGCGTCTTGCCCTCTCGAGGACGTCAGCCGGCGCGGCGGAGGATCCGGGCGACCTCGGTCTGGCCCGAGCTCTCGGCGTGCTCGAGAGCGGTGACGCCGTTGCCGTCGGCGATGGAGGGGTCGGCGCCGGCATCGAGGAGGATCCGCACGATCTCCTGGTACGGCGCGCTCCCGTCGCCGAGGATCACCGCCTCGAGCAGCGCGGTCCAGCCGAGGTCGTTGACGTGGTTCACGTCGATGTCGGTCCGCACGACGCGGCGCACGTAGTCGACGTGACCACGCTCGCTCGCGGGGATCACCGACAGGCCGCCGAAGCGGTTGCGGATCGTCAGGTCCGGGTCGGCGGGCAGCAGCGCCTCGAGCATCCGCACGCTGCCGGTCACGCCGGTGACCAGCCAGGGCGTGTCGTGCCGGTCGTCGAGCGCGTCGGGGTCGGCGCCTCTGGCGACGAGCAGCCGGGCGACGGCGACGCGGTCGAACGTCGCGGCCAGGAGCAGCGCGGTCCGGCGGTGGCCGTCGCGGGCTTCGATGTCGGCGCCGTCGCGCAGCGCGGTGGCCACTCCCGCGGCGTCACCGTCGCGCGCTGCGCGGAGCAGACGGCGGTCGGCTGCCGGGTCGTGCGCGACCACCGTCGACTCGGGCTCGTGCGACGGTTCGGGCTGCGGTGTCGGCTCACTCGTGCTGGACGTGGTGGCCTCCTCTGTCGGACCGGCGGCAGGGTCGGTCGGCTCCGGGGAGCAGCCGGCGACGATGACGAGCACGCCGAGCAGCGACACGGCCCGGGCGACGACTCTCGTCATGCCGTCGATCATGCTGCATGCGGCCTAGGCTCACGTCATGGTCAACCGGTCGCGCCGGGCGCGGGCGGCGCGCAAGCGCAAGGTGCGCATGGGCCGGGTCGAGCACGACCTGACGGCCGAGCAGTGGGCGACGCTGCAGGAGCTCTGGGGCGGCTGCGCGTACTGCGGTGCCACCGGCGGGACCCTCCAGCGCGACTGCGTGCTCGCGATCTCTCGCGGCGGTCGCTACACCGTGTTCAACGTCGTACCGGCGTGCGCGTCGTGCAACGCGAGCAAGTGCAACGACGAGGTGACCGCCTGGCTGCGGCGGAAGCGGCTGGACGAGAAGGCCTTCCTCACGAGGTACGGCGAGGTGCTGGCTGCGCTCCGCACTGACGGACGCGAGAACGCCGACGGCGAGGGGTCAGTTGTGCCGCGACACGCCGCCGACGCGGCTGAATAACTGACCCCTCGCCGATAGTCCCGTCAGGGACAGGTCTCCAGAGGAGAGCCTTCTGAGGGGGTGGCTCAGCGGGAGGCGGTGCCCTCGGTGTAGTCCTCGTCGTGCGACTTCACCCAGGACATCAGCTTGCGGAGCTCGCGGCCGGTGGCCTCGATGGGGTGCTGCTCGGCCTTGGCGCGCAGCTCCTTGAACTCCGGGGCACCGGCGTCCTGGTCGTCGATGAACCGCTTGGCGAACGCGCCGCTCTGGATGTCGGCGAGCACGGCCCGCATGTTGTCCTTCACGTGCTCGTCGATGACGCGCGGGCCGGAGACGTAGTCGCCGTACTCCGCGGTGTCGGAGACCGACCAGCGCTGCTTGGCGATGCCGCCCTCGTACATCAGGTCGACGATGAGCTTCAGCTCGTGCAGGCACTCGAAGTAGGCCACCTCGGGCTGGTAGCCGGCCTCGGTGAGGACCTCGAAGCCGTACATCACCAGCTGCGAGGCGCCGCCGCAGAGCACGGCCTGCTCGCCGAACAGGTCGGTCTCGGTCTCCTCGGTGAAGGTGGTCTTGATGCCGCCGGCGCGCAGGCCGCCGATCGCCTTGGCGTAGGACAGCGCGACGTCCCAGGCCTTGCCCGAGGCGTCCTCCTCGACGGCGACGAGGACGGGTACGCCGCGCCCGTCGACGTACTCCCGGCGCACGAGGTGGCCCGGGCCCTTCGGCGCGACCATGAACACGTCGACGCCCTCGGGCGGGGTGATGTAGCCGAAGCGGATGTTGAAGCCGTGGCCGAACACCAGGGTGTCGCCCGGGGTGAGCGCCGGCTCGATCTCCTCGGCGTACAGCTTCCGCTGGTGCTGGTCGGGCGCGAGGATGACGATGACGTCGGCCTCCTCCGCCGCCTCGGCGGGGGTGACGACGCGCAGACCTTCGGCCTCGGCCTTGGCGCGGCTCTTCGACCCCGGCTGCAGGCCGACGCGGACGTCGACGCCGGAGTCGCGCAGCGACAGCGCGTGGGCGTGGCCCTGGCTGCCGTAGCCGATGACCGCCACGTTCTTGCCCTGGATCAGGGACAGGTCGGCGTCGTCGTCGTAGAACATCTCAGCCACGGGGGCTTCTCCTTCTTGGTTGGACCTCGGTTGGGCGTGCGTTGCGTCTGTCAGCCCGCAGCGGGCGGGGCCGGGACGGTCACCGGGCGCAGGGTGCGCTCGGAGATGGAGCGGGAGCCGCGACCGATCGCGACCATGCCGGACTGCACGAGCTCGCGGATGCCGAAGGGCTCCAGCACGCGCAGCATGTCGGCCAGCTTGTCGGCGTTGCCGACGGCCTGGATGGTGACCGCGTCGGGCGCGACGTCGACCACCTTGGCGCGGAACAGCTGCACGGCGTCGAGGACCTGGCCGCGGGTGGTGGCGTCGGCCTTGACCTTGACCAGCAGCAGCTCGCGGTTGACCGCGGCCGCGCCGTCGAGCTCGACGATCTTGATCACCTCGACGAGCTTGTTGAGCTGCTTGGTGACCTGCTCGAGCGGGGACTCCTCGACATTGACCACGATGGTCATCCGGGAGACCTCGGGGTGCTCGGTCGGGCCGACCGCGAGGCTGTCGATGT
>DASURB010000016.1:0-2506 GCA_036280235.1 Nocardioides sp.
GCGATCAGCGCGACTGCGACGAGGAACACGTAGAAGTACCTCGTGTGCTCGTCACCGAGCACCACCGCGAGCGTGCGCTTGCCGACCTCCCGGTCGGTGGGGACGTCGCGGAGGTTGTTGGCGACCAGGATCGCGCACGCCAGCGCGCCGACGCCGACCGCGGCGAAGAACGACGCGAGCGGGAAGGACTCGGTCTGCACGTACGTCGTACCCATCACTGCGACGAGGCCGAAGAAGACGAACACCATGACCTCGCCGAGGCCCATGTAGCCGTAGGGCCGCCGGCCGCCGGTGTAGTACCAGGCGGCGACGATGCTGACCAGACCGACGAGCACCAGCCACCACGCGGTCGTGATCGCCAGCAGGAGCCCGAAGGCGGCCGCGACGCCGAAGCTGATCACCGCCGCCTCCTTCACCGACGAGGCCGACGCCGCGCCCGAGCCGACCAGCCGCAGCGGCCCGACCCGGTCCGCGTCCGTGCCGCGGATCCCGTCGGAGTAGTCGTTGGCGTAGTTGACCCCCACCTGCAGGGCCAGCGCCACCATCAGCGCCATCAGTGCCTTCCACCACACGGCCGAGTCGAGGTACGCCGCGACGCCGGTGCCGGCGAGCACGGGCGCGACGGCCGCCGGAAGGGTCCGGGGGCGCGCGCCCTCGATCCACTGTGCAGGGGTTGCCATAGCGGGCAATTCTGGCAGGCATAGCGTTGTCCTCCGTGACCAGCCTGCGCCCCGTCCAGGGCAGCCCCGTCGAGGTGCTCGCCCTGCTGCGCGTCTGGAACGCGGCGCCGTCCGAGCCGGAGCCCCTGATCATCGAGACGTCGGGGTCCACCGGCACGCCGAAGCGGGTCGTGCTCTCGCGGCGGGCGATGCGAGCCTCGGCGGCCGCGACCGAGAAACGGCTCGGCGGACCGGGCCAGTGGCTGCTGAACCTGCCGCCCACCTACGTGGCCGGCGTGCAGGTGCTGTTCCGGTCGGTTCTCGCGGGCACGACGCCGGTGATGCTCGACGACTACGCGTCGTTCCCGGAGGCGGCGTCCGCGATGGACGGGGAGCGGACGTACGTGTCGCTGGTGCCGACCCAGCTCACCCGGATGCTCCGGTCGCCGCGCGACGTCGAGGCGCTCCGGAGGTTCGACACCGTCCTCGTCGGGGGCGCCGCGGTGGAGCAGTCCCTCCGGCGTGCGGCGGCCGAGGCCGGCGTGCACGTCGTGGCGACCTACGGCATGAGCGAGACCTGCGGGGGCTGCGTCTACGACGGGGTTCCCCTCGACGGGGTCGCGGTCGCGATCGGCCGCGACGGCACGATCCGCATCTCCGGCCCGGTGCTGTTCGACGGGTACGACGGGCGCCCCGGCGACACCGCGGAGGTCATGCAGGGCACGTGGTTCGTCACCTCCGACCTCGGCCGCCTCGACCCCGACGGCAGGCTCCAGGTCCTCGGACGCGCGGACGACGTGCTCGTCACCGGTGGGGTGAAGGTGCCCGCCGGCGCCGTGGCCAGGCGCCTCCGGGAGCACCCCTGGGTCGGCGCCGCCGAGGTCGTGGGGGTGCCCGACCCCGAGTGGGGCCAGAAGGTCGTGGCCGTCGCCGTGCCCCGCGCCGGTGGTGCGGCGCGCAACGCTCCCGTCCTCGACGACCTGCGCAACTGGGTGTCCCAGGTCCACCCCCGAGAGTGGGCGCCGAAGCAGCTCGTGTGGACCGACGAGCTCCCGCTCCTGGCCAACGGCAAGCTCGATCGGATGGCGCTCCAGAGGCTGGCCGCCGATGCCTGAGACGCACGTGTTCTCGATCCCGATGCGCACGCGCTTCCGCGGGATCACCGTCCGCGAGGGGATGCTGCTGCGCGGGTCCGCGGGCTGGGGGGAGTTCAGCCCGTTCCCGGAGTACGACGCACGCGTGGCCGCGCCCTGGCTCGCCTGCGCCCGGGAGGCCGCCTTCGAAGGCTGGCCGGCCGCTGTGCGCTCGGCGGTCCCGGTGAACGTGACCGTCCCGGCCGTCGGCCCCGAGCAGGCCGCCGCCATCGTCCGGGCGAGCAACGGCTGCCGCACCGCGAAGGTCAAGGTCGCCGAGCCCGGACAGTCGCGGGCCGACGAGCAGGCACGGCTCGAGGCGGTACGCGACGCCCTCGGCCCGTCCGGGGCGATCCGCATCGACGTCAACGGTGGCTGGGCGGTCGACGAGGCCGTCCCCGCGATCGGCGTCCTCGACCGCGCAGCCGGCGGGCTGGAGTACGTCGAGCAGCCGTGTGCCTCGGTCGAGGACCTCGCGCTCGTCCGCCGTCGGGTGGACGTGCCGATCGCCGCGGACGAGTCGATCCGCCGGGCCGAGGACCCCTACCGCGTCCGCGACCTCGAGGCGGCCGACGTCGCGGTGCTCAAGGTCCAGCCCCTCGGCGGGGTGCGGGCCTGTCTGCGGATCGCCGAGGACATCGGCCTGCCGGTGGTCGTCTCCTCGGCCCTCGAGAGCTCGGTCGGCATCGCGGCCGGCGTGGCGCTCGCTGCCGC
>DASURB010000017.1:0-66667 GCA_036280235.1 Nocardioides sp.
ATGACTACCCTGCCTGCATGCAGATCACGGTCCTGTCCGGGGGCATCGGCGGTGCCCGCTTCCTCACCGGGCTCAGGTCCGTCCTCGACCCGGAGCGGGACCGGGTCACCGTCATCGGCAACACCGCCGACGACATCTGGCTGTTCGGCCTGAAGGTCTGCCCCGACCTCGACACCGTGATGTACACACTCGGCGGCGGCATCTCGATCGAGCGCGGCTGGGGCCGCGAGGACGAGAGCTGGCACGCCAAGGAGGAGCTGGCGGCGTACGGCGTCGAGCCCACCTGGTTCGGGCTGGGCGACCGTGACCTCGCCACCCATCTGGTCCGCACGGAGATGCTCGACGCGGGCTACCCGCTGTCCGCGGTGACCAAGGCGCTGTGCCGGCGCTGGCAGCCCGGGGTGGAGCTGCTGCCGATGAGCGACGACCGTGTCGAGACGCACATCGTCATCGACGACACCGACGAGCCGTCGGGGCAACGAGCCGTGCACTTCCAGGAGTACTGGGTGCGTCTCGGCGCCCGGGTGCCCGCCCGGGCGGTCGTGCCGATCGGCCTGGACACCGCGACCGCCGCGCCCGGCGTCGTGGACGCGATCACCTCCGCCGACGTCGTCGTGCTGCCGCCGTCCAACCCGGTCGTCTCGATCGGCACGATCATCGGGGTCACCGAGATCCGCGACGCCCTGGCCGCGACCACGGCGCCGGTCGTCGGCCTCTCCCCCATCGTCGCCGGCACGCACGTGCGCGGGATGGCGGTGCAGCTGCTGACCGCGCTCGGCATCGACGTCAGCGCCGCCGGGGTCGCCGAGCACTACGGCGCCCGGCGCGACGGCGGGCTCCTCGACGGCTGGCTCGTCGACGAGCGTGACGCCGCCGAGGTCGCGCGGATCGAGGTCGCGGGCATCCCGTGTCGCGCCGTACCCCTGATGATGACCGACCACGACGCGACGGCCGCGATGGCCGCCGCTGCCTTCCGGCTGGTGGGCAGGTGACCGGCGGCGCGGTCGTCCTGCTGCCGGTCGAGGGCATCGGCGAGGTGACCGAGGGCGACGACCTCGCCGCCCTGCTGGTGACCGCGCTGGGTGAGGAGACGCCGCTGCGCGACGGCGACGTCGTGGTCGTGACCAGCAAGGTGGTGAGCAAGGCCGAGGGCCGCGTCCGGTACGACGACCGCGAGGCCGTCATCGCCGCGGAGACCGACCGCGTGGTGGCGGTCCGCGGCGGCACGCGCATCGTGCGCACCCACCACGGTCTGGTCCTCGCGGCCGCGGGAGTGGACGCGTCCAACGTCGCGAAGGGCAGCGTTCTCTCGCTCCCGGTCGACCCCGACGCGTCCGCGGTGCGCCTGCGGGAGGCGTTGCGCGACCGCACCTTCGCCAACGTGGCGGTGCTCGTCAGCGACACCGCGGGCCGTGCGTGGCGCACCGGGCAGACCGACATCGCGATCGGCGCGGCAGGGCTCGACGTGCTCGACGACCACGCCGGCCGCACAGACCCCTACGGCAACCCGCTGGCGGTCACCGCCCCGGCGGTCGCCGACGAGCTCGCGTCGGCGGCCGACCTGGTCAAGGGCAAGCTCAGCGCCCGCCCGGTCGCGGTCGTCCGCGGGCTGGCGGGTCTGGTGCTGCCGCCCGGCGAGCACGGGCCTGGTGCCCGCGGGCTGGTGCGGGCTGAGGCCGGCGACATGTTCGGGCTGGGCGCCCGCGACGCGATCCAGGCGGCCGTCGACGCCGACCCGGCCGGGCTGCGCGGCGTCGGCGCGCCCGCGCCCGTGGACGTCCTGCTCGCTCGGCTCGACGCGGTCGCGGGCTTCGCGGGCGAGGCGGTCGACGGTGGTGCACGCGTCCCGCTCCCCCATGACTCGGACCCGCGGGAGGCCGGCCGGCTCGAGGCGCGCCTCGCCGTGGCGGCGTACGGCCTCGGTTGGTCGGTCAGGAGCGTTGCGCCCACCTTTGTAGACTTCGCCCCGTCCGCGGCGCTCGCCGCAGCCGACGGCTGACCAGCCCACCAGCCCTGACACAGAACTGAGCCGAGACATCCCCATGGCCAAGACCACCAAGGACAAGGACCGCCGCGCAGTCGTCGAGGAGATGCGCAAGCAGCAGCAGCGCGCCGAGAAGCGTCGTACGCGCGTCATCTTCCTCGCCTGCGCGGTCGTCGCCCTCGCGATCATCGGTCTCGGCGCCTACCCGCTGATCAAGCAGGAGCAGGTCGCGGCGGGCGACCTGGAGACCATCGGGGCGTCGGCGAGTCAGGCGGGCTGCCAGGACATCGTCAAGAAGAACGCCGAGGGCAGCAACGACCACCGCGAGATCGGCAGCGCGATCGCCTACCCCGACTCGCCGCCGGCGTTCGGTCCGCACTACCCGCAGACCGCCGGCTTCGAGCGGAAGTTCTACTCGCAGTCCGACCGCCAGGAGCTGCCCTACTACGTGCACAACCTCGAGCACGGCTACAACCTGCTCTGGTACGACAAGACCGTCGCCGACAACGACGACCAGCTCGCCGCGGTCAAGGCGATCGCGAGCAAGTTCGAGGGCAACGACCTGACCGACAAGTTCATCGCGCTGCCCTGGACCGAGGAGGACGGCAAGCCGTTCCCCGACGGCGCGCACGTGGCGCTGACGCACTGGTACGCCGACCCGTCCGAGCCGACCAAGCAGGAGGGCGTGTGGCAGTACTGCGACGCCCCCAGCGGCGAGGTCGTCGCGAAGTTCGTCGAGGACTACCCCTACACCGACTCGCCCGAGCCCAACGCGATGTGACCCGCGCGGGCGACCGCCCGCGCGGCTGAGCGCTACACGAATCCCCCGGGAAGGGGTGGAGCGGTGCGCGACCTTCTCGGGGTCGCAGGCGTGGGCTTCGCGTCCGCACTCCTCCCGTTCGTCAACATCGAGACGCTGCTCGCCGTCCGTGCGGCGGTGAGCAGCGTCGAGCTGATGTGGGCGCTCGCTCTGGTGGCGGCGCTCGGGCAGATGGCCGGCAAGCTGGTCTGGTACTACCTCGGCGCGAACTCCCTGCACTGGCGCTGGGTGCGCCGCAAGGTCGAGCAGCCCAAGAACGCCGCCCGGCTGGAGCTGTGGCGCGGGCGGGTGCACGACCGGCCGGTGCTCACCGGCGTGCTGACGCTGGTGTCGGCCGCGGTCGGGATCCCGCCGTTCGCGGTCGTCTCGGTGCTGGCCGGCCAGCTGAGGATGAGCCTCTGGCTGTTCTGCTCGGTCGGCCTCGCCGGGCGGTGGATCCGCTTCCTCGCCGTGCTCGGCGGCGGTGACTGGCTGGGCGGCTGGCTCGCCCGCTGACGGCTACGCGCCGCCGGGAACGCGCGTGCCGGGCTCCACCGCGGCGTCCACGACCGCACCGTCGCCGACGGTGACACCTCGGAGCTCGACTCCCGCGCCGATGCGCGCGCCCGGTCCGACCACGCAGTCGAGCAGGTGTGCGCTGTCGCCCACGACGACGTCGCGCATCAGCACGCTGCCATTGACGACCGCTTCCTTGCCCACCCGCGCGCCTGCCGCGACCACGCTTCCCCCGTTGACAACGGCGTCGTTCCCGACGTGCGCGGTGTCGTCGATGCGAGCGCCGGTCGGCTCCGGGTCGACCGCCGGGCTGGGCGCGATCCCGAGCACGAGATCCCGCGAAGCGGCGACCAGCGCCTCGGGCGTCCCGACGTCGCGCCAGTAGGCGTTCTCGACGTACCCGACGACCAGCGCGCCGTCCTCGACGAGGCCGGGGAACGTCTCCCGCTCGACCGAGACGACCTTGCCCTCGGGGATGGAGTCGACGACGCGGCGACGGAAGACGTAGCAGCCGGCGTTGACCTGGCGGGTGACCGGGTTCTCGGACTTCTCGTGGAAGCCGGTGACGCGGCCCGCCTCGTCGGTCGGCACGCAGCCGAACGGCCGCGCGTCCTCGACCTCGACGAGGTGCAGCGAGACGTCGACCGTGCGGCCCTCGCGCGGCGTCTCGAAGTCGGCGAGCTGCTTGTCGAGGCGGTGGCCGGACAGCACGTCGCCGTTGAGCACGACGATCGCGGCCTCGGGGTCGTCGGTGAGCGCGCCGGCGACGTTGCGGATCGCCCCGCCGGTGCCGAGCGGCTCCTGCTCCTGCACGTAGCTCAGCCGCACGCCCCAGGCGCTGCCGTCGCCGAGGACGGGCTCGAAGAGGTCGGCGTGGTACGACGTCGCGAGCACGACGTGCTCGACGCCGGCCGCGGCCAGCCGGCTGATCTGGTGGGCGAGGAAGGGGACGCCGCCGACCTCGAGCAGGTGCTTGGGGCGGTGCGTGGTCAGCGGCAGCAGCCGCGTGCCGAATCCGCCCGCGACGATGACCGCCTCACGGGGACGTGGAGTGGAGGTGGGCGCGACGGGGCCGGACATGGGCGGCATCATGCCAGCCCGCTAGCGTGGCCCGGTGCCCGCCTCCACGTTTCCGGACGCCCTCGCCGAGCAGCTCCGCGGCGACCCCGGGCGGCCGCTCGTCACGTTCTACGACGACGCGACCGGCGAGCGCATCGAGCTCTCCGTGACCACCTACGCCAACTGGGTGGCGAAGACCGCCGGGCTGCTCCAGGACGAGCTCGGCCTGGAGCGCGGCGACCTCGTGCTGCTGGACCTGCCGACGCACTGGCACGGTCCGGTGTGGCTCGGCGCCGCGTGGTCCGTGGGCCTGCGCGTGACGACCGACCCGGTCCGGCGTACCGACGCGGACGTGGTTGTCTGCGGCCCCGACGGTGTGACGACGTATGCCGACATGGCCGGTCCCACTCCCGTCGTCGCGCTGTCGCTGCGCCCGCTGGGCGCGCCGTTCGCCGAGGCGCTGCCGCCCGGGGTGGTCGACTACGCCGCGGTCGTGCTCGGCCAGCCCGACGCGTTCGCCGCCTACGACCCGCCCAAGCCCGACGACGTCGCCTTCGAGGCCGACGGCACGAACCTCACGCAGGCCGACCTGCTCGCCACCGAGCCACTGCCCGGCCGGCTGCTGACGGACGTCAACCCCTGCACCCCCGACGGCCTCGACACCCTGCTCGCCCCGCTGCTCGGTGGCGGCGGCACGGTCTGGGTGCGCAATCCGGCCGACGACGGCTGGGACCGGCGCGCCGAGACCGAGCGCGCGACGGTCACCCGGCGCGGCCCCTGAGCCCTGCGGTTTGGTCCCCAACCGCAAGAATCGGACACGGAAACTTGCGGTCTGTGACCAATCGGTGAGGTGTCGTCAGCCGGCGAGGTCGAAGTTCTTGAACCCCGACGCGACGTACTGACGCTTGTCGAACGTCCCGCCCTTGAGCCCGGGCAGCAGCCACAGCACACCGGTCTTCCGCGCCCGGACCAGCACGTCCTTGCGCTTGTCGCCGTTGACGTCGCCGAGCGGGAGCGCCCAGTCGTACTGGTCGCTGGCGACCACGCGCGCCAGGTCCTTCGGGCCCTTCGCGGGGTAGCTGCTGCCGAAGCCGGTGCCGCCGTTGCCGGGGTAGATCCGCGCCGAGGCACCGGCCGGCTTGCCGGCCAGGTCTGGGTTGCCGTCTCCGGTCACGTCGCCGACGGCGCGCAGGTTGTCGATCGAGCCGAACCCCTCGCCGGCCAGGACCGGCGCGCCGAACCCGTCGGCGCCGTTGCCGGCACGCAGGTACAGGTTGCCGTCCGTGCCACGGGTGATCACGTCGGCGTTGCCGTCGCGGTTCCAGTCACCCACCGTCAGCACGAGGTCGGTGTCGGCGAACGTCGCGCCGGTGGGAACCACGGCCTCGAGCGGGCGGCCCTGCCGGTTGGCGAACTGGACGAGGTAGCCCTTCGAGTTCACCGCGGCCAGGTCGACGCCCGGTCCGTTGAGCTCGCCGACGGGCGTCAGCTGCCGCATGGCGGCGAACTTGGACCAGCCGCCGAACCGCTGGCCGAAGCCCTTGCGCCCGCCCTTGCTCGGGAAGACGAAGGTCCGCTTGGTCTTCTTGTGCCGCGCCAGCAGGTCGGGCTTGCCGTCGTTGTCGAGGTCGCCGAAGCCGGCGAGCACGGAGTAGCTCGACCAGCTCCCGTTCATCTTGTGGGCGTTCTTCTTCAGCGTGCCCGTGCCGTCGCCGCGGAACAGCCACAGCTTGCCGGCGGCGTCGCGGGCGTACAGGTCGGCGGCACCGTCGCGATTGACATCGCCGGCCGCGATGACCCGCTTGTAGGTCCACGGGTTCGCGACGACCTTGGTCTTCTTGAACTTGCCGTTGCCCTTGCCGCGGAACAGCAGCAGCTTCTGCTTCTTGGCCTTCTTGCCGACGAGGTCGTTCTTGCCGTCACGGTCGAAGTCGCCGACCCCGACGAGCTGGACCATGTCCTTGAAGCGCTTGGTGGTCGCGACCGCGGTGACGTGGCCGGCGCCGTCGCCCTTGTAGAACGTGGTCACGCCGGTCTTCTTGTCGCGCGCCAGCACGTCGGCGAGGCCGTCGCTGTCGAGGTCCCAGCTCCCGATCAGCTTGTCGACACCGCCGAAGCCGCCCGCCGCTCGCTTGGCGCCCTTGAAGCCGACCTGACCGCCGGTTCGTACGACGAACGCCTGCTGCGTCGTCTTGTCCCTGGCCACGAAGTCGGGCCAGGCGCTGCCGGAGATGTTGGTGTTCAGCGGGGTCGGCTTCACCGACGGCGGCGGAGGCTGCGGGGTGCTGGTCGCGGTCTGGTACGACGCCGCCGTGGTGCGGATCTGCGGCAGCTTGGCGTAGAGGTACTTGCCCGGGCAGGCCGTCGACCCGGCGTCGCGGTGGCCGTTGATCGCCTGGAACGTCCGGCCGTTGACGACCTGCTTGGTCGACGCGGCGTTGACGCCGTGAAGCGCGAGCTTCCACGCGAAGAGCCGTCCGTACGCGTCGAGCATGACCGAGGCTGGCTGCGCGGTCTCGAAGTTGCCGATGGCCGACATCGCGAACGACGACTCGTTGTAGTTCAGTGTGTGCGCGCCGACGACCGGCTTGTCCACCCCGCCGTACCGGCCCTCCCAGATCCTTCCGAACCGGTCGACGAGGAAGTTGTAGCCGATGTCGCTCCAGCCGCGTGACTGCGTGTGGTACGCGTAGATGCCGCGGATGATCGCCGGCACCTGCTCGGCGCTGTAGTTGTTCGCGTTGACCGTGTGGTGCACGAAGCCGGCGGTGATCTTGCCGTAGCGCAGCGAGCCCTTGTCGCGCATCCGCTCGTCCGCGCCCCACTGCGCACGCGAGAAGATCTCGGGCTTCGGTGCGCTCAGCGTCGCCGCGGGCACGATGGCCGGGTCGGTCGGCACCGGGTTGGCCGGGTCGGTCGGAGCAGCCGGGTCGGTCGGGGTCGCCGGCGGCGGTGCGGCCGGGTCGGTCGGGGTCGCCGGGATCGTCCCGGTCGACGCGCTGCTCAGGGTCGCGGCGGACTCGAGGCGCGCTGTGTCGATGGCCGGCTTCTCACGCTCCGGCGCCACGGTCTCGCCCGGGTCGATGATCGCCAGTCGCATGTCCGCGGGCAGCTTGTCCTCGCTCGTCACGCGCACCTGGACGTCGTCGACGTCGCCGACGACCACGGGGTCGGTGCCCGCGCGGTAGTCCTCGAAGCTCGCCGGGTCAGGGCCGTGGTCCTCGTCGTGGTGCATGTCCTGCCACCGCGACCACACGCCGTCCTTCAGCGTGCGCACCTCGATCTCGATCGCGTCGCTGTCGACCTCGTCGTCGCCCTCCCACGTCACGCCGACGGAGCCGAACCCGGTGACCTCCTCGACCCCGGTCGCCGCGCTCGCGTCGCTCTGCTGCTGCGGCGCGACCGTCTCCGACGCCCGCGCGGTCCAGCGGGCGAGCCCGTCGCCCTCGATCGCCTGCTTGCGCGCCGCGCCGGACTCCGCCTTGGTCCGGGTCAGCCGCACCTCGCGCACGTCCGGCTCCACCGGCTCCGAGGCGACCAGCGCGGCCGGCGCGGGGGCGGGTACGGCGGGACCGGCGGCCACGCTCTCGCCTCCTGGCGACGGCGCGACGATGTCCAGGTCCACCACCCCGGCGGACGACACCGCGACGGCGCCCACCACCGCGCAGGCGAGGACGTGCTGGCAGACCAGCACGAAGCGGTGTCGATTGAGACTCATCAGCGGCTCTCCAGCGGGGCTTGTTTCACACGAGTGATCAACTTTCACACCCGTTACTTGAGACCCGCAATAGGTTCCGTTGAACTACAAACTTGTAATTCATCGGGAGGTGTCGGGATCATCGAATCCCCTGCCATACAAGGGGAATCGGCGCCGCGAACCGCAACCTGAACCCTGCCGCAGCACGCTATGTGATTCACCGGCAACACGCCGCGGAACTCCGACGTTCACCGCCCGCCGAAGGGTCATTTGTGACGCGACACGCCGCCCACGAGCCTGAATAATTGACCCCTCGGCGATGGGCCCGTCAGGGGCTGACGGGTCTGGACGGCGACGGCGAGACCGAGCCGCAGGAGAACGCGCCAACTCCCCCACCGACGCGCCCGGCTCACCCGTGCGCCGGAGGGCGGGAGCGGGCGGCGCCGACCGTGGCGGGCTTGGCGGGAGGCCGAGCGGCAGCGAGGCTGGTTGGCCGGATCAAGGCGTCAGGGCCGTCGGGCGGACGCGCTCAGGCGACCCCGAGAGGACCCCGGCGAGGGGTCACTTTTGGTGCGGCACGCCGCCCACGAGCCTGATTTGGTGACCCCTCGGCGTCCTGGCCCAACGGGCCTCAGACATCAGAACCGAGCTCCTCGTCCTGCGCCTCTTCGCTGCTGACGTCGTCCTCGGTGTCGTCGTAGTGGAGGAAGCGGATGCCGTCGTCGACGGGGCCGTCGAAGGCCTTGCGACCCTTCTCCAGGACGATGACGCGGTCGCACATCTTCCGGACGGAGCCGGCGGCGTGGGAGACGTAGAAGAGCGTGCGGCCGCTCTCCCGGATCTCCTTCATCTTCTCCATGCACTTCTTCTTGAAGGGCTTGTCGCCGACGGCGAGGACCTCGTCGACGAGGAAGATGTCGGAGTCGGTGTGCACGGCGACGGCGAACCCGAGACGCGCGAACATGCCCGAGGAGTAGTGGCCGACCGGGGTGTCGAGGAAGCGGCCGATGTCGGCGAACTCGACGATGTCGTCGAACCTCGCCTTGGTCTCCTTCTCGCTCATCCCCAGGATCGCGGCGTTGAGGAAGACGTTGTCGCGGCCGGTGAGCTGCGGGTGGAAGCCGGCGCCGGTGGCGATCAGGCCGGCGATCCGGCCGCGCGTCAGCACCCGGCCGGCGTCGGGCACCATCACGCCGTTGATGAGCTTGAGCAGCGTGGACTTCCCGGAGCCGTTGAGCCCCATCAGCCCGATCGACTCACCCTGCTCGACAGTGAAGGAGACGTCGTCGACGGCGAGGAAGCTGTCGCTGATCTGCTGCCCGCGCAGGCGCGCGATCGACATCTGCTTGATGGTGCGGTGGTAGCGCATGGTGAAGCGCTTCGACACGTGGTCGACGACGATGGACTTGGTCATGCGCTAGAGCCGCTCCGGGAACTTCCGCTCCAGCCGGGTGAACACCAGCTGGGCGATCAACAGGAAGACGAGGCAGGCCGCGAGCTGGATCAGGCCTCGCGTGAACAGCCAGTCGGGCATGTGGATGAGGGCGGTCTGCTCCGGGTCGTCGGTGACGCCGACCCAGAAGCAGCGCTGGATGAGCAGCACCGCTTCGGCGAGCGGGTTGGCGAGGTAGAGATTGACGTACTCGGCGCCGAACCGCGACGCGACCAGTGTGAACGGGTAGATCATCGGCACCGCCAGGTGCACGAAGTTCGTCAGCGTCTGCACGATGTTGGAAAAGTCGCGCGCGAACACGTTGGCCGCGCTGAACAGCAGCGCGAGCGACGTGCCCATGACGGCCACGATCGCGAAGCCGAGCAGGCCGGCCAGGAAGCCGGGCAGGTCCGGCGACCACCCGACGAGCATGCAGACGCTCACGAGGATGATCAGCTGCGGGATGATGTGGTACGCCGACACGAGCATCGAGGCGACCGGGAACATCTCCCGCGGCATCGCCATCTTCTTCACGATCGACGAGTTCCGCATGATCGAGCGCGTGCCGGCGGTGAACGTCTCGGTGAAGTAGTGGACGAACACCATGCCGGCGAACATGTGGATGCCGAAGTACTCCACGCCGCGGTCGAGGCCCATGACCAGACCGATGACGAAGTAGTACATGACGAACCGCGTCGCCGGCTGCACGTACGACCAGAGCAGGCCGAGCACCGAGCCCTGGTAGCGCGCCTGGATCTCGCGGCGTACCAGCAGCTTGAGGATGTAGCGGTGCCGGAAGACGTCGACGAGCCCGCCCTGGGGCGCGGGCGACCGCATCCCCGCGGTGTCGTCCTCCGGCCCCTCGGTGCGGTCGCGGTCCACGATGGCGGTCATCAGGTGTCTCGCGCCTCGGGGGCCGTGGCCTCGAAGGTCTTGTGCCACGCCTCCGGCGAGGTGATGTCCGGCAGCGCCTCGCGGTAGCGCTTGGCCAGCTGCGGCCACTCGCGGTGCAGGCGCTGGTGGATGTCGATCGTGCGCGCGAGCAGGCTCTTGAACTCGTCCTGGTCGCGCTTGTACCAGGCGGAGCTGGTGCCGTCGGGCATCGAGACGACCACGGAGTCGAACTGCGCGATCATCCACCACTTGGCGTCCATCGCGGCCAGCCGCGCCTCGGGGTACTTCTTGGCGAGGTCGCGGATCGGCCGCGCCTGGCGCACGCCGGAGGTGGCGGCCGAGACGAGCTGGCCGATGCGGCCCTTGGGCAGCGTCGGGTCCTGGCCGCGCTTCGGCGGCTTCTTGCGCTTGACCTCCGGGAACGCGTCGGGGTCGGCCTGGGTGCGGGCGTCGTCGTACTGCTGCCGCAGCGCGCGCAGCTCGCCCAGCTTCGTGCCGAGCTCGGCGTGCAGCCGCTCCGGCCCCGCGAGCACGTCCTCGAGCGCGCGGTGCCGGAGCTCGGCGGTGGAGTACTGCATCGAGAACAGGTGCTTGATCTGGTGGTTGAAGCTCTCGCGCACGACGCGACCGCCGTGCTCGTAGGGCGAGTGCAGCAGCGCGGCGATGGTGCGGTTGCGCTGGTGGAAGTAGGACTGCCAGTCGAGGGCGTCGTTCTTGTCCGTCCACGGCACGTGCCACACGGCCGCACCGGGCAGCGTCACGGTCGGGTAGCCGTGCTCGCGGGCACGCACGCCGAACTCGGAGTCGTCCCACTTGATGAACAGCGGCAGGCTCAGGCCGACCTCACGCAGCACCTGCGTCGGGATCAGGCACATGAACCAGCCGTTGAAGTCGACGTCGATGCGCCGGTGCAGCCACCGCGCCGAGCGCAGGTTGCGGCCGGCGAAGTCCCAGTCGGTCTCGACCGTGGGCGGCGACATCCACCAGAACCGGTAGGGGTTGATGATCTCGCCGAAGCTGTGCAGCCGCGAGCGGGCGTAGAGGCTGAACATGTGCCCGCCGACGATGGTCGGCTTGCGGCACAGGTCGCCGAACGTCACCGCGCGGACGATGCTCTCCGGCTCGCAGACGACGTCGTCGTCCATGCACATCATGTACGTCGACTTGCCGGCCTCGAGCGTCTCGAGCTGTGCCCGGGCGTAGCCGCCCGAGCCGCCGAGGTTCGCCTGCTCGATGATGCGGAGCTTGTCGCCCAGGGCGTCCCGGGCGCGGCCGAAGCCGGGGTCGTCGGCGACCTTCTGGGTGCCCTGCTCGGCGACGATCACCTCGTCGAGCACCGACTGCACGTCGGCGTCCTCGCCGATCTGGGCGAGCAGCTTGGCGCAGAAGTCCGGCCGGTTCATCGTGGTGATGCCGATGGACACCGAGCCGGGCTCGGCGCGGTCGGCCGGCACCTCGGCGACCCAGGAGGCCTCCTCGAGGGTGGCGCCGTCGGGACCGGCCACGATGTCGAACCAGTACCAGCCGCCGTCGCCGAACGGCGCGAGCGAGAGGTCGAACGAGAAGTCGTCGGAGTCGCCCTCGACGATCGCCGAGTCCACGCGCTGCGCGCGGCCGTTGGGCATCGAGCGGTAGACGATCACCGACGCCTCGGGGCCGGTCACGCGGACGTTGAGCGTGACGGACTGGACGACGGTCCACATCCGCCAGTAGGACGCCGCGAAGCCGTTGAAGTAGGTGCCGAACGACGCGCGCTGGTTCTCGGCGACCTGGTAGCGGTGCCGGCCCAGGACCGCGTGCGGGTCGGGCTCCACCTGCGCGTTGGGCTCGGTGGGCGGCAGCTTGCCGCGCTGGGTCAGCGTCAGCCCGCTCTTGTCGACGTCGAGCTGCGGGCGGTCGAGGTCGACGTACAGCGGGAGTACGTCGTGGTCACGGTCGGCCGGCAGGACGACGCGCTGCAGGACGCGGCGCACGGTCGTCTTCGCGGGCTTCGTCTCGGTCTGGGTCGCGGTCACGCGTCCACGCCTCCGCTCTCGAGGGTCTCGCCGGACTGGAAGTGCGGCTTGAGCTTGTTGTCGTACATGGACAGCGCGGATCCGATCGCCATGTGCATGTCGAGGTACTTGTAGGTACCCAACCGTCCGCCGAACAGCACCATCGGCTCCTTGGCCGCGAGCTCGCGGTAGCGCAGCAGCCGCTCGCGGTCCTCGGCGGTGTTGATCGGGTAGTAGGGCTCGTCGCCCTCCTCCGCGAACCGGCTGTACTCGTGGACGATCACGGTCTTGCCGGGCAGGTGGGTCTTCTCCCGCTCGGGGTGGAAGTGCTTGAACTCGATGATCCGCGTGAACGGCACGTCGATGTCGTTGTAGTTGATGACGCCCGTGCCCTGGAAGTCGTCGGTGTCCTCGACCGACTCCTCGAGGTCGACGGTGCGCCACGACAGCCGGCCCTCGGAGTTGCCGAAGTACTCGTCGACCGGGCCGGTGTAGACGATCGGGACCTTGCCGAGGTACTCGTCGCGGTGGTCGAAGAAGTCGGTCTCGAGCCGCACCTCGATGTTCGGGTGGTCGGCCATCTTCGTCAGCCAGGCGGTGTAGCCGTCGACCGGCAGGCCTTCGTACTTGTCGTTGAACCAGCGGTTGTCGAACGTGTAGCGCACCGGCAGCCGCGTGATGATGTCGGCGCTGAGCTTCTTCGGGTCGGTCTGCCACTGCTTGGCGGTGTAGCCCTTGATGAACGCCTCGTAGAGCGGGCGGCCGATCAGGCTGATCGCCTTCTCCTCGAGGTTCGTGGCGTCCTCGGTGTTGATCTCGCTGGCCTGCTCCTTGATCAGCGCGCGCGCCTCGTCGGGGGTGTGCGACTTGCCGAAGAACTGGTTGATCAGGCCGAGGTTCATCGGCAGGGAGTAGACCTGCCCCTGGTACTTGCCGAAAACGCGGTGCTTGTAGTCGGTGAACGACGTGAACCGGTTGACGTACTCCCACACCCGCTCGTTGGAGGTGTGGAACAGATGGGCGCCGTACTTGTGCACCTCGATGTTGGTCGTGGGCTCGCGCTCGGAGTAGGCGTTGCCGCCGAGGTGGTGGCGCCTCTCCAGCACGAGCACGCGCAGGCCCAGCTCGGAGGCGCAGCGCTCGGCGATCGTCAAGCCGAAGAAGCCGGAGCCGACGACGACCAGGTCAGGGTTCAACACAGAGGATCCACGTTTCTGTCGGAATCGGGTGGTCTGGCAAGTCAACGAGCCCCCGGAAGTCTACCGGCCGGGGCTCCCCCCTCCTCGTTCCCGTGGGCGGCCCCCGGGACCGCGTGATCCCCGCCACGGTTGGCGATCAGCGCGCGGTACGCCGTACGTCGGATCGCTTCCGGAACCAGCCGGTAGCCGCCCCGGACGACGACGTTGCGGACGTACTCCCGCCGCGTGGTGATGCCCAGGTCGCGGAACCGGCGCTGCAGCGCCAGCTCGGACCTGAGCAGGCCGGTGCCGCCCCGTCGAGCGTAGGCACCCGCGCCCACACGGTAGTTCACCAGCGGCTCGGCGATGTTGGCCGGCCGGGCGCCGGCCTCGATCATCCGGGTGAACAGCAGGTAGTCCTCCATCAGCGCCATGTCGGTGTAGCCGCCGGCCGCCTGCACCGCCGACTTCCGGTAGACGACCGTCGGGTGGTTGAACGGGTCGCGGAACCGGATGACGCGACGGATCTCCTCGGGGCTGGTGGGCGGCGTGCGGCGCCCGACGACGTCGCCGACGTGCTCGCCGAACTCGGTCAGCCCGGAACCGACGATGTCCGCGCCGGCCTCGATCAGCGGCAGCTGCTTGGCGAAGCGCTCGGGGACGCTGACGTCGTCGGCGTCCATGCGGGCGACGATCTCGTAGCGGCACGCCTGCAGCCCGCGGTCGAGCGCCGGGCCGAGGCCGAGGTTGGCGTCGATCAGCACGTGCCGCACCGGCACCGGGCTGGTCTCGGCCAGGTGCGCGATCTCGGCGGCGAGCTCGGGCGGCACCGGACCGTCCTGCACCAGCACGACCTCGGCGGGTGGCCGGGTCTGCTGCTGCACGCTGCTGTGGAACGCCTCGCGCAGGAAGCCCGGGTCGTCGTTGGCGTACGTCGACACCAGCAGGGAGAACGGCTGCCCCGGCGGCAGCACCCGCGGCGCCTCCGCGCGCAGCTCGCGCGACCACCCCGCGGCGGCGAGCACCTCGTCGTTGGGGCGGGGGCTGGTGAACAGGCCGGTGCGCAGGCCGCGGACCAGCCCGCGGCGCAGGACCGCCCGGTCCGAGGAGGCCGCGAACGTCCGCGCCCAGCGCCGCAGCGTCGCGCCGCCGTACACCGCCTTCTCGGGCAGCGACAGGGACCGGCTGCGGGTGAACATCCAGACCTTGTTGCGGACCTCGTAGAAGAACCGCTCCCCCGGGTCGGCGTCCGTCGACCCGAACACCTTGGTCCTGTGCTCGACGACGCTGGCCGGGACGGAGAGGCCGACGTTGCCGCGGATCAGCCGGGTGGAGTACTCGAAGTCGTCGTTCCACAGGAAGTAGTCGGCGACAGGCAGGCCGCGGTCCCGCACGACCTGCGCGTCGCACATGATCGACACGAACGACGCCGACCGGACCGGCACGCAGCCGATCGCCGCCGCGGCCCGCCGCTCGGCCCGCGAGGCACCGGGCTTGGGCCGGGGCGTGTTCATCGGGTGGTCGCGACCGTCGGTCCAGACCACCCGGCTGGCCAGCAGGGCCGGCCGCTTCCTCGCGGAGTACGACGTCCAGGCCCGGACGAGCTCGGCGGCCGCCGTACGCGTAGGCACGGTGTCGTCGTCGAGGAGCCAGACCAGATCCGGGTCGTGGGTGAGCGCGCGCTCCAGCCCGGCCGCGAAGCCGCCGGCGCCGCCGGTGTTGCTGGTCAGCGTCACGACGTCCCAGCGCTCGTGCTTGGCGGACTCGGCGGTCAGCCAGTCGGTGGTGCGATCGGTGCTCGCGTTGTCCACGACGACCACCCGCGCCGGTGGGTGCGTCTGGTCGTCGAGCGCGGCCAGCGACTCCTCGAGGAGGTCCCGCCGGTTCCACGTCACGACGACGGCGACGACCCGGGTGTCCACCCGCGCGACCCTACCGACGCGTGGTCAGCAGGCCGAGGAGAGGTCGTCGGCGCTGTTGGCGGCGTACCCCTCGGAGTAGCTGCCGATGGCGCCGCCTACGGTCGACGAGCCTGCGCGGGAGAAGCCCTTGCGCTTGCGCGGCTTGTCGGCCTTGCTCTTGCCGCCGTCACCCTCGGACTTCTCGATGGCCCGCTCGACCATCGCGTGGATCTTGTCGATGTCCGGGTTGCCGGTGTTGATCTTCGGCGGCACGAACGACACCGAGCTGATCGGCTGGCTGCGCGCCTTCATCGCCAGCTCCGCGAACGTGCCGAGCTCGGACGCCGGAAGGTTGGTGGTGATGAGCTGCTCGCTCGCCGCGGCGATGTCCTCGAACTTCGTGACGACCGTGCGCGGGGAGAGTTGCTGCAGCATCGCGTTCATCACGCACTTCTGCCGGGCCATCCGCGAGTAGTCGTCGGCGCTCTCGCGTGAGCGGGCGAACCACAGCGTCTGGAAGCCGTTGAGCCGCTGCACGCCGGGCTCGATGTAGCCGGTGACGGGTCCGCCGACGCCGCCGATCGGGATCCGGTCGCGGACGTTGAGCTCGAGACCACCGACGGCTTGGACCAGGCTGCGGAAGCCCTGGAGGTTGACCATCGCGTAGTAGTTGATCTTCAGGCCGGTGATGCCCTCGACGCCCTCGATGGTCGCCGCGACGCCGGGGTTGTCCTCGCCGGGGAACAGCGCCTTGTTGTCCTGCGCCCAGGTGGCCAGGCTGTTCAGCTCGCACTCGGGGCCGCAGTCGTAGCCGTCCGGGAACTGCTCGGCCATCACCGAGCCCTCGGGGAACGGGAAGTTCGTCATGTTGCGCGGCAGCCCGAACAGGATCGCGCGGCCGGTCTCCTGGTCGATGCTGGCCACCGAGATGCTGTCGGGCCGCAGGCCCCAGCGGTCCTGGCCGGAGTCGCCCCCGAGCAGCAGGATGTTGTAGCGGCCGTGGGTCGCGTCGCTCACCACCCCGTCGCCGAACATCGCGGCGACGAAGCCGCGCTGAACCGCGACGACGTGCGAGGCGAACAGCAGCCCGCCGGCGACCGAGAAGCACAGCACGCCGTTGAGCCCGACCATCGCGAGCCGCTGCTTGCGCATCAGCTCCAGCGGGCGCCCGAGCCGCCAGGCGTCGAGGAACAGCAGTGCCCAGCCGACGGCGAGCCCGGCCAGCAGCAGGCGCAGCACTCCGAGCGCAACGGTGTTGCTGGCGAGGAAGTAGACGACGCCGTGCCACTTCCAGCCGAGCAGCCCGACGAACAGGACGGTGGCGATGAGCGCGAGGACGACGCGCAGCGCGATCCGCCCGACCTGCTTGCTGCCCGCGACCAGCTGCGCCGAGCCGGGCAGCACCAGGGTCATCAGCAGCAGCGCGAGCGCGCGGCGGAACCGCACCCGGGCGGCGTCACGGTCGCCGAAGCGGGAGTGGGCTCGAGGGGCTTGGTTGGCGCGGTCGCGGTGGAGCTGGTCCGACCCGGGGGAAGTGACGGGTGGCATGGGCGGTGCCTTCCAGGTCTGCAATCGGAAGTGCGGCCCGCCAAGTATCACCAGTCACAGGAGTCACAGGCGGCTCGCCACGCCGGACCCGGACCGAACTCGTCACGGCCCGTCGATTGGTCACGAACCGCAGCGACACGCCGGTGCGGCGTGCGGTTGGGGACCAAACCGCAAGGCCCCGGCGCTCAGCGCGCGTGGTGCTCCCGGCCGGCCTCGATCTCCGCACGACGGGCCAACCGGTGCGCGCGCCGGATCTCCGCCTCGCGCTCGCGTCGTACCTCGTCGGGGGTCTGCGGGGCGAGCCGCGGGATCGGCCGGGGGTGGCCGTGGTCGTCGATGGCGACGAAGACGAGGTACGCCGACGCGACGTGGAGCGGCTCACTGCCGGCCTCGTTCCACGGCTCCGACTCGACCCGCACGCCGATCTCCATCGAGGTACGCCCGGCCCAGTTGACCTGGGCGACCGCGCGCAGGATGTCGCCGACCTGGACCGGCTCGAGGAACGCCATCTCGTCCATCGCCGCGGTGACCGCGGGACCGCCGCTGTGGCGCTGCGCGACCGCGCCGGCGGTCGAGTCGACGAGCCGCATCACGACGCCGCCGTGCACGTTGCCGAGGAGGTTCACGTGGGTGGTGTCGGCCAGCATCGACAGGGACGTGCGCGCGTGTGACGGAGGCAATGCCTCCGCCCCGTCTGACACGGGCGTCATGAGGGGCACGGTAGCGTCATGGGCATGTCCGAACCCCCGCAGGGCTCGCGTCGCACCCACGGCAACCAGGGCGACGACGGGTCTGACTACCACTGGCTGTACGGCGGCGACGCCGAGCGGGGTGGGCGTGGGTCGAGTTCGGGAGCGGGGGCCGGCAGCGACCCGGAGCCCACTCGCATCATGCCCACGATGGGCCGTCCCGGCGGCCGCCGTGGACAGCCGTACGAGCAGCCGCCCGCACCGCGCACCCAGACCGGCGGTGGCGGACCCCGCGGTCCGCGCTCCGGCGTCGCGACGGCCACCCCGCCGCCGAGCCGGCCGCCGCGCGCCCCGCGCCGGCGGTTCCGTCTCGGCTGGCTGAAGATCGCGCTGCTGCTGTGGCTGGTCTTCCTGGTCGCCGTACCCCTGTGGGCGTGGTCGAAGGTCGACAAGGTCAACACCGACCCCGGCGGAGACCGGCCGGCGGCGCAGGAGGGCACGACGTACCTCCTCGTCGGCAGCGACAGCCGCGAGGGTCTCTCCCGCAAGGAGCAGCTGACGTTCGGCACCGGCAAGGGATCGGGCCGGCGCACCGACACGATCATGCTGCTGCACACCGGCCAGGGCCCGAACCTGCTGATGTCGATCCCGCGCGACAGCCTCGTCGAGGTGCCCGGCTACGGCAGGACCAAGATCAACGCGGCGTTCGCGTACGGCGGTCCCAAGCTGCTCGTCCAGACGATCGAGCTGGCGACGGGCATCCGGATCGACGACTACGTCGAGATCGGGTTCGGCGGGTTCGTCAACGTCATCGATGCGGTCGGCGGGATCGAGATCTGCCCCAAGCAGCGGATGAAGGACCCGCAGGCCAACCTCGACGTGGAGAAGGGCTGCCAGGAGGCCGACGGGGTCACCGCGCTCGGCTACGCCCGGTCGCGCAAGACCTCGGCGCTCGGCGACATCGACCGGGCCAGGCACCAGCGCGAGGTGGTCAGCGCGGTCGGCGCCAAGGCCGCGTCGCCGTGGTCGGTGATCAACCCGGTGCGCTACCTGCGGCTGGCTTCCGCCGGCTCCGACTCGCTGCGCGTCGGCAAGGACACCTCCATGATCTCGACGATGAAGTTCGCCTGGGCGATGACCCGGGTGGACGACGAGCACGGCCTCACCTGCGGCGTGCCGATCGCCGACCTCGCGGTCAACTGGGACCGCGAGCGCGCCGACCGGCTGTTCGAGCTGATCCGTGAGGACCGTACGGCGGACGTGCCGAACCGGCTGTGCCGCCCCTCGGGCCTGGCCAACGGCTGAGGCCCGGACAGGGGGGTCAGCGGGTCAGGACGCGGCGTACGACGACCGCCGGGGACCGGTTGCCGTTGGCGTCGCGTGCGAACGCGCGCACGACCAGGGCACCGGGCCGGATGCCGCGCAGCGACGCCGTCCAGGCGCCGTTGGTGCTCGTCGGCACGCGCACCGGCTTGGCAGCAGCCTTGGCGCGCGCCCACGACCCGGCCTTGACCCAGCCGTTCTTCTCGCCGAGGTAGGCGAACCAGCCGCTGGTGCGCATCTGCCAGGCCTTGACCCGGACGAAGTCCATGCCGGCGAGGCCGACGTCGCGCGCGTAGCCGCGCACCGAACGCCAGGAGGCGACCCGGTCCGAGGTGGGCTGGTTGACGTGCAGGTCCGGGGCGAACGAGTCGGCAACGACGACGATGCCCAGCGCCTCGACGCTGCTGTTGCCGGCCGCGTCGGTCACGCGCACGCGCAGGTCGTAGCGGCCGACCGAGGTGTAGTCGAACGAGATGGTCCTCCCCCGGCGCCACGGCTCGTAGCCGACGCCGGTGCCCCAGTTGACCTCGCGGACGATGTCGGCGGCGGGGGTCCGGTCGTCCTTCAGGGAGACCTGCGCGACCTCGACGGTCAGCGGGCCGGGGTCGTCGGAGCTGGCCGCCGACAGCAGCACGAACGAGCCCACCGGCGGCTTCGTGTCGGGAGCGGCAGCGGTTGCGGGAGCTGTTGAGGCGACGACGCCGAGGAGCAGCGTCGCCGCGGTCGCCCCGGTGGCGGCCGTCCGGGCGCGGGCATGCTGGGTCACACTCATGACAGGACCCCCCTCTCAGGGGAGTGAGCGTAGTGCTCGGGAGCCCTCCGAACGGCGAACCTCGCCGCGGGTGTGTCCGAGGGCGCCGCGCCTGACGGAGGCCCGATCGAGGCCAGGTCAGCCCTGCCAGCTCGCCTCGGTGCGATCGGCGAGGTCGGCCACCACACGCTCGAGCGACCCGGTCGCCTCGTGCACCGCGCGCGAGCGTACGGCGCCGTTGCCACGGGCCACGAGCTGCTCGAACAGGTCGGCGACGAGCGAGTCGTCGCCGGCCTCCTCCAGCGCCGGACGGACGTGGTCGACGAGCGAGTCGACGACCTCCCGCGTCGGCGCGAGCCGCATCTCGACGGGGTGCACGAGTGGACCGGGCAGGCCGTAGCGGGCCGCCCGCCAGGACGCCGCCTTGAGCTCGTCCACCCGCCAGGAAGGTCGTTCGGCACCATTGCGCCACGCCGCCGCCTCGGTCGCCACCAACGCCCGGGCGAGCAGGCCGACGAGGACGGCGTCGTCCACGTCGACGCACACGTCGCTGACCCGGATCTCGACGGTCGGGTAGCTCCGGGCCGGACGCACGTCGAGGTAGAGCATCCCGGGGTCGAGGGCGGCGCCCCACTCCTGCAGCCGCTCGGTCGCGCGTCGGTACCCGTCCGGGTCGACGAACGGGTCGGACGGCCCGCCGGTCGGCCACCGGGTCCAGATCTGGGAACGCCAGGACGCGTGGGCGGTGTCCCCGCCGCGCCAGTACGGCGAGTTCGCGGTGAGCGCGAGCAGCACCGGCAGCCAGGGGCGGATCGAGTCCATCACCGCGACCGCCTCGTCGTCGCCGGTGACGTCGACGTGGACGTGCATGCCGCAGGCCAGTGCCTGGGCGGTGAGCTCGCCGTACTCGTCACGGATCCGGCGGTAGCGCTCGTCGGGCGTGATGTCGCGGGTGTCGTCGGCGAGCACCGGCAGCCCGACGGCGACGGCCCGGGCGCCCGCGCGAGCGGCCGACTCCCCCACCGCGCGACGGCCCTCCCGGAGCACGGTGGCGAGGTCGTCGGCGGAGGCGGCCGGCGACGTGCTGGTCTCCAGCATCTGGAGGAACAGCTCGGCCTCGACGTCGTCGCCGGTCTCCTCGCGCAGCGCCTGGTGCGCGACGGCGGTGAGCCGGAGGCTGTCGGGGTCGACGAGCATCAGCTCCTCCTCGATCCCGACCTTCCTGATGTCCATGCCGCGCCGGTGCCCCGGGAGGGCCGTGCGTAGGCCTGCACGCCAGGTCTGCGCTACATCTCCTCGTGCGTGTCCGGGTCGCCGCCGAACAGCCGACCGTCGGGACGGCCGAGAGCCGTGATCGCGGCGACCTCGTCGTCGGTGAGCTCGAAGCCGTCGAGGTCGAGGTTCTGGCGCTGCCGCTCGGGCGTGGCGGACTTCGGGATCGGCAGGTTGCCGAGCTCCAGGTGCCAGCGCAGGATCACCTGGCCGGGCGTGACGCCGTGCCGGCGCGCCGCGTCGGCGACCGGCGGCTCGCCGAACGGCGCCTGCCGCTTGCCCATCGGGCTCCACGCCTCGGTGCGGATGCCGAGCCGCTCATGCACCGCGCGCATCTCCGCCTGCGGGAAGTACGGGTGCAGCTCGATCTGGTTGACCGCCGGGGTCACCCCGGTCGCCTCCATGATCCGGTTGAGGTGCTCCTCGGTGAAGTTGGAGACGCCGATCGACCGGACCAGCCCCTGCTTGCGCAGGTCGACGAGCGCCCGCCAGGCCTCGACGTACTTCCCCACCCGCGGGTTCGGCCAGTGGATGAGGTGCAGGTCGAGGTAGTCCAGACCAAGCCGGTGCAGCGACTCCTTGGTGGAGCGGATGGCGTCGTCGTACCCGTGGTGCCGGCCGGGGATCTTGCTGGTGACGAGCACCTCGTCGCGGGGTACGCCGGACCGCCGGATCGCCTCGCCGACCTCCTCCTCGTTGCCGTAGTTCACGGCCGTGTCGAGCAGGCGGTAGCCGACCCTGAGGGCCGAGACGATCGCGTCGATGCCGTCCTGGCCGCGGAGCGGGTAGGTGCCGAAGCCGACCGCGGGCAGGACTGCGCCGTCGTTGAGCGTGTAGGTGCCGGGCATGGCCCCACGCTAACGAGCGGCGGGGAGCCCGTTACCCGGCGAGGCGTCCGAACGCCGAGCGGTGGAAGACCAGCGGCAGCGACGTGTCGGCGCTGTCGACCGCGTGCAGCCGGAGCAGCACGATCGTGTGGTCGCCGGCGACCACCTCGTCGTGGATCGAGCAGTCGTAGCGGACCAGCCCGTCGTCGAGGGTCGCGGCGCCGTCGTCGGAGACCGTGACGGCGAGGCCGTCGAACCGGGACTCGACGGGGCCGGCCAGCTGGCGGCACACGTCGTGGTGGTGGTCGGCGAGGACGGTGAGCCCGAGCCTCGGCGAGGTGCGCAGCGCGGGCCAGGTCTTCGAGGTGTTGGCGATCGAGAACGACACCAGAGCCGGCTCGAGGCTCACCGAGGTGAACGAGCTGGCGGCCAGGCCGACGAGCTCGCCGTCGACCTCGGCGGCGACCGCGACGACGCCCGTCGGGAAGACGCCGAACGCCTCGCGCAACCGCTTGGGGTCGAGGTCCTGGTTGGTGGTGAGGGTGCGGATCTTGCTGGGGATCTGGGTGCTCATGGGTGCGGTGCTCCTGTCGGGAGTCAGGACGCGGCGGTGCGGGCGCCGAAGGGGACGGACGCCCGACCGGTGGGCGGGGCGGGGTGCTGCCAGAGGCCGCGCTCGGCCAGCACGGGCAACACGCCCTCGCCGAACCAGTACGCCTCCTCGAGGTGCGGGTAGCCGGAGAGCACGAACTCGTCGATGCCGAGGTCGTGGTACTCCGCGATCCGGTCGGCCACCTCCTCGTGGCTGCCGACGAGCGCCGTACCGGCGCCGCCGCGGACGAGGCCGATGCCGGCCCACACGTTCGGGTGGATCTCCAGGTCGTCGCGGCTGCCCCGGTTGAGCTCGAGCATGCGCCGCTGCCCCTCGGACTCGCTGCGCCGCAGACCGTCCTGCACGCGCTTGATGTCGTCATCGTCGATGTGGTCGAGCAGCCGCTGCGCCTCGACCCAGGCCGCCTCGGAGGTGTCGCGGGTGATGGTGTGCATGCGGATGCCGAAGCGCAGCTCGCGCCCTTCCTCGGCCGCGAGCTTGCGGATCCAGGCGATCTTCCCGGCGACGGCCGCGGGCGGCTCGCCCCAGGTCAGGTAGACGTCCGCGTGCTTCGCGGCGATCTCGCCGGCGATCGGCGAGGAGCCGCCGAAGTAGAGCTCGGGCTGTGGGTCGGGCAGCTGCTGGAGCTTGGCGCCCTCGACCTTGATGTGCTCGCCCTCGAAGGTGACCTCCTCGCCGGACCAGAGCCGGCGCACCACCTCGAGGAACTCGCCGCAGCGGACGTAGCGCGCCTCCTTGTCGAGGAAGTCGCCGTAGCCGCGCTGCTCGTGGCTCTCGCCGCCGGTGACGACGTTGAGCAGCAGTCGTCCGCCGGAGAGGTTCTGGAACGTCGTCGCCATCTGCGCGGCGAGCGTCGGCGAGGTGAGGCCGGGGCGGAACGCGACGAGGAACTTCAGCCGCTCGGAGACCTGCGACAGCATCGCGGTGGTCAGCCAGGCGTCCTCACACCACGCGCCGGTCGGAGTGAGCGCGGCCTCGAAGCCGAGCTGCTCGGCGCTGCGGGCGATCTGGCCGAGGTACGGCACGGACGCCGGACGGCCGGACGCACCGGCGCGCACGCCGTGCCCGCCGCCCACGACCTGGCGGCCGTCACCGCCGTTGGTGGGCAGGAACCAGTGGAACGTGAGGGACATGTCTTCCTTTCGGACGGCTTTCTCATCAATGTCGAGTAGATTGCAACACTTAGGCGGCGCGTTCAAGGCAGCCCGGGGTAGCGCGCCGACGGAATGGCCGACCGTGCGACAGGGATTCCCTGTCACCGGGTGGCCGGGACCACACGACCCCCGCGTGAGAGGGAGAGCAAACATGCGCATCGAGCAGCTCGAGCAGCTCGCGGCGGTGACCCAGCACGGGTCACTGCGACGCGCGAGCGAGCACCTGCACCTGTCGCAGCCGGCGCTCAGCGAGTCGCTGCGCAACCTCGAGCGCGAGCTCGGCGTCGCCCTGCTCGACCGACGGCGCACCGGAGCCCGGATCAGCCGCGAGGGCCGCGACCTGCTTCCGGCGATGGTGGAGGTGATCGAGGCGGTCGGCCGCCTGCGCGAGGCCGCCGGCGACCAGACCCTGTCCACCCGCGCCGTCCGCGTCGGCACCGTCAACGCGGGCACGTCGCGCGTGCTGGTGCCGGCGGTGCGCGACGTGAACACCGCCTTCCCCCAGACGACCGTCGAGGTGGTCAGCGGACAGCAGACCGAGATCACACAGGCGATCGACGAGGGCGGGCTCGACGTGGGGCTGCTCAACCTCCTCGGCGGCGACGACGTACCCACGGAGCTGGCGGCGACCGAGCTCGTCCGCGGCCGCCCGGCCGTCTGCTGCCGCACGGACCACCCGTTCGCCGAGCTCGACGAGGTCCCGGTCGAGCAGCTCCGCAAGGAGCCGTTCGTCGCGATGCGCTCGGGCTACCTGATGCACCGGTTCGCGCACCGGTTGTTCGGCGGCGACCTGCCGCCGGTGGCGTTCTCCACCGACGGCGCGGACATGGGCAAGCTGATGGTGGCGCAGGGGCTCGGCGTCATGGTGCTGCCCGACTACTCCCTCGATGGACACCCGCTGCTCGAGAGCGGCGTGCTGACGCACCGGCCGATCCGGCACGACCTGACCGTCGTGCGGCTGCACGCGCTCACCCGGCGCAGGGACCACCTGCCGCCGGCCGTCCGGGCACTGCGCGACGCGCTGGTGCGGCACGCGGCCGACTACGAGCGCGGACGGGCATCGGCTCGCTGACCGTTCGCCGGCTCGACCCGCGGTCGATTTGCGAAGTCATCCCGGCCTGTATCTATAGTTCTCAAGTTGGTTTAGTCGAAGAAAGGGATCTGATGGCTCTCGGGACCCAGGACGCGCCGCCGTCCCCCCAGCGCGTCGCGATGGCCTCCGCCGTCGGCGCGACGATCGAGTGGTACGACTTCTTCCTGTATGGCACGGCCGCCGGCCTGGTGTTCGACAAGCTGTTCTTCAACGGCCTCGACGGCCCGGCCGCGCAGTTCGCGGCGTTCGGCACGTTCGCCGTCGGCTTCCTCGCGCGGCCGGTTGGCGGGATCATCTTCGGCCACTACGGCGACCGGATCGGCCGCAAGAAGATGCTCGTGCTGACCTTGCTGATCATGGGCCTGGGCACCGCGGCGATCGGCTTGCTCCCTTCGTACGACTCCATCGGAGTGTGGGCGCCGATCCTGCTGGTCGTGCTGCGCGTGCTGCAGGGCATCGGCATCGGCGGTGAGTACGGCGGCGCCGTACTCCTCGCGGTCGAGTACGCCCCGGCGCGCAGGCGCGGGTTCTTCGGCTCGTTCGCGCACATCGGCGTACCCGGCGGTCTGCTGCTGGCCAGCGGCGCGTTCTCGCTCGCGAGCCTCCTGCCCGACGAGGCGTTCCTCGCGTGGGGCTGGCGCGCTTGCTTCCTGCTCAGCGTCGTGCTCCTCGCGATCGGCGCCTACATCCGGCTGTCGGTGATGGAGACGCCGGCGTTCGCGCGGGTGCAGGCGCGCAAGCAGGTCGCGAAGATGCCGATGATCGACCTGATCAAGGAGCAGCCGAAGCCGCTGCTGCTCGGCATGGGCACACGCTTCGTCGAGGGCTTCACGTTCAACTTCTTCTCGGTCTACCTGCTGGCGTACGTCGTCACCAACGTCGGTCTCACGAAGAGCACCGCGCTGCAAGGCGTGCTGGTCGGCGCGACGCTCGGCGTCGTGCTGGTGCCGATCACCGGCGCGCTGTCCGACCGTCTCGGCCGCAAGCCGGTCTACAACGTCGGCGCTTGGCTGGCGCTGCTGTTCGCGTTCCCGGCCGCGGCGCTGGTGCAGAGCGGTGGTACAGCGGCGATCATCACGACGTTCGTGTTCGGCCTGGGCATCCTCTACGGAACGGTCTACGGCCCGCTCGCGGCGTTCTGGTCGGAGCTGTTCGACACGCGCTACCGCTACACCGCGCTGTCGACGCTGTACCAGATGAGCGGCATCGTCGCCTCCGGCCTGACCCCGCTCATCGCGGCATGGCTCGTCACGCGCGGCGACGGCACGCTCTGGCTCGTGGCGGCGTACAACGCCCTCGTCGCGGCGACCAGCCTCGTCTGCATGCGCCTGCTGCCCGAGACCCGGGGCCGCGACCTCGACACCCTCGCCGTCGCACCGTCCTCGCCGCCGGTGGCGCCCGACCGCGAGCTGCAGCCGACACGGTGACGGGGTTGCCACGCCCGGCATGCTGGGGGTCGTGGCCGACATCGAGATCCTGAAAGATCCGGACGCCCACCGCTACGTCGCGACACTGGACGGCGAGCGCGTGGGCTTCGCGGAGTACCAGCTCACCGACCAGCTCGTGGTGTTCACGCACACCGAGGTCGAGGACCGCTGCGAGGGCATGGGCGTCGGCTCGTCCATCGCCCGCTTCGCCCTCGACGACGTGCGTGACGAGGGCACCCGCCGGGTGCTCCCGCTCTGCCCGTTCATCAAGGGCTGGATCCAGCACCACCCGGACTACCGCGACCTCGTCTACGGCGCCCCCGCGAGCACCGCCAAGGACTGACAACGATTCGTCTGCGGATTACGGGGTGAGTCACGCGCGCGAGTCGCAGACGAATCGGGGTGTCGTCAGTCGCGCTCGAGCATCACCAGGTCGCGGCCGAACGTGATCGCGGCCTGACCGTCGTCGAGCACCAGGCTCCTGCCGGTCAGGATGTCGGTGTCGATCTCGTAGACGACCCCGGACACCGCCCCCGTGGCGTCCATCAGCTCGTGACGGACGCTGTCGTCGTCGGTGCCGGTGAGTGCCCGCACCCAGCCTGACGGCGGCGTGACCAGGACCGCGCCGGCGGGCCCGGCGTCGTAGGACCAGCGCCCGGAACGCGTGTCGGACCAGGTCTTGTCGCCGGTGCGTACGTCGTAGAGCGCGTACTCGTCCCCGTCGCGGACCACGACAGCGTCGCCGGGTCCGCGGGAGATGTCGCCGTCCGGGTTCGCCGCCTCGTACAACACGGGCCACCGGCCGGACACGTCGAGCCCGGTCGGCTTCCCGGTCTCGAGGTCGACGGCCAGGACCCGCGCCTGCCCTTCTGACTGCCACGGGCCGGTGAGCACGAGCGCGTACTTCTCGCCGACGGAGACGACGTGGCACTCCTCAGGTGCCCGCGCACCCCAGTCCACCTGCCGCTGCCCCGACGCCGTCACCACCGTCACCTCGCAGCCCTGGTCGTCGACGACAGAGGCGCGGCCGTTGTTCTCCGCGAACGGGCTCGAATCGACTTCGACGCTGGTGACCGAGTCCCCGTCGAGGGACAGTACGGTCAGCGTCTGTCTCGTCGACTCGGGTCCTCGCAGCCGGACCGGCAGCAGCCGCACCCGCTCCGGCTGCTGCAGGTCTTCGAGAGCGAGCGGGTCGTCGCCGTACGCGTCGATCACACGGCGCCAGGACTCGGTGCCACTGTCCAGGTCGACGCCGCGCAGCACGTCATCGCCTTCGTCGTGCTCCTCGAGCAGCACCATGCGGCCGGTATCCACGTCCGCGGCGACGGGAGCGACGACCGCCCCGTCCGGGGTCGGCCGCGACCAGAGCTCCTCCCCGGTGGCCGACAGCAGCCGGTAGGAGTCCTCACTGGTGGCCAGCACGGCATCGCCGACGGCGAAGCCAGCCTCGCGGAGCTCCAGCTCCATCGCCTGCGTGCCGTCGGCCCGGTCCAGCACCACGACGACGGATCCGTTGTCGACGACCAGGAACCGTTCGCCGACGCCGAGCACGCGGACGGCCCCCTCGCCCTCGTAGCGCCATGCCACGTCACCGTCGCGGACCAGCCGGTTGAGCCACACGACGTAGCCGGCGAAACCGGCCACCAGGAGCAGTACGACGCCGAGCGCGACCCGGCGGAAGGTCGCCGACGTGGTTCTCGCCCTCCCTTGCTCGTGCTCGTCGGCGTGCGAGTGGTGCTGGTGCATGGCTCCCCCTGGTGCGGCGTCGCGGATGGCCCCTCCCGAGAAGGGTCCGGGCCGGCCGTGGCCACCCTACGTTCCCGGTTCGTCCGCAAATCTGCGTCCGGTTCCGGCAGAGCCGTTGCGGACGAATCGGGGTTCCGCTGTGACCAAGGGGCGGTCAGGCTAGGGAGATGGGGTCCGAGGGGCGGGTCACCGGCGGCCGCAACGCGACAGGGGGAGGCGTCGCGCTGCTCGCGGTCGGGGCGGTGCTCGTGCTCGCGGTGGTGGCGGCGGTGACGCGGCCGGCCGACGGCCTGCGCCCGGCGGACCCGTCGGGCGGCGTCGTGGGCGTGCCGGACCGTGCGGCGTACACCCACCTCCAGATGAACCTCTGCCTGTCCGGGATGGCCGGCTGCTACCCGAGCGACCGGTACGACGAGGCGATCGCCGCGGCCGTCGGCGCCGTACGCCGGACGGGAGCCGACGTGGTGACGCTCAACGAGATCTGCCGTGCGGACGTGCGTCGGATCGCGCGGCGGACGGGCTACCACCTGCGCTTCGCGGCCGTGATCTACGCGGGCGAGCGGCTGCCGTGCATCGATCCCCGCGGCCGTGGGCTCTTCGGCAACGCCATCCTCACCCGCGACCGGGTGATCACGAGCGCGGGCCGGCCGTTCACGAGCCAGGCCGGCCTCGAAGAACGCCGTTGGATGTGCGTCACCACTCGGCGCGGGACGGTGTGCGGGGCTCATCTCGAGACACGGGTGGACGACCCGGATCATGTGGCCAACCGCGGACAGTGCGCCGAGCTGGCGGGGGTGTTGACGCGGTACGCCGGACGCGGGCGGCCGGTCACGTTCGGCGGCGACATGAACCGGCTCGGCTCGTGCGCGCCGGCCGGCTTCTGGACCCGCACCGACTGGGCCGGCGGCGGAATCCCCGGGCTGCAGCACGTCTACGGCACGCGCTCCCTGAGCAGGCCGGTGGCCCGGGTGGTGCGGGCCGACCTCACCGACCACGACTTCCTCGCGGTTGACGCCCACTAGCCGATCCGCGTCGTTCGCTGCTGGCCACCGTCACTGATCCGGGAGGGCGCCGTGTCGGTCCGCAAGCAAGGACGGCAGGCACGGGTCCTCGCCGCCCTTCTCGCCTTCCCCGTCGTCGCGACACCGGTCGCGGCGCACCCTGCTACGTCCCCGTCGTCACCTAGGGAGCAGCCCGTCGAGGCCGAGCGAGTGGTGTTCGGGCAGGTCGCCCTCGGGTCCTTGCTCGACCCGGCGCTCGGCGAGATGCAAGCCACCGAGGGGCGCATGTCGGCGAACGGCCGGATCCTCGCATTCTCCGCCACCTCGCCCAGTTGGACTCCGAGCCAGCTCTACGTCCGCGACCTGATCACCGGCAGCCCCGCCGAGCTGGTGTCGGTGGGCATGGACGGTGCGCCGGCAAACCTCCCGGTCTTGCCGAGCTCGGTCTCCAGGGACGGCCGCTTCGTCGCCTTCGTGTCGGCAGCGTCGAACCTCGTCCCGGGCGACACCAACGACGCGCTCGACGTGTTCGTCCGCGACCGGACGCTCGGTGAGACGCAACGCGTGTCGGTGGGGTCCAACGGACAGCAGGGAACGACCCCCAGCACCGGCGGACTCCTCTCGGCGGACGGGACGCGAGTGGCATTCATGTCGGACTCGAGCAACCTGGTGCCCCGGGACACGAACCGCAAGCGCGACGTCTTCGTGCGGAACCTGGTCGCCGGAGTCACCCGCCGGGTATCCGTGGCGACCGGTGGCTCGCAGTCAGTCTGGAGGTCGGTGCTGTCGTCGATCTCCGCGGACGGGCGGCATGTGGCATTCACAGCCAACGGTGCTGAGCTCACCGACCGAGACGCTCCGCACCGTCACGTGCTGTACGTGCACCACCTACGATCCGGCCGCACCGAGAAGGCTTCGGTGGACCGTCGAGGCGGTCTCCCGAACCGACGGTCGTTCGGCGGAGCGCTATCCGCGACCGGCAGGTTCGTGGCGTTCATGTCGTCGGCTAGCGACCTGGTCAAGGGTGACTCCAACGGCTCCACCGACGTGTTCGTGCGCGACCTGAAGCACGACCGCACCGAGGTCATCTCGGTGCGACCCAAGGGCAGAACGGTGAAGAACAGGACTAGCCTGCTGCCGCCGGACGGCTCGATCTCCGACGACGGACGGTTCATCGTCTTCGTCTCGTCCGGTCACTTGGTCCCGGGGCAGCGGTCAGGTGGCTTCCTCCGAGACCGACGCAAGGACAAGACGTTCCGAGTTCCGACCCGAGCCGACCTGAACTGGGCGCGAGTCACCAACCTGCGCGTGGCCGGCACCGCTCGCCGGGTGTTGTTCATGACTGCACAGTCATTGGTAGACGCGGACACGGACATCATGGACGACTTATACACCGTGCCGTTCCGCTGACCACAGCACGCGAGGGGTCAGAAGCCACCGCCGTCGCCACCACCACCACCGTCGCCGTACCCGCCGTCGCTGAAGCCGCCGTCACCGCCGTACCCGTCGAAGCCGCCATGACCGCCGTGCACGTAGCCGCCCCCTGCATCCGCCACCATCGTCGGGTCGTACGCCCACGCGAGAGAGGCACCACCGATGGCGTCGGCGCCGACGAAGTAGCCCTGCGTCCATGGCAGGTAGGTCGACCCGGCCTCCCAGTACGGCACCCTGCGCGCACCGATCGTCACCGTGCGCACGTCGGGCTTCTCGCCCTGCCGCACCCTCGCCGCGTCCTGGGCACACGCCGGCACCGTGCGAGTGCCGCGTCCGGGCGGCGTGTACAGCACGTCCTCGGTCGACGGCCCGTGCTGCGGGTTGAAGAAGCAGGGCACCCGGTACGGCGGAACAGGCAAGCCCTGCAGCCGCGCGTCGACACACGACAGGGCGTACCGCCCCTGCGACAACGTGTCGCTCACCGTGCTGATCTCGTCGACGTCACTCATCCGTGGGACCGCACGTCGCGCCGACTCGTAGGCATCCAAGGCGCGTTGGTAGTCGAGCCGTCCGGCCTCGTCGAGCCGGTCGACCGCGCCGTCGAAGCGGCTGAGCTCCTCGCCGAGCTGCGTGACGTCCTCGTCGGCGAGCCTGCGGACGCCGGCGAGCTCGGCGTCGGCCTCACGGTGCGTTCGCCGTCGGGTCATGATGTAGCGGCCGCCGGCGACGAGCCCGACGACGGCCGCGAGGTCGATGAGCCACCACTCCATGTCCCCTCCCGTGGTGGGCGTGATTTCACGCTACGCCGCGCACCTCGGGTCGGACATCCCCCGAACGAGCCCCCTGCCAACCGGATTCGTCTGCGAGTCTCCCGCGTGGTTCACCCCGTAAACCGCAGACGAATCGTTGTCAGAGCTCCGACTGCACTCCCGCGAGGAGCTGCCGCGCCATCACGATGCGTTGGACCTGGTTGGTGCCTTCGTAGATCTGGGTGATCTTCGCGTCGCGCATCATCCGCTCGACCGGGTAGTCGCGGGTGTAGCCATAGCCGCCGAGCACCTGGACGGCGTCGGTGGTGACCTGCATGGCGGTGTCGGAGGCGAAGCACTTCGCGGCGGCGCCGAAGAACGTCAGGTCTTTGTCGTTGCGCTCGGAGCGGCCGGCCGCGGCGTACGTCAGCTGGCGCGCGGCCTCGACCTTCATGCCCATGTCGGCGAGCAGGAACTGCAGGCCCTGGAAGTCCGCGATCGGCTTGCCGAACTGGGTCCGCTCCTTGGCGTACGAGAGCGCGTAGTCGAGCGCGCCCTGCGCGATGCCGACGGCCTGCGCGGCGATCGTCACGCGGGTGTGGTCGAGCACGCGCATCGCCGTGGTGAAGCCGGTGCCCTCGGCGCCGATCATCCGGTCGGCCGCGACGCGCACGTTGTCGAGGTAGACCTCCCGCGTCGGGGAGCCCTTGATGCCGAGCTTCTTCTCCGGCGCGCCGAAGGAGACGCCCTCGTCGGACTTCTCCACCACGAACGCCGAGATGCCCGCGCCCTTGCGCGCCTCAGGGTCGGTCACCGCGAAGACCGTGTAGAACTCCGAGACGCCCGCGTTGGTGATCCAGCGCTTCGTCCCCGAGATCACCCAGTCGTCGCCGTCGCGCACCGCGCGGGTCTTCATCGCGGCCGCGTCCGAGCCGGCCTCCGGCTCGGACAGGCAGTAGGAGAACATCCCCTCGTTGGCCGCGAGCCGGGTGAGGTACCTCTTCTTCAGCTCCTCCGAGCCGGCCAGCACCAGCGGCATCGAGCCGAGCTTGTTGACCGCCGGGATCAGCGACGACGAGGCGCACGCCCGTGCGACCTCCTCGATCACGATGCAGGTCGCCAGCGCGTCGGCGCCCGCACCGCCGTACTCCTCGGCCACGTGCGGCGCCGCGAAGTCCGCCGCCGCAAGCGCGTCGTACGCCGCCTGGGGGAACTCCCCCGCCTCGTCCACCTGCGCCGCCGCCGGCGCCACCTTCGCGTCGCAGACCGCGCGGACCGCCTCCCGGATGGCCTGGTGCTCCTCGGACAGCGCGTAGAGGGGGAACTCGCTCATGCGGCTCATGCTACTTGCGGGTAGCGGCTCGCGGGCGGCCGACTCCGGCGGCCGGAAGACGCCCGGCGAGACGGCCGGAGACACACCCCGAGATAGGTTCGGGACATGACCGAGCGCACCCCGCGGCCCTGGCTCGACCGCGAGCACATCCGCTTCATGCTGGAGGACTGCGAGACCTGGGCGATCGTGGGTCTCAGCGGCAACCCGGACCGTACGGCGTACCGCATCGCGCGCTTCCTGCAGGAGCGCGGCAAGCGGATCGTGCCGGTCCATCCGGACGCGCCGACCGTGCTCGGCGAGCAGGGTTACGCGACGCTGGCCGACGTCCCGTTCCCGGTCGACGTGGTCGACGTGTTCCGCCGTTCCGAGGCGGCCGGCCAGTTCGCCGACGAGGCCGTCGCGATCGGGGCGAAGGGCGTGTGGTTCCAGCTCGGCGTGCTCGACCCCGAGGCGTTCGAGCGCACCACCGCCGCCGGCGTACCGATGGTCATGGACACCTGCCCCGCCATCGAGTGGCCGCACGTGGCGGGCTCGGTCGCCTGATGCCGCGCGCCTTCGACGGGGTCTACCCTGACACGCGCCGCGACGACACCGTCGACGTCCTTCACGGTCAGCGCATCGAGGATCCCTACCGCTGGCTCGAGGACCCGGACTCCGAGGAGACCGCCGCCTGGGTCAAGGCCCAGAACGAGGTGACCCGCGCGCACCTCGACGCACTCCCCTCACGGCCGTGGTTCCACGAGCTCACCACCGCGATCGTGACGCGCCCGCGCGCCGGCACCCCCGACAAGGTCGGCGGCCGGTACGTCGTGCTCCGCAACGACGGGACGTTCGAGCAGGACGTGCTGTACGTCGGTGACACGCTCGACGAGCTGCGGGACGCGCCACGCGTGCTGCTCGACCCCAACACGTTCTCCGAGGACGGCACGTCGTCGCTGTTCTCCCGCAGCGCCAGCAAGGACGACGCGCTGCTCGCCTACCTGGTCAGCGACGGCGGCAGCGACTGGACGTCGGTGCACCTGCTCGATCTCGCCACAGGTGAGCCGACCGGCGAGACGCTGACCAACGTGAAGTTCAGCGATGCCACGTGGCTGCCGGACCGGTCCTTCCTCTACGTGCACTACGAGGTCGACGGCACCGGCACGGGCACCGACGCCGAGGCGCTCCCGGGCGGCAAGCTGAGGCGGCACCGGGTCGGCACGCCGCAGAGCGAGGACGAGCTCGTCCTCGAGTTCCCGGACAACCCGCGACTCAGCGTCACGCCGGAGCTCTCGCACGACGGCCGCTGGCTCGTCGTGCACATCCACGAAGGCACGTCGGAGAAGACCCGGCTCTGGGTCTACCCCGTCGAGCGCGACGGCGACGACGTGCGGCTGGGCGAGCCGCTCAAGGTCGTCGACGAGGTCTACGCGGCGTTCGCGTTCGTGCGCACCGACGGCGACCACCTCTACGTCCGCACCGACCACGAGGCGCCGCTCGGCAAGGTCGTGCGCATCGACCTCGCGACGCTCGCGGACGACGGCCTGAAGACCGAGGACGTAGTGCCCGAGTCGGACTCGGCGCTGTGGCACGCGCAGGGCGCGGGCGACGAGATCCTCACCATCCACCTCGTCGACGCGCAGCCGCGGATCACGCGCTACGGCCTCGACGGCATCGAGCGCGGCGTCGTCGCCGTCGAGGGCGGCAAGGTCGTCGAGCTCAACTCCGAGGCCGGCGACCCCGAGGTGTTCGTCGGGATGTCGTCGGTGACCTCACCGCTGACGGCGTACCGCGTCGACCTCTCCGACGGCTCCGTCACCGAGCTCACCGGGCTGGCGCCGGGCGAGGCCACGTGGACGCCACCGGCCGTCGTCACCGAGCGCCGCCGGGCGACCAGCCTCGACGGCACCGAGGTGCCGTACTTCCTCATCCACCGCGCCGACGTCGACCTCGACGAGCCGCGGCCCACGCTGCTCTACGGGTACGGCGGCTTCCACATCCCGATCCTCGCGGAGTTCCGCGCCACGTTCGCCGGCTGGCTGGCGGCGGGAGGCGTGCTCGCGATCGCGAACCTGCGCGGGGGCAGCGAGTACGGCCAGGAGTGGCACGACGCCGGCCGCCTCGCGGTGAAGCAGAACGTCTTCGACGACTTCGCGGCCGTGGCCGACCACCTCGTCGCGGAGGGCGTGACCACCCACCAGCAGCTCGCGCTGCACGGTGGCAGCAACGGCGGGCTGCTCGTCGGTGCGGTGATGACGCAGCGTCCCGACATCTGTGCGGTCGCGCTGCCGGCCGTCGGCGTGATGGACATGCTGCGCTTCCACCTGTTCACCATCGGCGCTGCCTGGATCGCCGACTACGGCTCGCCGGAGGACCCGGAGGAGTTCGCTGTCCTGCGGGAGTACTCCCCGCTGCACAACATCGAGGACCGCACCGCCTACCCCGCGACGCTCGTGCTCACCGGCGACCACGACGACCGGGTCGTGCCGGCGCACAGCTTCAAGTTCACCGCCGCGCTGCAGCGTGCGCAGGCGGGCGACGCGCCGGTGCTCGCGCGGATCGAGACCTCGACGGGCCACGGTCTGGGCAAGCCCGCCTCGGTCGTCGCCGACGAGGTGGCCGACCTGCTCGCGTTCGCGGCCGAGCACACGGGGCTGAGCGTCGGCTGATCGAGCCTGTCGAGATCACCCGACGAGGAGTGGTCCCGACAAGCTCGACCACCCGGAGGGCTAGAACCCGAGCCGGTGCGCGGACTCGCCGCGCACGGCCTTCCCCTTCTCGCGGGCGGACGCGGCGAGCGACTCCTGGAACTCCACCATCTTCTGACGCAGCTCGGCGTCGGTCGCGGCGAGGATGCGCACGGCGAGCAGCCCGGCGTTGCGGGCGTTGCCGATCGCTACGGTCGCGACCGGGACACCGGCGGGCATCTGCACGATGGACAGCAGGGAGTCCATGCCGTCGAGGTACTTCAGCGGCACGGGTACGCCGATCACCGGCAGCGGCGTGACGGACGCGAGCATGCCGGGCAGGTGGGCCGCTCCTCCCGCGCCCGCGATGATCGCGGCCAGGCCACGCTCGGCCGCGCGCTCGCCGTACTCGATCATCTCCTTGGCCATCCGGTGCGCGGAGACGACGTCGGCCTCGAAGGGCACGCCGAACTCCTCGAGCGCCTCGGCGGCGTCCTTCATCACCGGCCAGTCGGAGTCGGAGCCCATCACGATGCCGACGCGATTGTTCACAGATCTCCCTCTCGTTCGGGGTCCCCGCGGAAGCGCGACCGGAGTGCGCAGCGCAGGGAGGAGTTTCGCGGGGTGATCACGCGCTCTCCTCACCGAGCTCGCCGCGGAACCAGGCCGCCGCGTGCAGGGCCCGCTCGCGGACCTCCTCGAGGTCGTCGCCGTACGCCGTGACGTGCCCGACCTTGCGACCGGGCTTCACGGCCTTGCCGTACAGGTGCACCTTCAGCCGCGGGTCGCGGGCGAGCACGTGCGGGTAGCCGGCGTACAGGTCGCCGGCCAGCCGCTCGTCGTCGCCGCCGAGGATGTTGACCATCACTGTCCAGGGCGCGCGGGCCTCGGGCGAGCCGAGCGGAAGGTCGAGCACCGCGCGGAGGTGGTTCTCGAACTGGCCGGTGACGGCGCCGTCCATGCTCCAGTGGCCGGTGTTGTGCGGGCGCATCGCGAGCTCGTTGACCAGCACGCGGCCATCGCGGGTCTCGAACAGCTCGACCGCGAGGATGCCGGTGACGTCGAGCTCGCCGGCCACCTTCATCGCGATCTGCTGCGCCTCGACGGCGAGGCCGGCGGCGAGGTCCGGCGCGGGCGCGACGACCTCCCAGCAGATGCCGTCGCGCTGGACGGACTCCACGACCGGGTACGCCGCCACCTGGCCGGACGGGCTGCGGGCGACGAGCGCGGACAGCTCGCGGCGGAAGTCGACCTTCTCCTCGGCGAGGATGCGTACGCCGGACGCGGCGGCCGTCTCGAACGCCTCCGCGGACTCGGCGGCCGAGCCGACGACCCACACGCCCTTGCCGTCGTACCCGCCTCGCGTCGTCTTCAGCACCACCGGGAAGCCGCCGACAGTCGCGGCGAACCGCTCGACCGCGTCGGCGTCCTCGACCACCGCGTGCCGCGGGCAGGGCACGTCGAGCGCGGTGAGCCGCTCGCGCATCACGGCCTTGTCCTGCGCGTGCACGAGCGCCTCGGGACCGGGCCGGCAGGCGTGCCCCTCGTCGGTGAGCGTGTGCAGGTGCTCGGTCGGCACGTGCTCGTGGTCGAAGGTGACGACCGAGCAGCCGTCGGTGACCTTGCGCAGCGTCTCGAGGTCGCGGTAGTCGCCCACCAGGGTGTCGGCGATGACCTGCGCGGCCGAGACGCCCTCGGCCTCGGCGAGCAGCCGCAGGGGTACGCCGAGCGCGACCGCGGACTGGGCCATCATCCGGGCGAGCTGGCCGCCTCCGATGATCGCGACGGTGGGCGTGCTGGACACGCGCCGACCCTATCGGGGGCCCGCGCGCTCAGGAGAACGACGTCAGGAGGCGGACTTGGCCTGGTCGACGGCGTACACGGGCGGCGACACCTCGAAGCGCAGGCCGCGACCTCGGATGGTGGTGATCAGCGTCGGGCGGCGGGTGTCGTCGCCGAGCTTGCGGCGCACCCAGCCCAGGTGCACGTCGATCGTCTTGGCCGACGTCCAGAACGTCGTCTGCCAGACCTCCCGCATGAGCTCCTCGCGCGAGACGACCGTGCCGGCGCGCGCGATCAGGTAGGCGACCAGGTCGAACTCCTTGTTCGACAGGCGGATCTCCTGCCCGTCGCGCCACACGCGGCGGGCCGCGAGGTCCACGTCGACCCCCTGCACACTCATCATGTCGACCAAGGTAAATGGACAAAACGGACACGAGGCGAGGTTCCGAGGGGGTTGGCCCGAAATGACTAGGCCGCGGTCTAGTCACGGCCAGGTCACGCTGACCGACCCGCCGATACCGCATCGGCCGCGCGGCGTGCGGGTCAGGCGCGGCGGACGGTCACCGGCTCCACGACGCCGAACCCGCGCAGCGGGCGGGGCGGCAGCGCACGCCACTCGAACCGGTCCGACGGCAGGCGTACGGCGGTGTCGCGGTCGGTGATCACACGGTTGCGCCGAGCGACGCCGGTGAGCCGGGCGGCCATGTTGACCGGCGGGCCGAAGACGTCGCCGAGCCGCATCACGACGGCGCCGGTGGCGATGCCGATCTTCACGTCGGGCAGGCGGGTGTCGTTGCCGATCACGTCGATGATCGAGAGCGCGATGTCCATGCCGCCGACCGGGTCGTCGGAGACGAACAGCACCGAGTCGCCCAGGGTCTTGATGACCCGGCCCTTCTTGGCGGCCACCACGTCGGCGCACCGGGACTCGAAGATCTCGACCATGTCGCCGATCCGGTCCTCGTTCATCTCGTTGGAGAGCGCGGTGAACTGGACCAGGTCGGCGAACCCGACCGTGACTTCGACAGTGTGCAGGTCCTCGTCGTTGGCGCCCAGGGCCTCGACGCGCGCGACCGCAGCAGCCAGGTGGCGGCGCCAGGCGTAGACCAGCAGGTGCTCGAACGGCACCCCGACCTCCTCGGCCAGCCGCAGCGCGCTGCCGATCCGGCTGCCGGTCGCCTCGTCGCCGCGCTCGAGCTCCTCGACCCGGCTGGCCAGCGTCGCTACCTGCCAGTCGGCGAGCCGCGCCATGGTCTGGCCGACGGCGCGAGTGAGCCGGACGGCGGTGTCGAAGTCGATCGCGCCCGAGGTCACCGAGCCGACGACAGCCGCCAGCGCGGACTTGTCGCTCTCGGTGAACGCCGCGACGTCACCCTGGTCGGGGAAGCCGAGCGCGCGCCACAGCCGGCGGGCGTCCTCGACCGGGACGCCGGCGGCCTCGGCGACGTCGGTGCTGGTGAGCTGGGGCAGGTCGCCGAGCAGCGCGCTCTCGAGCGCCTCGCTGGTGAACGCGTCGGGGTCAGGCGCCGTCATCGGCACGTTCGTGGTAGCCCGGGTAGCCCGGGTTGGCGATCCGGTGCAGCTCCTCCGACACCTGCATCTGCACGCGCTCGACCTGCGGGATGTCGTGCAGCAGCACGGTGCCGTTCTCGCTCGCGTCGGAGACGACCAGCGTGCCGCAGCCGAACAGCCGGTCGACGATCCCGATGTCGAAGTCGACGCCGCTGATCCGGTTGAGCGGGATGGTGCGGCCCTGCTTGGCGATGAACCCGCTGCGCTTGATGAAGCGCCGGTTGGTGAAGGTGTACGTCGTGGTCAGCCAGAGCACGAACGGCTTGACGACCCACCAGATCGCGACCAGTCCGACGAGCGCCCAGATCACCAGCTGCACCAGCGGCTGCGCGCTCGACGCGGGCACGATCGAGACCAGGAACCCGCCGACGGCGGCCAGCACGATCAGCAGCAGGGCAGGGACCAGCAGCGCCTTGACGTGCGTGCGCGTGTGCACGACGACGTGCTCGCCCTCGTTGAGGAGCCTGCTGGGAAACGCCACGGCTCGATCATGTCACGCCCTTTACGACGTACGCCGGACGTGGACGACGTCGCCGGCCCCGAGCGCGACCGGTCCGGACGGCCCGACCACGACGAGGCGCCCGTCGTCGTCCACGTGGTCCGCGACGCCGCGCAGCTCCTCGTCGCGCGGCAGGTGCACGCGCACCTCCTGCCCGACCGTGGCGCACAGGCCGGTGTAGACGTCGAGCAACCCGGACGCCCGGGCTTCACCGGACGTCGCGACCCACTCGTCGTACAACCACCCGAGCTGGTCGACCACCTCGGCCAGCAGCGCAACCCGGTCGACGGGGCGCCCGGCCTCGATCGCGACGGAGGTGGCGGCGTCGACCGGCAGCTCGTCGCGGCGCTGCAGCACGTTGATCCCGATGCCGACGACGGCCGACGCGTGGCGCGGCCCCTCGACCCGCTCGACGAGGATCCCCGTGAGCTTTCGGTCGCCGGCGAGCACGTCGTTCGGCCACTTCAGCACCGCGTCGACGCCGGCCACCCGCCGTACCGCTCGGGCCACCGCCACCCCGGCCAGCAGCGGCAGCCACGGCCAGCGCGCCACCGGCACCTGCTCGGGCGCGACCAGCAGCGAGAACGTCAGCGCCGCGCCGGCGGGTGTCACCCAGGTCCGGTCCAGCCGGCCACGCCCGGCGGTCTGGTGGTCGGCGACCACCAGCAGGCCCGGCGCCTCTCCCGCCCGGGCCCGGTCCGCGACGACCGCGTTGGTCGACGGAGACGCGTCCAGCACCTCCGGACGCCACCGGGACAGGTCGAGTGCGTCGGCGACCGCGTCGGCCCGGAGTGGCAGGCGCCACATCTCGTCGGTCGTCACAGCGACTAGTCTCCCGTGAGACCCACAAGGAGGCGATCGACCCCGTGAGCGAAGCAGTCGCGAGCAAGCCCGGTGAGGGCACCGAGGTCCCGGCGGACATCGACATCCACACCACCGCAGGCAAGGCCGAGGACCTCACCCGGCGCCTCGACGAAGCGATCCACGCCGGCTCGGCGCGGGCGATCGAGAAGCAGCACGCCAGGGGCAAGAAGACCGCCCGTGAGCGGATCGAGGAGCTGCTCGACGAGGGCTCGTTCATCGAGCTCGACGAGCTGGCCCGGCACCGGTCGACGGCGTTCGGCATGGAGAAGAACCGCCCGTACGGCGACGGCGTGGTCACCGGCTACGGCACCATCGACGGCCGCCAGGTCTGCGTGTTCGCGCAGGACTTCACCGTCTTCGGCGGCTCGCTCGGCCAGGTGTTCGGCGAGAAGATCGTGAAGGTCATGGACCTCGCCATGAAGACCGGCTGCCCGATCATCGGCATCAACGACTCCGGCGGCGCGCGCATCCAGGAGGGCGTGGTCTCGCTCGGGCTTTACGGCGAGATCTTCCGGCGAAACGTGCACGCCTCCGGCGTGATCCCGCAGATCTCGCTCATCATGGGGCCCTGTGCCGGCGGCGCGGTCTACTCCCCCGCGGTCACCGACTTCACCGTGATGGTCGACCAGACCTCGCACATGTTCATCACCGGTCCCGACGTCATCAAGACCGTCACCGGCGAGGACGTGTCGATGGAGGACCTCGGCGGTGCGCGGTCGCACAACACCAAGTCCGGCAACGCGCACTACATGGGCCACGACGAGTCCGACGCGATCGAGTACGTCAAGGCGCTGCTGTCCTACCTGCCGCAGAACAACCTCGACGAGCCCGTCGTCTACCCAGAGTCTGACATGGGGGAGGCGGAGCTCGAGGCCACCGAAACCGACCGGGCCCTGGACACGCTGATCCCGGACTCGCCGAACCAGCCCTACGACATGCACACCGTCATCGAGTCCGTGCTCGACGACGAGGAGTTCCTCGAGGTGCAGGCGCTGTTCGCGCCCAACATGGTCGTCGGCTTCGGCCGCGTCGAGGGCCGCCCGGTCGGCGTCGTGGCCAACCAGCCGATGCAGCTCGCCGGCACCCTCGACATCGACGCCTCCGAGAAGGCCGCGCGCTTCGTCCGCACCTGCGACGCCTTCAACATCCCGGTGCTGACCTTCGTCGACGTGCCCGGCTTCCTGCCCGGCACCGACCAGGAGTGGAACGGCATCATCCGCCGCGGCGCCAAGCTGATCTACGCCTACGCCGAGGCGACGGTCCCGCTGGTCACGGTGATCACCCGCAAGGCCTACGGCGGCGCGTACGACGTGATGGGGTCCAAGCACCTCGGCGCCGACATCAACCTGGCCTGGCCCACCGCGCAGATCGCGGTGATGGGCGCGCAGGGCGCGGTCAACATCCTGTACCGCTCCGAGCTCGCCGAGGCCGAGGACCCCGAGGCCCGTCGGGCGGAGCTGATCACGGAGTACGAAGACCACCTCGCCAACCCGTACCTCGCCGCCGAGCGCGGCTACGTCGACGCGGTCATCCACCCGCACGAGACCAGGTCCGAGGTCGTCCGCGCGCTGCGGCTGCTGCGCACCAAGCGCGAGAGCCTGCCGCCGAAGAAGCACGGGAACATCCCGCTGTGACCGGCCCCGACGGAGGTACCGAGAGCGCAGAAACCACCGAGGCGACCGAGGCGCCGCGCCCGCCGCTGTTCGCGATCAAGGGCGACGCGAGCCCCGAGGAGGTCGCGGCGCTCGTCGCCGTCCTCCAGGGGATCGCCGCGTCCAACGCGGGAGGCACGGCGGCGGGCCCGCCGCCGTCGCGCTGGGCCTCCCCGCGCCGCGCGGTGCGGCGACCGCTGTCCGCCGGCCCCGGTGGCTGGCAGACGAGCGGGCTGCCGCACTGAGCCGCCACTGGACGCGCACGGCCCGTGACCTGGCGGTTCCGTTCCACCCGGTCGAACCCCACATCTAGGGTGCTCGTGTGAGCCCCGCCGAGAACACCGTCCGCCCCGTGGACGCGATCGCCGACGCCTACGTCGAGGACTACTGCGCCCTCGACCCGGTGTCCGCGACGTACCTCGGCGTGCCCGGGCACGAGGACCGCCTGACCGACTACTCCCCCGACGGCTTCGCCGCGCGCGACCGCCTCACCCGGGACGCACTGGCCAAGGCGCAGGCCGCGACGCCGACCGACGAGGCCGAGCAGGTCGCCCGGGACGCGTTCATCGAGCGGCTCTCGCTCGACGTCGAGCTCCACGACGCACTGGTGCCGCAGTCGCAGATCTCGGTGGTGTCGAGCCCGCTCTACGACATGCGCTCGGTGCTCGACCTGATGGACACGAGCGACGACGCGGCGCGGGAGAACATCGACGCCCGGCTGGCGGCGTTCCCGGCCGCCCTCGACGGCTACCGCGCGACGCTCCTCGACGCTGCCGACCGCGGCCGGGTCGCGGCACAGCGCCAGCTCGCCGAGGTCGCCGAGCAGGTCCGCTCCTGGACCGGCCAGGTCGGCTCCAGCGGCAACTTCTTCCTCTCGTTCGTCGAGGGCTCCGGCCGCGAGGGTGCCCTGCGCGACCGGCTCGAGCAGCACGCCCGGGAGGCGAGCGACGCGGTCGCGGAGTTCGGCCGGTTCCTCACCGACGAGCTCGCCCCGCGCGGCCGGCCGGTCGAGGCTTGCGGCGAGGAGCTCTACTCCCTCGGCTCGCGGCACTTCCTCGGCACCACCATCGACCTGCGCGAGACCTACGACTGGGGCTGGCAGGAGCTCGCCCGCATCGAGGACGAGATGGCGCGGGTCGCCGACAAGATCGTCCCCGGCGGCTCGGTCGACGACGCCGTGGCCGCCCTCGACGCCGACCCGGCCCGCACCATCCAGGGCAAGGAGGCCTTCGCCGCCTGGATGCAGGAGCTCGCCGACCGCACGATCGCCGAGATGGCCGACGTGCACTTCGACATCCCCGAGCCGGTGCGCCGCATCGAGTGCCGGATCGCACCGACCTCCGACGGGGGCATCTACTACACCGGACCGTCCGAGGACTTCAGCCGGCCCGGCCGCATGTGGTGGGCGGTGCCCGACACCCAGACCGAGTTCTCCACCTGGCGCGAGGTCACCACCGTCTTCCACGAGGGCGTCCCCGGCCACCACCTCCAGGTCGCCCAGACCGCCTACCGCCACGAGACGCTCAACCGCTGGCAGCGGCTGATGTGCTGGGTGTCCGGGCACGGCGAGGGGTGGGCGCTGTACGCCGAACGCCTGATGGACGACCTCGGCCACCTCGACGACCCCGGCGACAAGCTCGGCATGCTCGACGCGCAGGCCTTCCGCGCCGCGCGGGTGATCATCGACATCGGCATGCACCTGCAGCTCGGGATCCCGCGCGACAACCCGTTCGGCTTCCACCCGGGCGAGACGTGGGACCGCGAGCTCGGCACCCAGTTCCTCCGCGAGCACACGCGCATGGAGGAGGAGCTGATCAGGTTCGAGATCAACCGCTACCTCGGCTGGCCGGGTCAGGCGCCGTCGTACAAGGTCGGCGAACGGATCTGGCTGCAGGCCCGCGACGACGCCAAGGCGCGGCTCGGCGACCGGTTCGACCTCAAGGCGTTCCACCGCGCGGCGCTCGATCTCGGCTCGATCGGTCTCGACCCGCTGCAGGCCGCGCTGGCCCGCATCCAGTGACCGCGCCACCCGTGCCGCCTGCGCCGTTGGGCGACCGCTTCGTCCTGGCCTCCGCCTCCCCCGCCCGGCTGGCCACGCTGCGCGACGCGGGCGTGCACCCGCGCGTGATCGTGTCGGGGGTCGACGAGTCCCAGGTCGACGACCCGGACCCGGCGGTGGTCGCCGCCCGGCTCGCCGAGCTCAAGGCCCGCGCCGTCGCCGAGACCGTCGACCCCGCGGACACGTCCTGGGTGCTCGGCTGCGACTCGGTGCTGGAGTTCGACGGCGCGGTGCTCGGCAAGCCCGACAACGCCGACGACGCGACCGCCCGCTGGCGCAGCATGCGCGGCCGGTCGGGGGTGCTGCACACCGGCCACTGCCTCGTCGAGGTCGCCACCGGACGCGAGGTGCTGCGCGCGGCCGACACGGTCGTGCACTTCGCCGACGTCAGCGACGAGGAGATCGCGGCGTACGTCGCGACCGGTGAACCGCTCCAGGTCGCCGGCGCGTTCACCGTCGACGGTCTCGGCGGCGCGTTCGTGCGCGGACTCGAGGGCGACCCGCACAACGTGGTCGGGATCAGCCTGCCTGTCGTGCGCGAGATGTTCGCCGAGCTCGGCGTCCGCTGGACCGACCTGTGGAACGGCGTGGCCGGCTCCTGAACGCTGCTGACCCGCCCTGACCAGTCCGGGCGGGTCAACGTCCGCGATTCGCCGGACGGAAGGGGGCCCGGACCCGTACCTTCGTTGTGCGCCCCCGGGGATGACCGGCTCCCACATCCGGCCTGAGGGCGCAGCGGTGCCCCTGGCGAGTCAATCCCAGGAGCCAGGGGTGCCGCGCCGGGGAAGCCTGGCCGCCCGTCAGTCGTCGGTGAGCCGCTTGCCGATGAACACCACGTCGTCCGCGACGTAACCGCGGCGCGCGTAGAACTCCAGCACCTCGTCGTTGGACCGCCGCACCAGCAGGTTGACCTTGGTGCAGCCCTTGGCGCGCAGCGCGTCCTCGAGCCGGTCCATCAGCGCGCGTGCGACGCCCTCGCCGCGCCGGTCGGGCCGGGTGGCGAGCCGGTTGACCCAGCCCCGCCGGCCGTCGAACGCGCCGAACACCGAGCCGACCAGCCCCGACTCGTCCTCGGCCACGAGCACGACCTCCGGGTCGCGCGCGGTCACCGACGCCAGCTCGGCGGCGACCTCGTGCGCGCGGAACTTCAACCCGGCCGCCTCCCACAGCTCCATCAGGGCGTCCGCGTCGTCCGGCGTGCCGGGCCGGATCGTGACGGGCATCAGCCGGCCAGCACCGAAGGCGCGGCGACCTCCCACCGATCGCGCCAGTCCCCGATCGGCTCGACGCCGGCGCGGACGAGCGCGTCGTGCCCGAGGACGCTGTACGCCGGCCGCGGAGCGGGCCGCACGAACGCGTCGCTGGTGGTCGGCGTCACGGCCTCGGGGTTGAGCCCTGCCGACGCCACCACGGCGCGGGCCAGCTCGAACCACGAGCACTGCCCGGACGATGTCGCGTGGTAGCTGCCCGCCGGCGCGTCCGCCCGCACCAGCCGCACCACGACGTCGGCCACGTCCACGGTCCAGGTGGGCTGCCCGACCTGGTCGTCGACCACGCTGACGGTCCCGCGCTCGCGCACCAGCCGCGCCATCGTCTTCGGGAAGCACGGTCCGTGCGCGCCGTACAGCCAGGCGGTCCGCACCACGTAGTGCCGGTCCGGTAGCGCAGCCCGCACGGCCTCCTCGCCGGCCGCCTTGGTGCGGCCGTAGGCGGAGCGCGGCGCGGTCGGTGCGTCCTCGGCGTAGGGCGTGGTGGCGTGGCCGTCGAAGACGTAGTCGGTGCTGATCTGCACCATCCGCGCCGAAGTGTCCGCGATCGCGCGGGCGATGATGTCGGGGATCGTGCCGTTGACCTCGAGCGCCTCGGCCTCGTGCTCCTCCGCGTCGTCGACCCGGGTCCAGGCCGCGCAGTTCACCACGACGTCGTGGTCGGCGACGGCTCGCGCGACCGCGGCCGGGTCGTGCAGGTCGACATCGCCGCGCACGAGGGGTGTGACGTCCTCGCCGCGCTCGCGCAGCGTCGCGACGAGGTCGGTGCCGAGCATCCCGGCCGATCCGGTGACGAGCCAGCGCACGAGTCCTCCTGCGTTGCCGGGGCGATGACCAGTGCCGGGACCCGCCCGACCGATTTGTACCCTAACCGGCATGCAGATCCGCGAGCTGAACGTGCCCGACGCGTACGAGATGACACCCGTCGTGCACGGCGACAGCCGCGGTGCGTTCCTGGAGTGGTTCCGGGCCGACAAGCTCGAGGAGGCCACCGGCCGTCGGCTCGACCTGCTGCAGGCCAACGCGTCGGTGTCCGCAGCCGGCTCGATCCGCGGCATCCACTTCGCGGACGTGCCTCCGAGCCAGGCCAAGTGGGTGTTCTGCCCGCGCGGCGCGCTGCTCGACGTCGTCGTCGACATCCGCGTCGGCTCGCCGACCTTCGGTCAGTGGGACGCGGTGCTCCTCGACGACGTCGACCGCCGAGCGGTGTTCGTGAGCGAGGGGCTCGGCCACGCGTTCGTGGCCCTCGACGACCAGACCACGATCACCTACCTGTGCAGCGCGACGTACGCCCCGGGCCGCGAGCACGGGGTCAACCCGCTCGACCCGGCGATCGGCATCGAGTGGCCGACCACGGGGCGCGACGGCTCGACCTTCGAGCCGTTGCTCTCGGAGAAGGACGCGGCCGCGCCGACGCTGGCGGAGGCCGAGGCGCAGGGGCTGCTGCCGAAGTACGACGAGGCTCGCGCCTACCTCGACTCGCTGCGCAGCACCCGCCCGTAGAGCACGGTGTCCTCGTTCAGCTCGGCGAGCGGTCGCCAGCCGAGCCGCCGGTAGAGCCGCGGCGCCGGCCGCTCCTCGTCGCGGTACGTCGTGAGCAGCGCGCGCTCGTGCGGGAGGCCCTCGAGCAGCAGGTCGTGCGCCCGCGCGCCGAGGCCCCGTCGCTGCCACGCGGGGTCGACCGCGAGCTCGACGAGCTCGAAGTGTCCGCCGAGCCACTCGTCGACGACGCCGGCCGGCGCGAGCCCGGCGACCCAGTCCGACCACCACTGGCCGCGCTCGCCGGTGTAGCCGTAGCCGAACGCGACGGGCCCGTCCTCGTCCTGCAGCACGACCATCCGGAAGCCGTCCCGGGCCGCGTGCTTGGGCAGCTGCTCGTCGGTGAACCGGCGTATCTCGTCGTCGCCCTCGCCGTACGCCCCGAACGCCGCGCGGTAGACGCACGCCAGGCCGGGCAGCGTCTCCGCGACCTCGTCCGGCCGGGTGAGGACGCGGGCGGACGGCCCGGTCATGCCTGCTCGGCCGCCGCCGCTTCCGCCCTGCGCTTCGCGGCCCGGCGCGGGCTGAGGAAGATGAACCGGCGGGTCGCCCAGAAGCGGGCGGCGGTGCCGAGCCCGAGACCGACGACGTTGGCCGCGATGTTGTCCGAGACCGGGTCGGTGAGGCCGAACCCGTAGCGGGTGATCGCCAGGCAGCCGAGCGGGATCGCCATCGACAGCACGTTGATCACGAAGAACGTGACGCGGCCGCCGGTCGGTCCGACTGCCTCGCGGTCGCGGAACGCCCACGACCGCGAGCCGCGGTAGCTGACGACCATGCCGACGGTGTTGGCCAGCACGAACGCGAGCAGGGGTTGCTCGTTGAGCGGGCCGGGGCCGCCGAAGTAGCCGTGCACCAGCACGTTGAAGATCAGCAGGGCCACCAGGGTGGCGACGCCGCCGACGGTCAGGAACTTCGAAGCCTCGGCCGTCAACCGCTTCCACCGACGACCCATGCGACGAGGTTAGAGGGGGCCGCCTAATGGGCGGCCGCCGCTCTGCCTGTTACTCGGCGCTGTTACTCGGCGCTGTTGCTCGACGCTGTTACTCGACGGGCAGGCCGAGGCCGCGGGCGATCAGCATCCGCTGCACCTCGGAGGTGCCCTCGCCGATCTCGAGCACCTTGGCGTCGCGGTAGAACCGCGCCACCGGGTACTCCTCCATGAACCCGTACCCGCCGAAGACCTGCGTCGCGATGCGCGTAGCCGTGACCGCCGACTCGGTGGCGTAGAGCTTGGCGACCGCGGCGGCCTGCTTGAACTCCTTGGCCGGACGGCCGGCGTCCTTCATCGCGGCGGCCTGGTAGGTCAGCAGCCGCGACGCGCGGAGCATGACCTCGAGGTCGGAGATCTGGAACGCGACGCCCTGCTTCTGCCCGATCGGTACGCCGAACGTGGTGCGCTCGTTGGCGTACTGCCGGCTCATGTCGAGGCAGGCCTGGATGCAGCCGACCGCCAGCGCGGCGATGGCCACGCGGCCGTCGTCGAGCGTGGCGAGGAACTGCGCGAAGCCGCGGCCGCGCTCGCCGAGCAGGTTGGCCTCGGGCACCCGCGCGTCGGTGAACGTCAGCGGGTGGGTGTCGGAGGCGTGCCAGCCGAGCTTGTCGTAGGCCGGCTCGGCGGTGAAGCCCGGCGTGTCCGACGGGACGATGATCGTGCTGATCTCGGGACGGCCGTCGGCGCGCGTGCCGGTGCGGGCGGTCACCGTGACCACCGAGGTGATGTCGGCACCGGAGTTGGTGATGAACTGCTTCGAGCCGTTGATCACCCACTGGCCGTCGACGAGCTCGGCCTTGGTGCGCGTGGAGCCGGCGTCGGAGCCGGAGCCCGGCTCGGTGAGGCCGAAGCCGGCGAGCCGGCGACCCGAGACCAGGTCAGGGAGCCAGGTCTGCTTCTGCTCGTCGGTACCGAAGGTCAGGATCGGGTTGATGCCCAGGCCGACGGCGGCCTCGAGCGTGATGCCCATCGACTGGTCGACGCGGCCGATCTCCTCGATGGCCAGGCACAGCGAGGTGAAGCCGCCCTCCTCGCCGGACAGCCCGGCCCCGCCGTACTCCTCGGGCGCGGTGAGCCCGAACAGGCCGAGGGCGCCCATCTTCTGGACGACGTCGGACGGGAAGTGGTGCTTGCGGTCCCACTCGGCGGCGTGCGGGGCGATCTCGGCCTCGGCGAACTCGCGGACGGAGCGGCGGAAGGCCTCGTGCTCGGCGGACAGCTCGAAGATCATCGGGATTCTCCTGGTCAGACGATCGTGCGCCGGGAGGGCGGGCCTGTCGAGACCTCGGACCCCACCCGGCCCTTACGCTTACGTCAACGTAAGCACGCTTCCGTTACGGAAGCGCAAGCCTCAGCCGAAGCCACCGAGGACGGATCCCGTGCCGGAGACCGAAGAGACCTGGACCATCAGCCAGCTCGCCGAGGAGTTCGGCGTGACGCTGCGGACGATCCGGCACTACGAGGACGTCGGGCTGCTCTCCCCCGCCCGCCGCGGCACCCAGCGGGTCTACGACACCCGGCAGCGGATCCGTCTGCAGCTCGTGCTGCGCGGCAAGCGGCTGGGCTTCTCGCTGCCGGAGATCGCCACGATCGTGAACATGTACGACGACCAGCCGGGCGAGGCGGGACAGCTGCGCTACCTGCTCGACCAGATCGAGGTACGGCGGGCAGAGCTCGAGCAGATGCGCCGCGACATCGACGAGACGATGACCGAGCTCGACAGGGTGGCCGAGCGCTGCCACGAGGACCTGGCGAAGCTGCGCTAGCCCGTCGCTGAAACTCACGCGACAGCACGCCGGCGGGCTGTGACCATCGCAGCATGAGCGACGTGCGGATCACCTCCGTCGCCGAGCGACCGGAGCTGCACGGTCCGCTCTGGCGGATGCCGGACACCTGGCCGGAGTTCATGGGCCACGACGACACGGCCGCGGCGTTCTTCGGCCGGGTGCCGTCGACGTTCCCCGACCTCAGCCTGGTCGCGACCGACGGGGGCGAGGTCGTCGCGCGTGCCTTCGCGGCGCCGTTCGAGCTGCACGGTCACCGCGAGGGCGAGCTGCCGTCGGGCGGCTGGGACCGGGTGCTGCTGTGGGCGTTCCGCGACCACGAGAACGGCACCCGCACCGACACCGTCAGCGCGCTGGAGATCGCGGTCCGGCCGGACCACCTCGGCCAGGGCCTCTCGCACCGGATGCTCGCCGCGCTGCGCACGGCTGCGGCGGAGGCCGGGTACGCCGAGCTGGTCGCGCCGGTGCGGCCGAACGAGAAGCACCACGACCCGCACGAGACCGCCGCCGCCTACATCCGGCGCACGCGCGGCGACGGGCTGCCCGTCGACGCGTGGCTGCGCACCCACGTCCGGGCCGGCGCGACGATCCACGGGGTCGCCCCCCGGTCGATGGTGATCGCCGGCTCGCTCGCCCAGTGGCGCGAGTGGACCGGGCTGTCGTTCGACACCTCCGGCGAGGTCGTCGTACCGCTCGCGTTGGTCCCGGTGGTGTGCGACTTGGACCACGACTACGCGGTGTACGTCGAGCCGAACGTGTGGGTGCGGCACCGGCTCTGAGGAGCCTTCTGGTTCGATCGGTCGCATGCGCTACGCGATGACGGGAGCGACCGGGTTCGTCGGAGGTGCGCTCGCGCGGCAGCTGCGCGAGGCCGGGCACGAGGTGGTCGCGCTCGTCCGCGACCCCGCCCGGGCGACCGCACTGACCGAGCTCGGCGTCGAGCTGCGGCCCGGGGACCTCGACAGCGTGTCTGTCCTGGACGCACTCACCACGGGCGTCGACGGGCTCTTCCACGTCGCCGGCTGGTACCGCCTCGGCGAGCGCGACGGCGCCGCCACCGGAGACCGGGTCAATGTGCAGGGCACCCGCAACGTGCTCGAGGCGGCGCTGCGCAACGGCGTGCGACGCGTGGTCTACACGAGCACGGTCGCGGTCAACTCCGACACCGAGGAGCAGGTGGTCGACGAGACCTACCGGTTCACCGGCACGCACATCTCGAGCTACGACCGCACCAAGGCCGCGGCGCACGATGTCGCCCTCGACTTCGCGTACGACGGTCTGCCGGTCGTGATCGTGCAGCCCGGCCTCGTCTACGGCCCGGGCGACACCGCGCAGACCGGAGACCTGATCGCGCAGGTGGTCCGTGGCAAGAGGCCGCCCGTCCCGGCCGCCGGCGGCGTCTGCTGGGCGCACGTCGACGACGTCGCCCGCGGGCACGTGCTCGCGATGGAGCGCGGCGAGCCCGGCCAGTCCTACATGCTCACCGGCCCGCAGATACGGCTCGCCGACGGGTTGCGCCAGGTCGCGGCGATCGCCGGCACGCCCGGGCCGCGTGTGCTGCCCGAGCGCATGGTCCGCGCGACCGCCGGCGTCCTCGGCGCGGTCGGCAAGGTGGTGCCGCTGCCCCCTGGGTACGCCGCCGAGACGATGCGAGCAGGGCTCGCGACGTATTACGGCACGTCGGAGCGGGCGCAGCAGGAGCTCGGCTGGCGACCCCGTCCGCTGGAGCAGGGTCTGCGCGAGACGGTGGAGGCGTTGCGCGCGCCCTGACGCGGTGTGACCACCTACCGGTGCAGCCAGGCCACGACCTCGGGCGGGGCCAGGTCCCGGACCCGCGCCTCGTAGCGGGCGAGCTCCTCGGCGGTCAGCACCTCGCGGCCCGCACCGGAGAACCCGCGGCGGAAGAACGCCGCTGAGTCCTTGAGCACGCCCAGCGTGTTGGGCGTGAGCTCGTCCGACCGTTGCCGCATCGACGCGAACGTCGCCGCCTCGACCAGCGCCGGCCAGCGCTCCTCGTCCACCTCGATGCCCAGCGCCGCCGCGATGCGGCGCATCTCGCCGTCGAGGTCGGCCAGCAGGTCCGCGTAGTGCACCAGCAGCACGTCGACCTCCCGGCTCTCCCGGCGCCGCCACGCGTCTGTCACGTGGTGCAGCACGCCGACGAGCGAGTCGAGCGACTGCTGCGGCGTGGTCTCGCGCTCCGTCCAGGCACGCAGCCACGTGTGCAGGTCCGGTCGAGGCGGCTCGGGTCCCGTCGGCTCGGATACGCCGGTCAGCTCACGCAGGCGACGCCGGTCGATGTTGGCGCCCTGGTGGTAGAGCGACACCGCCATGTCCAGCGGGTGCCGGGCCACCACGACGTATGCCGCGCGCGGGTCGAGTGGCAGCCCGTCGAGCGGGGTGTGCGTCTTGACGAACCGCCGGTGCCGCTGCGCCTCCAGCCGCGCGAACACGTCCTCCACCGGCTCGACCCGGTGGTCGACCCACGGTGACAACGTGGTCAACGGCGCGGGCAGGTCCGGAGTGCCGAGGACGAGTAGCGCGCAGATCATCTGCATCCACGTCGTACCGGACTTCGAACGCGTCGAGATGACGATGTCGCCCTCGCGGAACGGAAAGCCCGACCAGCGGGTGTTGTCGTCGTCCGACGACCGGTAGTCGCGCACGACGCGGTCCCCCTTCTCAGCTCGCTGCGACCGGGGTGTGGCAGTGGTCACCTGCTCGGTCCCGACCCGGGGCCCTAGACTCCCGAACGTCACTCGCGAGGCGCAAGGAGAGAAACCCGTGGCCGCATCGGCGAACGTCAAGCCGCTCCAGAAGGTCCTCATCGCGAACCGCGGTGAGATCGCGGTCCGGGTCATCCGGGCGTGCAAGGACGCCGGCATCGGCAGCGTCGCGGTGTACGCCGACCCCGACCGGGACGCGCTGTTCGTTCGCCTGGCCGACGAGGCCTACAGCCTCGGCGGCGCCACCCCGGCCGAGTCCTACCTGTCGATCGAGAAGATCCTCGACGTCGCCAAGCGCTCCGGCGCCGACTCGGTGCACCCCGGCTACGGCTTCCTCGCCGAGAACGCCGACTTCGCCAAGGCCGTCATCGACGCCGGGCTCGTCTGGATCGGCCCGCCGCCCTCGGCGATCGAGGCGCTCGGCGACAAGGTCCGGGCCCGGCACATCGCCGAGAAGGTAGGCGCCCCGCTCGCGCCCGGCACGAAGGACCCGCTGGAGAACGCCGACGAGGCCGTGAAGTTCGCCGAGGAGCACGGCCTGCCGATCGCGATCAAGGCCGCGTTCGGCGGCGGTGGCCGCGGCCTCAAGGTCGCCCGCGAGATGAGCGAGGTCGCCGACGCGTTCGAGTCCGCCGTGCGCGAGGCGGTCACGGCGTTCGGACGCGGCGAGTGCTTCGTGGAGAAGTTCCTCGACCGGCCGCGCCACGTCGAGACCCAGTGCCTCGCCGACCAGCACGGCAACGTCGTGGTCGTCTCCACCCGCGACTGCTCCCTGCAGCGCCGGCACCAGAAGCTCGTCGAGGAGGCGCCCGCGCCGTTCCTCTCCGACGACCAGGTCCAGCGGCTCTACGAGTCGTCCAAGGCGATCATGCGGGAGGCCGGCTACGTCGGCGCCGGCACCTGCGAGTTCCTCGTCGCCGCCGACGGCACGATCTCCTTCCTCGAGGTCAACACCCGGCTCCAGGTCGAGCACCCGGTGTCGGAGGAGGTCACCGGGATCGACCTCGTCCGCGAGATGTTCCGCATCGCCGCCGGCGAGGAGCTCGGCTACGACGACCCCGAGATCCGCGGCCACTCCATCGAGTTCCGCATCAACGCCGAGGACGGCGGTCGCAACTTCATGCCCGCACCCGGCACGCTCACCCGCTGGCACCAGCCGTCCGGTCCGGGCGTCCGCCTCGACGGCGGCTACGACCAGGGCGAGACCGTGCCCGGCTCGTTCGACTCCCTGGTGGCCAAGCTCATCGTCAGCGGCCGCGACCGCACCCAGGCGCTCGAGCGCTCGCGCCGCGCGCTCGACGAGTTCGTCGTGGAGGGCATGCCCACGGTGATCCCGTTCCACCAGGCGGTTGTCTCCGACCCGGCGTACGTCGCCGCGTCCAACCCGACCGGCGAGGGATCGTTCGACGTCTACACCACCTGGATCGAGACCGACTTCGACAACAAGATCGAGCCGTACGGCGGCGAGGTCGCCGAGACCCCCGAGCCCGAGGAGCGGCAGGCCGTCGCCGTCGAGGTCGGCGGCCGCCGCATCGAGGTCGTGCTCCCGGCCGGCCTTGGCGGGATCGCCGCTGCCGGTGGCGGCGCGAAGAAGCCCAAGCGCGCCAAGAGCAAGAAGGCCGGCGCGGCCGTCAGCGGTGATGCGGTCACCTCGCCGATGCAGGGCACGATCGTCAAGGTCGCCGTCGAGGAGGGCCAGCAGGTCGCCGAGGGCGACGTCATCGTCGTGCTCGAGGCGATGAAGATGGAGCAGCCGCTCAAGGCCCACAAGGCCGGCACCGTCACCGGCCTCGACGCCGAGGTCGGCGGCTCGGTCACCAGCGGCGCCGTCGTCTGCGAGATCAAGGACTGAGCCGGCTGCGCGTCCACGTCCTCGTCTTCGACGCATTCGGAGGAGGCGGCGTCGCGCGCACCGTCGTCAACCTGGCCAACCACCTCGCGGCCGACCACGACGTCACGCTGCTGAGCCTGTTCCGCAGCCGGCGGGTGCCACGCTTCGCGCACCACCCGCGGCTGACCGTGCGGGTGCTGCACCCGACGCCGCGGCGGCGTAGCGCGCTCCGCGCCGAGCTGGCGGCACGGCCGAGCCGGCTCCGCCCCGCCCCTGCCGAGGGCGGCCGGATGAACCACCTCACCGACCTCGTGCTGCGCCGCGCCCTGGCCGACGTCACGGACGGCGTGCTGCTCTCGACCCGTCCGTCGCTGCACCTCGCCGCGCTGCAGCTGCGCCCGTCCAGCGACGTACCCGTCGTCGGGCAGGACCACGGGCACTTCGAGAAGCGCTTCGTCCCGGACCGGTCCACCGCCGTCCTCGACCACGCCATCCCCCGCCTCGATGCGTTCACGGTGCTGACCGCCGCCGACGCCGACGACTACCGCACGCGTTTTCCCGAGGCCGCGTGCCGGATCCACCATGTGCCCAACGCGCTGCCCTGGCCGGTGGCCGGGGAGCCGGCGCTGCTCGATGCCAAGGTGGTCGTGACGGCCGGTCGCCTCGACGCGGCCAAGGGGCACGCACGCATGATCCGTGCGTTCGCGCCGGTCGCCGCGGCGCATCCCGACTGGCAGCTGCACGTGTACGGCGCCGGTCCCGAGGACCGCCGGCTCGAGGCGCAGATCGAGGAGCTCGGCCTGACCGACTCGGTCCGGCTGATGGGCTACTCGCTCGACCTGCGCAGCGTGCTGGCGAGCGCGGCGGTCTACGCGCTCACCTCCCACACCGAGAGCTTCTCGATGTCGCTGATCGAGGCGATGAGCGTCGGGCTGCCGACCGTCGCCATGGACTGCCCACGCGGGCCGCGCGAGATCGTCCGCGACGGCGAGACCGGGTTCCTCGTGCCCGACGGCGGCGAGAGGGCGTTCAGCGATGCACTGCTCCGCCTGGTCGAGGACGATGATCTGCGCCGCCGGATGGGCGCGGCCGCGCTCGAGCGTTCGCACCGCTGGTCGATGGACGAGGTCGGCGCACGGTGGGTCGAGCTGTTCAGGCAGGTCGGCGGATGAGAAGCACGCATGACGGACGCCACGACGGCGCCGGACCCGGGCGCACTAGCCTGCCACCCATGTTCTCCAAGGTGCTGGTGGCCAACCGGGGCGAGATCGCGATCCGGGCGTTCCGTGCCGCCTACGAGCTCGGGGCGAAGACCGTCGCGGTCTTCCCCTACGAGGACCGAGGCTCGGAGCACCGGCTCAAGGCCGACGAGGCGTACGAGATCGGCGAGCGCGGCCACCCGGTGCGGGCCTACCTCGACCCCGACGGGATCGTCGCGACGGCTGTGCGGGCGGGCGCGGACGCGGTGTACCCCGGCTACGGCTTCCTGTCGGAGAACCCCCGGCTGGCGGAGGCGTGCGCCAACGCGGGCATCACGTTCATCGGCCCGACCGCCGACGTGCTCACACTGACCGGCAACAAGGCCCGCGCCATCGCCGCGGCCAAGGCGGCCGGCGTACCCACGCTCGCGTCGGTCGAGCCGTCCACCGACGTCGACGCCCTCGTCGAGGCCGCCTCGGAGATGCCCTACCCGCTGTTCGTCAAGGCCGTCGCCGGCGGCGGCGGCCGCGGCATGCGCCGCGTCGACGAGCCCGGTCCCGACAACGCGCTGCTGCGCGAAGCCGTCGAGACCTGCATGCGCGAGGCCGAGGGCGCGTTCGGCGACCCGACCGTCTTCATCGAGCAGGCCGTGGTCGACCCGAGGCACATCGAGGTGCAGATCCTCGCCGACGGCGAGGGCGAGGTGATCCACCTGTTCGAGCGCGACTGCTCGGTGCAGCGCCGGCACCAGAAGGTCGTCGAGATCGCCCCCGCGCCGAACCTGGCGCAGGAGCTGCGCGAGCGGATGTGCGCCGACGCGGTGCGGTTCGCGCGCGAGATCGGCTACCGCAACGCCGGCACCGTGGAGTTCCTGCTCGACCCGCAGGGCAACTACGTCTTCATCGAGATGAACCCGCGCATCCAGGTCGAGCACACCGTGACCGAGGAGGTCACCGACGTCGACCTCGTGCAGTCGCAGATGCTGATCGCGTCGGGCTCGACGCTCGCGGACCTCGGACTCTCGCAAGACACCGTGCAGCTGCGCGGCGCCGCACTGCAGTGCCGGATCACCACCGAGGACCCCGCCAACGGGTTCCGCCCCGACACCGGCAAGATCACGACCTACCGCTCCCCCGGCGGTGCGGGCGTCCGGCTCGACGGCGGTACGACGTACACCGGCGCCGAGGTGTCCGCGCACTTCGACTCGATGCTCGCCAAGCTGACCTGCCGCGGGCGCAACTTCGCGACGGCCGTCGACCGCGCGCGGCGGGCCGTCGCCGAGTTCCGGATCCGCGGCGTCGCGACGAACATCCCGTTCCTGCAGGCGGTGCTCGACGACCCGGACTTCCGCGCGGGGCGCGTGACCACGTCCTTCATCGAGGACCACCCGCACCTGCTGACCGCGCGCTCGTCGGCCGACCGCGGCACCCGGCTGCTCACCTACCTCGCCGACGTGACCGTCAACCAGCCGTACGGCGCCGCGCCCGTGTCGATCGACCCGGTCAGCAAGCTGCCCGACGTCGACCTGTCCGTGCCCGCGCCCGACGGCACCCGCCAGGCGCTGCTCTCGCTCGGTCCGGAGAAGTTCGCGCAGGCGCTGCGCGAGCAGACCGCCGTCGCGGTCACCGACACGACGTTCCGCGACGCGCACCAGTCGCTGCTCGCCACGCGCGTGCGCACCCGCGACCTGCTCGCCGTCGCCGGCCACGTCGCGCGCACCACTCCGCAGCTCTGGTCGCTCGAGGCCTGGGGGGGTGCGACGTACGACGTCGCGCTGCGGTTCCTGTCCGAGGACCCCTGGGAGCGACTGGCCGCGCTGCGCCAGGCGGTGCCCAACATCCAGCTGCAGATGCTGCTGCGCGGCCGCAACACCGTCGGTTACACGCCGTACCCGACCGAGGTCACCCAGGCCTTCGTCGAGGAGGCCGCCGCGACCGGCATCGACGTGTTCCGCATCTTCGACGCGCTCAACGACGTCGAGCAGATGCGGCCGGCGATCGAGGCGGTGCGCGCCACGAACACCACGCTGGCCGAGGTCGCGCTCTGCTACACCGGCGACCTCTCCGACCCGGGGGAGAAGCTCTACACGCTCGACTACTACCTGCGACTGGCCGAGCGGATCGTCGACGCCGGCGCGCACGTGCTCGCGATCAAGGACATGGCCGGGCTGCTGCGTGCGCCCGCCGCGCGCACGCTGGTGACCGCGCTGCGCGAGCGGTTCGACCTGCCGGTGCACCTGCACACGCACGACACTCCTGGCGGTCAGCTCGCGACGCTGCTCGCGGCGATCGACGCCGGGGTCGACGCGGTCGACGCGGCCAATGCCGCGGTCGCCGGCACGACCAGCCAGCCGGCGCTGTCCGCACTGGTCGCGACGACCGACCACACCGAGCGCGCGACCGGGCTCGACCTCGCGGCCGTCAACGCGCTGGAGCCGTACTGGGAGGCGACCCGCCGCGTCTACGCGCCGTTCGAGTCCGGGCTGCCCGCGCCGACCGGCCGGGTCTACACCCACGAGATCCCCGGCGGCCAGCTCTCCAACCTGCGCCAGCAGGCGATCGCGCTCGGTCTCGGCGAGAAGTTCGAGCAGATCGAGGACATGTACGCCGCGGCCAACGACATCCTCGGCAACATCGTCAAGGTGACGCCGTCGTCCAAGGTGGTCGGCGACCTCGCGCTGCACCTGGTGGCGGTCGGCGCCGACCCGAAGGAGTTCGAGGCCGAGCCCGGGAAGTTCGACGTACCCGACTCGGTGATCGGCTTCCTCAACGGCGACCTCGGCGACCCGCCGGGCGGCTGGCCCGAGCCCTTCCGCACCAAGGCGCTCGAGGGCCGCCAGCTCAAGCCCGTCGTCGCCGAGCTCGACGACGAGCAGCGCCGCGGCCTCGCCGAGGACCGGCGCGGGACGCTCAACACGCTGCTGTTCCCCGGTCCGACGAAGGAGTTCCGCGAGTCGCGCGAGAAGTACGGCGACGTGTCGGTGCTGCCGACCCGCGACTACCTCTACGGCCTGCGCGCGGGCGAGGAGCACCAGGTCGAGCTGCAGGAGGGCAAGCGGCTGATCTTCGGTCTTCAGGCGATCAGCGAGCCCGACGAGCGCGGTATCCGCACCGTGCTGTGCACGATCAACGGGCAGCTCCGGCCCGTCAACGTGCGCGACCGGTCGGTCGAGTCCGACGCCCCGTCAGCCGAGCGCGCCGACCCGTCGAACCCCGGCCACGTGGCCGCCCCGTTCGACGGCGTGGTGAGCGTCGTGGTCGAGCCGGGCGACACCGTGGAGGCGGGTGCGACCGTCGCGACGATCGAGGCGATGAAGATGGAGGCCTCGATCACCGCGCCGGTCAGCGGCACCGTCGAGCGGGTCGCCCTGTCCGGCACCCAGCAGGTGGACGGCGGCGACCTGGTGCTCGTGCTGAAGCCCGCCTGATCAGGCGGTCGCCGGGAGCCCGGCCGGGATCTCGGCGCCGGCCACGAACGACGTGACCGCGTCGACCACCGCCGGGTCGGCGAGCAGTCGCCGGTGCCCGAGCCCGTGCGTGGTGAGCAGCCGCGCGTCGGGCAGGCACTCGACGAGCCGGACGCTCTCGTCGTACGACGTCTGCCGGTCGCCCCGGTCGTGCACGACCAGCGTCGGCACCGGCTCGACCTCGCCGGCGAGGAAGGTCAGGTCGAACTCCTCGGTCGGCAGCCCGACCCGCCGGGCGACTGCCTTGTCGACGAGCTCGCGGGTGCGCGGCGACAGGCCGAGGTGGTCGGCGAACGGGGTGAACGCGCTGTCATAGCTGCCCAGCGGCGCCAGCAGCGCCAACCGGTCGGTGCCGAGCCAGCCGTGCCGCACCGCCAGGAGCGTCGCGACCGCGCCCATCGAGTGCGCCACGACGGCGGCGGCGGGGCCGAACCGGGTCGCGACGTCGTCGAGCGACCGGCCCAGCTCCACGCCGTTGCTCGTGTGCGAGCCGCGCGCACCGGGACCGGAGTCGCCGTGCGACAGGCCGTCGAAGAGCACGACGCGGTGGCCGCGTTGCACCAGCGGCTCGACGAAGCCGGCGAGCTGGCTGCCGCGTCCCGCCCAGCCGTGCACGAGGTAGACGACCGGACCGTCGCCCCAGGTGTGGCCGCGCACGACCGAGCCTTGGGACGGCTGCTCGAACGGCGCGCCACCGGCGGGCAGCGGGACCGGCCTGGGACCCGGCGGGAGCCGGAACCAGGTGCGGGTCGCGGCGGCCGCGGCCAGGGGTGGTGCGACCCGGGCGGCGACGCGCAGTGCGGCGGAGAGAATACGAACGTTCGTGCTTTTCTTGGTCGAGATCGAGGCCATGTCGGCTCCTCCGTGGATGGGGTCGGTTGTTCAGCTCTCGGCGCCGGCGGCCGCGAGCAGCGACTCGAACGCCTTCTGCGTCCGTGCGTCCGCGTCGGCAGCGCGCAGCAGACGGGCGGCGTGGTGGTGACCGAGCATCAGCGCGTGCAGCTCGAACGCGAACTGCTCGGTGTCGAGGTCGGCGCGGAAGTCGCCCTCCGTGACCGCGGTCCCGGCGACGGTGGCGAGCAGCTCGAGCCAGTCGCGCTCGTTGGCCACGAGCGCGTCGCGCAGCGGGCCCGGCCGGTCGTCGAGCTCGGCCGCGGCGGCGACGAAGATGCAGCCGGCGTCCATGCTCTGCCGCGCCCAGACCAGCCAGCGGTCGAACACCGCGCGCACGCGGGCCTCGCCGCGGGGAGCGGCCAGGGCCGGGCGCACGACCACGTCGACGAACCGCTGCCGGGCGCGCTCCATCGTCTGCAGCTGGAGCTGCTCCTTGGAGCGGAAGTGCGCGAACAGGCCGCTCTTGCTCATCTCGACCTGGTCGGCGAGACCGCCGATGCTCAGGCCGGCGAACCCGACCCGCGCCGCAACCTGGACCGCCTCGTCCAGGATGGCTGCGCGCGTCATCTCGCCCTTGCCGCCCATGGACGCAAAATTAGCACGACCGTTCGTTTCGCGACCAGAGGTTAGCCCGAGCGGACTGGTCCACCGGCGTCCGGCCTGCGCCGAGGTCAGCGTGCAGAGTCGATCGCGAACCAGTTCGAGCGCAGGCCGAACGCCCAGCGGAAGCTGTCGCCACTGATCGTGCGGTCCGCCTCTGTTCCATCCAGCTGCAGCGACAGCACCCGGCCGAACCACTCGCCGTTGCCGTCGCGCGCGGTCACCCGGATCCGGCGCAGGTCGCCGATCGCCGGGTAGGCGCGCTCGAGCTTGCGCACGTCGACCGTCACTGCCCAGGTGTTCATCGGGTTCGCGTCGTGGGCGTCGAAGGGGTCGGACTGGGCCGGGAGGTACGGCGTCGACCCCGCAGCGGTCCAGCCGCCGCTGGACGAGGAGAACTGCGTGAACGCGGGCTTCCCCTCGTAGGTGAGGATCTGCCCGGCCGTCGCCGTCACGGCCGCGCTCGCAGCCGGGTGCTCTGCCCCCACCCCGCCGTACACCTGGCAGGAGGTGGTGTCGCAGATGTGGAAGTAGCGCTTGCGGTTCTCGGCGCGCGACCAGGCGCCGTAGGTGCGCGCGGCGATCGCCTGCGCCTTGACCGCCTCGGGGTGCCACGACGCGGGCATCTCGTCGGCGATGACGCCGCGGACGTAGTCGTCGAGCTTGACGATGTTGACGGTGTCGCGGGTCTTCGAGCCGGGCGCCGGCGAGGCCGCGCGGAGCTTGCCGCGGTAGCTGCGCTCGCCGGTCGGCGTCCAGAGGGTCATGGGGCGACCGCCCGCCTGGAACTGCAGGTCGCCGACGAACGACGGGACACCGTCCGGGCGCCAGGAGCGCCAGGTGCCACCGACGCGGTACTGCACGATCGGCTTGCCGCCGGCGACGTGCAGCCGCCAGCGGGTGGCCTTGTCGATGACAGGCAGCGTGTACGTCGCCTTCGCGCCGCGGTCGCGGACCTTGAGGCCGGCAACCGGGCTGACCACGACGTCGTCGGTGGTGTCGGAGGTGACCAGCACCCGCATGCGGCCGGCGGCCGTCGCCAGCGCCGTACCGGGGTAGTAGAACCCGACGATCTGGTCCGCGGTCAGGCCCTGCCGGGCGGCGCCGTACGCGCCGTACTGGCTCATCCCGTGGCCGTGTCCGTAGCCGTGCCCGCGCACGACGACCTTGTCGCCCGCCGGGATCCAGTAGGACTGGTCGACGGTGACGGCCGGAGCCTGCGACCCGACGGCGCCGACGAGCAGGGCCGTGACCACGCCGATCGCCCCCGCGACGCTCGAGGCGCTGCGGGACGGCCAAGCACGGACGGCCAGCCGGTCGCGCCTGCGGCGTGACTGCATCTGGTCTTCCCCTAGGTTCGGCCACACGCATCGCACCTGCTTCGGCGCGCCCCGGCTTCCCTCCGGTCCGTGCCGACGCGCCTCACCGGACTTCCCGATCCGGCGCGGCACGGCGCGACATATGTGGCGAAAGTGTCTTCAGTTGTCCGAGTGACTGCTGATTCTGACAGATTCGCGGCGTTTCGTGCCACGGAATCCGCGACTCCTCGTGCTAAGAGCGCGCGGAGCAGTTCATGTAATGCGGCTTCACGCGGCGCCGTAGGCTCGAGGCATGGAGCTCCTGGTCCTGCTGCTGGTCATCGGCGTCGTGGTGTTCGGCGCGCAGAAGGTGGCCGCGCGCCGCCGGCAGGCCGAGCTCGAGTCCCGCGAGGCCGCCGAGCTCGCCGCGGTGCGCACGGTGACCGAGGAGGATGTCACCCGGTTCGGCGAGGAGCTCCAGCAGCTCGACAGCGACATGCTCACCGAGCAGCTCGACCAGGCGGCGCGGCAGGACTGGCAACGCGCGCTCGACTCCTACGAGGCGGCCAAGGAGTCGCTGCGCCTGGCCACCCGCAAGGACGACATCCGGCACGTGACCGAGGCGCTCGAGGACGGGCGGTACGCCGTCGCCTGCGTCCAGGCGCGCGTCGAGGGCCGCCCGCTGCCGCCCCGGCGGCCGCCGTGCTTCTTCAACCCCGCGCACGGCCCGTCCACCACCGACATCGAGTGGGCGCCGCCGGGTGGCCAGAAGCGGCAGATCCCGGTGTGCGCCGCCGACGAGGACCGCGTCCGCCAGGGCGCCGAGCCCGACATCCGCACGGTCCGGCAGGGCGTCGGCAGGGTGCCGTACTGGCAGGGCGGTCCGGCCTACTCGCCGTACGCCTCGGGCTACTTCGGCAGCTACGCCATGACCGGCCTGATCCCGGGCTTCCTGCTCGGCTCGATGCTCGCCTCCGACTGGGGCGGCGCCGACGGCTTCGACACCGGCGGCGAGGGCTTCGACGGTGGCGGTGAAGGCGGCGACGGAGGCGGCTTCGACGACGGCGGCGGCTCCGACTTCGGGGGTGACGGCGGCGGGTTCGACGGCGGCTTCGACTTCGGCGGCGGCGACTTCGGCTTCTGAGCCGCTCCGGGGCGTTGCGGTTTGGTCCCCAACCGCAAGATCGCGCGCCTGCGCATTGCGGTTTGGTCCCCAACCGCAGGATCCGGCCACCGGACCATGCGGTCTTTGACCAATCGACGACGTGCCGTCGCCCGGTGAGGACTGCTGTCAGTCGACCCGGTGCAGCCGCCGAGCGGCCTCAGCGACGGACCCGCTCATCGACGGGTACACCGTGAACGCGTGGGCGACCTGGTCGGCGGTGAGGTGCTCGGAAACCGCGACCGCGACGGGGTGGATCAGCTCGCTGGCGCGCGGGCCGACGACGACGCCACCGACGATGTGGCCGGTCCCGCGCCGGGCGAAAAGCTTCACGAAGCCGTCCCGGACGCCCTGCATCTTCGCGCGCGGGTTGCCCGACAGCGGCAGCATCACGCACTCCGCGTCGATCTCGCCGGCGTCGACGGCCTTCTGCGTGTAGCCGACCGTCGCGATCTCGGGCGCGGTGAAGACGTTGGACGACACCCGCTTCAGGTCCAGCGGTTGTACGGCGTCGCCGAGGAAGTGCCACATCGCGATCCGGCCTTGCATGGCGGCGACCGACGCGAGCATCAGCACGCCGGTGCAGTCGCCGGCGGCGTACACGCCTCGCGCCGACGTCCGCGACACCTTGTCGACCACGACGTTGCCGGACTCGTCGACCTCGACGCCGGCCTCCTCCAGACCGAGGCCGCGGGTGTTGGGGATCGAGCCCAGCGCGAGCAGGCAGTGCGTGCCCTCGACGGTCCGGCCGTCGGTCAGCGTCACGGTGACGGTGTCGCCCTCGCGGGTCACCGACGCCATCCGCGACTTCGAGAGCACGGTCATTCCGCGGCGTCTGAAGACCTGCTCGATGACCTCGGCGGCGTCCGCGTCCTCGCCCGGCAGCACCCGGTCGCGGCTGGACACCAGCGTGACGTCGATGCCGAGCGCGTTGTAGGCCGATGCGAACTCCGCGCCGGTCACCCCGGAACCGACCACGATCAGCTTCTCCGGCACCTCTTCGAGGTCGTAGACCTGCTCCCAGGTGAGGATCCGCTCCCCGTCGGGCTTGGCGGTGTCGAGGGTGCGCGGTGACGCGCCGGTCGCGACGAGTACGGCGTCGGCCTCGACGACCTCGCTGCCGCCGTCGTTCAGCTCGACGGCGACCTTGCCGGGCCCGTCGAGGCGGCCGCGGCCGGCGAGGATCCGGACGTTCTCACGGGTGAGCCGGCGCTCGATGTCGGCGGACTGCGCGAGCGCGAGCCGTTTGACGCGGCCGTTGACCTTGGCCAGGTCGACGCTCAGGCGGTCGTCGTGCTTGCCGGGTGCGCCGATGATCAGGCCGAGCTCGTCGGCCTCCTCCATGTCGGCCATCAGCTCGGCGGTCGCGATCAGGGTCTTGCTCGGCACGCAGTCGGTGATGACCGCCGACCCGCCGAGCCCGTCGGAGTCGACCACCGTGACGTCGGCCCCGAGCTGGGCGGCCACCAGCGCCGCCTCGTAGCCGCCGGGTCCGCCACCGATCACCACGACACGATTCACGCGCCTCATCCTCGCATCCGAGCGGCTGCCGGGCGGGGCCCGGTCCCAAGCACTACAGTCTGGCCGTGCCGTTGTACGCCGCGTACGGGTCCAACATGGACCCCCAGCGCATGATGGAGCGCTGCCCGCACTCGCCGCTGCGCACCACCGGCTGGCTGCTGGGCTGGCGGCTGACGTTCGGCGGCGAGGACCTCGGCTGGGACGGCGCGCTCGCCACGATCGTGGAGGACCCGCTCGAGCAGGTGTTCGTCGCGGTGTACGACATCACCGAGGAGGACGAGGCGGCGCTCGACAGCTGGGAGAGCGCCGACACCGGCCTCTACCGCAAGACCCGCGTCCGCGTCACGACGCTGCTCGGCGAGCAGCTCGCCTGGACCTACGTCCTCGACGCCTACGAGGGCGGTCTCCCCTCCGCGTCGTACGTCGGGATCCTGGCCGAGGCCGCGGAGGCCGCCGACGCGCCGGCCGACTACGTCGAGGCGCTGCGCGCCCGGCCGTGCCGGTCCATCGGCCACTAAGAAGAACCTGGCCGACTACGCTCACCGCGTGAACAACCCCTCGAGCGAACCCCAGCAGCTGGCCGCCGCGGCCGCCGACCGGCTCCGCGAGCTGACCGGCGTCGACAAGCACGACGTCGCTCTCGTGATGGGCTCCGGCTGGTTGCCGGCCGTCGACGCCCTCGGCGAGGCCACCGCCGAGCTGAGCACCACGGACCTCCCGGGCTTCTCCGCGTCGGCCGTGCAGGGCCACGCCGGCAAGCTCCGCTCGGTCCGCGCCGGCGACAAGAACCTGCTCGTGTTCCTCGGCCGCACCCACTTCTACGAGGGCCGCGGCGTCCGCGCGGTCGTGCACGGCGTGCGCACCGCGGCCGCCGCCGGCTGCCGCGTCATGGTGCTCACCAACGGCTGCGGCGGGCTGAAGGAGACCTGGACGCCCGGCACCCCGGTCCTGATCAGCGACCACATCAACCTGACCGCGACCTCGCCGATCGAGGGGGCGCACTTCGTCGACCTCACCGACCTCTACTCCTCCCGGCTGCGCACGCTGTGCAAGGAGGTGGACCCGAGCCTCGACGAGGGCGTCTACGTCCAGTTCCCCGGGCCGCACTACGAGACCCCGGCCGAGATCCGCATGGTCCGCACCATCGGCGGCGACCTGGTCGGCATGTCCACGGTGCTCGAGGCGATCGCGGCGCGCGAGGCCGGCATGGAGGTGCTCGGCATCTCGCTGGTCACCAACCTGGCCGCGGGCATGACCGGCGAGGCGCTCAACCACGAGGAGGTCCTCGAGGCCGGACGGGCCGCGGCCAGCCGCATGGGCGAGCTGCTCGGCGCGATCGTCCCGAGGGTCTGAGGCGTGCGCGTCCTCGTCACCGGCGCCGCCGGCAGCATCGGCACGATCCTGCTCCCCGGCCTGACGGCCCGTGGCCACGAGGTCATCGGCCTCGACCGCAGCACGGCCCCCGACGGCTCCGACACCGCGTGGTACGCCGTCGACTGCACCGACCCCGACGCGGTCGAGGCGGTGTTCGTCGACCTCGCCCGCTCCGGCGGCATCGAGGCGGTCGTCCATCTCGCCGGCATCCCCACGGAGGCCTCGCTGACCGAGGAGCTCGACAGCCATGTGGTCAGCACGGCCGCGTTGCTCGACGCGATGGTCCGCCACGGCGTCGACCGGATCGTCTACGCCAGCAGCAACCACGCCGTCGGCCGGACGCCGCGCACCGACCTGCTCACCACCGACGTGCGCCCGCGGCCCGACACCTTCTACGGCGTCGCCAAGGTCGCCGCCGAGGCGCTGCTCAGCCTGTACGTCGACCGGCACGGCATCGACGCGGTGGCGCTGCGCATCGGGTCGTTCCTGCCGCAGCCCGAGACCAGGCGTGGCCTGTCCACCTGGCTCTCCCACGACGACGCCGTCCGGATGGTCGACGCCGCGCTGACCGCGCCCGCCCCCGGCTTCGCAGTCGTCTACGGCATCTCCGCCAACAGCCGCGCCTGGTGGGACCTCGAGCCCGGACGCGCGCTCGGCTACCACCCCGAGGACGACGCGGAGGCCTACGCCGGCGAGATCCCCGAGCGTCGCGAGGACGACGTCGAGGCCGGCCACGTCGGCGGCCCGTTCGTCACCGAGAAGTTCTACCGACCCGCGCTCTGACCTCGCCGGTCGCGCAGTCACTAGGGTGCGGGCATGACCGTCTCGACCGACCTCCTCGACCGGGCCCGCGCGTGGGCGGCCGACGACCCCGACGCCACCACTCGGGCCGAAGTCGAGGCACTCGTCGCCGCGGCGACGGCCGACCCGGACGGCCCCGAGGCGCGCGACCTCGCCGACCGGTTCGCCGGCACCCTCGAGTTCGGTACGGCCGGCCTGCGCGGCGCGCTGGGCGGCGGGCCCAACCGGATGAACCGCGCCGTGGTCATCCGCGCGGCCGCCGGCCTGGCGGCGTACCTGAAGGACAACGGCGCCGGTCCCGACGCCGCGGTCGTGATCGGCTTCGACGCCCGCCACTACTCCGACGTGTTCGCCCAGGACACCGCCGCTGTCATGCGCGGCGCCGGCCTGCGCGCGCTGCTCCTCCCCCGGCCGCTGCCGACCCCGGTCCTCGCCTACGCGATCCGCAAGCTCGGCTGCGTCGCCGGCGTGATGGTGACGGCGTCGCACAACCCGCCGATGGACAACGGCATCAAGGTCTACGACGGCACCGGCGCCCAGATCGTCCCGCCCGCCGACCACGACATCGCCGACGCCATCGCCGACGTCGGGCCCGTGCTCGCCCTGCCCATGGGCGAGTACGAGGAGGGCGACGTGCTCGGCGCCTACCTCGAGGCCGCCGCCGCCCGCGTGCCCGCCGGTCCGCGCGACGTGACGCTCGT
>DASURB010000018.1:0-37462 GCA_036280235.1 Nocardioides sp.
CGTCCACGACATCGGCAAGAACATCGTCGGCGTCGTGCTGCAGTGCAACAACTACGAGGTCTTCGACCTCGGCGTGATGGTGCCGGCGCAGAAGATCCTCGACACCGTCAAGGAGGTCGGCGCCGACATCGTGGGGCTCTCGGGGCTGATCACCCCCTCGCTCGACGAGATGGTGAACCTCGCGTCCGAGATGGAGCGCCAGGGCTTCGACATCCCGCTGCTCATCGGCGGGGCGACCACCTCCCGGGCGCACACCGCCGTCAAGGTCTCCCCGAAGTACCACGGACCGGTGGTGTGGGTGAAGGACGCGTCCCGCTCGGTCCCGGTGGCCTCGGCGCTGCTGTCGGACGAGCAGCGGCCCCAGCTCCTCGCCGACGTCGAGGCCGACTACGAGTCGATCCGACGTCGCCACGCGGAGAAGCGCAACGACCGGCCGCTGGTCAGCCTCGAGCGGGCCCGGGCCGACCGGACGCCGGTGGAGTGGGCGGGCTACGAGCCGCCGCGGCCCGTCGTGCTCGAGGACGGCAAGCCGTTCGTGCGCGCCTTCGAGGACTACCCGATCGCCGAGCTGCGTGAGTACATCGACTGGCAGCCGTTCTTCAACGCCTGGGAGATGAAGGGCAGCTTCCCCGACATCCTCAACAACCCCGCGTCGGGGGAGGCGGCCCGCAAGCTCTTCGAGGAGGCCCAGCAGATGCTGGACCGCATCGTCGAGGAGGGCTGGCTGACCGCCAACGCCGTGGTCGGCCTGTTCCCCGCGAACGCCGTGGCCCACGACAGCATCGAGGTGTACACCGACGAGTCGCGCACCGCCGTACGCGCGCGTCTGGAGCACCTGCGTCAGCAGGGAGCGCACCGTGAGGGCGTGCCCAACCGCTCGCTGGCGGACTACGTGGCGCCCAAGGAGACCGGTCTGAAGGACTACGTCGGGGGCTTCGCGGTGACCGCCGGTCTCGGCGCCGGGGCCAAGATCGAGGAGTTCAAGGCCCAGCACGACGACTACAGCGCGATCCTGCTGGAGTCGCTCGCCGACCGGCTCGCCGAGGCGTTCGCGGAGCGGATGCACGAGCTGGTACGTCGCGAGCTGTGGGGCTACGCGGCCGACGAGAGCCTCGACAACGAGGGGCTGATCAGGGAGCGGTACCGGGGCATCCGCCCCGCCCCCGGCTACCCGGCCTGTCCCGACCACACCGAGAAGGCCACCCTGTGGGACCTTCTCGACGTGGAGCGGGCGACGGGCATCGAGCTCACCGACTCCATGGCCATGTGGCCCGGCGCGGCGGTGAGCGGCTGGTACTTCGCGCACCCGCAGTCGCAGTACTTCGTGGTCGGCCGGGTCGGCAAGGACCAGGTCGAGGAGTACGCCGTACGCAAGGGGCAGACTCTCGCCGAGACCGAGCGCTGGCTGTCGCCCAACCTCGGCTACGAGCCGGAGGACTGATCCGCCCGTGAACGCACCCGCCCCGCTGCCGGACGCCGTGCTGTGGGACATGGACGGAACGCTGGTCGACACCGAGCCGTACTGGATCGCCTCCGAGTTCGAGGTGGTCGAGAAGTACGGCGGCAGCTGGAGCCACGAGCTGGCGCTGCAGGTCGTCGGCTTCGACCTGCTGGACGCCGGACGGTTCATCCACCAGCACTCCGGGATCGACGTCGAGCCGTCGGTGATCGTCGAGGAGCTGCTCGACCGAGTCGTGCGCCGCGTCGAGGAGGAGGTCCCCTTTCGCCCCGGGGCCGTCGAGCTGCTCGCCGACCTGAACGCCTCAGGCGTGCGTTGCGCGCTGGTGACGATGTCCTACCGGCGCTTCGTGCAGCCGGTCCTCGCCGGGCTGCCGGACGCGTCGTTCGAGGTGATCGTGACCGGTGACGCCGTCACGCAGGGCAAGCCGCACCCCGAGCCCTACCTCAAGGCGGCGGCGATCCTCGGCGTCGACCCGGCCCGCACGCTGGCGATCGAGGACTCCAACACCGGAACACGCTCGGCCGAGGCGGCCGGCTGCACCGTGGTCGTGGTGCCCAACCACGTGCCGGTGCTCGAGGGGGAGCGGCGGGTGTTCGTCGACTCCCTGACCGAGCTGTCCGCCCGGTCCCTGCCGAGCCTGGTCGGGGCCGTACCGGGGTCGTAGTACCACCGTCCAATGGTGCGGACCCCTCCTCCCGGGTGACTCTTGTTTCCACCCACACAGAGGAAAACCCCGGAGGTTCCGATGACTCGCACCCGTCTTTCCACCCCCCACACGGTCGGTGCCGCCCTGGCAGCCGTTCTCGTCGCACCTGTCCTCGTTGCCGCGCCGGCACTCGCGAACGACGACGACATCATCCGAGAAGGCAGCTGCTCGGGCGGCACCGACTGGAAAGTCAAGGCCAGCCCCGAGGACGGCCGCATCGAGGTCGAGGGAGAGATCGACAGCAACCGCAACGGCCAGGTCTGGAAGTGGCGGCTCAAGCACAACGGCAGCGTCACCGCGAAGGGCAAGTCGACCACGCGCGGTCGCAGCGGCTCCTTCGAGGTGCGACGCGTGCTGGTCGACCTGAGCGGCCCCGACACGTTCGTCTTCCGAGCGAAGCACAACGGTGAAGTCTGCCGCGGTTCGGTCACGTTCTGACGCGACTCGCCACGAAGCGAGGCACGACGCCGCAATACTGGCTGCTGCCCGGACCGTCCGGCGCCCGGCAGAGGGGAGGCAGCAGCCAGTGCGGCTCCTGAGGTCTCCCCTCGCGCAGTTCCTGCTCGCCGGCGCGGTGGTCGTCGCGGTCGTCTTCTGGGCGACCGGACGGCTGAGCGGGCAGGCGGCCACGACCGAGGCCATCGACGACGCGCTCGCGACCACGCAGCTGCTGGCCAAGTCGGTCGAGCCGGAGCTACCCAAGGGGCTCGTCGACGGCGACCCCGCCGCCATCGACCACTTCGACCGGACCGTGCTCCAGCGGCTGCTCGTCGACGACGTCCAGCGCATCAAGATCTGGAACAAGGACGGCAGGGTGGTGTACTCCGACGCCACCAAGCTCATCGGCCAGGAGTTCGAGCTCGGCGAGGACGAGTGGGCGGTGCTCACGGGCGGCGGAGAGGACGCGGAGGCGTCGGACCTGTCGAAGCCCGAGAACCGGTTCGAGAAGGGCGAAGGCGGCCTCCTGGAGGTCTACACCCGGATCGTCTCGCCGGAGGGGGAGCCGTTGCTGTTCGAGGTGTACTACTCGGCCGCCGACATCGACGCCCAGCGGGCCGAGGTGTTCGAGGCGTTCCGGCCGATCACGCTCGGCGGCATCGCGGCCCTCGTGCTGGCCGCCGTACCCCTGCTCTGGGTGCTGACCAAGCGCCTCGAGCGCAGCGCCCGCGAGCGCGAGCGGCTGCTGATGGCCGCGATCGACGCCTCCGACGCGGAACGCCGCCGCATCGCGCGCGACCTGCACGACTCGGTCGTCCAGGACCTGGCCGGCACGGCGTTCTCGCTCTCCGCGGCCGCGAAGGCCGGTGGCGCGTCGGGGGAGGAGCTCGCCCGCCTCAGCACCTCGGTGCGCGGCTCGCTGCGCGGACTGCGCTCGCTCCTGGTCGAGATCCACCCGCCCGACCTCAGCACGTCCGGGCTGCGTGCGGCGCTCGAGGACCTCGTCGCGTCGTCCGAGGCCCGCAAGGTGACCAGCGAGGTCGAGACCGGGGACCTCAGCGGTCTCGACGACCGCAGCGCCGCTCTCGTCTGGCGCGTCGCCCAGGAGGCGGTGCGCAACGCCCTGCGGCACTCCGGTGCCTCGCACCTGCGGGTGCGAGTCGACCGGGAGGGCACCGTGACCGTCCTCGAGGTGGCCGACAACGGGAACGGCTTCGACCCCCACGCGACCCGGCCCAGTGCCGACGGCTCGCACTTCGGTCTGCGCGGGCTCGAGAGCCTGGTCCGGGACGCCGGCGGACGCATCGCGGTGCGCTCCGCGCCCGGCGCCGGCACCACCGTCCGGCTGGAGCTGGCATGAGCGACACGATCCGGGTTGTGCTGGTCGACGACCACGCGGTGGTGCGCACCGGGCTGGCCCAGCTGCTCTCCGTGGCCGACGACATCGAGGTCGTGGGCACGGCCGGCGACGGGGCCGAGGCGATCCGGGTGGTCCATGACAAGGCGCCCGATGTCGTGCTGATGGACCTGCAGATGCCGGGCACCGACGGTGTCGAGGCCACCCGCGCCCTCCAGGGCAGCGGCCTGCCGACCCAGGTGCTCGTGCTGACGTCGTTCTCCGACGGCGACCGGATCGTCGCCGCGCTCGACGCCGGCGCGGTCGGCTACCTGCTCAAGGACGCCGAGCCCGACGAGGTCCTCGCCGGCATCCGGGCTGTCTCCCGCGGTGAGTCGCCGCTGCACCCGCGAGCTGCCCGTGCCCTGCTCAGCGCGCGGCGGCCGCAGTCGGCGGCCGGCGATGACGGCGCAGGGACCGTGGACGACCCGGTCGGTGTGCTCACCGACCGCGAGGTGGAGGTGCTCTCGCTGGTGCGCGGCGGGCTGGCCAACAAGCAGATCGCCCGGCGGCTCGGCATCACCGAGCGCACTGTGAAGGCGCACCTGAGCTCGATCTTCCAGCGGCTCGACGTCACCGACCGCACGCAGGCGGCGCTCTGGGCGGAGCGGCACGGGCTCTGAGCCACGTCGCCTTCCCCTGGTCGCGTTGGGGCCGGCGTGGCCCTGCTGTGGCCGTGACGAAGCTGTGACGAGCGCGGTAAGGCGTCTTTGACCGTTTTGCTCCGTAGCCCCTGCCCCAGCCGTCACACTCGTCCCAGCTGGGAGGAGGCGGTCGTGCGCGTGCTCAAGAACCCGGTGGCGCAGTTCCTCGCCGCCGGGGTCGTCATCGTGATCGCGGTGGCGCTGGTGTCCGACGTACTCAGCCGACGAGCCGCGGAGCAAGAGGCGATCGCCGACGCGCGCGCCACGACCGAGCTGCTCGCCAAGATCGTTGCGGAGCCGGTGGTGCCCCCCGGACTCGAGTACGGCACCCGCGCGTCGGCTCGTTGGTTCTCCGACGCGGTCGGTGACCGGCTCGACGTCGACAACGTCGAGCGGGTCGTCATCTGGAACGCTGCCGGTCAGGTCGTCTGGTCCGACCGGAAGAACCTGATCGGCGAGAGGTTCACGTTGAGCCACAGCGCCCGCGAGGTGCTGGCCACCGGTCGCTCGGAGGGCGAGCTGGCCGACCTGAGGGAGCCCGACAACCACTTCGAGGTGGCGGACAGCGGGCTGCTCGAGGTCTACACCCGGATCGACGCCGAGAACGAGCCGCTGCTCTTCGAGGTCTACTACGCCGCGGACGACCTCGAGCGCACCACCGCCACCGTGCTGGACGCCTTCCGCCCGATCACCGTCGGCGGGGCGCTGGCGATCGGCCTGCTCACGATCCCGCTGCTGGTCGGGCTCAACCGCCGGCTCCGCCGGTCCTCGGACGCGCGGGAGAAGCTGCTCCGCGCCGCGGTCGACGCCTCCGAGGAGGAGCGCCGCCGGATCGCCCGCGACCTGCACGAGGGTGTGGGCCATCGGCTCCGGGAGGTCGCCGACTCGATCGCACGCGAGGCCGTGGACGAGGCGACCCCGCCCGGCACCGCCCAGCGGTTGCGGGCCGCCGACGACGAGCTCCGGGCCAGCGCGGAGTCGCTGCGCTCGCTGCTGCTCGACATCTACCCGCCCGACCTGTGCGCCGCGCGGCTCGAGGCCGCCCTCGACGACCTCGTCGCTCCGGCCAGCCAGGCCGGTTTCGACGTCAAGCTCGAGGTCGACGACCTCGGCAGCCCCTCGGACGACGCGGTCGCGCTGGTCTGGCGCGTCGCGCGCGAGGGCGTCCGCAACGCCGTTCGCCATGCCCGCGGCTCCGCGCTCGCCGTCAGCGTCCGCCGCGAGCGCTCCGCCCTGGAGCTGCGCGTGGCCGACAACGGGGTCGGGTTCGTGCCCGGGGCGTTCGACCGGGCGGACCGGTTCGGGCTGCGAGGTCTGGAGGACCTCGCCTCGGAGGCCGGAGGCAGCCTGTCGGTGACCTCGGGCCCGGGTCGCGGCACCGTACTGACGCTCCAGGTGCCGTCCGCCTGACCCGCGCCATCCTGCGCCGCGCTCGCTAGTCCAGGTCCTCGTCGGTGAGGCCGTCGCCGGCCTCCTCCAGCTCGGCCGGCGGTTCGGGCGGAAGCGGCGGCGGGGTGCCGCCCCATGCCGGGCAGATCGCCTGGTGGGAGCAGTAGCCGCACATGGGGCTGCGGTTGGGCCGCCAGTCTCTGGTCTCGCGGGCCAGCGCGATGGCCGCCCAGATCGCCTCGACCTTGCGCTCGGTGGCGAGCAGGTCCTGCTCGTCGGGGGAGTAGCGCAGCACCTCGCCGTTGCCGAGGTAGATCAGCTGCAGCATCGCCGGGACGACCCCGCGCGTGCGCCACACGACGAGCGCGTAGAACTTCATCTGGAACAGTGCCCGCGCCTCGTAGCCCTCGTGCGGCGACCGACCCGTCTTGTAGTCGACGACCCGGATCCGCCCGTCGGGCGCGACGTCGAGCCGGTCGATGAACCCGCGCAGCAGGAGCTTGGAGTCGAGCAGGCTCTCGACGTACAGCTCCCGCTCGGCCGGCTCGAGCCGGGTGGGGTCCTCGAGCGTGAAGTAGGCGTCGAGGGACGCCCGGCAGGACGCCAGCCAGGCGCCGATCTCCGGACCCTCGGGCCCGAACATCTCGGCGATCTCCGGCTCGACCTCGAGGACCTTCTCCCACGACGGCTGGACCAGGTCGGCGGCGCGGGCGGGTGTGCGCTCGCCGGCCGGCAGGTCGAAGAGGTCCTCGAGCACCTTGTGCACCACGGTGCCGCGCACCGCGTCGGGCGACGGCCGCTCGGGGAGCCGGTCGATCGTGCGGAAGCGGTAGAGCAGCGGGCACGTCACGAAGTCGCCCGCACGGCTGGGCGACAGCGAGCCGAGGACGTTGACCCCGTCCACGACGGTGCGAGCGGGGCCGCCCTCCGCAGGGCGCTCGTCCAGCTCGGTGTCCATGGCGCCGACCCTAGGCGACGGCACGGACAGTTCCGGTCCCTGCCCACGCCGCCCCGCGCCCGCCCCGCGCCTGCCAAAGGCCCGGCAGGGCGCCGCCCGGGATAGTTTGGAGGTGTGACCGAGACCCAGCACCCCTCCCGGCCGCCGGGCACCCTGAAGATCGGCGAGATCGGCGGCGTCGACGTGCTGGTGCGCTCGTCGTGGCTGGTCGTGGCCGCGCTGATCTCGTTCATGCTGGCTCCCGCCATCGAGGCGGTCGAGCCGGGCATCGGCAACGGCAAGTACATCGCCGGCGTCGCGTTCGCCGTACTCCTGTACCTCTCCGTGCTGCTTCACGAGATGTCGCACGCGCTGATGGCCAAGCGCTTCGGCCTGCCGGTGCGGTCGATCACGCTGCACTTCCTGGGCGGCGTCACCGAGATCGAGGGCGAGCCCGACACACCCGGCCGCGAGTTCGGCGTCTCGGTCGTCGGCCCGATCACGTCGATCGGCGTCGGCGTGCTGTTCCTGCTGCTGCACCCTGTCGTCCCCGACGGTCTGCTCCGCCTGGCCGTCGACGCGCTCGCCGGCGCCAACCTCGTCGTCGGCGTGCTCAACCTGGTGCCGGGGCTCCCGCTCGACGGCGGCCGCGTCCTGCGCGCCGCGGTCTGGGGCGTCACCGGCAACCCGCACCGCGCCACGATCGTCGCCGGCTGGTGCGGCCGCATCGCAGCAGGCCTGGTCTTCGTCTTCCCGCTCTTGCAGCAGCCGCTCCTCGGCCGGCCGACGATCCTCACCGACTACGTCCTTGCATTCGTGATCGCGATGTTCCTGTGGACCGGCGCGACCCAGGCGATCGTGTCCGCCAAGGTGCGCAGCCGGCTGCCCGCGCTCCGGGCCCGCCAGCTGGCGCGCCGGGCGGTCGCCGTACCCCACGACCTGCCGCTCTCGGAGGCGGTACGCCGGGCGCAGGAGGCGCAGGCCGGCAGCATCGTCGTGCTCGGCGTCGACGGCGACGTCACCGGGATCGTCAACGAGGCCGCGGTGCTCGCCACGCCGGAGGACCGGCGGCCGTGGATCGCGGTCGGCTCGGTGGCGCGCACGGTGGAGCCGGGCCTCCAGCTCGACGCCGACATCGCCGGCGAGCCGCTGATCCGGGCGATGCAGCGCACGCCCGCCACCGAGTACCTCCTGCGCGAGCGCGACGGCACGGTCTACGGCGTGCTCGTCACCGACGACGTCGACCGCGCGTTCGCCGCGACCACGTGAGAGCTGGGTGGCCCGACCTTTGTAGGGTCGGCGCGTGCCCGCCAACCCCGACGACCACGAAGACCTCACCCGCTGGTCGGGTGTCCACCGCGGCCCGCTCCGCGCAGGGGAGTGGGTCCGGCTCACGGACCAGAAGGGCCGGCGCCACAACATCTGCCTGGAGCCCGGCAAGCGGTTCTTCTCCAACAAGGGCCACCTCGACCACGACGAGCTGATCGGCCGCGACGAGGGCTTCACGGTCACCTCGTCGGCCGGCGGCGAGTACCTGGTCTTCCGCCCGCTGCTCAGCGAGTACGTCGTGTCGATGCCGCGCGGCGCGGCGGTGGTCTACCCCAAGGACGCCGCGCAGATCGTCGCGATGGCCGACATGTTCCCGAGCGCCCGCGTCGTCGAGGCCGGTGTCGGCTCCGGCGCGCTGACCTGCTCGCTGCTCCGCGCCATCGGCCCGCAGGGGACGCTGTCGTCGTACGAACGCCGCCAGGAGTTCGCGGACGTCGCCCAGCAGAACGTCCGACAGTTCTTCGGCGGCGACCACCCCGCCTGGCGGCTCACCGTCGGCGACCTCGTCGAGGCGATGGCCGAGGAGGACGGCACCGTCGACCGGGTCGTGCTCGACATGCTCGCGCCGTGGGAGTGTGTCGAGCGGGTCGCGCGGGCGCTCGCGCCCGGCGGGATCATCTGCGCGTACGTCGCCACCACCACCCAGCTCGGCCGGTTCGTCGAGACCGTTCGGGCGCACGGCGGCTTCACCGAGCCGCAGCCCTGGGAGACGCTGGTCCGCGACTGGCACGTCGAGGGGCTGGCCATCCGGCCGGGGCACAAGATGATCGGTCACACCGGTTTCCTGGTGACCGCGCGGCGGATGGCCCCGGGGGAGACCGCCCCCGTGAAGAAGCGGCGCCCGGCGCCGGGGGCGTACGGCGTCGACTACTCCGGGCCGCGTCCGGCGGGGTTGCCGCCGACCGTCGCCGACGAGCCGTACGACGACTAGACGGGCCGCGACCGGCGCGTCTGAACCGAAACGAAAAGGTAACCGACACAAGAAGCCATCCGGCTTCAAAAGCTTCGCCCCGCGAGTAGGGTCGAAAGCGTCACGAAACCTACGTTTGCGGAGGTGACGGTCGTGACTGGATCGGAGAACGCCGAGCGCGGGCGTCGCACGCCCGAGGAGCTGGAGACGCAGATCGGCTACCTCGAGGCCGAGGTGGGAGAGCTGCGTCGCCGCCTCTCGGAGAGCCCGGTCCACTCCCGCGCGCTCGAACAGCGACTGGCCGAGACCCAGCGGTCGCTGGCCGGTGTCACCGCGCAGAACGAGCGGCTGGCGCAGACCCTCCGTGAGGCGCGCGACCAGATCATGACGCTGAAGGAGGAGGTCGACCGGCTCGCCCAGCCGCCGGCCGGCTTCGGCACGTTCCTCAACCGCAACGAGGACGACTCCATCGACGTGTTCACCGGCGGCCGCAAGCTGCGCGTCAACGTCAGCCCGTCCGTCGACCTCGACTCCCTGCGCCGCGGCCAGGAGGTCATGCTCAACGAGGCCCTCAACGTCGTGGCCGCGCTCGACTTCGAGCAGGTCGGCGAGGTCGTGATGCTCAAGGAGATCCTCGCCGACGGCGAGCGCGTCCTGGTGATCGCCAACGCCGACGAGGAGCGCGTCGTACGCCTCGCCGAGCCGCTCCTGAACCAGACCCTGCGCGCCGGCGACTCGCTGCTGCTCGACACCCGGTCCGGCTACGCCTACGAGCGGGTGCCGAAGTCCGAGGTCGAGGAGCTCGTGCTCGAAGAGGTCCCCGACATCGACTACGCGAGCATCGGCGGCCTCAAGAACCAGATCGACCAGATCCAGGACGCCGTCGAGCTGCCGTACCTCTACCCGGAGCTGTTCAAGGAGCACGAGCTCAAGCCGCCGAAGGGCGTGCTGCTCTACGGCCCGCCCGGCTGCGGCAAGACGCTGATCGCCAAGGCCGTCGCCAACAGCCTGGCGAAGAAGGTCGCGGCGCGCACCGGTCAGGAGGGGAAGTCCTACTTCCTCAACATCAAGGGCCCCGAGCTGCTCAACAAGTACGTCGGCGAGACCGAGCGGCACATCCGCCTGGTGTTCCAGCGGGCACGGGAGAAGGCCTCGCAGGGCACGCCGGTCATCGTGTTCTTCGACGAGATGGACTCGCTGTTCCGCACGCGCGGGTCGGGCGTGTCCTCCGACGTCGAGAACACCATCGTCCCGCAGCTGCTCAGCGAGATCGACGGCGTGGAGACGCTGGAGAACGTCCTGGTCATCGGCGCCTCCAACCGCGAGGACATGATCGACCCCGCGATCCTGCGGCCGGGCCGGCTCGACGTGAAGATCAAGATCGAGCGCCCCGACGCCGAGTCCGCGAGGGACATCTTCTCCAAGTACCTCACGCCGACGCTGCCGCTGCACGCCGACGACCTGGCGGAGTTCGGCGGTGACCGCGAGGCCTGCGTGCAGGCGATGATCCAGCGCACCGTCGAGCGGATGTACACCGAGAGCGAGGAGAACCGCTTCCTCGAGGTGACCTACGCCAACGGCGACAAGGAAGTCCTGTACTTCAAGGACTTCAACTCCGGCGCGATGATCCAGAACATCGTCGACCGGGCCAAGAAGATGGCGATCAAGGACCTGCTGGACAACGACCAGAAGGGCCTCCGGGTCAGCCACCTCCTCCAGGCCTGTGTGGACGAGTTCAAGGAGAACGAGGACCTGCCCAACACCACCAACCCCGACGACTGGGCGCGGATCTCCGGCAAGAAGGGCGAGCGGATCGTCTTCATCCGCACGCTCATCACCGGGAAGCAGGGCACCGAGCCGGGCCGCTCGATCGACACCGTCTCCAACACGGGCCAGTACCTGTAGGTTCTCTCCCCGTGAACCAAGGGGACGAGAAGCTGGAACGCCAGGACGTGGAGGCGTTCCTCGAGACGCGCCGCGAGCTCGGGCCGAGCTACGAGCGCGAGGTCGTCGACGCGTTCGCGGAGCGGATCGAGCGTGCCGTGGACGCCCGGGTGCACTACCAGGCGGCGGAGCTCAAGCAGCAGCGCGACGACGAGCGGGGCGACCGGCAGCGTCAGCTCGCCCTGGGCATCGTGTCGATCGGCGCGAGCATCCCGATCACGATCCCGCTGGCGGTGACCGACCACAACCTGGCTCTGGGGATCGCCTGGGCCGGCATCACGGCGGTCAACTTCGCGCACGCGAGGGTGGTCAACGCGCGTCACCGCCGGAACGACCGACGGGCTCGGTGACGTCGGCGACGGTCGCGTCCAGGAGCCGCACCACGTCGTCCGCCTGGACGGTCAGCGCCACCCCGTGCGCGCCGCCGCCGAGCGAGATCTCGCCGGTCATCGCGGCGTCGGCGATCACCGGCCACGGGTGGGTGCTGCCCAGCGGCGTGATCGTGCCGCGCTCGTAGCCGGTCACCTCCCGGGCGACCTCCGCGCTGGGCATCGACAGCCGGTTGACGCCGAGCAGCGCGCGCAGCTTGGGCCAGGAGATCTCCCGGTCGCCGGGCACGAGCACGAACCGGTAGTCGTCGTCCGCCAGCCGCACGACGATGGTCTTCACGACGGCGGACGGTGGCACTCCGCGTCGCTCGGCCGCCTCCTCCAGAGAACGGACGGGACCGTGCCGAATCGTCGTGTGGGCCAGGCCCAGCGCGTCGGCGGCGTCCTCGGCTCGGGTGCGGTCGGTGCCGTCGTCGTCGGTCATGGGCGGGACGCTACCGACTTTGCTCGGACTGATCGCGGGGCGTGCGGGGTACGCCGTACCGACCGCAACTCTTGGAGGTAGCCCCCGTGAAGACCATCATCATCCTGGCCGTCGTCGTGCTCGTCGTTTTGTTCCTGCTCGGCAAGTTCCGCCCCGGCAGCAAGCGCCTCTGACCGACCTTCCAACGGGCCGCGGCCGGCTCGACCGGACTGAGCGAGTCCGCCCGGTCTCGCTCGGTCCCGCCATCCGGTTATCCGGTGGGAACTGTCGGTGGGGTCTCCTACGGTGGTCGTTGACCGAGTCAACTCATTCTCAGGGGGAGTCATGACCGGCTTCTTGCTCATCGTCGTCGCGATCGTGGCGGTCGCGGCCGTGCTCGGCCTGGTGCTGGCCATCCGCAGCAGCGCCAAGCCGAGGTACGAGTCGCTCGGCGCGCCACCCGAGCCGCACGACGGCCCGTTGATCCGCACCGAGAGCCGGCACCACGACACGCCGGCCGGGGCGGACCTCGACCTGCGGGGCGGGCGTGAGCACGGCCGAGCGCCGTGACCTCGGCCTGACCTGCCTGGGTGGTTCGAACCGGCCCGGGGCGTGAGACGGCTTTCCGGGTCGCGCGCCCGCCGCCCGCGTACGCTCGACCCATGAGCGTCCGTCGCGTGATGGGGACCGAGACCGAGTACGGCATCTCGGTGCAGGGCCAGCCCACGGCCAACCCCATGGTCGCGTCGTCGCAGGTGGTCAACGCCTATGCCGGGTCGACCCTGAAGGCGCGCCGCGCCCGGTGGGACTTCGAGGAGGAGTCGCCGCTGCGCGACGCCCGGGGCTTCGACATGAGCCGTGAGGTCGCCGACCCGTCGCAGCTGACCGACGAGGACCTCGGCCTGGCCAACGTGATCCTCACCAACGGCGCCCGGCTCTACGTCGACCACGCCCACCCGGAGTACTCCACGCCCGAGTGCACCAACCCGCGCGACGTCGTGCTCTGGGACAAGGCGGGCGAACAGGTGATGCTCGACGCCACCCGGTTCGCGGCCAACCTGCCGGGCTCGCCCGGGCTGCTGCTCTACAAGAACAACACCGACAACAAGGGCGCGTCGTACGGCGCCCACGAGAACTACCTGATGCGGCGCAGCACGCCGTTCAGCGACATCGTCCGGCACCTGACGCCGTTCTTCGTCAGCCGCCAGGTGGTGGTCGGCGCCGGCCGGGTCGGCATCGGCCAGGACGGCCGCGAGCACGGCTTCCAGATCAGCCAGCGCGCCGACTACTTCGAGGTCGAGGTCGGCCTCGAGACGACGCTCAAGCGGCCGATCATCAACACCCGCGACGAACCGCACGCCGACCCCGAGAAGTACCGCCGCCTCCACGTGATCATCGGCGACGCCAACCTCGCCGAGGTGTCGACGTACCTCAAGGTCGGCACGACGGCCCTGGTGCTCGCGATGATCGAGGCCAAGTTCATCGACCGCGACCTCGGCGTCGACCAGCCGGTGCGCACGCTCCGCGCGGTCTCGCACGACCCCACGCTCAAGGAGCTGGTGACGCTCAACGACGGGCGGAAGCTGACCGCCGTCCAGCTCCAGATGGAGTACCTCGACCTGGCCAAGAAGTTCGTCGAGGACCGGCTCGGCTCCGACGTGGACGAGCAGACCGCGGACGTGCTCGCGCGCTGGGAGTCGGTGCTCACCCGTCTCGAGACCGACCCGATGTCCTGCGCCCGCGAGCTCGACTGGGTGGCGAAGCTGCAGCTGCTGCAGCAGTACCGCGACCGCGACGGCCTGGAGTGGGACGACGCGAAGCTGCACCTGATCGACCTGCAGTACGCCGACGTGCGCCCCGACAAGGGCCTGTACCACCGGCTGGTGCGGCTCGGCCGGATCGAGCGGCTGCTGACCGACGAGCAGGTCGCGCACGCGATGCACCGACCGCCCGAGGACACCCGGGCCTACTTCCGGGGCCGCTGCCTGGAGCAGTACGCCGACCGGATCGCCGCCGCGTCCTGGGACTCGGTGATCTTCGACCTGCCGGGCCGTGAGTCGCTCCAGCGGGTGCCGACGGTCGACCCGCTGCGGGGCAGCAAGGCGCACGTCGGTGAACTGCTGGACCGTTGTGACACCGCAGAGGCCTTGTTCGAGGCTCTGACTCGGTAGGGTCGTGGGTGGCGGCCGGTGACGCACCAGCAACCCGGTCGCCCGACACGAGGAGGCGCGGCTCATGGCACAAGAGCACAAGCAGACCAAGAAGACCTCGGAGACCGAGGAGACGCCCGAGGTCGAGGCGAACAGCGATGTCGCCGAGCGCAAGGAGCAGCTCGACGAGGACATCGACGCGATCCTCGGCGAGATCGACGACGTGCTCGAGACCAACGCCGAGGACTTCGTGAAGTCGTTCATCCAGAAGGGCGGCGAGTGACCTCCCGATGACAGGTTCCTCGCACGGCCCGCGTCTCGACCCTGCCTTCCTGACGCCCGGTACGTCGTCCTTCGCCGAGTTCCTCTCCGGCCACGCCCCGGACCTGCTGCCGCACCGGCGGTCGCTGCCGGAGGGGAGCGCGGCCGACCTCGCGCCGCACGGCACGACGATCGTCGCGGCGACGTTCCCGGGCGGCGTGGTGATGGCCGGTGACCGGCGCGCCACCATGGGCAACGTCATCGCCCAGCGCGACATCGAGAAGGTCTTCCCGGCCGACGAGTACTCCTGCGTCGGCATCGCCGGCACCGCCGGCCTGGCCGTCGAGATGGTCCGGCTGTTCCAGACCGAGCTCGAGCACTACGAGAAGATCGAGGGCACGACGCTCTCGATGGACGGCAAGGCCAACCGGCTCGCCGCCCTGGTGCGCGGCAGCCTCGGGATGGCGATGCAGGGGCTGGCCGTCGTACCCCTCTTCGCGGGCTACGACCACACCCAGGAGCAGGGCCGGATCTTCTCCTACGACGTCACCGGCGGCCGCTACGAGGAGACCGCGTTCCACTCGGTGGGGTCGGGCTCGCTGTTCGCCCGCGGGTCGCTGAAGAAGCTCTACCGCGAGGACCTCGACGTCGAGGGCTGCGTCACCGCGGTCGTCCAGGCGCTGTACGACGCCGCCGACGACGACTCCGCGACCGGCGGCCCCGACATGACCCGGCGGATCTTCCCGGTGGTCGCCGTGATCACCGACGAGGGCTACCGCCGGCTCAGCGACGAGGAAGTCGCCGGCATCGCCGACCGCGTGATCGCCGCCCGGATGAACCGCCCCGACGGTCCCGCGGCCGCGCTGACCTGACGACCAGGAGCCCCTCACCCATGAGCATGCCGTTCTACGTCTCGCCCGAGCAGCTGATGAAGGACCGGGCGGACTTCGCCCGCAAGGGCATCGCCCGAGGCCGGTCCGTCGCGGTCGTCCAGTACGCCGACGGCATCGTGTTCGTCTCGGAGAACCCGTCCCAGGCGCTGCACAAGGTCAGCGAGATCTACGACCGGATCGCCTTCGCCGCGGTCGGCCGCTACAACGAGTTCGAGAACCTCCGCATCGCCGGAGTTCGCCTCGCCGACATGCGCGGCTACGCCTACGACCGCCGCGACGTCACTGGTCGCGGGCTGGCCAACGCCTACGCCCAGACCCTCGGGACGATCTTCTCCAGCGGCGGCGAGAAGCCGTACGAGGTCGAGATCTTCGTCGCCGAGGTCGGCGACACCGCCGCCGACGACCAGATCTACCGGCTGACCTACGACGGCCAGGTCGCCGACGAGCACGACTTCGCCGTCATGGGTGGCAACGCCGACCTGGCCGCGGCGTACCTCAAGGAGCACTACCAGCCCGGCGCCAGCCTCGAGGACGCCATCCGGCTCGCCGTCGAGGCCCTCGGCCGCGACAACGGCTCCGGCCGCAGGATCCCCGCGTCCGCCCTCGAGGTCGCCGTGCTCGACCGCACCCGGAGCCAGCAGCGCAAGTTCAAGCGCCTCACCGCCTCCCAGCTCGCCCGGATCCTGCCCGGCCCGGACGACGGGGGAGACGGCGGCGCCGGTGGCGAGGGCGGCACTGGCGACGATGCCGGGCCCGGCCACCCCTCGACCGACCCCTCCGGTCCGGACAACCCGGCTGACCCGACCGACACCATCAGCAAGCAACCCCCGCTGGAGAGCCCCACCACCGGCGAGCCCGAGCCTCCCATCGCGCCGCCGGTCAGCTGACGCTGACTTGCGGTTTGGTCCCCAACCGCAGGAATCAGCGACGAGATCGTGCGGTTCGTGACCAATCGCGGCCTGTGGACAAGCGAGCAGGCGCCGCCTGATCCACAGGTCGTGAATGTGATCTGTTCTTGGCGGCCGAGGCCGGACCAAGATCGTCGGCCATGGAGGCGACTGGCGCGATACGCGGCGAGGTCCGCAGGTCCGGCTACCGGCGGGTGAGCCACGGGCTCTACCTCCCCGTCACCGGTGGCAACGGTCCCGGCATCGAGACCCTGCGGGACCTCGCCGCGTGGCGGCTGGTGCTCCCCGACGACGCCGTGTTCACCCACATCACGGCCGCCCACCTGCGCGGGTGGTGGCTGCCACGCCTGCCGCGGTTCGTGCCCGTCTTCGCCGCCACCCATCTGCAGAGCAACCGGCCGCGCCGTGCGGGCCTCATCTGTTCGCGGCTGGACCGCGAGTCGGCCGGCGAGGTAGCGGCTGGACTGCCGGTCGACGCCGCCTCCGAGGTGCTGCTCCGGGCGGCGCGAGATCTCTCGACGCTCGACCTGGTGCCGATGATCGACTCGGCTTTGCGAGCCGGCCATGTCCAGACAGCCGAGCTGGACGCCATCTGCTCGAGCGGACGTCCAGGCGTGCGTCGCCTCCGCTATTCGGCTGCACTCGCCGACCCGCGGTCCGAGTCCGCCTGGGAGTCGATCCTGCGCCTGTTCCACCAGGTCGCCGAGATCGACGTCGTGCCGCAGGTCAACGTCCATGACGACAGCGGGCGCTGGGTGGCCCGGGTCGACCTCGCCGTGACCGGCACGCCCTACGTCCACGAGTACGACGGACGGATACACGAGCACGAGGAGCGCCGCACGAGCGACCTCAGGCGGGCGCGACGGCTCAGCGACGCCGGCAAGATCCGCCGCGGGTACGTCGCCGACGACCTGATCAATCACCCGCGCACCGCGATGCAGGAGATGGATCGCGAGCTCGGCAGACGCTTCCTGCCGAGCAGGCTGGCTCGGTGGCGTCGCTGGGTCGCCGAGTCGTCGTACTCCGATGCCGGCCGCCGGCGACTGCAGAACCGCTGGCTGCGGCACACCGGCATCACCGATTGGTCGGAAACCGCATGATCCGGTGGCTGGATGTTGCGGTTGGGGACCAAACCGCAGGGTCGGGCGGCTTGCGCGAGTCGGGGACGGCGTTAGGTGCGGACGCCTAGGGTGGGCCTGTGGACCGCCGGATCTTCGGGATCGAGAACGAGTACGGCGTCACCTGCACGTTCCGCGGGCAGAGGCGCCTCTCGCCGGACGAGGTTGCGCGCTACCTGTTCCGCAAGGTGGTCTCGTGGGGGCGGAGCAGCAACGTGTTCCTGCGCAACGGGGCCCGGCTGTACCTCGACGTCGGCAGCCACCCGGAGTACGCCACCCCCGAGTGTGACGACATCATCGACCTGGTCACGCACGACAAGGCAGGTGAGCGGGTCCTCGAGGGGCTGCTCGTCGACGCCGAGCGGCGGCTGCACGACGAGGGCATCGCCGGCGACGTCTACCTGTTCAAGAACAACACAGACTCGGCCGGCAACTCCTACGGCTGCCACGAGAACTACCTGGTCGGCCGGCACGGCGAGTTCTCCAAGCTCGCCGACGTACTCATCCCGTTCCTGGTGACCCGGCAGATCATCTGCGGCGCCGGCAAGGTCATCCAGACCCCACGTGGGGCGAAGTACTCCGTCAGCCAGCGCGCCGAGCACATCTGGGAGGGCGTCAGCAGCGCCACCACCCGGTCGCGGCCGATCATCAACACCCGCGACGAGCCGCACGCAGACGCGGAGCGCTACCGCCGGCTGCACGTGATCGTCGGCGACTCCAACATGAGCGAGACGACCACGATGCTCAAGGTCGCCACCTGCGACCTGGTCCTCCGGATGATCGAGGAGGGCGTGGTGATGCGCGACCTCACGATGGAGAACCCCATCCGTGCGATCCGCGAGATCTCTCACGACCTGACCGGCCGCCGCAAGGTCCGGCTGGCCAACGGCCGCGAGGCGAGCGCGCTCGACATCCAGCAGGAGTACCTCACCCGGGCCCGCGACTTCGTCGACCGCCGCCAGCTGTCCGGACCGGTCATCGCGCGCACGCTCGACCTCTGGGAGCGCGGCCTCAAGGCCGTCGAGTCCGGTGACCTCGGGCTGGTCGAGCGCGAGATCGACTGGGTGATCAAGTGGAAGCTGATCGACCGCTACCGCTCCCAGCACGGCCTGCCGCTGAGCCACCCGCGGATCGCGCAGCTCGACCTCGCTTACCACGACATCCACCGCGGCCGCGGCCTCTACTACCTGCTCGAGCAGCGCGGCGCCGTCACCCGGGTCACCAACGACCTGCGGGTCTTCGAGGCCAAGTCGGTGCCGCCGCAGACCACCCGCGCCCGGCTGCGCGGGGAGTTCATCCGCCGCGCCCAGGAGCGCCGCCGCGACTTCACCGTCGACTGGGTGCACCTCAAGCTCAACGACCAGGCGCAGCGCACGGTGCTGTGCAAGGACCCGTTCCGCGCCCACGACGAGCGCGTGCACAAGCTCATCGAGGGCATGTAACCCTCCTCACCCGCCCAGGCGGACCCGCCCCGGGCCGTTGGGACGAGCCCGTTATCGTGGCGAGGCCGGCTCATCGGCTGATCTTGTTCGTCTTCCCCGTTCTGAGGTGTCTTCCACGTGCGTCGTTCGATCGCGCTGTCCGTCGTGTCCCTGTTGCTGCTCGGCACCGCCGCGTGCGGCGACGACTCCGGGGGTACGACGGAGTCCGCCGACGACGCCATCAAGGGCGTGACCGTCGAGGGGGAGGTCGGCAAGGAGATCAAGGTCGAGATGGACGCGCCGATCGCCAAGTCCACCAAGTCCGAGGTGATCACCGAGGGCGACGGCACCACGCTCGAGGCCGGCAACTTCTCGCTGCTGCACCTCTACATCGGCAACGCCACCAGCGGCAAGGACGCGATCAGCACCTACGACCAGGGCAACCCGATCCAGGTGCAGGCCAGCGAGGACCAGCTGTTCAAGCAGGTCCTAGACGCCATCGTCGGCCAGCCGGCCGGCTCTCGTGTCGCGGTGACCGCGCCGGTCAAGGACGTCTGGGGCGGTCAGGGCGCGCCGCAGCTCGGCCTCAAGGCCTCGGACGAGGCGCTGTTCGTCGCCGACATCGTCAGCGTGCAGCCCAAGGAGGTCCTCGACGGCCCCTCGGGCGACAAGGTCGAGCCGCCCGCGGACGCTCCGAAGGTCGTGGAGAAGGACGGCAACGTCACCGGCATCGACTGGTCCGACGCGCCCAAGAAGGCCCCCAAGAAGCTCACCGTGATCCCGCTCGTCGAGGGCGACGGCCCGGTCGCCCAGGCCGGCACGATGGTGACCTTCGACTACTACGGCGCCGTGTGGGGCAAGGACAAGCCGTTCGACGAGTCCTACAGCCGCGAGCCGAGCCCGTTCGGCGTCGGCGTCGGCGGTCTGATCCCGGCTTGGGACGAGAACATCCCCGGACTCAAGCGCGGCAGCCGCGTGCTGATCATCGCCCCCGCGAAGGACGCGTACGGCGACCGCGAGCAGCCCAACATCCCGGCCGGCTCGACGCTCGCCTTCGTCGTCGACGTCCTCGGCGTGGACGAGTAACCACTGAGGTAGGTTCTCCGCGTGACGGCACGCAAGAGCGAGCGGCTCCTCAACCTGCTCATCACCTTGCTCGTCGCGCGCACCTACGTCTCCAAGGCGCGGATCCGCGAGGTCATCGAGGACTACCGCGACGCCGGCGACGAGGCGTTCGAGAAGATGTTCGAGCGTGACAAGGAGGAGCTGCGCTCCCTCGGCATCCCGATCGAGGTCGGGTACGTCGACCGCGTCTTCGAGGACGAGCCTGGCTACCGGATCGAGCGCTCGGCGTTCGAGCTGCCCGACATCGACCTCGAGCCCGAAGAGGCCGCGGTCATCGGCCTGGCGGCCCGGGTCTGGCAGCACGCCGGCCTCGCCTCGGCGACCTCCGACGCGCTCGTCAAGCTCAAGGCCGCTGGTGTCAGCGTCGACCGCGCGGCCCTCGACATGGTCCAGCCCCAGCTGACCGCCGAGGAGCCGGCGTTCGAGCCGTTCTGGGAGGCCGTCCGCACCCGCACCGCCGTGACGTTCGGCTACCGCCGCAACAACGAGGCCGAGGTCACCATCCGGCACCTCCAGCCGTGGGGTGTGGTGTCCTACCGCGGCCGCTGGTACGTCGTAGGCCACGACACCGACCGGCAGAGCACGCGCTTGTTCCGGCTCTCGCGCGTCGAGGGACCGGTCGAGCTCGCCAAGCAGCGCGGCACCTTCGAGGTCCCGGAGGGAACGGACCTGCGCGCCGTCACCTCCGCGCTGGCGCCGGCTCCGGCCGACCGCACCGGCACGGTGCTGGTCCGGCAGGGTGCCGGTTTCGGCCTGCGCCGGCACAGCGACCCCGACGACGGCGACGCCCCCGAGGGCTGGGACCGCCTCGTCGTCCGCTACGCCTCGGCCGGCTCGTTCGCCGACGAGATCATGGGGTATGGCGCCGATGTGGTCGTCCTGGACCCGCCCGAGGTGCGCGACGAGGTCGTCGCCAGGCTGCGGATGCTCGCGGAGGGTGCGGCATGAGCGGTGCCCGCGACCAGGTCGGCCGTCTGCTCGCCCTGGTGCCCTACATCCAGACGCGCAAGGAGGTCTCCGTCGAGGAGGCCGCGCGCGAGTTCGGCGTGAAGCCGGCCCAGATCGTCAAGGACCTCAACGTGCTGTGGTTCTGCGGCCTGCCCGGCCTCGGCATGGGCGACCTCATCGACGTCGACATGGACGCCGTCGAGGGCGAGGGCGTCATCCGGGTGTCCAACGCCGACTACCTCAGCCGGCCGCTGCGCCTCGACAGCTCGGAGGCCGCGGCTCTGATCGTCGCCCTCCGGGCGCTGCGCGACAGCAGCCCCACCGACGTACGACCGATCGTCGACCGCACCCTCGCCAAGCTCGAGGTCGCCGCCGGTGACGGGGCCGCCGTGGCCGCTCAGGTCGAGCTGCGCACCACCGCCCGCGACGCCGCGGTCGGCACCCTGCGCACCCGGCTCGCCGACGCGATCGGCGCCGGCCGGCAGGTCCGCATCGACTACTACGTGCCGGCCCGTGACGAGTCCACCGCCCGCGTGGTCGACCCGCTGCGGCTGGTGACCGCGGCCGGCAACGACTACCTCGAGGCCTACTGCCAGCTGGCCGAGGACCAGCGGCTGTTCCGGCTCGACCGGATCTCGCAGGCCGAGGTGCTCGAGACCCCGGCCGGCGACCACAGCGACATCACCCCGCGCGACCTCGCGGAGGGCATCTTCCGGCCGTCGGCCGACGACCCGTACGTCGACCTGCTGCTCGAGCCGGGGGCCCGCTGGGTCGCCGAGTACTACCCGCCCGAGTCCAGCGAGGAGCTCCCCGGCGGCCGCCTGCGGATGCGGCTGCGCGCCGGCGACGAGGCGTGGCTGGTGCGCCTGCTGCTGCGTCTGGGCGGCGCGGTGACCGTCGAGGGGCCGCCCGGGATCATCCGCGCCGTGAGGGACGCCGCGGCCGCTGCACTGGCCAATTACTCCTCTGTGCCAACGAAGTGACGCTGACTGCGTACGATGGAGAGAGCCGCACGACCCGTGCCTGAGAGGACGTCATGAACATCGGTCCACCCGAGATCATCCTGATCCTGCTTGTCGTCGTGCTGCTCTTCGGTGCGAAGAAGCTCCCCGAGCTCGCCCGGGGAAGCGGCCGCGCCCTCCGGATCTTCAAGGCCGAGACCAAGGGCCTCATGGACGACGATGACGACACGCGGACCGAGGCCCAGCGGTCCATCGACGCGCAGCGTTCCACGCCGCCGGCTCGCCCGGTCGACGAGCCGCTGCAGAGCCCGGACCACGTCGAGGACCCGCACCGCCCCGACTCCACCCGCTGACCGGCCCGACCACGTCCTGACGCACGATGTCGATCGCCGGTGCCCTGAGGCTCTTCCGTGTCAGCCCGAAGCACCCGGTCGGCCCCGACGGCCAGATGGCCCTGGCCGACCACCTGCGGGAGCTGCGCGCCCGACTGATGATCGTCGCCGTCACCATCGTGCTCGGCATCGTGGTGGCGTGGTTCTTCTACGACCGCACCTTCCAGCTGCTGCTGGACCCCTACAACGAGGCGCGTAAGACGCTGGAGGCGCGCGGCGTCGAGACCCAGCCGGTCATCTCCGGCGTCGCCGCCTCGCTGCTCCTCCGGTTGAAGATCAGCGCCTTGGCCGCCGTGATCGTGACCTGCCCGATCTGGCTGTACCAGATCTGGGCGTTCATCGTCCCTGGCCTGCACCCGCACGAGCGCCGCTCCACGAAGATGTTCGCGGTCATCGCCGGGCCGCTGTTCGTCGCGGGCGTCGCGGTCGCCTACTACGTGCTGCCCAAGGGCATGGAGGTGCTGATCGGGTTCACCCCGGCGGACATCCAGAGCCTCATCGAGTTCGACCGGTACCTCAGCTTCCTGATCCGCATGATGCTGGTCTTCGGCGTCGCCTTCGAGATCCCGCTGTTCGTGGTGATGCTCAACCTCGCCGGCGTCGTGTCCGGGAAGACGCTCGGCGCCTACCGGCCATGGATCGTGATCGGCACGTTCGTGTTCGCGGCAGTCGCCACGCCGTCGACCGACCCGTTCTCGATGATCTTCCTCGCCGTACCCATGGCGCTGCTGTTCCTGGTCTCCGAGGTCATCGCGCGCGCCGTCGACCGTCGGCGCGCGCGTGCCGACGGGCTGTCGATGCTCGGCGATGACGAGCAGTCCGACCTCGGCTACGAGGTCGAGGAGGTCCGCCCCTCCGACCTCGACGAGGACGACTGACCGTGACCCCACACCAGCCTGTCGTCGCCCCGGTCGACGCGTTCGACCTGCCCGAGTGGCTCGGCACCGGCGAGGTGATGTGGACGGCCACCGACAGCGTGCGCGGCGGTCCGGTCGTCCCGGGCGTGCTGTCCGGCGACGACGACGGGGGAGCGGCCCTGCCGTGCGACCTGCTCGCCGCCGACCAGGCCTACCCGCGGCCGGTGCTCGACGACGACTGGCGCCGCCAGGTGCACCAGGCGTGGACCCACGGGCAGGTGCTGCTGGTGGAGTACGACGACCGGCTGACGCTCGCCGTACCCGGCACCGCCTTCACCGCCGACCTCGCCCTCGAGGCTATCGGCCGGCTCGCCAAGGCCGTCGGCGTCAAGCCCGGCCGGTTCGTCGCCGCGCTCCGCCTCTGACGCAACCCCGATTCCGTCCGCGACAACGATTCGTCTGCGAGTCGTCCGTGAGGATCACCCCGAAATCCGCAGACGAATCGTTGTTCAGCCCCGGCGGTCCAGCAGGTCGTCGAGGATCTCGCCGATGCGCGCCCACAGGGACAGGTGGCCCTGGTCGTCGTCGAGGTGGACGCGGGCGCCGGGGACGTGCTCGGCGAGCCACTTGCCGTGGGCGAAGGGGACCATCCGGTCCTGGGCGCCCTGCCAGATCGAGACCGGCACGGTGATGTCGTCGAGTGCGAAGCCCCAGTCGCGGGTGAAGGCCAGGTCGTCGTCGCGCCAGCCGTCGACGCCGTTCTCGACCGCGCGCTGGAAGACCCGGAGCGTGCGCTCGGCGTACTCGCCGGTGGCATAGGCCTTGTCGACCTCGGACACCAGGCCGCCGAGGGCGTCGGCGATCTGCTCCGCGGTGACGCTGGTGAGGGTGGCGGCCTCCTTCTCGAGGTACGGCACCAGCTTCTCCGGGCCGTCGAGGGCGGCGCCGAACTCCTCGTGGTTCTCCGGGCCCATGCCGTCGAGGAAGTCCAGCCCCTCGGCGTGGTAAGGCGCCACGCCGGCACCGGTCGCGGCGGCGCGGCAACGGACGGGCAGCCGGGCGGCGCAGGCCAGGGAGTGCGGCCCGCCGCCGGACCAGCCGAGCGTGATGAAGTCGTCGTCGCCGAGGTGGTCGAGCAGCGCGGCGACGTCGTCGGTCACGTCGGCGACGGCGCGGCCCGGCCGCGGCGAGGAGCCGGCGTAGCCCGCGCGGGAGTACTGGATGAGCTTCAGCCCGCGCTCCTTCGCCGCCTCGGCGTACTTCGGGAACGGCACCGCGGCGCCCGGCGTGCCGTGGTGGTGGACCAGCGGGTAGCCGTCGGGGTCGCCCTCGACGAGGTACTCGAACGTGCGCCCGTCGGGCAGCGTCATCGTCTGCAGGTCGCCGGTCGCGTCGCTCATGAAGATCCCCTGTGGTCGTGGGTGCAGGCCCGGTGCAATTGGCGCGAACATACCGCGTGTCCCCGCCGGTCCCGCGCGTCGACGGCCGGAGCGCCCGCGTATCCTCCGGAGCGTGGTCCGGACCATCGCGCTCCTGACGAACCCGACGTCGGGCAAGGGGCGGGGTGCCCGCACAGCCGCCATCGCCCTCCCACGCCTTCGCGACGCCGGGTTCCGGGTCGTCGAGCTCGTGGGCCGCGACGCCGACGAGGCCCTCGAGCTGGCCCGCGGCGCCGTCGCCGACGGAGTCGAGAACCTGGTGGTGGTCGGCGGCGACGGGATGGTGCACATCGCCGTCCAGGCGGTCGCGGAGACGGACACCAACCTCGGACTCATCCCGTGCGGCACCGGCAACGACGTCGCGCGCTACCTCGGCATCCCGCGCAAGGACCCGCAGCTCGCCGCCGACGTCGTGGTCGGGTCCCGGGTGCGCACGGTCGACCTGGCGAAGGCCGGGCCGACGTACTTCACCACCGTCCTCGCCTCCGGCTTCGACTCCAAGGTCAACGAGCGCGCCAACGCGATGGCCCGGCCCAAGGGGCAGATGCGCTACAACATCGCCACTCTGGCCGAGCTGAAGGTGTTCGAGCCGCTGCCCTACGTGCTCGACCTCGACGGCGTCGAGCGGCGCGTCGAGGCGATGACGGTGGCGGTCGGCAACGGCGAGTCGTTCGGCGGCGGCCTGCGCATCACGCACGGCGCCTTGCTCGACGACGGCATGCTGGACGTGGTGATCGTCAAACCGATGAGCAAGCGCCGCCTGGTGCGCGTCTACCCGATGCTGTTCTCCGGGAAGCACGTGGGCATCCCGGAGTACGAGCACCACCGCGTGCGCTCCGTGACCGTCGCGGCCCCCGGGATCGTCGCGTACGCCGACGGTGAGCGGCTCGGCCCGCTGCCGTTGACCGTCGACGCCGTACCCGGCGCACTCAGAGTGCTGGTGCCCTGATGGACAGCTCCTCGCCCTCGGAGCGCTACGCGGCGTTCAAGCGCGGGCAGGAGACCCCGGCGTTCACCGAGTTCGCCCGGCTCTACGACTTCCCGCTCGACGACTTCCAGGTGCGCGCCTGCCACGAGCTCGAGGCCGGCAACGGCGTCCTCGTCGCCGCCCCGACCGGCTCCGGCAAGACGATCGTGGGGGAGTTCGCCGTCCACCTCGCGCTGGCCCAGGGCCGCAAGTGCTTCTACACCACGCCGATCAAGGCGCTGTCGAACCAGAAGTACAACGACCTCGTCCGCCGCTACGGCCCCGAGAAGGTCGGCCTGCTCACCGGCGACAACACCGTCAACGGCGAGGCGCCGGTGGTCGTGATGACCACCGAGGTGCTGCGCAACATGCTGTACGCCGGCTCGCGGACGCTCCAGGGCCTCGGGTACGTCGTGATGGACGAGGTGCACTACCTCGCCGACCGGTTCCGGGGCGCCGTGTGGGAAGAGGTGATCATCCACCTGCCCGAGTCGGTGGCGCTGGTGTCGCTGTCCGCCACCGTCTCCAACGCCGAGGAGTTCGGCGAGTGGCTCGAGACCGTGCGCGGCAAGACCGCCACGATCGTCGAGGAGCGCCGGCCGGTCCCCCTCTTCCAGCACGTGATGGTCGGCCGCCGGATGTACGACCTCTTCGCCGACGACGGCGGAGGCGGCAGCCTCGGCGGACCCGACGCCAAGGTCAACCCGGAGCTGTTCCGGGTCGCTCGTGACGACTGGCGCTCGGGCAGGGCCGGCGACCGTCGCCGCGCCAAGAACGGCGGCCGCGGCGGGCGCAGCCAGGGCGGCCGGCCGACGCGTCGGCCCTACCTGCCGAGCCGCTACGAGGTCGTCGAGAAGCTCGACTCGCAGGGCCTGCTGCCCGCGATCTTCTTCATCTTCAGTCGCGTCGGCTGCGACGCAGCCGTGCAGCAGTGCCTCAACGCCAACCTCCGGCTGACCACGCCCGCCGAGCGCGACGAGATCATGCGCTTCGTCGAGGAGCGCTGCCGCGACATTCCGCAGGAGGACCTGCACGTCCTCGGCTACCACGACTTCCTCGACGGGCTGTCCCGCGGCATCGCCGCGCACCACGCCGGCATGCTGCCGCGCTTCAAGGAGTGCGTCGAAGAGCTGTTCGCGGACGGCCTCTGCAAGGTCGTGTTCGCCACCGAGACGCTCGCCCTCGGTATCAACATGCCCGCGCGCAGCGTCGTGCTGGAGAAGCTCTCGAAGTGGAACGGCGAGACCCACGCCGACATCACGCCGGGGGAGTACACCCAGCTCACCGGCCGGGCCGGTCGCCGCGGCATCGACGTCGAGGGCCACGCCGTCGTGCTGTGGCAGCCGGGGCTCGAGCCCAAGTCGTTGGCCGGACTCGCGTCGACGCGCACCTACCCGCTCAAGTCGTCGTTCCGGCCGTCGTACAACATGGCGGTCAACCTCGTGCACCAGGTCGGCCGGGCCACCGCCCGCGAGCTGCTCGAGTCGTCGTTCGCCCAGTTCCAGGCCGACAAGGCCGTGGTCGGGCTGGCCCGGCAGCTGCGCAAGGCCGAGGAGGCGCTCGCCGGGTACGCCGAGGCGGCGACCTGCGACAAGGGCGACTTCATGGAGTACGCCGGACTGCGGCGCAGGCTCTCCGAGGTCGAGGCCGACATGGCGAAGGCCCGCCGCGCCGATCGCCGGCAGGAGGTGCTCGCGTCGCTCGAGGCGCTCCGTCCCGGCGACGTGATCGAGGTGCCGGCCGGCCGGTTCTCGGGCATGGCGGTGGTGATCGACCCCGGTGTGCGCTCCGACCGTGACGGCCCGCGCCCCTACGTGCTCACCGCCGACCGGCACGCCCGGCGGCTCTCCGTCGCCGATTTCCCGACGCCGGTGAAGCCGCTCACCCGGATGCGGATCCCGAAGTCGTTCAACGGCCGCAACCCGCAGGCCCGGCGTGACCTGGCCTCCTCGCTGCGGCAGCGCACGCACGGGCTCACCCCGCCGCCGATGTCTCGGGGCGAGGGGCGCGGTGGTGGCCGCGGCCGCACCGCCCACCAGGCCTCGGGGGAGCAGGAGATCGCCCGGCTCCGCGAGGCGCTGCGCGCCCACCCGTGCCACTCCTGCCCCGAGCGCGAGGACCACGCCCGCTGGGCCGAGCGCTACGCCAAGCTCGACCGCGACACCAACACGCTGCGGCGGCGGATCGAGCAGCGCACCAACACCATCGCCCGTCAGTTCGACCGGGTCTGCGAGGTGCTCACCGACCTCGGCTACCTCGAAGGAGACAAGGTCACCGAGGCCGGCATGCGGCTGCGCCGGATCTACACCGACATGGACCTGGTCGCGGCCGAGTGCCTGCGCAACGGGCTCTGGGACGACCTCGACCCGAGCGGCCTCGCCGCCGCGCTGTCGGCGCTGGTGTTCGAGGCGCGGCGTCCGGACGACGCCCAGCAGCCGCGCCTGCCGGGCGGCCGCGTCAAGCAGGTGCTGGCCGACACCGTCTCGGTCTGGGCCGACCTCGACGCGCTCGAGCGGGAGCACAAGCTCGACTTCCTGCGCGAGCCCGACCTGGGCTTCGCCTGGGCGGCGTACCGCTGGGCCGAGGGCGCGCCCCTCGACGAGGTGCTCGACGAGACCGACCTCGCCGCGGGCGACTTCGTACGCTGGATGAAGCAGCTGCTCGACCTCACCGACCAGGTCGCCGACGCCGCCGGAGACGGCCCGCTTCGCGGCGTGGCGCGACAGTCGGCGGCGGCGCTGAGGCGGGGCGTCGTGGCCTACTCGATGCTCGCCGACTGACCGCCGACCGACCTCTCAGCGGACGTTTGCAGAAACCAAGGTCCGGTCGAGACCAGGGACGCACGCCGAGGTGACTCTTCGGTAGGATCCGCTTCGTCCTTCCCCGTCGCACGTCGCGTCCGCGGCGTGCCCGAAACCTTCTAGCGCTCGGGAGCATGGGTGGCCAACCGCCGTCGAACGTCGTGGATCGACCAGTTCGTGCTGCGTGAGGACGTCAACAACCCGTTCTTCCAGGTGATCACGTCCGCGCAGCAGGTCGCGAGGGTGGCCGAGGACCGGGTCGGGCTGACACGCGCGGAGTACGACGAGGTCGCGACCGCGCGCTACCAGGCCCGGGTCCTGGAGGACCTCGCCCGGATGCTCGACGAGGACGTCGTCTCCCACGGCCGCCGCGCCGACGAGGCGCTGGCCTCCGAGCCCGACCCCGTCGTCCGCGCCCGGGTGCTCACCAACGCGCTGACCGGCGCCGTCCGCGCCTCGGCGATGCTCGTGGACGCCTGCCACACCCTGCTCGGCCTGTCCGAGAAGCTGCTGGTGATCCGCCGCCCGGCGAGCCGGCTCACGCTCATGGCCGCGGTCGAGCAGACCCGCGCGGCCGCCAGCACCGCGCACCTCACCGTGCTGGTGAACCTGCCGCGGATCACCGACGTAGCGCTCTACGACGAGCTCAACAGCGGGATCGACAGCTTCGACATCACGCTGGCCCGCGCCAACCGGGTCGCGTCCGCGCTGCGCAGCGAGGTCCGCGTCGGCGGCTCCATCCCCGCGCAGCTGCGCTGACCCGGGATTCGTCTGCACAACGATTCGTCTGCGATCCGCCTGTGTGATTCACCCCGTAAGCCGCAGACGAATCGTTGTTCTGCGTCATCGTCACAGCGTCGGGCGGTGCTCGTACGGCGTGGACAGCACGATCGTCGTACGGGTGGAGACGTTGGCGGCGGCGCGGACCCGGGCGAGCAGGTCCTCGAGGTCGGCCGGAGTCGCGACGCGGACCTTGAGGATGTAGGACTCGTCGCCGGCCACCGACCAGCACGACTCGATCTCGGTGATGTCGCGCAGCCGCTCGGGTGAGTCGTCGGGCTGCGAGGGGTCGATCGGCCGGATGCTGATGAACGCGGTGAGCGGCTTGCCGATCTGGTCGTAGTCGATCGACGCGCCGTACCCCTTGATCACGCCCCGCTGCTCGAGCCGCTTGACCCGCTGGTGCACCGCCGACGTGGACAGGCCGGTCGCCTTCCCCAGGTCGGTGAAGGACATCCGGCCGTCGGCGGCGAGGAGCTTGAGGATCTGCGCATCCAGGTCTTCCACGGGCGACACCCTATAGAGCGCGGGCCTCCGGACCTGTCGTCTCGGCATGGAAGACTCGCCCGCGTGACGACGCCTGGGACCGACGGCGCGAGCCGCCTGATGCTGCTGGACACCGCCTCGCTGTACTTCCGCGCGTTCTTCGGCGTGCCCGACTCGGTGCGGGCGCCCGACGGCACACCGGTCAACGCGGTACGCGGGCTGCTGGACTTCATCACACGGCTGGTGGGGGAGTACCACCCGACCCACCTCGCCTGCTGCTGGGACAACGACTGGCGGCCGCAGTGGCGCGTCGACCTGATCCCGTCGTACAAGTCGCACCGTGTCGCCGCGCCGCTGAGGACCGAGGGCGAGGGCGGCAAGCACTGGATCGAGGAGGTGCCCGACCCGCTCCAGGCTCAGATCCCGGTGATCGAGGAGGTGCTCGAGGCGTTCGGCATCGCGGTGGTCGGCGCCGACGGCTACGAGGCCGACGACGTGATCGGCACGCTGGCGACCAACGCCGGGATGCCCGTCGACATCGTCACCGGCGACCGCGACCTGTTCCAGCTCGTCGACGACGAGGCCGAGGTGCGGGTGCTGTACGTCGCCCGCGGCGTCGGGCGGCACGAGCGGATCACCAACGAGGTGGTGCGGGAGAAGTACGGCGTCGACGCCAGCCAGTACGCCGACCTCGCCACGCTGCGTGGCGACTCCTCCGACGGACTGCCCGGTGTGCCCGGGATCGGGGAGAAGATCGCCGCGTCGCTGCTGCGGAAGTTCGGCGACATCGAGTCGTTGCGCAAGGCAGCCGCCGACGACGGCGCCGAGCTCTCGCCCGGCCAGCGCCGCAAGATCCTCGACGCTGCCGACTACCTCGAGGTCGCCCCGCGGGTGGTGGCGGTCGCCCGCGACCTCGACCTCGACGACCCCGACCTCACCCTGCCGCTCACCCCGGCCGACCCCGAGCGGCTCGCCGAGCTGGCGGAGCGCTGGGGCCTCGACAGCCCGGCCGCCCGGCTGGTCGAGACGCTCACGTCCCTGCGCGGACAGCGGACGTAGCGCGTCGGAACCTCACGGGCCGCGGCGGTGTAGGACCCTCGAGGGGAGGAGGTCCCGGCACCCTGACCACGACGCTCGACGACGCGGACGACGACGCTCGCCTGCTGGCCCGCGTGCGCGACGGTGACACCGACGCGTACTCCGTCCTCGTGCGCCGCCACGCCCCGGTCGCCGTGCGCACCGCCGCCCTGCTCGGCGCGGGAGCCGACGCCGAGGACGTCGCACAGGAAGCGTTCGTGAAGGCGTACGCCGCCCTGGGGAGGTTCCGCCCGGGAGCCCCGTTCCGGCCGTGGCTGCTGCGCATCGTGGCCAACGAGACGCGCAACCTGCACCGGGCGGCCGGACGCCGGTCGGCGCGCGAGCAGCGGGCCTGGGCCGCGACCGAGCCGCTGCTGCTGCACGGAGGAGGACACGAGGACGTGACCGAGACGGTGCTGGGCGACGCGCGCCGCGAGTCGCTGGTGGCCGGTCTCGCCAAGCTGTCGGTGCCGCACCGACAGGTGGTGACCTGCCGCTACCTGCTCGACCTCGACGAGGCCGAGACCGCCGCGGTGCTCGGCTGGCCGCGCGGCACGGTCAAGTCGCGCCTGCACCGGGCGCTGGCCGCCCTGCGTGAGGTCCTGGACAAAGAGGTGGGCCGCGATGCCTGAGCTGACCGACGAGCTGCGCGCGCTCGGACGCACCAGCGCACCTGCGACGGACGTCGACGTGTTCGCCGCCCGGGTGCTCGCCGCGCTCCCGGCCGCCGGCGTTCGGCCGGTCCGGGCACCGGTCCGCCGCCGCGTCGCGCTGGCGCTGCTCGCGCTCGTCGTGGTCCTCGTCGCCACGCCGCCGGTGCGAGCGACGGTCGCGGAGTGGCTGGGATTCGGAGTGGTCCGGGTCGAGCGCGGCGACGAGCCGTCGGGCCGCGCCGAGGTGCCCGCGCTGACCGGCGGGCCGCCGGTCGCCGAAGCCGCGGCGCAGGCGACGTTCCCGCTCCTCGTCCCCGAGGTGCTCGGCGAGCCGGACGGGGTCGAGGTCGCCGTCGGTGGAGATCGGGTCTCGATGACCTGGGGCCGGGGCGAGGACACCGTCCGGCTCGACCAGCTCGCGGGCAGCCCGGACTTCGCCGTGGTGAAGCAGGCGCCCCGGTTGCGGTTCGCCACGATCGGCGGTCGAGAGGTGCTGTGGCTGCCCTCCGCGCACCGGCTGGCGATGCTCGACCAGAGCGGAGAGCCATCGGGGGAGTTCCGAACCGCCGACCGGACGATGCTGGTCCTGGCGGACGGGTCGACGCTCCGGCTCGAGGGCGCGGACTCGTTCGACGAGGCGGCGGAGTGGGCCGGCTCGCTGCGCCCTGTCGAGTGAGCGGGAACCATTCGCGGCCCGGCGGTGTAGCACCGGCATGCGACGCGCGGCCCTGCTCACAGTCCTGACCGTCCTGACCCTGCTCGCGCTCGCCGGGCTCGCCGGTCCGGCCGGCGCGGGAGGCCCGACCAGTGTGGTCGTCACCGTCCCGGGGGAGGGACGCTCGACCGCGCTCTACTACACCGACACGGCCTACGACCGGCTCGGCGAGGCCGTCGGGGTCGGCGGCGACGTCGAGGTGGTTTCGGACCCGGGCGGCCTGGCGACGGAGACGCCGGTCACGCTGACCTGGCTGATCCACGACGTCACGCCGTGGCGGGTGGATCGGGTCTACGTCCTGGCCGACACCGCCACCTGGGTGAGCACCCAGGAGTCGCTCGGCGGCGGCCCGCTCGCCGAGGTCGAGCCGGTCTGGCACCGCGCCGGGCCCGAGCTGGCGTCGATCCTCGACCAGGTGCTGCCCGAGGCGAACGGCTACGAGCGGGACACGGTGCTGGACCTGACCCCGGAGCCGGCCCAGGCGGCCGCGCAAGAGCCCGGGGGCACGCCGTCGCTGCTGCTCGTCGGCATCGGCGTCGCCGGGTTGCTCGCCGGGTTGCTCGCCGGCGTGCTCGGCACGGTCACCGCGCTCGCCGTACGCCACCGCCACGCCGACGCAGAGACAGCGACGCCCGCCGGCACCGAGGTGCCGACGGGCGAGCAGCTGGCCTGGCCGTGACGTCAGGCCGGACCGTCAGGCGATCGTGAGCGTCTTCTGCGACTCGGCCGCGCGACGCGACGCCTTGGCCTGGCGCTCCGCCTCGACAAGGTCGGGCTGGGTGCCGTGCTCGCGCCACCACTGCTGGCCGGACTCGGGCAGCGTGTGGATCGGGTCGTAGTACTCGTAGGTGCGCGACATCGCCTCGGGGTCGTCGATCTCGATGGACGTCCGGTAGTTCTTGGTCCAGTAGGAGATGCCGAGCTCGGTGTCGTAGTCGGCGTTCTGGTGCACCCAGCGCTTGCCGACGAACGGCACGTCGCACACGATCCGCGGCGTCGCGAACCCGGGCAGGTAGCCCATGATGTGGTGCTGCAGCCGCTGCGCGTCGGCCAGCGAGACCCGCCAGTGCTCGCTGAACGGGATCATGTCGCACATGTAGAAGTAGTAGGGCATGATCTGCGCGCCGTCGAGCAGGGCGAAGCAGAGATCGAGCAGCGCGTGCGGGTCGGCGTTGACGCCGTTGAGCAGCACGCCCTGGTTGCGCACGTCGCGCAGGCCGGCGTCCAGCATCGCCTTCGCCGCCTCGGCGACGAGCGGTGTCACCGACTGCGCGTGGTTGACGTGGGTGTGCATCGCCAGGGAGACGCCGCGGTCGCGGGCGATCGTAGCGACCCGCTCTACGCCGGCGCGGACGTCGTCCTGCAGCCAGTGCTGCGGGAGACCCATGAGCGCCTTGGTGGCCAGCCGGATGTCGCGGATGTTCTCGATCTCGAGCAGCTTGGTGAGGAACTCCTCGAGCCGCGGCCACGGCATGTTGGCGACGTCGCCGCCGGAGACCACCACGTCACGCACGGACGGCGTACGGCGCAGGTAGTCGAGCATCTCGGCGTGCCGGTCGACCGGCTTGCCGAGGAACTTCAGCTTGTCGACGACCGGGGTGGAGTTGCCGACGAGGTCCATGCGGGTGCAGTGCCCGCAGTACTGCGGGCAGGTCGGCAGCAGCTCGGCGAGCACCTTGGTGGGGTAGCGGTGGGTGAGGCCCTCGGCCACCCACATGTCGTGCTCGTGCAGCGAGTCGCGCGTGGCGTGCGGGTGCGACGGCCAGTCGGTGCGGCGGTCGGAGAACACCGGCAGCATGTAGCGGCGGATCGGGTCGGCGTACATCGCCTCGGTCAGCGACCCGGGGCCGTTGGGCGTGACCCGCGGCGCCATGGTGTTCATCATCTGCGGCGGCACCAGCATCGACATCGTGGCGCGCTCCTGCTGGTCGCGCTCGAGGTCGGCGTAGAACGACTCGTCGACCAGGTCGCCCCACAGCGCCCGCAGCTGCTTGACGTTCTTGATGCAGTGCGCGCGCTGCCACTGGACCGAGGCCCACTCCTCGGCGGTGACGTCCTGCCAGCCCGGGAAACGGCGCCAGTCCGGCTCGACGATCTCCATCCGCCGGTACGGGTAGGGCTGACCGGTCTCGAGGTTGATGGCGGTCTCGATGCTCATGAGGGGCTCCTGCGATGTGCGGCGCAACAGTCGTGTGCGGGTGGGCGCGTGTCGTTTGTGACGAGCACGCCGTCCATGCCAGAGTACGCAAAGAATCTCCGGCGAGTCCAATAACCCGCCGTAAGATTTCCCGTGCATCAGACAATCAACCGGATCGACCCCCGAGGACCAGCCCCGTGACCCACCAGGAGCCGACCAGCCCCGTCGGTCTGCACCGCGTGCTCGCCCCGCAGGGCGTGCTGCCGCAGGCCGCCGAGCGTCTCGACACCCGGCGCGAGCTCGCCGACGACGAGGTCCGGGTACGCGTGGAGCGGCTGAACCTCGACGCCGCGTCGTTCCGGCAGCTCGAGCGCAAGCACGGGGGAGACGGCGACAAGGTGCGCGCGGAGGTGCTCGACATCATCGGCACTCGCGGCAAGATGCAGAACCCGGAGACCGGCTCCGGCGGCATGCTGGTCGGCACGGTCGAGGAGGTCGGCCCGGCCTCGCCGCTCGGCCTGGCGGTGGGTGACCGGGTGGCCACGCTGGTGTCGCTGACGTTGACGCCACTCGTCATCGAGGACGACCTCGCGAAGTGGGACGGCCGCAGCGAGCAGGTGCCGGCCGGCGGCTACGCGATCCTGTTCGGCCGCTCCATCGCGGCCCGGATCCCCGACGACCTCGCGCCGGAGCTGTCGTTGTCGGTGATGGACGTGTGCGGGGCACCGGCGCTGACCGCCCGGGTCGTCCGGCAGTACGTCGAGCGCGGGGGAGTGGTCGCGTCGGGCTCCGGGACTGCGCCGACCGTCGTGGTCGTCGGCGGCGCCGGCAAGTCCGGGTCGCTGAGCCTCGCGGCGGCGCGCGACGCGGGTGCCGGCCGCACCATCGGCGTGGTGCCGCACGCCGCCGAGGCCCAGCTGCTCACCGGCGCGGGCCTGACCGACGAGGTGGTCATCGCCGACGCCCGCGACCCGGTCGCGCTGTCCGAGGCGGTCACGGCCGCGGGCGGTCCCGCCGACGTGACGGTCGTCTGTGTCGACGTACCCGGCTGCGAGGGCGGCGCGATCCTCTCCACCCGCGACGGCGGCACGGTCATCTTCTTCTCGATGGCGACGTCGTTCAGCGCCGCGGCCCTCGGGGCCGAGGGACTCGCGGCCGACGTGACGATGCTGGTCGGCAACGGCTACGTCCCCGGGCACGCCGACTACGCGCTGTCGCTGCTGCGCGAGCACGACGGGGTCCGGGGTCTCTTCGAGCGGCGGCTGTAACGGACAATCGCGCCATGAGAATCCTGCTGCGCGGCGGCTACGTGCACACCCCCGGCTCCAACAGCACCGGCCCGCACCCGACCGCCATCTGCGTCGAGAACGGCCACGTCGTGTGGACCGGTGACGACGACGCGTCCACGCACGTCGTCGACGCCGCCGACCGGGTCGTCGAGCTCGAGGGCCGGCTGGTGACGCCGGCGTTCGTGGACAGCCACGTGCACCTGTCGCAGACCGGGATCGCCGCCAGCAGCGTGGACTTCTCCGGCACGACGTCGCTGCTCGAGGCGCTCGACGCCCTCGCCGCGCACGCCCGCACGCCCCACACGCCGGTCGTGCTGGGTCTCAACTGGGACGAGACCCGCTGGCCGGAGAACCGCCCGCCCACACGCGAGGAGGTCGACCGGGCCGTGGAGGGCCGCCCGGCCTACCTGGCCAGAGTCGACGCCCACTCCGCAGTGGTCTCGTCGGCGTTCGTCGACCGGATGCCACGCCTGGTCGATACCGACGGCTGGTCGCCGGAGGGGCTGGTCAGCCGCGAGGCCAACATCGTCGCCCGTGAGGCGGTGTTCGGGCTGCTGCCGGACTCGGCCCACGAGGACGCCATCGCCCGGGCGCTGCACGAGGCGGCGTCCCGCGGCATCGGCATGGTCCACGAGAACGGCGCCCCCGGTGACTCGCCGGCGGAGGACTTCGCCCGGATCCGCAAGGTCCGTGAGGCGCAGCCGTGGCTGCCCGAGGTGGTCGGCTACTGGGGAGCGCTCGACGGCGTCGACGAGGCGCTCGCGCTGGGCTGCTCCGGTGCGGCGGGCGACCTCTGCGTCGACGGAGCGGTCGGCTCGCGCACCGCGGCCATGCGGGCGCCGTACACCGACGACCCGGCGACCAGGGGCGCGCTCTACCTCACCGCCGAGCAGGTCGCCCGGCACGTCGTGGCCTGCACGCGCGCCGGCATCCAGGCCGGCTTCCACGTGATCGGCGACGCCGCGGCAGACGAGACCGTCGAGGGGTTCCTCCGCGCGGCCGAGGTCGTCGGCGAGCAGGCACTCGTCCAGGCCCGCCACCGCCTCGAGCACCTCGAGATGGTCGACCCCCAGCAGATGCAGCTGCTCGCGTCGTACGGCGTCACCGCGAGCGTGCAGCCGGCCTTCGACGCGTGGTGGGGCGGCACCGACGACCTCTACGCGCAGCGCCTCGGCGTCGAGCGCTCGCTCCGGATGAACCCGCTGGCCTCGATGCAGCGCGCCGGGATGGCGCTCGCGTTCGGCTCCGACTCGCCGGTCACGCCGATGGACCCGTGGGGCGCCGTACGCGCGGCCGCGTGGCACCACAACGAGGCGGAGCGGATCACCGTGCGCGCGGCGTTCAACGCCCACACCCGCGGGGGCTGGCGCGCGGCCGCCCGCGACGAGGGCGGCGTCATCGACCTGGGTACGCCCGCGTCGATCGCGGTCTGGGACGTCCCCGGCGACCTCGTCGTCCAGACCCCCGACGAGCGCATCGCCGCCTGGTCGACAGACCCGCGCGCCGGCGTACCCCACCTCCCGGACCTCCACCCCGACCAGGACCTGCCCACCTGCGTGATGACGCTGGTGCACGGGCAGGTCGCCTACGAACGCGAAGGAGCGTTGACGTAGTGGCCCCCAAGCAACGGCCCAAGCTCGACCTCGACCCGGCGGCCGTCCGCCAGGCGCGCAGTCTCGCGCGCCAGGCCGGCAAGCCGATCGTCGACCTGGCCAAGAAGCACACAACCGTCTCGGTCGAGCGCGCGACGCTGCGCCTCGCCGGGCTGCAGGGCGCCGATGCCGACGGCACGCCGTGGGTCAACCGGCTGCTCGAAGCGGTCCGCGCCGACGTCGGCATCGAGCACGGCGTCGCGCTGCCGGTGTGGGACGCGCTCGTCCGCGGCGAGGCCGACGACCTCTCGGTGCTCGCGCAGAAGGCGTCCGCCGGCTCGGTGCGGTTCCGGCTGCCGGAGGGCCGTGACGAGACGCGTGCTCGCTCCGCCGCGCGCAAGGCCGTCGGTGCCGGCGTACGCCGCATGGACGCGCGTCGCAAGGAGCGCGAGCGGCTGGTCAAGCGCTGGGGCGACCCGCCGCAGAAGCCGTGGATCTACCTGATCGTCGCGACCGGCGACATCTACGAGGACATCCCGCAGGC
>DASURB010000019.1:0-71420 GCA_036280235.1 Nocardioides sp.
TCCTTGCGCCACGCCGACGAGTTGTCGATGACGACCGCGCCCGCCTCGGCGAACCGCGGCGCCTGCACGCGCGACATCGTCGCGCCCGCGGAGAACAACGCGATGTCCAGGCCGGCGGGATCGGCGGTCGCGGCGTCCTCGACCAGGACCTCGCGACCGGCGAACTCGATCGTCGAGCCGGCCGAGCGGGCCGAGGCGAACAGCCGGATCTCGGCGATCGGGAAGTCGCGCTCGACCAGGATCCGGCGCATCACCGCGCCGACCTGGCCGGTCGCGCCGACGATGCCCAGACGCACGCCGTCGGCGGCGGTGCTCATCTGCCGGTCCCGCCGTAGACGACCGCCTCGACCTCGTCGGCGTCGAGGTCGAACGCGGTGTGCGTGGCGCTGACGGCCGAGTCCACCTGGTCCTCGTCGACGATGACCGAGATGCGGATCTCGGAGGTGGAGATCATCTCGATGTTGACGCCCGCCGCGGCGAGCCCGGCGAAGAACTTCGCCGTGACCCCCGGGTGCGACCGCATGCCGGCGCCGATCAGCGACACCTTGCCGATCCGGTCGTCGTAGAGCAGGGAGTCGTAGCCGACCTCGGCCTGGATCTTCGCGAGCGCCGCCATCGCGGTCTGCCCGTCGGCACGCGGCAGCGTGAACGAGATGTCGGTGAGGTTCGTCGAGGCGGCCGACACGTTCTGCACGATCATGTCGAGGTTGATCTGGGCGTCGGCCAGCGCCTCGAAGATGCGCGCGGCCTCACCGACCTTGTCGGGGACGCCGACCACGGTGATCTTGGCCTCGCTGCGGTCGTGCGCGACGCCCGCGATGATCGCCTGTTCCATCAAGTCCACCTCGGTCTCATCGGTGATCCACGTGCCGGTGCGCTGGCTGAACGACGAGCGCACGTGGATGGGCAGCCCGTAGCGGCGGGCGTACTCCACGCAACGCAGGTGCAGGATCTTCGCACCGCACGCCGCCATCTCCAGCATCTCCTCGTAGGAGACCCGGTCCCGCTTGCGGGCGGTGGGCACGATCCGCGGGTCGGCGGTGAAGACGCCGTCGACGTCGCTGTAGATCTCGCACACGTCGGCGTCGAGCGCGGCGGCCAGCGCGACCGCGGTCGTGTCGGAGCCGCCCCGGCCCAGCGTGGTGATGTCCTTGCTGTCCTGGCTGACGCCCTGGAAGCCGGCGACGATCGCGACCGCGCCCTCGTCGATCGCCCGCTGGATGCGGCCGGGCGTGACGTCGATGATCTTGGCCTTGCCGTGGGCGCTGTCGGTGATCACGCCGGCCTGGCTGCCGGTGAACGACTGGGCCTTCTGGCCGAGGTTGCCGATCGCCATGGCGAGCAGCGCCATCGAGATGCGTTCGCCCGCCGTGAGCAGCATGTCGAGCTCGCGGCCGTCGGGCAGCGGCGACACCTGCTGGGCGAGGTCGAGGAGCTCGTCGGTGGTGTCACCCATCGCCGAGACGACCACGACGACCTCGTTGCCGGCGCGTTTGGCGTCGACGATCCGCTGCGCCACCCGCTTGATGCCGGTCGCATCTGCCACGGAGGAGCCGCCGTACTTCTGGACGACAATGCCCACGCTTCCACGCCTTCGACGTCGTTCGGACCCGAGAACCAACCCGTCGAGTCTAACGACGGGGTTCGGGACCGCCCGGGCGTGCGACGGATGCCGGACAGCGGGTCGGGATCCAGGTCGGGATCCAGGTCAGGACTCGGCGGACTCCAGCATCTCGTCGGCGGCCTCGACCTGGTCGGCCTCGCTCTCGAACTCGGCGTCGAACCGGTCGTGACCGATCACCGACTGCAACGCGCGGAGCACGCTCGAGGCCTCGGTGCCCCACGAGGACATGTAGGAGAACTGCCACCACCACAGCGCCTCGCTGACCCGGCCGGCGCGGTAGTGCCGCAGGCCGTGCGCGAGGGAGCTGGCGATGCTGGTCAGGTCGTCGGACAGCAGCGAGCTGACCAGCTCCGGCGGGTCGACGTACGGGTCGAAGACCTCGGTGTAGGCGTCGACGCCCTCGAGGAGTACGGCGAGACGCAGCCGCATAGCGTCGAGGTCGGGGTCGGGACCGGCGTCGGGTTCGTACTCGTCCGCCGGGGTGAAGTCGGTGTGCACGCCGAGCCGGCCGCCCGCGAGCAGGATCTGGCTGACCTCGAGCAGGAGCAGCGAGATCGCCTGGCCGCCGGTGGCGTCACCACGCGCGATCGCCTTGAGCGCGAGCAGGAACGACTCGACCTGGTCCGCGATCTGCTGCGCGAAGTCCTCGAGCTCGCTGCTGGGCTGCGCGGCACCAGCGCTGTCAGTCATCGACGGATCGTCTCCCTTCGAATGCCCGTCCGAGCGTGACCTCGTCGGCGTACTCGAGGTCACCGCCTACGGGCAGTCCACTCGCTAGCCGCGTGACGCGCAAGCCCATCGGCTTCAGCAGGCGCGTGAGGTACGTCGCGGTCGCCTCGCCCTCGAGGTTCGGGTCGGTCGCCAGGATCACCTCGGTGACGGTGCCGTCGGCGAGCCGTGTCATCAGCTCACGGATGCGCAGCTCGTCGGGGCCGATCCCCTCGATCGGGGAGATCGCGCCGCCGAGCACGTGGTAGCGGCCGCGGAACTCCCGGGTGCGCTCGATCGCCACGACGTCCTTGGACTCCTCGACCACGCAGATGACCGCAGGGTCGCGGCGCGGGTCCCGGCAGATGCGGCAGGTCTCCTCCTCGGAAACGTTGCCGCAGACCGAGCAGAACCGGACCCGCTCCTTGACCTCGACCAGCACGTCCGCCAGGCGTCGTACGTCGACGGGGTCGGCCGACAGGATGTGGAACGCGATGCGCTGGGCGCTCTTGGGCCCGACGCCCGGGAGCCGACCGAGCTCGTCGATCAGGTCCTGGACGATGCCTTCGTACACGTGTGCTCGCTAGGGGTTCTCGCTGACGACCGGGCGCCGTCAGAAGCCGAGGGGCGGGCCGCTCGGTCCATCGTCGCTCGAGCCACCACCGAGGCCCCCGCCGAGGTCGCCGAGGCCGCCCGCGAGAGGGCCCATCGCCTCGGCGGCGAGTGCGTCGGCCTTGGCGCGCGCGTCGCGGAACGCCGCGACGATGAGGTCCTCGAGGTCCTCCGGCTCAGCCGGGTCGAACGAATCCTTCTTGATCTTCACGGCCACCAGCTCGCCGGTGCCGGAGACCGTCACGGTCACCAGACCGTCGCCGACCGTCCCGTCGACCCGCGTCTCGGCGAGCTCCTCCTGAGCGCTGACCATCTGCTGCTGCATCGCCTGGGCCTGCTGCAGCAGGGCGTTCATGTCGAAGCCGCCGAACGGGTTCTCGGGGGTGTCGCTGCTCATGGGGTCACTCTCTCGTGGACGGGGTCGGTCGGACGCGCGGCGCGCTCACTCGTGCCGGATCTCCTCGATCACGCGGGCGCCGAGCTCGCGCTGCAGCAGCTGCGCACCACCGAGGTCGTCGTCGGCGTCGGGGTCGTCGGGGTCGACGTCGGCGTCCGCCTCGGCCAGCGAGCTGTCCTCCCGGCGGACCTGACCCTGCCTGGTGGCCTGGATGTTGCCGCGGGCTGTGGCGACCGCCTGCGGGTCGACCGGTCGGCGCTCGGTTGCCGCGGTTGCCTGGGCCGCCTGGGGGGACTGCTCAGCCTGAGCCGGCGGCGCGGTGTCGGTGTCGGCCGAAGGAGGCGGCGAAGCCGGCGCCGGGTCCGTCGAATCGGGCTGCACGGCCGGGCGGGTGATGGTCGTGGTGTCGGCGTGCGCACCGGGCTGCGCGGTCGGGTCGACGATCGCCTCGATCCGCCAGTCGTGGCCGATCACGTCGATCGCGGCCTGGCGCAGGATCTCCTCGCTGCCGCCGCTGGTGAACGACTGCCGCGCCCCGGCGTTGACCAGCGCGATCGTCAGCGTCTTGTCGTCGACGGCCGCGACCTGGGCGTTCTGGCTGAGCAGGATCCAGGTGAAGCGGCGCGTGGCCTTGACCGCCTCGAGGACGTCGGGCCAGAGGCGGCGTACGTCGACCAGGGTGAGGCCGCCGGCGGCGCCCGCGTCGCCCCCCGGGCCGGGAGTCGTGGGCTGGGCGGGCGGCTGTGCGGGGGCCTGCGCCGCAGGAGGCTCGGCGGGGACCGGCGCGGGTGCGGCCGCCTGGGCCACCGGGGCGGCCGGTGCCTCCGCGGGCGCGATCTCGGGAGCCGGGGCCGCGGGCGGCGGCGTGGCGGGCGCAGCGGGCGCCTGCTGGGCGGGAGCCGTGGTCGGAGCCGGCGCGGCCTGTGCGGCGGGAGCGGGAGCCGCGGGGACGCCGATCGACATCCGCTTCTCGAGGCGGTCGAGGCGGGCCATCACGCCCTCGGTGGTGTGGTCGGCGCCGGGCAGCAGCACGCGCGCGCAGATCAGCTCGAGCAGCAGCCGAGGCGCGGTCGCGCCCTTCAGCTCGGTGAGCCCGGTGGCGACCATGTCGGCGGCCCGGCTCAGGTCGGCGCGGCCGAACCGCGCGGCCTGCGCCACCAGCCGCTCGGCCTGGTCCTCGGGGACGTCGATCAGGCCGGTCGCGGGGGCATCCGGCACGGCCGCGATGATCACCAGGTCGCGCAGCCGGCGCAGCAGGTCCTCGGTGAACCGACGCGGGTCCTGGCCGGTCTCGATGACCTTGTCGACGACGCCGAAGACCGTGCCGCCGTCGCCCGCCGCGAACGCGTCGACGACCTCGTCGAGCAGCGACTCGGGGGTGAACCCGAGCAGCCCGGTGGCCAGCTCGTAGGTGACGCCCTCGGGACCGGACCCGCCGATGAGCTGGTCGAGGATCGACAGGGTGTCCCGCGCCGAGCCACCACCGGCGCGCACGACCAGCGGCAGCGCGGCCGGGTCGACCTTGACGCCCTCCTGGTCGCAGAGCTGCTGGAGGTAGTCCGACAGCGTGCGCGGCGGGATCAGCCGGAACGGGTAGTGGTGGGTGCGCGACCGGATCGTGCCGATGACCTTCTCGGGCTCGGTCGTCGCGAACACGAACTTGATGTGGTCGGGCGGCTCCTCGACGAGCTTGAGCAACGCGTTGAAGCCGGCCGGCGAGACCATGTGGGCCTCGTCGATGATGTAGATCTTGTAGCGGCTGTTGACTGGCGCGAAGAACGCCTTCTCGCGCAGGTCGCGGGCGTCGTCGACGCCGCCGTGGCTGGCCGCGTCGATCTCGATGACGTCGATCGAGCCGGGGCCGCCGCGGGCCAGGTCGCGGCACGACTGGCAGCTGCCGCACGGGGTGTCGGTCGGTCCCTGCTCGCAGTTGAGGCAGCGCGCGAGGATGCGCGCACTCGTGGTCTTGCCGCAGCCGCGGGGGCCGGAGAAGAGGTAGGCGTGGTGCACCCGGTTGTTGGTCAGCGCCGCCCGCAGCGGCCCGGTGACGTGGTCCTGGCCGATGACCTCGGCGAAGGACTCCGGCCGGTAGCGGCGGTAGAGGGCGAGGGGGGCTTCCACGTCGTGAACCCTAACCGCCGCCCCTGACAGTCGGTAGGCGCGCCCGCCCCGGTGAGGCACGCCTGCGAACGCACACGAGCCCGGACATGGAAAGGCCCCCCGCGCACCCGACAGAGCTCACTGACCCTTGCTGCCTTCCGGCCCTGGGGGATTGGGCGAGATGCCGCCGCACGGGGGGTTGCGGAGCAGTCTAGGTGACGGCCTCCGGGCCACCCAACTCGGCTGCGCACGGCCCGGATTTCTCGGGAGGGTCGGGCCACCGGTACCCTCTCCGGCGGAGGATTCGCCTAGTGGCCTATGGCGCTCGCTTGGAAAGCGGGTTGGGTTAACAGCCCTCGCGGGTTCGAATCCCGCATCCTCCGCCATCACGCCGACGCCGGTCCGTCGCCCTGCCGGGCAGCGGGCCGGCGTCGCTGGCTTCCACCCCGCCATACCCCTGTACGGCGTCAGCGGCGCGCCCGCTCCTCGGCCAGCCGGAGGATGTAGCGGTTGACCTCGAGCGTCGGCTCCGCCTCGGCGGGGTCCTCGGGCCAGTCCTCGACCTGCCCGGTCGCCCAGGCCGCCCACCGGTCCAGCAGGTCGTAGAAGTCCGCCATGAACCGAGCGCCGATCGCGTTGACGCCCAGCCGCTGCGGGAAGGGCCCCTCCCCTTCGACGTAGGCGCGGGAGGCCTCGACGAACGCCTCCAGCTGCTCGGACGCCCAGGCCCGCGCGTCGGCGAGGGTCGCGAGCGCGTCGCCGCGGCTGCCGAGGTCGGCGAAGAACAGCTTGACCAGGTGCTCGGACTCCAGGCTCGGCCCCTGGCTCGGCGTCCGCAGCCACGCCGCGAGCGCCTCCCGGCCGGCGTCGGTGATCGCGTAGACGGTGCGCGGCCGGCGGCCCACGGACTCCTTCCGGGCCTCCGCCAGCCCGTGCGCGACCAGCTTCTTCGGCTCGTCGTACAGGCGGCTCCGGGCACGTGGCCAGACCCGGTAGAGCGTGCGCTCCATCTGCTTGGCGAGCTCGTAGGTGCTCCACGGCTGGATCGCGAGTAGGCCGAGGACCGCGTAGGACGTGGTGGTGAGCGAGGCGGTCCGGTCCACCGTTGACACGTGGTCTCCTCGAGCGTATCCCTGAATAGTCCCATTGAGACTATCCACGGCGGACGCTCATGACCACCACCGACGACAGGGACCGGCTCTCGGTCGCACCGGGCAACAACGACCAGCTCGCCGCCTGGGATGGCGACGAGGGCGCCGTCTGGGCCGCCCACCCGGAGTTCTTCGACAGCTCGGTCCGCCACCTGCACCGGCGCCTGGTGGAGGCGGCGGCCGTCGCGCCGGACGACCGGGTGCTCGACCTCGGCTGCGGCAGTGGTCAGTGCACGCGCGACGCCGCGCGACAGGCGACCCGCGGCGAGGCCGTCGGCATCGACCTCTCGCGGCCGATGCTGCGCGTGGCCGAGGAGACCGCCGCCCGCGAGGGGCTCGGCAACGTGCGGTTCGTGCACGGCGACGCCCAGGTGCACCCGTTCGAGCCCGGCACGTTCGACGTCGCGGTCAGCCGCACCGGCGCCATGTTCTTCGCCGACCAGGTAGCCGCGTTCACCAACGTGGCCCGTGCGCTGCGCCCGGGTGGCCGGCTCGCCCTGGTGTCCTGGCGCAGCGCGGCCGAGAACGAGTGGTTCACCTCCCTGGTCCACGCGCTGCGCCCGGACCTGCCCGTGATCGCGCCTCCGCCGGACGCTCCCAGCCCGTTCCGGCACGCCGACCCCGACGTGACCACCTCGATCCTCACCGCCGGCGGGTTCGAGCAGGTCGCGCTCACCCCGCTGGACGCCCCGATGTACTTCGGGCGGGACGCCGAGGAGGGCTTCCGGGTCGTGAGCGACCTCCTCGCCTGGATGGTCCGCGAGGTCGAGCCGGCGGAGCGCGTCGAGTCACTGGCCAGGCTGCGCGGCCTGCTGCAGGCGCACGAGACCGGCGACGGGGTGGCCATGGGCTGCGCCGCGTGGCTGATCACGGCGGCGCGCCCCTGACCGACCCGGGGGCCCTCACGCCCGGGCCATCACCACGCGGAACTCGTTGTCCAGCCGCACCGACCCGTCGTCCCGGACGAACCCCGCCTGGGCGCGTCGGGAGGCGTCGCGGACGGCGCCCTCGCCGGCGCGCTCGATGGCAGCGCGTGCCGGGCCGCTGGCGAGGCTGCCGCGGACGGCGGCGTCGAGGTCGAGGAACGTGAACGACACCGGGACGGCGATCGCCCGCTCGGCGGTCAGACCCGCGCTCTCCACCAGCGCCTCGAGTGCACCCGGCGCGGCGAGGGCGAACGGGCCGGCCGCGCCGGGCGGAGGCGGGGGCAGCAGGCTGCCGATCGCCGCCAGCAGCACGCGCATGTCGCACCGCTCGGGACCGCCCCAGGTCGCCACCGCGACCCGTGCTCCCGGTACGGCGACGCGCCGGACCTCGCGCAGAGCCGCCGTGGGGTCGGCGGCGTACTGCACCGCGTTGAACGCCGTCACGACGTCGAACGAGTCGTCGTCGTACGGCAGCGACTCCAGGTCACCCTGCGCCAGGTCCGCGTCCGGCACCCGTCGGCGGGCGACCGCGAGCAGCCCGGGCGAAGCGTCGAGGCCGGTGACGACGGCGCCACGCTCGGCGGCGAGCTGCAGGGCGTAGCCCGCCCCGCAGCCCACGTCGAGCAGCCTGGTCCCGCGGGCGACGCCGGCGGCGTCGAACGCCGCCTCGTAGATCGGTGCGCTGGCCGGCTCGTTCAGCTCGGCCCACTCCTCGGCGGCGGCGCCCCAGAGGTCGCCCTGCACTGTGGTGGTTCCCATGTCGGTCCTCCTCTTCCGCCATCGACGGCGTGGCTGGATGCCGACAACCTGCCGCGCGGAGCGGGGCGGCACATCGGGGAAACCACGTAACAACGCGCGGGAGGTCCGGTTACGTGGCGAAGCGGGCGAGCTGGGTCCGGCTGTGCGTGCCCGTCCTTCGCAGCAGCGACTCGACGTGCTTCTCGACCGTGCGGGGCGAGAGCACGAGCCGGTCGGCGATCTCGCGGTTGCTGCAGCCTTGCGCGATGAGCGTCAGCACGTCCGCCTCGCGCGGGGTGATGCCGCGGCGCGCCCACGCCGCCGGAACCGAGTGGGCTCCGCGACGGCGGAGCGCCTGGCACGCGGCCGAGGCACCGGGGTGGCCGTGCCGGCGGAACCAGCGCTCCGCCTCGCCGGCCCACCCGGCCGGAACCTGCCAGCCGTCCGCCGACGCGGCGGCGGCGGCGAAGCGGCGTCCCAGGTGCTGCCACAGGCGGGACGGCACGCTCGCCAGCTCCGCATCGGCCTGGAGCGCGAGGTCGGCGGCCCGGGACGGGTCCTCCCGGCCGGCGACGATGGCCCGCGCGACGGTGAGCCAGCCCCGGCCGAGGACGTTGACGCCCACGCCGGCCTCCTCGGCCTCGGCGATCGCCGCCGACGCCCCGGGGTCCCCGGTCACGGCGAGCAGCAGCGGCAACGCGGCCCGCGTCTGCGCGGGCGGCGCCGACTCCACCCCACGCAGCAGGTCGGTGCTCCGGACGGCCCGCTCCAGGGCCCGGTCGAGGTCGTCGGCCAGCATCGCGCTCAGCGCCTCCAGGGCGCAGACCAGCCCGTCGACCTCCCGGTTGCCGGGTACGGCGGCACGAGCCCGCGCGGCCGCGGCGGCACCGGCCTCGGCGTCGCCGGCCAGGAACGCGGCACCCGCGAGGTGCATCCACCCGTAGCCCGCGACCAGGTCCATGCCGAGCGCGGTGGCGCGCTGGACCGCTCGCTCGGCGTGCTCCCGCGCCCGGTTGGTCGCCGCGTCGTCGTCGGTCCCGAAGAGCCCCGCGGCGAGCTCGATCTCCAGGATCGCGGCGGTCGCCATCGCGCCGAGCTCGTCGGCCAGTCGCAGCGCCTCGAGCAGGTTGTCCACGCCCGAGTACCGCAGCAGCGCGATGGTGCCCAGCTCGTGCCGCGCGCGCATGCGCCAGAAGGGCAGGTCGCGGTCCTCCGCGACCGAGAGCGCCTGCCGGAACCAGGACTCCGCCTCGTCCAGGGAGCTGCGTCGCGCACACCGGCCGAGCAGCTGGAGGGCCTCGCACTCGAGCTCGGCCGACAGTGCCTCGCGGGCGGTGTCCAGCGCCGTCCGTGCCGAGCTTCGCGCCTCGTCAAGGTCGTCGGTGCCGAGCGCCAGCTCGGCGGACCGCAGCGCGAGCTCCGCGCGCAGGACCGGCGACCCGTCGCCGTCGACGACGGATCGTGCAGCGGCCAGGTGCCCGGCGCACTCCTCCCATCGCGAGGCGGTGGCCGCGCCGGCTGCGAGCAGGAGCCGCGTGCGAGCGGCGGCCGGTGGCGTCAGGCGGCCGGCGCCGTCACGGTGCCTCGTCACGGCCTCGTCGTACCGTCCCGCCGTCACCAGCGCCTCCACCAGCCGCTCCACCGCGTCGGAGCGGGCCGGCCCGTCCGGGAGCAGTAGCGCCGCGATCTCGAGCGAGGCGACCGCGGAGTGCAGCGCGCCGCGGCGCAGCGCCCGCTCGCCCACCGCCAGGTGGAGGCCGCCCGCGCGCTCCGGCCGGCCGGCTCTCTCGGCCAGCCGCGCCGCGACCGGCCACTGCGGCTCGGTCAGGTCGCCGGTCGAGTCGAGGGCCGCCAGCATGCCGGCGGCGGCCTCACGCACACGCGGTGGGACGACCGACGCGAGGACGGCGTCGGCGGTGAGCGCGTGCCGGAAGCGGAAGCCGTCGCCGTCGACGGCGAGCAGCTGGGCCGCGACCCCGTGCTCGAGCGCCGTGACGACCCGCTCGTCGTCGAGGTCGGTGGCCCTGGCCAGCAACCGCCAGTCGAAGAACCGTCCGGCGGTCGCGGCGGTCACCAGCACCCGGCGGTCGTCGTCGGACAGGGCCTCCAGCCGTCCTCGGACCGTGTCGGCGAACGACTCGGGCAGGCCCGGCGACACCAGCAGCTCCTCGACCAGGAACGGGACGCCCTCTCCGAGAGCGGTCGCCCGCTGCAGGACCGAGGGGTCGCCCCCGCCGGTGCAACTGTGCACCATCGCCGCGACCTGGGCGTCGTTGAGGCGCGCAGGCTCGAGCACCAGGGCGGTACGACGGTCGGCGACCCGGCGCAGTGTCTGCCGGGCGGGTCCGTCCTCGCCGGTTCGCGCCGTGGCGAGGCACAGCAACGGGGTGTCGCCGAGGTGGTCGCTCAGGTGCTCGACGACGGCCAAGGTGTCGGGGTCGGCCCAGTGCAGGTCCTCGAGCACCAGCAGCCCCGCGGCCGCCGGTGCCACCGCCGCCCGCAGCAGCCTGATCACCGCCTCGCCGCGCACCGGCGGCGCAACCTGCTCGCGCGCACCCGACTGCGCCGCCGTCGGCAGGATGCCGGTCAGTGCCGGTGACCACGGCCTCAGGTCGTCGCTCTCGACGATCGTGGTCGGCACAGCCGCGAAGGCCTCGACGAGCGGGCTGAACGCCGTGCTCTCCGAGCCCGGCACGCAGCGCCCGCGCAGCATGGCCATGCCCCGCTCCCGCGCCAGCGCCGCGACCTCCTGCACGAGCCGGGACTTGCCGATGCCGGCCTCCCCGACGACGAGGACGACGCCACCGTGGCCGTGCGGCGCGGCGTCGACGGCGTCGCGCAGCCGCGCCATCTCGCCGGCCCGGCCGACCAGCACCGGGCAGGGCACCACGACGGAGGTCAGCGTGCGGCCCACGTCTCGAGTGTCGCGCGGTCGCCGGCTCAGGTCATCACGCTGACGCCGAGCGCGGCGCCGACGAGGTACGTCGCACCGGCCGCCAGTCCGCCGTACAGCAGCTGACGAATGGCACCCCACCACCAGCTGGTCGACGTGAACAGGGAGGCGATGCCGCCGGCGACCAGGAGGCCGAAGCCGCCGACCGTGAGCCCGGCGACCAGCGACGCGAAGCCGAGCAGGTAGGGGATCAGCGGCACTGCGGCGCCGATCGAGAACGTGACGAACGACGACAGCGCCGCTACGGTCGGGCTCGCCTTCTCCTCGGGGTCAAGGCCGAGCTCGTGGCTGACGTGGACGCGCACGGCGCGCTCGTGGTCGGTGTGCACCTCGCGGGCGGCCGCACGGGCGGTCTCCTCCGACATCCCCATCTCGCGGAACATCTGGGCCAGCTCGCGGACCTCGGCCCGCGGGTTGTCCCGGATCTCGCGGCCCTCGATGGCCACCTCCTTGTCGATCGCCTCGTTCTGCGTCGAGACCGACGCGTACTCCCCGAGCGCCATCGAGAACGCTCCCGCGACGGCACCGGCGACACCGGCGGTGACCACGACGTTCGGCGACACCCCGGCGGCGCCGATGCCGGCGACGAGCGAGACGTTGGTGACGAGGCCGTCCATCGCACCGAACGTCGCCGCGCGCAGCCAGCCGCCGGACACGTCGGCGTGGGTGTGCCCGATCTCGTCGCCGCCGCTCGGACCGTCGTGCGGCGGCGGCGGGGGTGCGGGTGCCGGCGGGCCGGCGTGGTCCGGGGGCGTGGTCATGTCGCCATCGCAGCGCGTCGGAGCGGCGCGCGCAAGCGAGGAAAGGCTGCGCTCACCGCGCCGGCACGTCAGCGCAGGCGGAGCTGCACGTCGTCGGCCTCGAACCAGATCGTCTTCTTGCCGCGCCCGACGACCGAGAGGTCGAGCAGGGAGCCGGGCGTCTTCGTCTTGTAGCTGACCCGCAGCCGGTGCCACTCGCCCTTCGGCGTGCGCGCCTTGGTCGCGGACCCGATGCGCTTCCCGTTGCCGTCACGCTCGACGAGCTTGAGCGTCACCTTCGCGCCCTTGTGCTTGGACCGCACCCACACGCTCGCGTGGTAGGTTCCGGCGCTCGTCGCCTGCACCCAGCCCGGGGAGTCGTCGAGCGCGACCTTCCGCTTCTCGCCACGACTCGCGACGCGAGCGGCCCACTGACCGGTGTGGCCACCCTCGACCCGGGTCAGCCGGGCACCCGCCCGTCCGCTGCGCCAGCCGTCGAGTCCCTGCTCGAAGCCGGCGTTGCCGACGAGCTGACGCCCGGTCGTCGGCGGTGGCGGAGGTGGCGCGGGAGGCTGCGGCACCGAGACCACCACCGTGTTGGTGGCGCTGGTGAAACCGCCGTCGTTGCTCGCGGTCAGCTGGACGGTGTAGCTGCCCGGTGCGGCGTAGGTGTGGGTGACGGTGCGGTCGGCGGCCGACGTCCCGTCGCCGAAGTCCCAGTGCCACGCGGCCGCGCCCGTCGAGGTGTCGGTGAACGTGACGGTCAGTGGCGCGCTGCCGGAGGACGGCGCGGCCGTGAACGACGCCGTGGGCGGCGGAGGCGGCGGGGGCGGCGGAGGTGGGGCCGGCGTCGAGCCGCTGGCGCCGACGGAGATGACGTAGACCGCGCTGTGCAGCGGGTCGGTCCTGAGCCGGTCGAACCCGTCCGGGACCCAGAGCCGCTCGTTCACCACCTCGACCCCGCGTCCCTCCAGGATGCCGAACTGGGTTAGGTCGATGTTCCAGCCGGAGACCGCCGAGCGGCCGGGCCAGGAGAAGCGGGTGACCCGGGTCCGCGAGTGCGCGACGAAGAGGTCCTTGCCGTCGTCGGTGAAGTCGACGCCCAGGAGGTTCGAGACCCCGGCGAGCGAGAACGGCGAGCCGCTGGTGTTGCTGACGTAGTCGTACGTGCGCAGCTGCGACCCGCTGCCGACGTACAGCCGGCGGTCCCCGGGGTTCCAGCCGGCGGCGGTGAACTCGGTGCCGGGCGGCAGCGGCTGCCACGACTCCAGCGCGAGGCGGCTGCCCGACCGTTGCATGCGGAACGCCGTGGGCAGGGCCGCGGCCGTGCAGCAGCTGCCCGAGAAGACGTAGAGCCGGTCGTTCACGGTGTCGTACGCCAGGCTCTCGATGTCGCCGAACCGCGCGACCGTGGCCCGCTCGGTGCCGTTCAGCCGGCGCACGTCGTCGAACGTGCTGGCGCCGATGGTGCGTTTGAGCGCGCCGGTCGACGCGTTCAGCTCGTGGATCGCGTCGCCGTCGTCGTCCGCGAGCCACACCGAGTTGTCCCGCGCGACGTACGCGATCCCCTCGACGTCGGAGGCCCGGGTCGAGCTGCTGGCGAACGGATTCGTGCGCACAGTCCGCTCGACGCTCAGGTTCGGTCTGCTGGGCAACGCCGCCGTGGCGGACGAAGCCGTGACCAGGGTCGTCACCGGGGTGACGGCCAGAGCGACGAGGACGAGAAGCCACCGAGGACGGCTCATCTCCCCAACCTCCGTGGGAGGCCGCGCCCTCGTCACCCGTCAATCGGCGCAGACGACCTACGCAGACCGGCCATTGCGCCCATGACCCTTCGTGATTCCGGGGTCTTGACCCCGCCATCGGTAAGTCATAACTTACCGTAAGTGAACACCGACGAAGTGGCCTGGGACGTGCTGGCCGACGGCACCCGCCGCGCGATCGTGGCCGCTCTCGCCGAGCGACCGCGCGCGGTAGGCGAGCTGGCCGCCGGCCTGCCGGTGAGCCGTCCCGCCGTCTCGCAGCACCTGCGGGTGCTCAAGGACGCGGGCCTGGTCACCGAGCGGGCCGAGGGCACCCGGCGCATCTACGAGGTGGACCCGGTGGCGCTGTCGGCGCTGCGCGACCAGCTCGACACGTTCTGGCGGCGCACGCTCGGCGCATACGGCGATCTCGTCAGCCGACGTACGGACGACGACACACCCGAGGAGCAGCCATGAGCAGCACGCCCACCACCGTCCGCCGCGACATCGTGGTGCCGGTCGGTACCGAGGAGGCGTTCTCGGCGTTCACGCAGCGGTTCGGGGACATCAAGCCCCGCGAGCACAACCTGCTCGGCGCGCCGATCACGGAGACCGTGCTCGAGCCGTACGTCGGTGGCGGGATCGTCGACCGCGCGGAGGACGGCAGCGAGTGCCGATGGGCGCGGATTCTGGCCTTCGAGCCGCCGACGCGGCTGGTGTTCAGCTGGGACATCAGCCCGCAGTGGCAGCTCGAGACCGACCCCGACCGCACCAGCGAGGTCGAGGTGCGGTTCGTGGAGGAGGCGCCGGACCGCACCCGGGTCGAGCTGGAGCACCGGCTGATCGACCGGCACGGCCCCGGCTGGGAGTCGGTCGCCGACGGCGTGGCCGGGGACGGCGGCTGGCCGCTCTACCTCGACCGCTACGCCGCGCTGCTCGCGGGCGTGGCCGGCTGATCGAGCCTTTGCCGAGAGTTCAACGGGCCGTCACACGGCGTAACCGGGGCGACAACTCGGCGGACCACGATGTCCGCATGTCGCACTCGCACGCACCGCGCACCCCGGCCGTCGTGGACCCTCGGGACGAGCGCCCGAGACGGATGGCCAGGCTGGCCGAGCGCCGTCGCTCGGACCGCGCCCGCGAGCTCATCGCGCTCGAGCGGGAGCGTCCCGAGGTGGTGGCGGCGTACGCGCCGGCGGACTTCACCGTCGAGGCGTTGCGCTGGACGGTCTGAAGCAGGCCCGGCTCAGGCCTGGGTGAGGCCGTTCTCGGCCTGGGCCTCGCCCAGCGCGGAGCTCAGGGACGGGTGGATGTCGAAGACCTTGTCGAGCCCGGTGACCTGGAAGACGCGCAGGATCGCGTCGTGGGTGAGCACGATGGCCAGGGAGCCCTGGAAGGCGTGCACGCGGCGGCGGGTGCCGATCAGCGCACCGAGCCCCGTGGAGTCCATGAAGGTCACGTCGGTCAGGTCGAGCACGAGGTCGACCGAGCCGTTCGTGATCAGGTCGTTCAGGGCACCGCGCAGCGCCACGTGGTTGGACAGGTCGATCTCGCCCGCCAGCGCCACGATGGTGCGCGTGCCATGCGTGCTGACCTCGGCGGTCAGCCCGTTCATCTCTGTTGTCACGCCGTCTCCTCCTCGGAGAGGTCGGAGCGGCCGTGGCTTGACCGCTCCGGGGACCCTAGCCGACGGCGGATCGCGACCGGGTCAGGAGCCCCCCTCGCGCGGCATCGCGTGCCACTCCTCGAACGTGCAGTCCACACCGACGTACCGCGGCCGCTCCACCGGCCACTCGGCGGCGACCCACGCCGGCACGAACCCGTCGAGCGCACGCTCCACCTCCGAACCCACCAGCTCGTCGACCACCCACCACGAGATGTCGGCGTCCGCACCGGGCTTGTCCGTCGGCTCGATGTAGACGCACCCGAGCAGCGCGGTCTCCTCGGCGTCGAACAGCGCGAAGTTGAACCCCTCGTTGTTCGCCATCTCGTCCGCGTGGTGCTGCAGGTCCTCGCGGTCCTGCTCGTGCGTCATCGTCGCCGGCGGCCAGCCCCAGATCGGCCCGTAGCGCTCCCACAACCGCTCCCGCGACCCCATCACCGCGACCATGTCCAGGTCGGTATCGTCGGCGGAGATCGGGCGCAGGTGGTGCCCGGCCGGCAGCTCCACCCGCATCGGGGCGCGGAAGTCGTCGGGCAGCCAGGGCTGTGTCTCGGTCTGCGTCTCGGCCTGCGTGTCGGCCTGGGCCTCGGTCTCGCTCACGGGACGTGACGATAGGCGTGGATGCGCCCGGGGGCCTGCGGTTTGGTCCCCAACCGCAGGAATCGGACAGGAAAACCTGCGGTCTGTGACCAATCGGCGGCCCTGGTCCGACCCCTAGGCTGGCTGGGTGGCGGCACTCCTCGCGCTCCGGTTCGTCGCGGAGCTGGCCATGCTCGGCTGCCTGGCGTACGGCGGCTGGGCGGTCGGCGACGGCGACGTGCTCGTGTCGACGGCGCTGGCGATCGCCCTCCCGCTCGCGGCGGCGCTGGCGTGGGGACGGTGGGTGGCGCCGCGCGCGGCCAGACGCCTCGAGGACCCCCGGCGGATGGGCGTGGAGGTCGCGCTCTTCACGGTCGCCGTGCTCGTGCTGGTGCTCGGCGACCCGGGCGCGACGTGGTTCGGGGTGGCGACCTGGGCGGCCTGGCTGGTCAGCTCGCCGGCGCGGGGCAAGGAGCCGGCGCCGCCGGGCAAGAGCGTCTAGCGCCGGCCGACCTTGAACACCCCGCGCAGGATCTCGCGCGCGGCCGTGCGCATCAGGTCCTTGGCGACCGGCGAGCTGAGCACGTCGGAGACGCGGTCGCCGGTCGTCGTCGGCCGGCTGCGCGAGGACGAGCGGCCGGACTTCGGCGACGACGGGTAGTCGATCCGGTCCCGGCTGTCCTTCTCGGCCGCGTCCTTGACCGCCTCCTCGGCCTCGGCCTTGGCGGCGCCCTCCTCCAGCCGCTTCGCCAGGATCTCGTGGGCCGACTCGCGGTCGAGCGGTTCGGCGTACTTCGCGTGCAGCGGCGACCCCGTCACCGTGGCCTTCATCGCCTCCGGGTCGGCGGGCGCCATCCGCGACTCGGGCGCGCGCAGCCGCGTCCAGGCGACCGGCGTCGGCGCACCGCGCTCGTTCATCACCGTCACCACCGCCTCGCCGATGCCGAGCGACGTGAGCACCTCGCCCAGGTCGTCGTACTCGCTGTGCGGGTAGGTGTTGACGGTCTGCTTGAGCGCCTTCGCGTCGTTGGGCGTGTGCGCGCGCAGCTGGTGCTGGACGCGAGAGCCGAGCTGGGCGAGCACGTCATCGGGTACGTCGGTGGGCGACTGCGTCACGAAGAAGACGCCGACGCCCTTGGACCGGATCAGCCGCACGGTCTGCGTGATCGCTGCCAGGAAGTCCTTCGACGCGTCCTTGAACAGCAGGTGTGCCTCGTCGAAAAAGAACACCAGCGTGGGCTTCTCGGGGTCACCGACCTCGGGCAGGTCGTGGAACAGGTCGGCGAGCAGCCACATCAGGAACGTCGAGAACACCGCCGGCCGGTCCTGCAGGTTGGGCAGCTCGACGAGCGAGATCAGGCCGTGGCCCTCGGGCGTGGTGCGCAGCAGGTCGGCGGTCTCGAACTCCGGCTCGCCGAAGAACGCGTCGGCGCCCTGGTCCTGGAACGCGATCAGCTCGCGCAGGATGACCCCGGCCGTCGCCGACGACAGACCGCCGAGCTCCTTGAGGTCGGCGCGGCCCACGTCGGAGGTCAGGTGTTGGACGACGGCACGCAGGTCGGCCAGGTCGAGCAGCGGCAGCCCCGCCTTGTCCGCGTAGTGGAAGACCAGCCCGAGCGACGACTCCTGGGTGTCGTTGAGACCGAGCACCTTGGACAACAGGGTCGGCCCGAACGCGGACATCGTCGCGCGCAGCGGGATGCCGGTGCCCTGCCCGCCGAGGGCGAAGTACTCGACGGGAAATCCGCGCGCGGTCCACTCCTGGCCGACGGACTGCGCGCGCTCGGTGATCTTGGGGCTCTCCTCGCCGGGCGCGGACAGGCCGGACAGGTCGCCCTTGATGTCGGCGGCGAACACCGGCACCCCGTTGGCCGAGAGCTGCTCGGCCAGGAGCTGGAGGGTCTTGGTCTTGCCCGTGCCGGTGGCGCCGGCGACCAGACCGTGCCGGTTGAGCATGCCGAGCGGGATCCTGATGTGCACGTCCGAGAGCGTGGTGGCGTCGAGCATCAGGCCGCCGAGCTCGAGCGCCGGGCCCTCGAACTGGTACCCGGGCCGCACCGCCGCCACGATCGGACTCTCGCCGGCTGCGGTGTCAGTGGTGGTGGTCCCCTCCGTCATGGCCCGACCCTAGCCCTGTGCGAGGACAGTCGTCCCGCCCCGTGCGGGGCAGCGCTTCGTCAGCGCCTGGTCAGCGCTTGGCCATCGGCAGCTCGTAGCCCTTGCCGTCCACCTTCTCGTCGAGCTCGATGCCCATCGTCTTCAGGATCGTCGGCATGATGTCGATCGACCGCACCTCGGCCCGCAGGTCCTTGTGCGAGACACCGCCGCCGGCGAACACGATCGGGATCTGCTGGCTGGCGCGCTGGATGCCGCCGTGGTCTCCGGCCACCGAGTACGTCGTGTTGTCGCGCAGCGTCGCGACCAGGTCCGGCCCGTACGGAGCCGCCTGGGTGTCGACCAGCTCCTGCGCCTTGCGGGTGAACCACGCGTTCTCCGCACCCGTCATCAGGTCCCGCCGTACCGGCGAGACGCGGTCGAAGTGGTCACCGTCGCGCCGCCACACTGCCGTGACGTCCGGGAGGTCCTCCATGATCTCGGCGGCCTCCTTCACCTTGGCCGACGACTGGTCCTTCAGCCAGACGTTGAGCGAGGAGTCGCTGTAGGAGAAGCCGACGTTGCCGGTGTCGGTCAGTGGCCGCAGCGCCTCCTGCGGCCTGTCGTAGGGGTCGTCGTTGGCGGGGTCGGCGAAGTACCAGTTGAAGAAGCCGTAGTTGTCCTCCGCCACCGAGTCTCCGTGGAAGTGCCGGCCGGCGACGGACCCGTGGTCGGCCGTGAGGACGACGAGGGTGTCGTCGAGCTGGTCGGCGTCCTCGAGCTCGTCGATGATCCGGGCGATCTGGGCGTCGGCGGTCGCGGTGGCGAACTCCATGTGCGTCATCGGGTCGTAGCCGTCCACCTCGTCCTCCGGGTCGTCGACGCCACCCCACATGTGCGCGGCCTTGTCGACGCCGGGGAGGCTGACGAAGATCCCGCTCCAGTCGTCCTCGTGCTCCATGATGTCGAGCACCGCGTCGGTGGCCCAGACGTCGCCGCCCTGGTGGTCGGGCTCGTCGCCGACGACGTACCGGTCGTCGGTCGCGGGGTAGAGCTGCGCCGGCAGCTGCAGGGTGTCGTAGCCCTTGTCGCGCTCCACCCAGTAGCGGCCGCACTGCGGGGTGGTGATGTACGTCGGGACGTTGACCCCGGTCGGTCCACGGAAGCCGCTGCACTCCGAGCTGCTGAACGTGATCACCGACGTGTCGTCCGACCCGGGACCGCTCAGGCCGTAGGCGGCGTACGACTTCGGGCTGACCGTGAAGACCCTGCCCGTGTCGTCGAGGTAGTCCGACAGGTGCGGATAGCCCGCGTGCTCCTGCAGGGCGTTCAGCTCCGTGCGGCCGAAGTTGCTGGTGAGGTAGAACGCTCCCTCACCGCCCCCGAGCACGTTGTCGACGTCGCGGTAGCCCTCGTTGGTCCAGCCCATGTGCCTGGGCTGCACGCCGGTGGTGATCACGTTGTGCGTCACCACGGTCACCGCGCCGGTGTGGCCCAGGTAGCCGCGAGGCGTGTCGACGCCGTCCTCCATCAGCTCCTGGACGGTGTCCATGTCGTACTCGTCGACGATCTCCTTGCTGAGCGCGTCGACGACGATGACGACCACTTTCGTCGGCCGGTCCGGCCCGGATGGTCGTGCGGCCGCGGCGCCGGAGTGCGCACCGGCCGCGGTGACGGCGAGCGCAGCGGCTGCTGCGGCGAGCGGGACCAGTCGACGACGCGCCATGAGAGTCCACCTCCCCCGTCACGGCACTCGCCGTGACCGTGCGGGCACGGTACGGCGGAACCGGCGGGTCGCGCCAGAGCCACCCCATACCAGTGGAGACGTGCGCCCACCAGGACGGCTCAGCGGCGTTCTCTATGCTGGCGGGCGTGATCTTCAAGCGCGTGGGGGCGGGCCGGCCGTACCCCGACCACGGCCTCGGCCCCAAGGAGTGGGCCGCGCTGCCGCCACGCCAGGTCCGGCTCGACGAACTCATCACCACGAAGGACACGCTCCAGCTGGCCGCGCTGCTCGACGAGGACTCGACCTTCTTCGGCGACCTGTTCGCCCACGTCGTGGAGTGGCAGGGCGAGCTCTACCTCGAGGACGGCCTCCACCGGGCGCTGCGCGCGGCGCTCCAGCAGCGCCTCGTGCTGCACGCCCGGGTGCACGCCGTCGAGGCGGCCTGAGATGGCCAGCCGGCACCTCACGACCGCCGTGACCTTGCTGGTGCTCGTCGGGATCCTGGTGCTCGGCGTCGTGGTGGGGGTCCGCGAGCTGTTCGCGCCGCTGCCGGGCAGCGAGGGCGCCTCCGGGGAGCCCGCCGCCGAGCAGACCGAGAGCTGCGACCCGTCCGGGAAGCCCGACCGGCTCACCAGCCGCGAGGTGCTCGTCAACGTCTTCAACGGCGGCAACCGCGCGGGGCTGGCCGGCCAGACGCTCGACACGCTCTCGGCCCGGGGGTTCCGGGCCGGCCAGGCCTCCAACGCCTCCGGCACCGGCGTACGCCGGGTGCAGGTGTGGGTTGTCGAGGGCGAGGAGGACGCGGGCAAGCTGGTCGCGCGCAACTTCGGGCCGCGCGTGCCGGTCAAGACCGTGCAGGGCGCCAAGGACCTCGGCGACGGGGTCGACGTCGTCGTCGGCAACCGACTGGGGCCCTTGGCGCGACCGGTGCGCGCGATCAAGGTCGAGGCCGACGAGGGCGCCTGCTCCTAGCTGCCCGGCTCGAGTCAGGCTTCGGGCCGGTCGGCCTCGAGCCAGTGCGCGAGGCGGCCGCGCAGGGACACCGCGCGGAGCCGCTCCTCGGTCTGCTCGCGCACCTTGCGCGGTGTCACCACGAGCAGATCGTCCCCGGAGCGCAGCACCGTGCGCTGGTCCGGCACGAGCGTCGAGCCGTCACGCACGATCAGCGACACCGAGGCGCCGCGGGGCAGCCGCAGCTCGCCGACCTCGACACCCTGCAGCCGGGAGTGCGGGGTGATCCGCACCTGCAGCAGGTCGGCGGCGACGCGCTCGAGCGGTGCCGCCTCGACCTCCAGGTCGCGCACCTCACCCTGCGGCGCCACCCGCAGCACCTTGGCCACCCACGGAAGCGTGGGGCCGGTGAGCAGCGTGTAGATGACCACCATCACGAAGACGATGTCGAAGAGCTCCTGAGCCCGAGGCACGTTCTCGGCCAGCGGGATGGTGGTGAGCACGATCGGCACGGCGCCGCGCAACCCGGCCCAGGACAGGAAAAGCAGCTCGTTCCACCGCATCCGCTCGGCCAGGGCGCAGGCGAAGACCGACAGCGGTCGCGCCACGATCGTCAGCAGCAGGCCGGCCGCGATCGCCGTACCGACGTGGGTCAGCGCGAGCCGGTCCGGCGAGAGCAGCAGCCCGAGCATCACGAACAGGCCGATCTGGGCCAGCCACGCCACGCCCTCGGAGAAGGAGCGGGTGACCTGGCGGTGCGGCAGCTCGCTGTTGCCGAGCACCAGCGCGGCGGTGTAGACGGCGGCGAACCCCGACGCGTGGATCGCGGCCATCCCGGCGTAGGCCAGCACGGTCAGCGCGAGTACGGCGATCGGGTACAGGCCCGACGAGGGCAGCGCGACGCGACGCATCAGCCAGGCGCCGCCGAAGCCCACTGCCAGGCCGCCGAGGACGCCGACCGCGAGCTCGTAGACCACGATCCCGGCGAAGCCGGCGACGCCGTAGTCGAGAGCGGTCCCCGAGCTGACCAGGGTCACGAGCAGCACGGTGGGCGCGTCGTTGAGACCCGACTCCGCCTCGAGCGCGCCGGTGAGGCGGCGCGGCAGCGGGACCCGGCGGAGAACCGAGAACACCGCGGCGGCGTCGGTCGGCGACGTCACCGCGCCCAGCAGGATGGCGAGCTGCCAGTCGAAGCCGAACAGCACGTGCGCACCGACCGCGACGACGCCCACGCTGACCGCCACGCCGAGGGTGGCGAGCGCGACGCCCATGCGCATCGCGGGTTTGATGTCGGGCCAGTGGGTGGTGAGACCACCCTCGGCCAGGATGACGACCAGGGCGGCGAACCCGAGAGCGTGCGCGATGTTGGCGTCGTCGAAGCGCACGCCGAGGCCGGACTCGCCGAGCGCGACGCCCATGAGCAGGTAGATCAGCAGGCTGGGAAGGCCGGCGCGCACCGACACCCGCACCGCGAGGATCGCGACCAGCATCACGATGGCGCCGACCAGGAGGACCGAGTCCAGCTGATGGGCGTCGAAGGTCACGTGTCACCTCGGCGTCGGGGGCGGCGGGTTCTCATCCTACGGGCGGTGCCCGCAGCGGACCGCACGGTCCGATGACCGGGCGGGAACGACGCGCGGCTGCGACGTGCGCTCGGTCCGGTCTTCGCGGTCGGAGCGGCAGTGCGGTCGGGCGGTCGGGGGCGGTCGCCCCCGCCGGGGGATGGACGAGGACGACCGCGACCGTGAGAGCTGCGTCGCACACAGGGCCTACTAGGTGCGACGCGGGCCGCCGCGATGCCAGCCGACTCGCGGCGACCCGGACTCTTGCGGTCGACTCTGGCGGTCGCGCCCGACCCGAGGCCATAGCCCGATCGGGCAGTCCGGCGAGAGCCCGGCCGCGGGGCCGACCCGTGGGTCGGCCGGGTGGGCAGACGGGCGGCCAGTCGACGTCAGACCGGGTCGAGTCCGAGCACCTCGCGGACGGCGTTCTCCAGCCTGTCGCCGGGATCCTCGCCGGTGACGTCGGGAGCGACGTGCCCGGTGACGAAGCCGATCGCGTAGCGACCGGCATGGCTCCACCACCCGAAGCTGCCGCCGAGTCCGCCCATCCCCCAGCCGTCGCTGGGCTCGACTGCGAAGCCGAGCCCCCATGCGGTGTCGGCACCCAGCACCCGGTCGTGGCCGGCGGCCTGGACGCGCGTCGCCTCGGCGAGCACGTCCGCGGACAACAGACGGCCGGTGGCGAGGGCGGCGTGGAGACCGGCGATCGCGCGGGCGGTGCCGTGTCCGTTGACGGCCGGGACCTCGGCGCGGCGCCACCGCTCACCGTTGACGACCGCCGGGTCCAGGACGCCGGGCGGGTTGGAGAGTGCCTTGCCCATCAGGCCGTCGCTCTGACCGAGGTAGGCGTGCAGGCTCTCGCCGTACCCGGTCAGGTCCGCGACGCGCGGCAAGTCCTCCTCGCGTACGCCGACGTGGAAGTCGAGCCCGTGCGGACCGCACACCTCCTCGCGCAGGAACGTGCCGAGGCTGCGGCCGTCGACGGCACGCACGACCTGCCCGAGCAGGTGGCCGTAGAACAGTGCGGACTCGCCGAGCGCGGTGCCGGCCGTCCACGCGGGCTCCTGCCGTTCGAGGGCGGCGCAGAGCAGATGCCAGTCGTACAACGCTTCTTCGGGCTGCGGCTCGTCGAGCAGCACGTGCCCGGAGGTGTGGCAGAGGACCTGGCGGACGGTGGCGTCGCCGGGCAGCTTCGGCCAGTACGTCGACATCGGCGCGTCCAGGTCGACGAGGCCGCGGTCGACGAGGACCAGCACGGTGACCGCGGCGAACGCCTTGGTGACGGAGTACGGCATCACCAGCGTGTCGAGCTGCCACGGTCGGCTCCGGGCGGCGTCGACGTACCCGCCGACGAGGTCGACGACCCATCGGCCGTCGTGCCACGCGGCGAAGCCCCCTCCGGTGCCGGGCGACGACGCCACCCAGTCTGCGAACACCTCGCGCACCGGCTCGAACTCCGCGGCCACCGACCCCTGGGCCTGCCCCTGGACAGTCATGCCGGTGATGCTCGCACGCCACTACCGTGGCGGGATGGAGCAGCGCCTGGCCGTGGCACGCCGTGCCGACGTGCCGCCCTTCCACGTGATGGACCTCCTCGCCGCGGCCGGCCGGCGCCGGCGCACGCACGGCGACCTGGTCGACCTGGTGGCGGGCCAGCCGTCGACGCCCGCGCCGGTGCCGGTGCGCGAAGCCGCGAAGGCCGCGCTCGACACCGAGGTCCTCGGCTACACCGAGGCGGTCGGCACGCCGGAGCTTCGCGAGGCGATCGCCGCGCACCACAAGCGGTTCCACGGCCTCGACGTCTCCGCCGACGAGGTCGTCGTCACGACGGGGTCCTCGGGCGGGTTCCTGCTGGCGTTCCTCGCGGCGTTCGAGGCCGGCGACCGGGTGGCGATCGCGCGGCCGGGCTACCCCTGCTACCGCAACGTGCTCGCCGCGCTCGGCTGCGAGGTGGTGGAGCTGCCGACGGGTCCGGAGTCGCGGTTCCAGCCGACCGTGGCGATGCTCGAGGGGCTCTGGTCGTCGGGGCGGCCGGTGCAGGGTCTGGTCGTCGCCAGCCCGGCCAACCCCACCGGCACGATGCTGCGTCCCGACGAGTTGGCTGCCATCGCGCGGTGGTGCGAAGAGCACGGGGTGCAGCTGATCAGCGACGAGATCTACCACGGCATCGAGTACGCCACCGCGCCCGGCGACGTGCACGCGAGCGCGTGGGCGACGTCGCGCGAGGCGGTGGTGTTCAGCTCGTTCTCGAAGTACTTCTCGATGACCGGCTGGCGGATCGGCTGGATGCTCGTCCCCGACCGGCTCCGTCGTCCGGTGGACGTGCTCACCGGCAACTTCACGATCTGTCCGCCCGCCCTGGCGCAGCGTGCCGCCGTCGCCGCGCTCACGCCGGCGTCGTACGACGAATGTGACGGGCACGTCGCGCGCTACGCCGAGAACCGCGCGCTGCTGCTCGACGGGCTGCCGCGACTGGGGATCGACCGGCTGGCGCCGGCGGACGGCGCGTTCTACGTGTACGCCGACGTCGGCCACCTCACCGACGACTCGATGGCGTTCTGCCACCGGCTGCTCGCGGAGACCGGCGTCGCGACCGCACCCGGCATCGACTTCGACACCGCGCTCGGCAACCGGTTCGTGCGGCTGTCGTTCGCCGGCTCCCCCGCCGACATCCGGACCGCGCTGGCGCGGCTGGAGGCGTGGCTGCCCACCGCGTGAGCGGACTCACGTCGGATCCGGGCATTTCTGAAAGTGGAGTTTTGTTGTAGACATTTGCAGCACGCACCCACGTCTCGGAAGGCTCACACTCCATGTCTTCGCTCCGCCGGATCCCGTTCTGGGTCCAGATCGTCGCCGGCCTCGTGCTCGGCGTCCTGCTCGGGCTCGTCGCCCGGGTCTACTCCGTCGACTGGCTCACCACCGGCCTCGACACGGTCGGTGGCGTCTTCGTCGGCCTGCTGAAGGCCGCCGTACCGCCGCTCGTCTTCGTCGCCGTCGTCGTCAGCATCGCCAACCTCCGGCAGGTCGCGAACGCCGCCCGCCTGGCGCTGCAGACGCTGCTCTGGTTCATGATCACGTCGCTGATCGCGGTCGCGATCGGCCTCACGCTCGGCCTGCTCACCAACCCCGGCTCGTCCGCCGAGGTGAGCGCCTCGCAGGCCGGTGCCTACGAAGGCTCGACCGGCTCCTGGCTCGACTTCCTGACCGGGCTCGTGCCGGTCAACTTCCTCGGCCTCTCCGCGAGTGCGGACGGCGCGTCCTTCAGCGTGCTGCAGATCGTCGTGATCGCCCTCGCCATCGGCGCGGCGACCCTCAAGGCCGGCGACAAGGCCGAGCCGTTCCTGGCGTTCATGCGCTCCGCGCTGGCCGTCATCCAGCAGGTGCTGTGGTGGATCATCAAGCTCGCGCCCATCGGCACGCTCGGGCTGATCGGCGCCGCCGTGGCGACGTACGGCTGGGACCTGGTGGCGCCGCTCGCGATCTTCACCATCGACGTGTACGTCGGCTGCGCGATCGTGCTGTTCGTCGTCTACCCCGCCCTGGCGAAGCTGCACGGGCTGTCGCCGGCGAAGTACTTCTCCGGCGCCTGGCCGGCCATCCAGCTCGCGTTCGTGTCGCGGTCGTCGGTCGGCACCATGCCGCTCACCCAGCGGGTGACGGTGCGCAACCTGGGCGTGCCGCAGGAGTACGCGTCGTTCGCCGTACCGTTCGGCGCGACCACGAAGATGGACGGCTGCGCGGCGATCTACCCGGCGCTCGCGGCCATCACCGTGGCCCAGGTGTTCGGCGTGCCGCTTGGCATCCAGGACTACCTGCTCATCGCGTTCGTCTCGGTGATCGGCTCCGCCGCCACCGCCGGTCTCACCGGTGCGGTCGTCATGCTCACGCTGACGCTGTCGACGCTGGGGCTGCCGCTCGAGGGCGTCGCGCTGCTGCTGGCGATCGACCCGATCCTCGACATGATGCGCACCGCCACCAACGTGGCCGGCCAGGCGCTGGTGCCGACGATTGTGGCCAAGCGCGAAGGCATCCTCGACGTCGAGGCCTACCACGCCCCGCGTGGTCGCGACGTCCTCGGCGAGGACGCGCTCGACCTGTCCGCTCGTGACGGTGAGTCCGCTGACGAGCGGGAACTGGTCACCGCCGGACGCTGACCGGCTCCGGCCCCCGCGCTCGTGCCGAGCTGAGCCGGCACGAGCGCGGCACCCACCTTCACCCGCCGATCACGGGCCGTCGGGCGTCGCCTTCTCGAGAGCCGCGCGGAGCGCGCGGACGTCGGCCTTGGAGCTCGTCGCCGTGACGGTGAGCCCCTGTGCAACGACGCTCTGCAGCGCCGTACCGGAGAGGGCCACGAACTCGGGGTCCGCGAGCCGCTTCTCGGCCTTGCGCAGCACGTTGACCACGATCACGTAGTTGACGGTGCGGAAGCCCTTGAGCTGCTCGCGGGTGGTGTACGTCGCGAGGAGCTCCTTGTCGGCGTCGACGTTGGCCTGCAGCGCCGCGAGCGTGTCGGCCGACAGGCGCTTGGTGCGCTGCGGCTTCACGGCGCGGTCCAGCGCACGCTCGGCCTTCGCGACCTGCTTGGCGAAGTGCTTGCCGGCGTGCTTGGCCGGCGGCGCCGCCTGGGCACCCGGCGGCGTGCCCACGGTGACGGCGGCAAGGGTCGCGACGACCGCCACGACGACGGCGACCAGGACGCGAAGCGGAGAGGTGAGGGACAGGTTCATCGGCTGCTCCACATTCGACACTCGGAGTGGTGTCGGGAGTATCGGAACCGACAGCGCCCTGCTTGAGCCCCGCGGCCTCGCCCGACGTCTCGATGGTCGACGATCGGCGTCGCCCAATGGTCACGAACCGCAGATTCTTTGCCCGGGTCCTTGCGGTTGGGGACCAAACCGCAAGGCGCAGACCGGCTGGCGCCGCGCGGTCAGTCCTCCAGACGACGGAACTCGATGAGCTCCCCGCGCGCGGCGAACCGCTCGCACGCCGCCCGGAGGTCGGGCTCGTCCTCACTCTCGACGAAATAGAAGCCGACGATCTGCTCCACCGACTCGGTGAACGGCCCGTCGGTGACCATGGCACCACCGCTGCCGTCCGGCCGCATCGACGTCGCCTTGGCCGACGGCTCCAGCGGGCTGGTCGCGATCAGCCGGTGCCCACCCGCCTCGAGGTCCTGGTGGAACTGGCGGTGCGACCGCATGCCCTTCTCGTGCTCCGACGCGGGCAGGTCGGCCCACTCGGCCTCGGGGGCGGGCAGCAGGATCAGGAATCGGCTCATCGACGCATCCTCCTACGGATGGGGAGTGTGTGGACGGAGGCGCATCCGCGGCTCCACTGTGATGTCGTTCGGGCCGGCGCGGATTCGACACAGGCCCACCGATTGGTCACGAACTGCACGATCCCGCGCCCGGATCGTGCGGTTGGGGACCAAACCGCAACGCGAAGACCCCGCCCGGGCAGAAGCTCGGACGGGGTCTTCGGCTGGCTGGCGGTGGCGGAGGGATTTGAACCCTCGGTGGACTTGCGCCCACAAACGCTTTCGAGGCGTTCTCCTTAGGCCGCTCGGACACGCCACCGCCGAGCAATGTACCGGACCGTCAGGCTTCGCCCGAAATCCGGTGGCCGTCGAAGAACTCACGCAGCAACGCCTCCGACTCGTCGGCCAGCACGCCACCCACCACCTCGGGTCGGTGGTTGAGCCGCCGGTCGCGTACGACGTCCCAGAGCGACCCGACAGCGCCGGCCTTGGGGTCGAACGCGCCGAAGACCAGCCGCTCGACGCGCGCCAGCACGGTGGCTCCGGCGCACATCGTGCACGGCTCGAGCGTGACGACCAGGGTGCAGCCCTCGAGCCGCCACTCGCCCCGCGCGGACGCGGCCTGCCGGAGTGCGACGACCTCCGCGTGCGCGGTCGGGTCGGCGCACGCCTCCCGCTCGTTGCGGCCGCGGCCGATCACGGCTCCGTCGGGGTCGAGGACGACGGCACCGATGGGTACGTCGGAGGTGGCGAGCGCCGCGCGCGCTTCGGCGAGGGCCTCCCGCATCGGATCGGCCCACCGGTCGACAGGGGTCACCAGCGGCTCACTGGGTGGCGACGCCGAGCACCTGGTCGTAGAGCGTGCCGAACCCGAGCCGGGTGGCGATGTCGGCGAGCATCTCGTCGGGGTACAGCTCGACGTCGTCGAGCAGCGCGCCCATGTCCATCGCGCCCATGCCGAGGTCGGCGACGATCGACAGGTCGCCGGCGGGCGCCTGCTCGTCATCGTCGTCGGGCAGCGGCAGCTCGAGCTCCTCGACCGCCTGCTTGGCGATCGGCCAGTCGGTCGCGGCGGTGATGTCGGAGAGCAGGATCTTGCTGCGCTCGCCGAGCACCCGGACGAGCAGGAAGAAGTCCTCGTCGACGGACACCAGCCCCAGCGACCCGCCGTCGCCGGGATAGCGGCGCAGCGTCAGGACGAACAGGTCGAGGTCGCCGGCGGCCTCCGGCGCGAGCTCCTCGAGCTGCCAGACGCCCTCCTCGCGATAGGCGACCAGGGCGAAGTCCACACCGTCGGCGTTGGTGTCGAACTCGTCGGACATCCCGCCTCCTTGCTCCGCCGTGTCACCTCGGTCCGCTGAGGACCCTTCGCTGTCGATGGTGGCAGAGCGACCGGCCTCGCACCAGGCACTTACGCCCTACTACATTCCAGCCATGCGCATCCACGTCGCCGATCACCCGCTCGTCGCCCACAAGCTCACCGCCCTGCGGGACGGCACGACGGACTCGCCCACCTTCCGGCGGCTGGCCGACGAGCTGGTCACGCTGCTGGCCTACGAGGCCACCCGCGACGTGCGCGTCGACGAGGTCACGGTGACCACGCCGGTCGCCGAGGCGAAGGGCACCAAGCTTGCCTCGCCGAAGCCGCTGGTCGTGCCGATCCTGCGCGCCGGTCTGGGCATGCTCGACGGGATGATGCGTCTGCTGCCCACGGCCGAGGTCGGCTTCCTCGGCATGGTGCGCAACGAGGACACGCTCCAGGCGTCGACGTACGCCGAACGCCTGCCCGACGACCTCAGCGGCCGGCAGTGCTACGTACTCGACCCGATGCTCGCGACCGGCGGCACGCTGGCGGCGGCGATCCGGTTCCTCGTCGACCGCGGTGCCGACCACATCACCGCGATCTGCCTGCTGTCCGCGCCCGAGGGCTGCGAACGCCTGGAGAAGGAGCTCGAGGGTCTCGACATCCCCGTCACCGTCGTCACCGCAGGCATGGACGAGAAGCTCAACGACAAGGGCTACATCGTGCCCGGGCTCGGCGACGCCGGCGACCGCCTGTACGGCGTCGTCGGCTGACCCTCCACAACGATTCGTCTGCGATCGCCCCGTGTGATTCACCCCGTAATCCGCAGACGAATCGTTGTCATAGGTCGAAGATCGGGACCGTTCCGGTGGCGATCAACAGCATGATGACGACGACGAGCAGGCCGAGCGCGGCGTAGTCCCAGCTCTTGGAGCGGGTCTCCTCGGGCGACTCGGGTTTGTCGTAGCGGTGACCGTCCGGCCGGATCATCGGCTCGTCGTTCTCGCGGCCGCCGTCGTCGCGGTCTGGCGTGGCCATGTGCAAGGACCTCCAGCGTCCAAGTTGCGCGGGTCCCCTCCCGGCACGAGGGTACCCACCCCGCCGGAAGTCATGTAACTCGCGGTTACACGACCGCGAGAACGTCACCCGCGGAACAGCGCCCAGGGGTCGGCCGTGATCTCGTCGAGCAGCTCCTCGCACGAGCCGGCGACCGGAGGGATGTTCTCCGGGGTGTACTTCCGCCACCGCAGGTGCATGTCGTGCCAGCGAAGCTCGTAGTCGCCCAGGCGGGGCCGGTAGCGCAGCTGGGCGAACTCGTCGTGCGTCCACTCGCCCTCCCCGCTCCACGGCGGCAGGGTCTCGCAGAGCGTCACGGTGTTGCCGTCCACGTGGGACTCGACCCGGATCCGGTCGGCCATGTGCTCGGGCGAGTTCGCCCGGCACCAGGCCTGGACGAGCGCGAGGTCCTCGACCGGGATCACAGCGCCTTCACCGCGCTGAGCAGCTTGCCGAGCGAGTCCTTCGCGTCGCCGAAGAGCAGCGTGGTCTTCGGGTCGAAGAGCAGCTCGTTCTCGATGCCGGCGAAGCCGGGGCGCATCGAGCGCTTCATGAACACGACCTGCTTGGCCTCGTCGGCGTTGAGGATCGGCATGCCGTAGATCGGCGCGCCCGGGGTGGTCTTGGCGGCGGGGTTCACGACGTCGTTCGCGCCGACGACGAGCACGACGTCGGTCTGCTTGAACTCGCCGTTGATGTCGTCCATCTCCTTGAGCTGCTCGTAGGGCACCTGCGCCTCAGCGAGCAGCACGTTCATGTGGCCGGGCATCCGGCCGGCGACCGGGTGGATCGCGTAGTCGACCTGGGTCCCGCGTTCGGTGAGCTCGTCGACGAGCTCGCGCAGGGTGTGCTGCGCCTGCGCGACGGCCAGGCCGTAGCCGGGGACGATGATCACCTTCGACGCGTAGCCGAGCAGGATCGCGACGTCCTCCGGGCCCGCGGACCGCACCGGCCGGTCGGAGGCCTGGTCGGCGCCGAGGGTCGAGCCGCCCTTGAGCGCGCCGAACAGGATGTTCAGCACCGAGCGGCCCATCGCGGCGGCCATCAGCTTGGTGAGGAACGTTCCGGACGCGCCGACGAGCGTGCCGGCGACCAGCAGCAGCGTGTTGCCGAGGACGTAGCCGCCGGCCGCAACCGTCAGGCCGGTGAAGGCGTTGAGCAGCGAGATGACGATGGGTACGTCGGCGCCGCCGACCGGCAGCACGAGGAGCACGCCGATCAGCAGGCCGAGCAGCGCGAGCAGGACGCCGACGACGACGGCCGGGGACGTCACGGTCACGACCGAGAGCGCGACGGCCGCGACGAGGGCACCGCCGAACACGACCGGCAGGCCCGGGAAGACCACCGGCCGCGAGGTCATCAGCTCCTGCAGCTTCATGAAGGTGATGACCGAGCCGGAGAACGAGATCGAGCCGACCACGACGGTGAACGCGGTCGCGGCCAGCGCGAACCAGCCCGACGCGTCGTCCATGTGCTGCAGCTCGAGCAGCGCGACCAGGGCGGCGGCGCCACCGCCGACGCCGTTGAACAGCGCCACCATCTGCGGCATCTGGGTCATCTGCACGCGGCGCGCGCCGACCAAACCGCCGGCCGTGCCGACCGCGACCGCGCCGAGGATCAGCGGCACGTTCTGCAGGTCGAGGTAGAAGAACACCACCGCGCAGCCGACCACCGCGGCCGCGGCGCCGAGCAGGTTGCCCGCGCGCGCGGTGCGCGGACCCGAGAGCCCCTTCAGCGCGAGGATGAAGCAGACGGCGCAGGCCAGGTAGACCAGCTGCACCCACACCGGCGTGTCAGTCACGCGCGACCTCCTTCGCCGGAGCGACCTTCTTGCGCGTGAACATCTGCAGCATGCGGTCGGTCACCACGAAGCCGCCGACCATGTTCACCGCCGCGAGTACGACGGCGACGAGGCCCACGACGAGCGCCAGCGTCGACTCCGCCGTACCGGTCACGATGATCGCGCCGAGCAGGATGATCCCGTGGATGGCGTTGGCGCCGGACATCAGAGGCGTGTGCAACGTCGAGGAGACCTTGGAGATCACCTCGACGCCCACGAACACGCTGAGCACGAAGACAGTCAGCCAGACGATGGGCTCGCTCATACGGGGTCCTCCTGCATCCCTTCGAGGGCCTGCCGGGTGGGCTCGTGCCGGATCTCGCCGGCGTGGGTCACGCAGGCGCCGGCCACGATCTCGTCGTCGAAGTCCGGTGCGAACTCGCCGCCGCCGTCGCTGGACCGGGTCATCAGCGTGACCAGGTTGACGACGTTCTGCGCGTACAGCCGCGACGCCGGCGCCGGCATCTGCGCGGGCACGTTGGCGCCGCCCCACACCTGCGCGTGGCCGATGCGGACGACGTCACCCGGCACCGATCCTTCGACGTTGCCGCCGCTCTCGGCCGCGAGGTCGACGACGACCGACCCGGGCCGCATCTGCTCGACCATCTCCCGGGTGACGAGAAGCGGCGCCTGCCGACCGGGTACGGCGGCGGTGGTGATCAGCGCGTCCGCGGCGGCGATGTACGGCGCGAGCAGCTCGCGCTGGCGGGCCGCGCGTTCCTCGGTCATCTCTCGCGCGTAGCCGCCTGCGCCCTCGAGCGTCTCGAGCTCCAGGTCGATGGACTGTGCGCCCATCGAGCGGATCTCCTCGGCCGCGGCGGCGCGTACGTCGTACGCCTTCACCACCGCACCGAGCCGCTTGGCGGTCGCGATGGCCTGGAGGCCGGCGACGCCGGCGCCCAGCACCACGACCTGGGCGGGGGGCACGGTGCCGGCGGCCGTCATGTTCAGCGGGAAGAACGACCGCAGCATCCCGGCCGCGACGATCGCGCAGCGGTATCCGGCTACGAGCGCTTGCGACGACAGCGCGTCCATCGACTGCGCGCGGGAGATCCGCGGCACCAGCTCCATCGCGAACGACGTGATGCCGCAGTCGCGCAGGTCCGTGACCAGGTCGAGGCTCTGCAGGGTGGGCAGGAACGAGATCGTGGCGGTCCCGGCCGACAGCGAGCGCACGGTGCCGACGTCGGGCGGCCCCACGGACACGACGAGCGCGGCGTCGGTGAGGGCGTCCTCGGACACCTCCGCGCCGGCGGCGGCGTACTCCTCGTCGGCGTGCAACGCACCCAGCCCGGCACCAGGCTGCACCGCGACGCGGTAGCCGAGCGCGGTGAGCTTGCCGACCAGCTCGGGCACCATCGCGACCCGAGTCTCGCCTTCGCGGGTCTCCCTGGCGACTGCGATCTTCACGCTGGGCAACCTACCGGCCTGGACGTCCGGGTCGTCGCGGGCCACGCTGAGCGCATGCGGGTCCGGTTCGTCGATGCCGACGGTGCGCACGAGTGCTCGACGGACGACATCGTCGTGCTCCTCGGTCGCGCCGACGGTTTCGCCTGGATCGACGTACCGGCGTGGGACGACGAGACCGAGGCGCTGCTGCGCGGCCTGGACTGCCACCCCAAGGTCATCGAGGCCTGCCGGGTGCGCAACCACACCCCGACCGTGCACGCCTATCCCGACCACCTGTTCCTGGTGATGCACGCGCCGCTGCTCGGCGAGGCCGGGCACGTGCACCTGCTGGAGCTCGACATGGTGATCGGTCAGCGCTACCTGCTCACCGTGCACGGACCGATCAACCCCGTCGTCGACCCGGCCAAGGCGCTGACCGAGACCGAGGGCGTGCTGCGGCGGATCGAGGCCGGCCGCTTCCGGCCGAGCACACCGGCCGAGGTCGCGTACGCCGTCGCGTCGGCCGTCGCGCGCAGCCAGCGCGCCCTCGTCGGCGATGTCGCCGAACGGCTGCCGGGGTTGGAGCAGGAGGTGATGAAGTCCCAGCTGAACGAGCCCGAGCAGCTGCTGGAGCGGATGTTCCTGATCCGCTACGAGCTGATCACCGCGCGCACGATGGCCGCGCAGACTCACGACGTGTGCGCCCGGGTCGGCATGCTCGACCGCTGGGTGCCGGAGGAGACCCGTCGCCTGGCGCAGGACCTGGCCGACCAGTTCGACCGGGTGCGGTCGGTGGCCGACGGCGAGGCGCAGTTCCTGTTCGGCGTGATCGAGCTCTACCAGACCAAGGTCAACACCAAGATGACCTTCGCGATGGAGCGTCTCGCGGTGATCGCGGCCGTGACGCTGCCGATCACCGCGATCGCGTCGGTGCTCGGGATGAACCTGATCTTCCTCGGGCAGACCAACTGGGTCGGCCTCCTCATCGCGCTCGCCGTGATGCTGACGATCAGCGCGATGCTGCTGCGCTGGGCGCACAAGCAGGGCTGGTGGTAGTCACCGGTACTCGGGGTTGACGAAGTCGAACCGCGCGCCCGCGTCCCACGCCGCCCGCTGGTTGCCGTACGCCGGGACGCCGCCCGCGTCCTTGAGCATCCGGGCCAGGTGCATGAGGTTCCAGGTCATGAACGTCGTGTTGCGGTTGGTGAACTCGTTCTCCGGTCCGCCGCTGCCGGGGTCGAGGTACGACGGGCCGGGCCCCGCCTCGCCGATCCAGCCGGCGTCGGCCTGGGGCGGGATCACGTAGCCGATGTGCTGCAGCGAGTACAGGATGTCCATCGCGCAGTGCTTGATGCCGTCCTCGTTGCCGGTGATCAGGCAGCCGCCCACGCGCCCGTAGTAGGCCCACTGGCCGGCGTCGTTGAGGTCGCCCGACGCGCCGTACAGCCGCTCGACGACCCGCTTGGTGATGCTCGAGTTGTCGCCCAGCCAGATCGGTCCGGCGATGACCAGGATGTTGCTGGCCATCACCAACTCATGAATCTCCGGCCACTCGTCGCCGGCCCAGCCGTGCTCGGTCATGTCGGTGTAGACGCCGGTCGCGATGTCACGGTCGACGACGCGGATCACCTCGACGTCGACGCCGTGCTTGCGCATGATCGCGCTGCTGATGTCCACGAGGCCCTGGGTGTGGCTGAGCTCGGGTGAGCGCTTGAGCGTGCAGTTGAGGTAGAGCGCCCGCAGGCCGCTGAAGTCGAGGTCGACGTCGGTCATGGGCCGACGATCCGACTCGCGCAGACGCGGCCACAAGACCCGGACGGGCCAGTCCGCATCCCCACGGTCGGGTGGTCGAGCCTGTCGAGACCACGGACCGCCCGGGTGGTCGAGCCTGTCGAGACCACTATCCGCGTCGAGTGACCACCACCCCGACCACCGCGAGCCAGAACAGCGACAGCAGGAACGGCACCGGCACCATCGCCGCCGGCGTCCCCATCACGACGAGCGCCTGCACGGCCATGAGCGTGCCGAGCACGGAGCCGGTCCAGGCGCCGAACGCGCGCAGCAGTCCGGCCTGCTTCGCGCCGAGCGCGATCGCGAGGACGAACACGCCGAAGGGCAGCCAGTGCACGACGAACGCCCAGTCGTTGACGGCCACCAGCGCCTCGGCGACGCCGGCGTCGAGGTCGTCGTGCACGGCCGCGGACAGTGACGCCCCGGACGCGAGCTTCACCGCGAGCGTGGTGGTCCCGGCGACCGTGGTCAGCCGCGACCACCACGGGTCCAGCCGGGTTCCCGCCCACGTCACGAGCAGCATCAGTGCGACGAGCCCGAGGGCCTCCAGCACGATGCCGGCGGTGTACGCGGGCGTCCCGGCGAGATCCTGTACGCCGGTCTCCCCGCCGGCCAGGCCGTTGCCGACGAGGGCGGCGACGACGTACCCGGTCGCGGCCAGCGGCAGGAACCGCAGCGCGCCGGGGCGGTCGGACCGGGTGGGCTCCGAGGAGGAAGTGGGTGAGGACGTGCTGGGAGAGGTGGACGTCGTGCCGCGTGCTCCGAGGTGGACGGTCATGGGTGCTCCTTTCGTCACCACGGATGACACCGGCTCCCTACCGGCCTCCGCCTCGGCGCGGCGGGCGGACCATCTCCTCCGCGAGGAGGAGACGCGATGTCCCCGAAGTGGACCCGCCGACCGCCCGGCCCGCACTACCGTCGGCCCATGTCCGCCGAGGAGTCAGTACTTCAGCCTCGTGGGCGGCGTGTCGCGACAGAATTGACCCCTCGGCTGCGGGAACTGGCCGTCGACTGGTGGGTCCCGGCCACCCTGCTGGTGGTCGTGTTGGCCGAGGTCCAGGCCGGGTCGCTGGTCGCACAGGCCACCGACACCGCTGCCTTCGCCGGGCTGGTGCCCCTGGTCGCGCTGACCGGCCGGCGCCGGCACGAGCCGACCGTCGTCGCGATCGGCGTCGCGACCCTCGCAGCCGTGTTCACCCTCGGCGTCCAGGCCGACCCCGCCGCACAGGGCCCGCTCGCAGGGTTTCTCGCCCTCCTCGTCGCGAACTTCTCGCTCGGCCTGCGCGGCCGGTCGGTCGCCGGCGCGGTGGCCGTCGGAGTCGTGGAAGGTACGGCGCAGCTCGTCGCCGCCCTCAGCGGCCAGCACCTCGGCGACGTCGTCCCGGCGACGCTGTTCCTCACCGGCGCCTTCGTGGTCGGCCGCTTGATCCGCGGCAGCCGCGACCAGGCCGCCGCCCACCGCGAGCACGCCCAGCACGTCGAGGCCGAGCGTGAACGGCACGCGGCCGAGGCCGCCGCGGCCGAGCGCTCACGCATCGCCCGCGAGCTGCACGACGTGATCGCGCACAGCCTGAGCCTGATGGTGGTGCAGGCGTCGGTCGAGGCACGGGTGCAGGGCCCGAACGGCGCCGCGACCACGACCCTGCGCTCGGTCGAGGAGCAGGGCCGCGCCGCTCTGGTCGAGCTCCGCCGCCTGCTCGGCTTCCTCCGCGAGGACGAGGCCGCGCTGGCGCCGTTGCCCCGGCTCGCCGACCTCGACGCCCTGCTGGACCAGCTGCGACGGGCCGGCCACGCGGTGACGTCGTACATGACGGGAGAGCCTCGGGACCTGCCGCCTGGCGTCGAGCTCGCGGCGTACCGCCTGATCCAGGAGGCCGTCACCAACGTCGCCAAGCACGCGCCGGGTGCGGACGCGCACGTAGCGCTGCAGTACCTACCGGGCGTGGTCCGGGCCGCCATCACCAACGGTCCCGCCCGGACGGCCCACGCGCTGGAGCTGGAGCCGGGTGCCGGCATCGCGGGCATGCGCGAGCGGGTCCGCATCTACGGCGGCACGCTCACCGCCGGCGCGACGGACGACGGCGGCTTCGAGGTCGTCGCAACGATCCCCGAGGAGACGACGTGACCGCGGTCGCCATCGCCGACGACCAGGCGCTCGTGCGCGCAGGCTTCCGGCGGCTGCTCGAGCACGAGGACGGCTTCGACGTGGTCGGCGAGGCCGCCGACGGGCGGGAGGCCGTCGAGCTCTGCCGTCGCGCGCGGCCCGACGTGATCCTGATGGACATCCGGATGCCGCACCTCGACGGCATCGGCGCGACCCGCGAGATCGCGAAGTCGACCGACTCGCGGGTGCTCGTGCTGACGACGTACGACCTCGACGAGTACGTCTTCTCCGCCCTCGACGCCGGCGCCAGCGGCTTCCTGCTGAAGGACGCGCCACCCGACGACCTGGTGCGCGCGATCCAGATCGTGGCCGCCGGCGATTCACTCATCGCGCCCGCTGTCACCGGACGGCTCGTCCGCGAGGTCGTTCGCCTGCGCGGGACCCGCACCGACGCCTCCGCGCTCCTCGCTCGCCTGACGCCGCGCGAGCGCGAGGTGCTCGAGCTGCTCGCCGCCGGGAAGTCGAACGCGGAGATCGCCGGGACACTCTTCCTCGGCGAGACCACCGTGAAGACACACGTCGCCGCGGTGCTGTCGAAGCTCGGCCTGCGCGACCGGGTTCAGGCCGTCGTCTTCGCCTACGACACCGGCGTCGTCAGGCCCGGTGCACCGTGACGACGTAACCCTCCGCCTCCTCGAACGGCGCGGCCTGCCACGTCGAGAACCGGTCCAGGGCGGTGAGGCCGGCGGCCGCGGCGGCCGCGTCGTAGTCGGTCAGCGGCGTCGTCGGGCACCCGGGCGGCAGGTGCGCCGCGTCGAGCCCGAAACCTGCCACGAGCAGACCGCCGGGTCGGAGCACTGCGGCCAGCGCGGTGACCACGGCGGGCAGGGTGTCCTCCGCGAGCAGGGGTACGACGTTGCCGGCCATCACGACCACGTCGTACGGCCCGTCGGCGGCAACGGCCTTCGGCAACTGCGCGAGGTCGCCCTCGTGCCAGGCGAGCGTCGGCGCCTCGCGACGCGCGACCGCGAGCATGGACGCGTCGACGTCGACACCGACGACGTCGTGGCCCAGATCGGCGAGCCGGATCGCCACCCGGCCGGTGCCGCAGCCGGCGTCCAGGACCCGCGAGCCCGGGTCCGCCAGGCCGTGCACGAAGCTCGCCTCGCCGTGGACGTCCTCACCGCGAGCAGCGAGCGCGGCGAAGCGGGCGGCGTACTCCTCGCCACCAGCCCCCCCGGTCAGCCTGCTCCAGCGGGTCATTCCACGACCCTGTCACACCGCCGCCGGTCCCGGCGTTCGATCAGTAGTACCAGGGGAACGGCGACCAGTCCGGCTCGCGCTTCTCCAGGAACGCGTCGCGACCCTCGACGGCCTCGTCGGTCATGTACGCGAGCCGCGTGGTCTCGCCGGCGAACAGCTGCTGGCCGACGAGCCCGTCGTCGATGAGATTGAAGGAGTACTTCAGCATCCGCTGCGCCGTGGGCGACTTGCCGTTGATCTTGCGGCCCCAGTCGAGCGCGACCCGCTCGAGGTCGGCGTGGTCGACGACAGCGTTGACCATGCCCATCCGGTGGGCGTCCTCGGCGGTGTACTCGTCGCCGAGGAAGAAGATCTCGCGGGCGAACTTCTGGCCGACCTGGCGGGCGAGGTACGCCGAACCGAAGCCGCCGTCGAACGACCCGACGTCGGCGTCGGTCTGCTTGAACCGGGCGTGCTCACGCGACGCGAGCGTCAGGTCGGACACCACGTGCAGCGAGTGGCCGCCGCCGGCCGCCCAGCCCGGCACCACGCAGATCACGATCTTCGGCATGAACCGGATCAGCCGCTGGCACTCGAGGATGTGCAGCCGGCCGAGCTTCGCCTTGTCGACGAATTCAGATGTCTCACCCGCTCTGCCGTCCGCTCCCTCCGGTCGCGTGTACTGGTAGCCCGCACGACCCCGGATCCGCTGGTCGCCGCCCGAGCAGAACGCCCAGCCGCCGTCCTTGGGCGACGGCCCGTTGCCGGTGAGGATCACGCAGCCGACGTCGCTGGAGGTGCGCGCGTGCTCGAGGACCCGGAGGAGCTCGTCGACGGTGTGCGGCCGGAACGCGTTGCGCACCTCGGGCCGGTCGAACGCGATCCGGACCGTGCCGTGCTCGACGGCGCGGTGGTAGGTCAGGTCGGTCAGCTCCTCGAAACCGGGGACCGTGCGCCAGGCGCTCGCGTCGAAGATCTCGGACACCTGCTCGGGCTGCTCGGGCATGCGCGCAGGTTATCCGGGGCGTGCGGCCGCCTCGCTCACACCTTCCAGGCCGGCGCCACCTCGCGGTGGTAGCGGCGGCCGAACACCTTGCTCAGCAGCAGCACGACCGGCGTCGGCACGTAGGACTTCAGCGACGCCTCCACGTGCGGCTCCATCCCGTCGGTCAGCCAGGCGAAGAACTGCCCGGTCTGGGAGATCGGGCCCTTGCGCAGCTCCTTCTCCGCCGCCTTGTAGACCGGGTCCTCCTTGACGGGCTCGATCAGCGGCTCGAGCTCGGCCTCCTCGTGCGCGAGGTGCCGCTCGACGACCTGCGTCGTGGACCGCACGCTCTCCTGCGCCGCGGCCGCGTCGGCGGCGGAGCCACTGGTCGCGTAGCGACGCATCACCGTCGCGGTCTCCTGCAGTGCGTCGGCCATGGCGTGGTGCTCGCTGTCCATCTCGCCGACCAGCGTCGCGTCGACGCCCAGCCGCTTCAGCGCCGGGAAGATGACGTCGTCCTCCTGCCGGTGGTGACGGGTGAGCTCCTCGTGCAGCGCGGTGTACGCGCGGTACAGCTGCTGCGCCCGCGCCGTGTCCCCGTCCGGCGCTGCGCCCAGCGCGGCGTCGAGTCGGGTCAGGTCACGTCGTACGGCGGCGTGGATCACGCGGTTCATCGTCAGCTGCTCGGCCATGCGCGTGAACCTAGCGCCGTACGGCGTTCCTCCGCATCAGCTCGGCGAGTCCGATCGGCGATCGGCCGCTGAGCCGGCGCACGTCGTCGGTCACGTCGGCCAGCTCGCCGCGGGCGATCGCGGTGTAGGTGCTCACCCACGCCTCGACCTGCCAGTCGGGCGCGCCGTACTTCGCCCGGGAGGCGTAGGCCTCCTCGAGCGTCTCCTCGACGTACCGGTACTCCTCGCCGGTCTCGCGCGTCATGATCGCGGCCGCCTCGCGGAGGCTGAGCGCCTCCGGCCCCGTCAGTGAGTACGTCGCGCCGGTGTGGGCGCCGGGGTCGAGCAGCACCGCGTGCAGCGAGGCGGCGATGTCGTCGAGGCTGACCGCCGCGACGCGCCCGTCGCCCGCCGGACCACGTAACACCCGGTCCTCGCCGGCGAAGTACGGGAGGAAGTCGAGGTAGAGGTTGTCGCGCACCATCGTCCACTGCATGCCGGAGGCCTTGAGGTGCTCCTCGGTGTGGAAGTGGTCGCGCGCCAGCGTGAACGTCGCGTCGGGCGCCGCGCCGTAGAACGACGTGTAGACGACGTGCCGCACGCCGGCGGCGGCGACGGCGTCGACGAACGTGCGGTGCAGGGCGAGCCGGTTCTCGTCCTCCGACGCCGAGACCATCCAGACCACGTCGAGACCGCGGCAGGCCGCCTCGACCGAGGCGCCGTCGCCGTACGACATCTCCGCCACGGTGGTGCCGGGCAGGTCCGGCGCGCGGGAGGGGTCGCGCAGCAGCAGCCGCTGCTCTACCCCGGACTCCGCGAGGAGCCGCGCGACACGGCCACCGAGCCGTCCCGTCGAGCCGGTGACGCCGAGCGCGGTCATCGGCCCTCCTGCTGCCGCACCCGTCCGGCGCACAGCGCCAGGTAGCCGAGGAAGCCGACCGCCAGCGCGACGACGACGCCGACGTTGGCGAACGCCCAGGTGCCCTCCTTGCCGCCGAGCCCGAACGGGCCGAGCAGGTAGCCCTGCCACGACAGCCAGGACGCGTAGGTGTTGGTCACCAGGCCCCAGCCCAGCACGCTCGCGACGACGAGCAGCCCGACGGCGGTGAGGTTGGCCGAGCCGTAGAGGCCGCCGGCGTCGAACAGCGCGTCGGGGTCGTAGTCGCGCTTCCGCAGCAGCAGGTCAGCGAGGAAGATGCCGCACCACGCGGCGAGCGGTACGCCGAGGGTGATCAGGAACCCCTGGAACGGGCCGAGGAAGTCGGCGGCGAACCAGATCACGTAGATGGAGCCGAGGATCATCAGCACGCCGTCGAGACCGGCTGCGACCCAGCGCGGCACGCGCACCCCGATCGCCAGCAGTGACAGGCCGGACGAGTAGATGTCGAGCACCGCGCCGGAGACCAGCCCGGCGACGGCGACGAGGAAGAACGGCACCAGGAACCAGTCCGGCACGATCGTGGTCAGCGCACCCACCGGGTCGGTGAACATGGCCTCGGTGAGCTCGGGGTCGGACGCGCACAGCAGCAGGCCGTAGACGATCAGCACGCACACCGGCAACGCGGCGCCCGTCGTCGTCCAGCCCGCGATGCCGCGGCTCGACGCGCTGCGGGGGAGGTAGCGCGAGTAGTCGGCGGCGCAGTTGGTCCAGCCGATGCCGAAGCCGGTGAACACCAGCAGCGTCGCGCCGATCCACGCGGTCGCGCCGCCGCTGCCGGCCTCGGTCGCGGCGGCGAGGTCGATCTCGTCGACGGTCAGCGCCATGAACACCAACGTCGCGGCGATGGTCGCGATCGTCAGCCACTTCTGCAGCCGCATGATCGCGGAGAAGCCGAGGATGCCGGCGGCCACCACGACGGCCACCACGCCGAGGAACGCGACGATCTTGGTGGCGTTGCCGCCGCCCCAGCCCAGCCGGGTGAACACCGTCGACGACGCGAACGTCGCGATCGCGACCAGCGCGGTCTCCCAGCCGACCAGCAGCAGGTAGGACACGATGCCCGGCACGACGTTGCCGCGCACGCCGTACGGCGCCCGCGAGAGCGTCAGCGTGGGGGCGGAGCCGCGCTTCCCGGCGATCGCGGTGAGCCCGACGAGCAGGAACGACGCGATCGCGCCGATCAGGCCGGCGACCACGCCCTGCCACAGCGAGATCCCGAAGCTGAGCACGTAGGCGCCCCAGGACATGCCGAGGATCGAGATGTTGCTGGCAGCCCATGGCCAGAACAGGTCGAACGGCTTGCCGTGCCGCTCCGACTCGTCGATGACGTTGATGCCGTTGGCCTCGACCCCGAGGGGCGTGCCGGCGGCCGGCTTCTCGACCTGGGTGCTGCTCATGCGCGTACGCCCTTCCTGACCAGTTCCACCAGCAGCGGTCCGAGCCGGGCCGCGGTGCGCTCGGCGACCGCGACCACCTCGCTCGGGTCGATGCCCTCGCTTGCCGTGCCCGGGCCTTCGATCGCGGTCACCGTGGAGAGCCCGAGCACCTCCATGCCCCACTCTCGCGCGGCGATCGCCTCCGGCACCGTCGACATGCCCAGCATGTCCGCCCCCACGCGCCGCAGCCACTCCGCCTCGGCCCAGGTCTCGTAGTGCGGCCCGCGCAGCCACGCGTAGACGCCCTCGTCGAGCGACGGGTCGAGACCGCGCGCCAGCTCGCGCAGGCGGGGCGACCAGGCGTCGGTGAGGTCCACGAACGTCGCGCCCTCCAGCGGCGAGGTGCCGGTGAGGTTGAGGTGGTCCGCGACGAGCACCGCCTGGCCCAGCGACCAGTCGCGGCGCAGGCTGCCGTTGGCATTGGTGAGCAGCGCCGTACCCGCCCCGCACTCGCCGGCGGCCCGCACGAGCCGGACGACCGGCGCCAGGCCGGGCCCCTCGTAGAGGTGCGTGCGGCCGAGCGCCACCAGCACGGTGGTCCCGTCCACGTCGTGCACCCGCGCCTCGTCGAGGTGCCCCTCGGCCGTCGGGGCCAGGACGCCTGGGATCGCGGAGAGCGGGAACCGGACCTCCGGCGTGCCGAACGCGTCGGCCGCGGGGTGCCATCCGCTGCCCAGCACCACCAGCGCGTCCAGCCGGTCTCGACCGGTCAGCGCTGTGAGATCAGCCCGCACGGGCGCAGCCTACGATCGAAAGACGGACGAAAGGGGTACGAGACGACGGTGATCGCGGACAGGTACCGCCTCGAGCGGGAAGTCGGTCGTGGCGGCATGGGCGCGGTCTGGCTCGCCGAGGACGACCTGCTGGGGCGCCCCGTCGCGCTCAAGCGGGTCGGACACCTCCCCGGCTCCGGCGTCGAGGGCAGCGACGCCGCCCGCGCCGAGCGCGAGGCGCAGATGGCGGCGCGGCTCAGTCACCCGCACGTCGTCGCGGTCTACAACTTCGTCGAGGAGGCCGGCGAGCGCTGGCTGGTGATGGAGTACGTCGACGGCGAGACGCTCGCGTCGTACGTACGGCGTCGTGGGCGGCTCACCCCCGAGCAGGCGGCGCCGCTGCTCCGGCAGTGCGCCGACGCGCTGGCCGCCGCGCACGCCGCCGGCATCATCCACCGCGACGTGAAGCCCTCCAACGTGATGGTCGACCGGCACGGGCAGGGCAAGCTCACCGACTTCGGGATCGCCAAGCTCGGCGCCGACCCGTCGATCACGCAGACCGGCCTGCTCAGCGGGTCGCCGGCGTACCTCGCCCCCGAGGTCGCCGCGGGCAACGGCGCGACGGCCGCGTCGGACGTGTGGTCGCTGGGCGCGACGGCGTTCCACCTGCTGTCCGGGCGGCCGCCGTACGACATCGGGGAGAACGTGCTCGGCGGGCTCTACCGGATCGTCAACGAGGAGCCGCCGCGGCTGCCCGACGCGGGGATCCTCGCGCCGATGCTCGAGGCGACGATGACCAAGGACCCCGAGCAGCGCTGGTCCATGGCGCAGGTGCGCGACTTCCTGGCCGACCCGCAGCCGGTGCCGGTCGCCCTGGCCCCGACTCCGGAGGACGACCGGCAGCACGAGCCGCGCAGCCGTCGCGGGCTGCTCATGGCCCTCGTGGCGGCCGCCATCGTCGCGGTGCTGGGCATGGTGGTGCTCCTCGCGTGGCCGTCGGATGAGGAGCCCGCGTCGGCGCCGACGGACGGGGCTTCCTCGGCCGAGTCGCAGGAGCCGTCGCAGGAGCCGTCCGAACAACCGTCCGAGTCGCCGAGCGCGAGCGAGGAGCCGACGCCGACAGCGGAGGGGATCGACCAGTTCATCCGCGGGTACGTCGCCGCGGTGTCCACCGACCCGCGCCGCTCGTGGACGATGCTGACGCCGAAGTTCCAGCGGGAGAGCGGCGGTTGGCCGAAGTACCGCGACTTCTGGGCCGGCAAGACCAACGGGCAGGTGCTGCGGGTGCAGCCCGACCCGGAGAACCTGTCGGTGACCTACTGGGTGAAGTTCGACAACTTCGGCGACGGCAGCCGGCCGACCGTGCTCGACCTGGAGTTCGACGACGGCACCTACCGCATCGACGGCGAGCGCACCGAGGGTTTCGTGCCGGCGGGCTGACCCGGGCCGACCCGGTCGGTCAGCCGGCTCGGGTGATCGACACCGCCAGCGCGGCCAGGTGCTCGAGCCGGGCGAGCTCGGAGTCGAGGACCTCGGGGCCGCCGCGACGGCCGAAGATCACCATCTCGTCCGGGTCGTTGAGCGGGGCGCCGGCGAGCAGCACCGACTCCAGGTGCTGCCACTCGTCGGGCAGCGGCAGGCGGGCCGCGTGCGGCCGCGGGAACCAGCCGGCGTCGCCGGCGACCAGGTCGGGCGCGGTGTACGTCGAGTGCAGCACCTTGGGGCCGGCGTCGGTGTTGCGCAGCCGCATCGCCCAGTCCGCGCGGAACGTGATCGGCAGCAGGTCCACGAGCTCGTCGCAGGCCGTCGCCGGGCTCTGGGTGAGCGACTCGACGGCCTCGAGGTCGAGGAACAGGTTGCCGCCGGCGGCGTACCGCGAGATCCACACGACGCGCACCCCGTCGAGGGTGTTGCAGGCCGAGACGATCGAGTCGGGCATCACGCCGTGGGCGGTCTCGAGCAGAACGTCGTCGACGGCGGTGCCGTCGGCACGGTGCTCGACGATCTCGATGGCCTCGATGTCGCCGCCGGCCTCACCGATGGCGGTCGCGACCCGCCCCAGCGAGCCCGGGACGTCGGGCAGCTCGACGCGCAGCAGGAACGGCACGGCGTCAGCTCCTTCCCAGCACGAAGGCGTCTCCCGTGGTCACGTGACCCGGGCGGACGACGTCGGCGTCGACCCCGAAGTACGGCTCTCGGTCCGTTTGACCATAGCCGGACAAGGCGCGCAGGACCGGCAGGTCCGCACGTGCCGAGACGGGGTCGAGGTCGACGACCGCGCAGCGTGGTACGGCGCCGCGGATCCGCAGCACGGCGTCGCCGACCGTGATTTCGCGGCCGGCCCAGGTCGTCTCGCGACCGCGCCGCTCGTCGCCGGAGTCGACCACGAACGTCGGGCGGAACCGCTCCCCCGCGACCGGCGCGCCGACCCGGGCAGAGAGGGCGTGCAGTGAGGACGTCAGCACGATGCTGACCCCGCCGCCGAACACGACGCCGGCGGGCTCGAGGACCCGGGCCAGGGCGACCTGCTCCCCCGTCACGCGCGCGTAGAAGTCCGCCCACGGGCCGTCCAGCAGCTCGACCTCCACCTGGCGGCCCCAGTAGTCGACCTTCCGGGCCTCCCCGGTGCCCGGCAGCGTCCCCGTCACGGTGGCGCCGTCGAGCTCGACCGTGAGCCGGTCGCCGGTCAGGGCCGGCGCGGTGCGCAGCAGCTCGGGGTGCCGGACCGTGCGCAGCACCCGGTCGGTCGCCGGGTCGACCAGGCAGAGCACCCGGTCACCGACCGCGCCGTGTGGGCCGAGCTCGACGTCCGGGCGCGCGACGTGGCGGCCGCCCTTCACGGGCGTGAGGCCGATCCGGATCACGCGCACGCGGCGACCCTCTCACGGCAGGGTTACGCGGACGTTTCCCCTCGCACGGCCCGGCCGACCGCGAACGTCTCCACCACCTCGTAGCGCGGCCGCTTGCGCGGCCCCTCGCCCAGGTGCGACTCGACCAGCGTCCAGGTGTCGGCGGGCCAGACCGGCCCGTTGTACGCGTCGAGCACGCGCAGCCACTTCGTCGCCTCGATCGGGTGGCCGGTGCGCGCGAGCGTCACGTGCGGGTGGAAGTGGCCGCCGTCCTCGCCGGCCCCCGACTTGGCACCCGCCGCCCTCGCGCCGGTGGCCATCCGCCGTACCTCCTCCGTGGCGACGTCACCTCCGGCGTCGACGCCGGCCCACACGATCTTGGCCCGGGCCGGGTTGGGGAACGCACCGCCGCCGGCGATGGCGAGGTCCACGGGGGTACGGCGGGTCGCGGCGCGCCCGAGCCGCTCGACGAGGTCGTCGAGGTGGCGGTCGTGCACGTCGCCGAAGAACGCGAGCGTCACGTGCCACTGCTCCGGCGCCGTCCAGCGCAGCTTCGCACCGGCCTCCTGACGCGGGGCGAGGAACTCCTCGAGATCCTCGATCGCGTCGTCGGGCGGGACGAGGGCGACGAACATCCTCATCCCGCCAGATTAGAGAGGTCAGACGAGGTGGTGCTCGAAGGCGTAGGCGGCCGCGGCGGTGCGGGAGGAGACCGCGAGCTTCCCGAAGATGTTGGACAGGTGCCGAGCGACGGTCTTCTCGCTGAGCACCAGGGTCGTCGCGATGTCGGCGTTGCTGCGGCCGGCAGCGACCAGCCGGAGCACCTCGACCTCGCGGGCGGTGAGGCCGCCGGGAAGGTTCTCCGTCGTCGTCTCGGGCACGGCATCGACCGGTTCCGCGGGGACGCCGAGCGCCTCGAACGCCGCCCGTGCGGCCGCCAGCTCGACGTCGGCGGAGGCCTGGTCGCCGAGCGCGAGGTAGGCGCGGCCGACGAGGGCGCGGCAGCGGGCGACCTCGTACGGCGCGCGCAGGCCGGCCCAGACGGACTGGCTGCGCCGCAGCGGCGGCAGCGCGGCCGCGGCGTCGCCGGTGGCGATCGCGACCTCGGCCACGGCCTGACCCGCCCAGCCGACCAGGCCCGGGCAGCCGAACCGCCCGGCGAACGCGTCGAGCTCCTGGGCGGCCGCCGCAGCGTCGGCCAGAGCGTCCGCGGCGAGGAGCACGGCGACCGCGGCGGGGAGCAGCCTTGCGCGGCGCACCTCGGGGACCGGCTCGGCGAGCAGCCGCCGTACCGTCCCGGCCGCCTCGTCGACCCGCCCCTGCCGGAGCCGCAGCAGCGCGCGGCCCGGCTGCGGGTCGTGGCCGTACTCGTCGGCCGCGGCGTAGGACCGCTCCGCCCCGTCGAGGTCGCCCATCGTGAGCAGCACGTCGCCGCGCTCGACCATGGCCAGCCCGGCCGGGCCTGGCGAGTTGGCCGCGAGGTAGCGGCGCTCGGCCCGGTCCAGCTCCTCGACCGCGTCGGCGAAGGCGCCGCGGAGCCGCATGATCTGGGCCCGGTGCACGGCGCACTGGCCGGTGAACAGCACCAGGTCGGGCTGCGTCTCGCACCAGGCGTGCAGCGCCTCGGTCCACTCGGCGGCGCGGGCGAAGTCCGCGACCTCCTGGCACCCCTCGATCATCGTGCAGTAGACCTCGCCGGCGAAGTTCGGCGTGAGCTCCCCGGTCGTGACGGCCACCATCGCCTCGTCCAGCAGCCGCAGCCCGCCCGGGACGTCCCCGCCGTACATCAGCATCCGGCCCTGGGCGACGAGCCCGAGCGCGACGAGGTCGGCGTCGCCGTACCGCCGGCCGTAGTCCGTGATCGCCTCCGCGTGGCCGAGCACGTCTCCGAACCTGCCCTCGCCCAGGGCCGCGAACATCTGCCGCGCCCGGAGGTAGCCGCGCTCCACCACGTCGCCGTGGACGTCCTCGAGCAGGCGTTCAGCCCTGGCCGCCCAGCCCCCGGCGACCGCGCCCTCGCCGGCCTGGCCGAGCACCATCGACAGCCAGAACCCGCAGCGCACCGCCTCGAGCACCTCGCCCGCGGTCACGTGCGCCTGGTACGCCCGCTGCATCGCCAGCACCGCGTCGTTACGTCGCCCGAGCAGGTGCGCGGCGGTGGCGAGCCGGGCGAAGTCGTCCGCGCCGAGGTCCGCCGGCGCGACGTCGTTCAGCACGTCGTACGCCGCCAGCCAGTCGCGCCGCTCGTAGGCCTCCCGAGCCTGCCGGAGCCCGTCCACCACGCCCATCGCGAACCCCTCTCGCTCGGAGGGTAGACCCGCCGGGGCGCCGCCGCCCCCTCATGTAAAGCGGAGTTATTGCGACTAGGCAGCACGCTCGGCGCGCTCGAAGCCTCGGTAACTCCGCTTTACATGAGTTCCGCGGCCCGCGATCCGGCGCGCCACGTGCTCGGCGTCCCGCCCCGCCCCCATCACGAGCATCGAGCTGAACGCGAACTGGAAGCAGAGGCCGCAGAAGTACAGCCCGGGGACGGACTCGACGACGCCGCGGTACTCGTCGGGCCAGCCGTCGTCGCGGAGGGCCGGCAGGTCGATCCAGCCGAAGGTCTGCTTGAAGCCGGTGCACCAGACCACGGTCCGCGCGTCGACGACGGTCCCGTCGTCGAGCAGCGGCAGGCCGCCGCGGGTGCCGACGACGCGGACGGTCCGGCGGTCGACGCCGTCCTTCTCCAGGTCCTCCGGCATCACCCGCAGATTCGGCCCGCCGTGCTCCCGCTCCTCCACCATCGCCTTGCGCCCCATCGGCGTGCGCCGGGTGAGCACGTGCCGGAACGCGAAGAACACGATCGGCACCATCACGTGCGCCACGTGCGGCGAGTCGATCCGGAACGGCAGCTTGCCGGTGTCCCGCCCGGCCAGCACGATCCCGTGCGTCGGCGCGAGGTCGTGCGCGATGTCGGCGCCGGAGTGCGAGGCGCCGACGACGAGGACCCGGCCGTCGGGGATGTCCGACGGGCGCCGGTACTCGCTCGAGTGCAGCTGGTGGATCGACGGGTCGAGGTCGGCGGCGAAGCCCGGGACGTACGGCGTCCGCCCGAACGTCCCGGTCGCCACCACGACGTTGTCGCAGGTAATCGTGTCCGCGCCGACCGAGGCGACGAAGCCGCCGCCCGGCCGGGCCGCGAGCCGGTCGACCCGCGTCGACATCCGCACCGGCAGCTCGTGGTGCAGCGCGTACTGCTCCAGGTAGTCGCCGACCTCGTTCTTGCCCGGGTAGTGCCAGGGCGGCGCCGGGAACGGCAGCCCCGGGAGCCCGTCGTACTTCGCGGGCGAGTAGAGCCGCAGCGAGTCCCACTGGCAGCGCCAGTTGTCGCCCACGCGCTCGTTGCCGTCGACCACCAGGACGGGGCGGCCGCGGCGCTGCAGGTGGTAGGCCGTCGCGAGCCCGGCCTGGCCGGCTCCGACGACGAGCGTCTCGATGTGCTGACTGGTCATGCCGCGAACCTAGGAATCGCGACAGGGCGCCCGCATCGGACGTGATACCCATCCCCCGGAGCGGCCCGTGGGTGATCCTGCCCATTCCCGGTTGTAACGCGACGGACGGGTCGCGGCGTCCTAGAGTCGAGGGGCCCGCACCCGCGGAATCCCCGCGCGACGTGACGAGGGAGGGGCATGCACGACGACGTGGAGTTCGCCGACTTCGTGCACGCCACCGGCACGCAGCTCTTCCGGACCGCCCTCCTGCTCTGCGGCGACCACCACCTCGCCGAGGACCTCACGCAGACGACGTACGCCAAGGTCTTCGCCAAGTGGCCGAAGGTGCGCCGCGCGGACAGCCCCGCCGCCTACGCCCGCACCATGCTGCTCAACACGTTCCTCTCGCACCGCCGCCTGCGGCGCAGCTCGGAACGCCCCGCGGACGACCTGCCGGAGGGGCGGTACGACGACCGCGACCCGAGCGAGCGGCTCGACCTGCTGCGCGCGCTCGGGACGCTCGGCAAGACCGACCGGGCGGTGCTGGTGCTGCGGTACTGGGAGGACCGCAGCGTCGAGGAGACCGCCGGCGCGCTCGGGATGTCCGTGGGCGCGGTCCGCACCCGCAGCAGCCGGGCGCTGGCCAAGCTCCGCGCCCGTCTCGAACCCGACCTGGTGCCGGCGGCGGCACCGCAGCCCGGAAAGGAGCACGCCAGGTGATCGACGAGCGCACCCTGCCCGACCATCTCGACGCCGCGGTCGCCGGCGTCACGCCCGACCTGCACCGCATCGCCGCCGGCGCCGAGCGCCGGGGCCGGCGACTGCGACTCCGCCGTCGTGTCGCGGCTCTCGCCACGACCTGTGCCGTCACGGCCGCCGTGGTGGGCGGCGTCGGCTGGCTGTCGTCCGAGACCATCCGCGGCACCGCCCCCAGGCCCGACCCGGCGGTGACGCCGACACCGAAGGCCACGCTGGGCGCCGACGTGCCGCAGCCCGCCACCGGCCGCGCGACCGTCGCCGCCCTCGCCGAGCTGCTCCAGCGCGGCGGCCCGGGCACGGCGTCGGACTTCGCTGGCGACCACACCCGGCCCGGGGCGCTGGCGCGAGGCCGGCAGCTGGTGACGGTCGGCAGCCTGCGCTGGACGCCCCCGGGTGCGGAGGCCTCCGTCCCGGTGCGGGTCGAGGTGCAGGACGGCTGGGGCCGCGGCCACGCGGCAGAGTTCAGCTGCGCCGACCCCGCGCGGATGAGCTGCACGGTCCGCCAGCAGGGCCGCCGGGTCGTCGTGTCCTACGAGCTGCACAACGGCGCCGCGGTCGACCGGTACGTCGACGTCTGGTCGCCCGAGCGCGGGCTGCGCGTCCAGGTCGCCACGAGCAACGCCCGAGGCATCGGCACGGATCCGACGGTCGTCCTCGACCAGCCGCCGCTCACCGCCGCCGAGCTGCGGGCGATCGCGCTCGACCCGGTGTGGGGTCCGACGATCCCGCAGCGGTACGTCGCCGCCGGGCAGGACCTGCCGTCGTACGACGGCTGACCAGGCCGGCCTGGGCTCAGTCCGGCACGTAGTCCATCGTGTCCGGGTCGCCGCCGGTGCGCTCGTTCCGGTTGAGCCCCGTGAGGTCGGCCATGTCGTCGTCGGTGAGCTCGAAGTCGAACAGCGCGAAGTTCTCCTCGACCCGGCTGCGCGTCACCGACTTCGGGAACACGATGTCGCCGCGCTGGATGTGCCAGCGCAGCGTCACCTGGGCCGGGGTCCGCCCGAGCCGCTCCGCGATCTTCACGATGGTCGGGTCGGCGAGCACCTTGCCCTGGGCGATCGGCGACCAGGCCTCGGTCGCGATGCCGTGCTCGGCGTTGTAGGCCCGCACCTCGTCGTTGGTGAAGTAGGGGTGCACCTCGATCTGGTTGACGGCGGGCGTCACGTCGGACTCCTGCTCGAGCCGACGCAGGTGTGCGACCTGGAAGTTCGAGACGCCGATCGCGCGCACCCGCCCGTCGGCGTAGATCTCCTCCAGCGCCGTCCAGGCGACCACGTAGTCGCGCAGGGTCGGCAGCGGCCAGTGGATCAGCACCAGGTCGAGCTGGTCGAAGCCGAGCTCCTTCAGCGACTGGTCGTACGACGCGAGGATGTCGTCGCGGGTCCAGTGCTTGTTGCTGATCTTGCTGGTGACGAAGACGTCCTCGCGGGCCAGCCCGGAGTCGCGCACGGCCTCGCCGACGCCGCGCTCATTGCCGTACATCTGCGCGGTGTCGATGTGCCGGTAGCCGACCTCGAGCGCCGTCAGCGTGGCGTCGCGGGTCTCCTCCGGCGGCACCTGGAAGACGCCGAAGCCGAGCTGCGGGATCTCGACGCCGTTGTTCAGGGTCACGTTCGGGACGGTGGGCATGACGCTCCTCTGCGTGGACTTCTGGATGACTGTGGCTACTCCGCCAACCCCTACCCCCGGTCCGGTTGTTCCAGACGTGCCCATCACGTGACCGGACGTGTCTAGGGGTCGGTTCCGTGGGTACGTCGCCGCCATGTCGATGACCTGGAGCCGCCTGATGTCCGCCGCCACGCTCGGGTACGGCGGGTACGCCCTCGCCGAGCCGCGCCACCTCGGCCGCTACCTGACGAGCAACGAGCCGGAGCAGGCGACCTTCGACGTGCTGGCCACGACGTACGGCGCCAGGGACACGGCGATCGGCGCGCTGGGCCTGTTCGGGCGCTCGGAGGGTGTCGTCACCGGCGCGATGCTGGCGCGGATCGCGTTCGACGTCGCCGACGGGCTGATCCTGTCGCAGCACGCCGAGGACGACGAGACCCGGCAGCGGGTGCTGGCGATCACGTTCGGCTGGGCGACCCTCAACACGCTCGCGCTGCTGCGTGACCGCCGGGTCGTCAAGAAGAAGGCACGAAAGGCCGTGACCGCCTAGCTCGCCGCAGGCGCGTCGGGGACGACGTCGGTCGCGGTCGGGGTGACCGTGCCGCCGAAGTACATCTGCGCGATGTCCTCGTCCTCGAGGATCGCCTTCGCGTCGCGCTGCGTGACCACCCGGCCCGACTCCATGACGATGCCGTCGGTGGCCATCCGCATGCCGAACCGGACGTTCTGCTCCACGAGCAGGATGGTCTTGCCGCTCTCCTTCATCAGCATCACCGACTCGTAGACCGTCTGCAGCGCCTTCGGGTCCAGGCCCAACGACGGCTCGTCGAGCAGCAGCAGCACGGGATCGAGCATCAGCGACCGGGCGAACTCCACCATCCGGCGCTGGCCGCCGGACAGGTTGCCGGCGCTGTCGTGGCTGCGGTCCGCGACGATCGGGAACAGCTCGGCGACCTGGTCGTAGCGCTTGCGCACCAGCGCCCGGTCGCGGCGGATGATGTAGGCGCCCATCAGCACGTTCTCGCGCACGGTCATGTTGGGAAACAGCGCGTTGGCCTGCGGCACCTGCGAGACGCCCTTGTGCAGGATCGCTGCGGCGTCGAGCCGGTCGAGCCGGTCGCCGAACAGGTGCACCTCGCCGAGCCGCGGGGTGAGCAGACCGCTCACGGTGCGCAGCACGGTCGACTTGCCGGCGCCGTTGGGCCCGACGATGCAGGCGACGGAACCCTTCTCGACGTGGATGTCGACACCCTGGAGCACGTCGCCGCCGCCGTACCCGGCGACCACGCCCTGGAGGGTCAGCATCACGACACCGCCTTCGTCTTGTCGGTGGGGGTCTCGAGCTGGAAGTCGTCGCCGAGGTAGGCGTCGATGACGGCCGGGTCGTGCTGGATCTGCTCCGGTGTGCCGGAGGCCATCGTGCGGCCGCGGGCGAGCACGTGGATCGGGTCGCACAGCCCGAGCACGAACGGCATGTTGTGCTCGACGATCAGGAACGTCTTCCCGTAGGAGTTCAGCTCCCGGATCATCTCGCCCATCCGCTCGATCAGCACCGGGTTGATGCCGCCGGCCGGCTCGTCGAGGAGCACGAGCTTGGGGTCGAGCATGAGGATCTGGGCGAGCTCGACCATCTTCTGCTGGCCGTAGGACAGCGCGTGCGCCTTCTGGTCGCGGAACGCGCGCATGCCGACGTACTCCAACAGCTCCTCGGCCGCCGCGGCCTCCTTGCCGCTGACCGCGATCCGGCCGAGCTGGCCGACCGAGAACGACCGCTGTACGGCGACGACGTTCTCGAGCACCGTCATCTCGCCGAAGAGCCGGGTGATCTGGAAGGTGCGGCCGAGGCCGGCGTGCGCGCGCTTCCACGGCGGCTTGCCGTCGAGGCGCTGACCGTCGAAGACGATCTCGCCGCTGTCGGCGCGGATCGTGTCGGTGAGCAGGTTGAACACCGTGGTCTTGCCCGAGCCGTTGGGCCCGATCAGCCCGGTGATCGAGCCCTCGGGCACGGTGAACGAGCAGTCGTCGACCGCCTTGAGGCCGCCGAAGTGCTTGGTCAGGCCGCGCACTTCGAGCAGCGGCCGGTCGGGCAGCTGCGACCGGTCGACGACCTGCACCCGGTCGGTGATCGAGGCGAGGCTGCCGCCGGTGCCGATGCGCTGGCCGACGAGGCCGGCCTTGCCGCGGGTGCGGCGGTGCTCGAGGAACGACTCGATCGCCGGCAGCAGGCCCTTGGGCAGGAAGATCACCGTGAGGACCAGCAGGCCGCCGAACAGGAACAGCCGGGCGTTGCCGCCGCCCCACTGGTTGTTGGCGATCTCGTTGAGCGGCTCGATCAGGAACGCGCCGACGACCGGGCCCCACAGCGTGGCCTTGCCGCCGATCAGCAACGAGAGCACCACCTGCACGCTGATCAGGATCGAGAACATGCCGCGCGGGTCGATGAAGGTCAGGTAGTAGCCGTAGACCGCGCCGGCCATGCCGACGAAGATCGTGCTGGCGACGAACGCGATGATCTTCTCGGTCGGCAGGGCGATGCCGATCGTCGCGGCCTTGGTCTCGTCCTCGCGGATCGCGATGAGACCCATGCCGAGCTTGGTGCGGCGGATCCACCAGGTCATCAGCAGCTGCAGCGCGAGGATGCCGACCAGCGCGTAGTAGAAGGGCCAGTTGATGAACTCGCGGTCCCACGTCGGCAGCGGCAGCGTCAGGCCCGCCGTGCCGTTGGTCAGCGACACCCAGTTGACCGCGATCACCTGGACCAGGAACAGGAACGCCACGGTGATGATCACGAACGACGGACCGCGCGAGCGCAGCGACACGAAGCCGAGCACGAGCGCGACGGCGGCCGCGGTGACACCCGCGACCGGCACCCACAGCCATGGGTTGGTGTCAGGGAACCGCGTGGCCAGCACGCCGATCGTGTAGCCGCCGAGGCCGATGAACGCGCCCTGGCCCAGAGACACGTAGCCGGCGAAGCCGGTGATGATGTTCAGCCCACTGGCGCCCACGGCGAACACCAGCGAGAGGATCACCATGTTCTGGTAGTAGGCGTCGTCGTTGATCAGCGGGTACGCCAGCAGGAGGACGGCACCGAGGGCGGCGAGGACGCGGCCGATCAGCAGCGGCGAGGTCCAGCGGGACGCCGAGCTCGAGGCGGGCGCGGGGCTCGCGGCAGCGGCGGCGTTCATCGGGCGATCATGCGGGGAGCGCGTCCTCACGGAGTCGGGAGCCGAGCAGGCCCTGCGGGCGGATGAGCAGCACGACGAAGACGATGGCGTAGGGCACTGCGGTCGCCCAGGACGGCGAGACGTACGCCGCGGTCATGGTCTCGGCGACGCCGAAGATCAGCGCGCCGAGGACCGCGCCGTTGAGGCTGCCCATGCCGCCGAGCACCACGATCGCGAGCAGCCGGGCGATCCACTGGTAGTGGGCGCCCGGGACGAACGGGTAGAGGATCCCGGTGAGGGCCCCGCCGGCGCCGGCGGCCGCGATGCCGATCGCGAACACCAGCGCCGCCACCGAGCCGATCTTGATGCCGATCAGCTCGGCCCCGGCCGGGTTCACCGCGCTCGCACGGATCGCCCGGCCGAGCCAGGTCTTCGTCAGAACCACCCAGAGCACCGCCAGGACCAGAACCGCGACCAGACCGCCGTACACCTGCGCCTTGGGCAGGAACAGGTTGCCGACCGTGAACGACTCGTTGCCGTACGGCGGGCGGATGGCGGTCGAGTTGTTCCCCCAGATCGTGCCCATCGCGGCCTCGACCACGAGCGCGATGCCGAAGGTCAGCAGGACCGTCGAGGCCATCGGCGCCGTGCGGATCGGGGCCACGAAGAGCTTGTAGGTCACCCAGCCGACCACGAAGACGACCGGCGTGGTGATCGCGATCGCGAGCAGGGGGTCGATCCCCAGCCCGCTCCACAGCGAGTAGGTGATGAAGGCCGCGAGGATCAGGAACGCGCCGTGCGCGATGTTGATCACCCGCATCACCCCGAAGATCAGGGTCAGGCCTCCGGCCGCGAGGGCGTACACCCCGCCGAGGAGCAGGCCGAGGATCAGGTTCTGGACCAGCTGCTCCATCAGCCGGCGCCTCCCGGGCTCCACCCGGCCTCGATCTCGGCGGTGGCGGCCTCCTCGGGCAGGACGATCTCGGGCTTGCCGTTCTGCCACTGGCCGATCAGGAACTCACCCTGAGGCGCACCGGTCTCGTCCCACGAGAGCGGCCCGAGGATGGTGTCGACCTCGTTCTCGTGCAGCCAGTCGGCGAGCGCCTGCTGGTCGTCGATGCTGCCGACGGCCTCGACGGCTGCCTGCAGCACCTGGCCGGCGGCGTACGCGTCCGCCGCGTCCTCCGGCACCTCACCGCTGCCGAACATCTCCTCGTACTTCGCGACGAACTCCTTGTTGCCCGGGGTGTCGGCCGTCGGAGAGTGACTGACGGCGTAGATGACGCCCTCGGTGTTCTCCTCGCCGATGCCCTCGGTGAACTGGTCGCCGAAAGACGGGGCGTTGGTCTGGAAGAACATGTCCGGGGTGAAGTCCGCCTTCAGCATCGAGCGGGTCATGCCGATGCCGTCCTCGAACTGCGCGCCGTGCACGACGAGGTCGGGGTCGGCGTTCTTCATCGCGTTGACGATGGTGTCGAAGTTCTTGGTGTCGATCGCGTAGGTCTCCTGGTAGACCGTCTTGATCCCGGCGTCCTCGAGCATTCCGCGGATGCCCTCGACGTTGGGCGCGGCGAACGGGTCGTCGAGCGTCGGGTACGCCGCCGTCTTCGGCCGCTCGTCCTCCGGCAGGCTCGCCACCCACTCGGCGAACACCTTGCCCTGCTTGTCGGCCGTCGCCTGCTGGGCGAAGAAGAGGTACTCGAAGCCGCGGTTGAACATGTCGGGCGAGCCGCCCGCCGGCTCGACGTACAGCATCTGGTTGCGCTCGGCGACCGCCGACGCCGGCAGGTTGAGCAGCGAGGAGAACGTCCCGAGAAGGAGGTCGACCTTGTCCTGGCTGATCAGCGCGTTGTAGTCGGCGACGATGGTGTTCTGGTTGGAGGCGTCGTCCTTGACCACGAGCTCCACGTCGCGGTCGAGCAGCCCGCCGGACTCGTTGACCATCGCCTGCCAGACCTCGTAGCCCTCCTTGGCCGCCTTGCCGGGCTGGGAGAACTCGCCGGTGAGGGGCAGCGACGTACCGATGCGGATCGGCTCCGACGACGCCTGGTCGCCGTCGCCGTCACCGCTCGAGCCGCCACCGCAGGCGGCGAGGGCCAGCACGAGGGCGCCGCCCAGGGCGGCGGCCTTCCACCCGCGCCGGGTCGAAAGTTGCGACATCTTTCCTCCTCGGGGATCCGCAATCGATTGCGGTTACGCGCAGTCTTGTGAGTGGCGCCACATCCTGTCAAGCACCCTAGGACAACGAATCGACCCCTGTTCACGGTTCACTGCACTCTTGCAAACGAGTGCAGTCTCGTGCATCTTGAGCCCATGAACGACGCGCCTGCCGCCGACCCGCCCGCGCTGCCCCCCGAGCTGCCCGCAGAGCTCCCCGAAGAGGCCGAGGTTGTCGTGATCGGCGCCGGCCACAACTCGCTCGTGTGCGCGGGCTACCTCGCCCGGGCGGGGCTGGAGGTGCTGGTGCTCGAGGCCTCCCCGACGTACGGCGGGAACACCCGGACCGAGCCGCTCACGCTGCCCGGCTTCGCGCACGACTCGTGCTCGAGCGCGCACGTGCTGATCCAGAACAACCCGCTGATCCGCGACGACGAGCTGGACCTGCAGTCGCGCTACGGGCTGACCTACCTGACCACCGACCCGGCCGTGGTGATGCCGCTGCCCGACGGCGACACGCTCGTGATGCACCCGGACCTGGACGCGACCGCCACCGAGCTGGCGCGGTTCTCGGCCGTCGACGCCGCGGCGTTCAGGGAGATGGTCCGCGACTGGCAGGACGGGCTGGCCGCCGCGCACGGCCGGTGGAGCTCCCACCTGCCGGCGCGCGACGACGAGGCGAGCCGGCGCTACCGCGCGCTGCGGTCGCGCAGCGCGTGGGACGTCGTGCACGAGCGGTTCGCTCACCCGGTGGTGCGCGACTTCGTGCTGTGGCTGGCGATGGCCACGATCCAGGACCCGCGGCGGCCGGGCACCGGGTTCCTGCCGTCCTCGATCACCGCCGGCCGACTCTCCTTCGGCTGGACGACGCCGGTCGGCGGCAGCCAGGCCCTTCCCGACGCCCTGGTGCGGCTGCTCGGCGACCACGGCGGACGGGTCGTGTGCTCGTCTCCGGTCGCGACGCTCGAGGCGACCGCCGAGGGTGTCCGCCGGGTGCGCACCACCGACGGCCGCTCGGTCCGGGCAACGCGCGCGGTCGTGGCCGGCGGGCACCTGCAGCAGCTGGCGGGGATGCTCGAGGGCGTCGAGCCGCCGACCGACCTGGTCGAGGCCCGGGACACCTGGCGGCCGGGGCTGTCGGTGTTCGCGGTGCACGCGGCGCTGCGCTCCGATCTGGCGTTCGGGACTGCCGGCATCCGCAGCACCGCGGCGGGCCTGGGCACGGCAGCCGGGTTCGCCGCCCAGGTGGACGCCCACCAGCGCGGCGACTGGTCGGCCGACGACCCGTGGCTGCTCGTGGTCGACCAGACCGTCGTCGACAAGTCGCGCGCGCCGGAGACCGGCGGGGCGACGTTCAAGATCCTCACGATCGCGCCGTACACGCTGGCGGACGGGCGGGACTGGGCCGATGCGAAGCAGGAGTACGCCGAACGGCTGCTCGACATCGTGCGGTCCCGGGCCTCCGGGCTGGGCGACGACGACATCCTGTCCTGGCGCGCGGAGTCGCCGGTCGACGTCGCCGCGCACAATCCGCACAACCTCGGCGGCTCATGCCACGGCGGCGAGTTCTGGTCGCCGGGCGCGGACGGCGACGTGATCGCGGGCTGGCCGACGTACACCACCGGCGTGCCGGGACTCTTCCTCACCGGCGCGACGACGCACCCCGGCGGTTCGGTGTCGGGGCGGCCGGGTCGCAACGCCGCGCGGACGGTGCTCACCGAGCTCGGCTTCGATCCCGCGAAGGTGATGGGACCGAGCTAGGCGAGCCGCGGCCGCACCGCTCGCGCGCCCAGGACGGCACCGACGAGCGGTCCGGCGAGCAGCGCGAGGGCCGACCCGGTGGTCACGCTCAGGATCATCCAGGTGGCCAGGCACGCGACCACGCCGACCACCGGTCCTGCCACGGCGTGCGCCCCGCCGTGGTGCCGCACGACCAGCGCCGCCGGCACGAGCGCGAGCGTCATTGCGGCGACCGAGCCCGCCAGCCAGAGCGTGACCAGCGTGTGGCTGGAGGGCGCTTCGCCTGTCGCCATCGCGGCGGCGTACACGACGACCGCGGAGAGCACCGCGAGCGCGCTGCCGACGACGAGCGCGAACAACGCACCCGCCGCGACGGCGGTCACCACCACCCCGCGCCACTGCCAGCTGTTGCTCAGCACGAACCCTCCTTCGTGCCGAGGGTAGGGCGGCGGACCGGGTCAGGCCAGGATGCGCACCGGGTGCTCGAGCAGGTCGGCGAGCGCCTGCATCCAGCGGGCGGCGATGACGCCGTCGACGGGGCGGTGGTCGACCGAGAGCGTCAGCCGCATGACCTTGCCGACGGCGAGCGCGCGGTCCTCGACGACGGGCTCCTCCTTGACGGCGCCGACGGCGAGGATCGCGGCGTGCGGCGGGTTGATGATCGCGGCGAACTCCTCGGTGCCGTACATCCCGAGGTTCGTCACGCTCATCGAGCCGCCCTCGAGCTCGTCCTGGCGCAGCTTGCCGCCGCGGCTGCGCTCGGCCAGATCCGCGATGCGGGCTGCCAGGGCGGTGACCGTGAGGGTGTCGACGTCGCGGACCACCGGGGTGAGCAGGCCGCGGTCCGTCGCCACGGCTACCGCGATGTCGACGCTGCTGAACCGGCGGACGGCGTCGTCGGTCCAGACCACGTTCATCTCCGGCACCTGCCGGTGCGCGACCGCGGCCGCCTTCACCACGAGGTCGTTGAGCGACACCTTCTGCTCGCGGCCCTCGTTGATCTCGGCTCGCAGCGCGACGAGGGCATCAGCCCGGACGGTCCCGCGGACGTAGAAGTGCGGTGCGGTCTGCTTGCTCTGGGTGAGCCGCGCCGCGGTGGCGCGGCGGATCCGGGAGTGCGGGATGTCCTCGTAGGGCGCAGTGGTCTCGCCAGGCTCGACCACCCGGGGCGGCGGCTCGACCACCCGATGCTGCCGCTCGGCCACGGCCTTCTCGACGTCGCGGCGGAGGATCCGCTGGCGCGGGCCGGTGCCGACGATCTCCTCGACCGGGATGCCGGCCTCCTTCGCCAGGCGGCGGGCGAGCGGGCTGGCGAAGACGCGGCCGTTACTGGACCCAGCTGACGTGGTCTCGACGGGTGTTTCCTGAGGAGGCGAGGTACGAGCCGTCTCGAAGGGCTCGACCACGCGCGTGGGCGCCGAGTGGGTGTTCGCCGTACCGCCCTCGGGATCGGGCACCTCACGTCGTTCGGGGACGACCGCGGCGGCGGGCGAGGTCTCGGTGACACCGAGCTCGGTCAGCAGCGCGCCGATGTCGACGACCTGCTCACCCGGGTCGCCGAGGACCGCGATCGGCGCTCCGACCTCGACCTGGGCACCCGGCGGTACCAGCGTCTTGAGCACGACGCCGGGCTGCTCGGCCTCGACGTCGACGACGGCCTTCTCGGTCTCGACGGTGGCGATGGTGTCTTCGGCGTCGAAGGGCGCGTTCTCGGCGACCGTCCAGTCGGCGAGCACGGCCTCGGTGGCGTTGGCGGCGACCTCGGGCATGCGCAGGAGGCGGGCCACGTCAGTACCTCGCGATCTCGTCGAGCGCGGCGACGACCTCGTCGGCCTGCGCGATCGCGGCGCGCTCCAGGACCTTGCTGATGCTCGGCGACGCCTCGCCCCCGGTCACGCGCCACACCGGTGCGTCGAGGTGGTCGAAGAACCGGCGGGTGATCTCGTCGGCCAGCCACCCGCCGTACGACGTGCCGACCGCACCCTGCTCGGCGATCAGCACCTTGTTGGTCTTGGCGATGCTCGCCTCGAGAGTGTCCCAGTCGATGCTGGCGCGGTCGAGCCAGCGCAGGTCGACCACCTCGGCGTCGAGACCGCCGTGGCGATTCACGGCCTCGAGCACGTAGGGCACCATCGCCAGGTAGCTGATGACGGTCGCCTCCGACCCCTCACGCCGCACCGCGGCCTTGCCCACGGGCAGGCAGTAGTCGAGGTCGTCGACCGGGCCCGGACCGGTGGAGTTGTAGAGGTCGACGTGCTCGAGCACGACGACCGGGTCGTCGAGGCGGAGGGCGGTGTTCATCAGGCCGACGTAGTCGTACGGCGTCGTCGGCGCGACGATCCGCCACCCCGCCGAGGTGGCGAAGATCCCGGCCGGGTCCATCGAGTGCTGCGAGCCGTAGCCGGTGCCCATCGCGACCTTGCTCCGCAGCACCAGCGGCACGGCACCCTCGCCGCCGAACATGTGCCGGGCCTTGGCGATCTGGTTGAACAGCTGGTCGGCCGCGACCCACATGAAGTCGGCGTACATGAACTCCACGACCGGCCGGTAGCGGCCGTCGATCGCGATGCCGCCGGCCAGGCCGGAGAAGGCGTTCTCGGCGATCGGCGTGCCGAGCACCCGGTCGGGGAACCGCTCGGGCAGCCCACGGGTGGCGCCGTTGGTGCCGCCGTTGAGCCGGTGCACGTCCTCGCCCATGAGGACGTACCGCTGGTCGGTCTCCATCCGACGGCCCATGACGGCGGCGACGGACTCGATGAACTTGGTGTCCTGCACGGGCACGGCGTGGCCGGCCGGGTCGACCAGCGGCGCACCGTCGAGCTCGGACAGGTCGCCGCGCACGCCGACGTCGACGTACGACGGGTCGGGCCACTCCTCGGCGCGGATCTGCCGCTCGCCGGGCTTGCCGCCGGGCTTCGGCTCGAGCAGCACGTCGCCGATGGAGGCCATCGTGGCCTTGGCGATCTCGACGCTGCGGGCGTGCTCGTCGGCGGTGAGGATGCCGCGGCGCTCGAGATGCGCGGCGCTGATCTTGAGCGGGTCACGCTCGCGCCACTGCCTCTCCTCCTCCTTGCTGCGGTAGCCGAACGCGCTGCCGGGGAAGCCGCCGTTCTGGTGGAAGAACCGGTAGGTGTCGGCCTCGACCAGCGTCGCGCCGCGGCCGGCGCGCATGTGGGCGACCGCTTCGTTCATCGCGAGGTACGTCGCGAGCGGGTCCATCCCGTCGACGCGCCAGCTGGCCAGGCCGAACCCGGGCCCGCGCGCGGACAACCGCGGCTCGCCGGTCGCCTCGTCGACGGAGGTGGAGACGGCGTACCGGTTGTTCTCGACGAAGAAGCAGACCGGCAGCTTCCACGCGGCCGCGAGGTTGAACGTCTCGAGCGTCGAGCCGATGTTGATCGCGCCGTCGCCGAAGTAGGTGACCGAGACCGCGTCGGTGCCGGCCTGCCGGTGCGACCAGGCGAAGCCGGCGGCCTGCGGGACGCCGCCGCCGACGATGGCGTTGGTGCCCATCGCACCCGCATCCTTCCACTGCAGGTGCATCGAGCCGCCGCGGCCGTGGCTCCAGCCCCGGTCGAGGCCGCAGATCTCCGCGAGGGTGCGCAGCAGCACCTCGCGCACGTCGTCGGACGGCTCGGCCAGCGGGTCGAGGAGCTTGGGCTCGACGTGGTGCAACGCCTTGGCGAGGAACTGGTGGTGACCGCGGTGCGAGCCGTTGACGGTGTCGGCGCTGGTCAGCGCGAGGACGGAGCCGACCGCGCCACCCTCCTGGCCGATCGAGGAGTGCGCCGGGCCGTGGATCAGGCCGGCGCCGGCGAGCTCGAGGACGTACTCCTCGAACGTCCGGATCCACACCAGCTGGGCGTGCATGGTGCGCAGCAGGTCCGGGTCGGCGGCGTCCCAGTCGTCCTGGGTGGCCACGACCTCGACCCACGGCGCGTCGGGGGCGAGCCGGCGGTGCTCGGGCATGGGACTCCCTCGAGGTCGGGCAGGCGTGGTCGAGCCTGGATCACCAGCGTGGCACATGATTGGATCCAATGTCGAGACTCTGAAGTCACCATCGACAGACATCAGGCGGGTGTGCTTCAGTAGGTTCGGCGGCGTTGGATCCAGTACGCCGTACCGCGAAACCGCCGGGAGAACGCAGGAGGACGCGCCGTGGGCCTTCCCGGAATGCGCCGGATGGACCACATCGGCTTCACCGTGCCGGACCTCGAAGCCGCTCACGGCTGGCTCGTGGACGTGCTCGGCGCGACGTACCTCTACGAGCTCGGGCCGTTCTCGCACCCCGACGAGGACGACGACTGGATGGTCACGCACCTGCGCGTGCACCCCCGGGCGACGATGCGCAACCGGTGGTACCGGGTGGGCGGCGAGACGATGTTCGAAGTCTTCGAGTACTCCTCCCCCGACCAGCGCGACGCCATCCCGCGCAACAGCGACATCGGCGGCCACCACGTCGCGTTGTACGTCGACGACATCGACGTCGCGATCGAGCACCTGCGCGCGCACGACGTCGAGGTGTTCGACGGACCGACGGCGAGCAAGGGGCCGGCCGAGGGCAACCGGTGGATCTACTTCCGCGCCCCGTGGGGGCTGCAGATGGAGCTGGTCTCCTACCCGCACGGCAAGGCGTTCGAGCGCGACCGGGTGGTCGAGCCCGTCGAGACCCCACAAGGGTCGACGTCATGACCGAGACCCTGCTCCCGAGTGACGTCCCGCCCAGCGCCGCCAGCGCCCGCATCGCGAGCGAGCTGCGCGCCGAGATCCTCCGCGGCGACCTTCTCCCCGGCGACCGGATCCGGCAGGAGGAGGTCGCGGAGCGCTTCGGCGCGAGCCGGCTGCCCGTGCGCGAGGCGCTCCGGATCCTCGAGGCCGAAGGGCTCACCGAGCACGAGGCGCACAAGGGCGCCCGGGTGCCGCGGCTGTCGCAGCACGAGGTGCAGGTGATCTACCAGATGCGCGAGCGGCTCGAGCCCCTCGCGCTGATCGAGAGCATCGCGTCGCTCGACGACGCCGAGATCGCCCGCGTCGAGCAGATCCAGCACGCCATCGAGGCCGAGGGCGACGACATCGACGTCGCGCGGTTCCTCGAGCTCGACCGCGAGTTCCACCTGACGACCTACACCGCCTGCGCGATCGACCCGCTGATGTCGATGGTGCGGAGGCTGTGGAACTCCACCCAGCACTACCGCCGCGCGTTCATCTCGCTGTCCGGCCCCGGCCGGATGTGGGTGGTGAACGCTGAGCACCGGCTGATCCTCGACGCGGTCGAGCGGCGCGACCCGGACGACGCCGAGCGGTATCTCTCCGGCCACATCCGCCGCACCCGGATCGAGCTCGGCCGGCACCCGGAGGTGTTCGGATGACAGATCTGCGGGTGAACGGCCGGGCCGTCTCGGTCGACGCGGACCCGGACACGCCGCTGCTCACCGTGCTGCGCGAGGACCTCGGCCTGCTCGGCAGCCGGTTCGGCTGCGGGCTCGGCCTGTGCGGCGCGTGCTTCGTGCGGCTCGACGGCGCCGTCGTGCCGTCCTGCGACACCCCGCTCTGGCAGGCCGAGGGCACGGAGGTCGTCACCGTCGAGGGCCTGAGCCCCGACGGCGCGCCGCACCCCGTGCAGCAGGCCGTGCTCGAGAACCAGGCGGCCCAGTGCGGCTTCTGCATCAGCGGCATCGCCGTCAACGCCGCCACCCTGCTCGACCAGCAGCCCGACGCCGACGAGGACACGATCGTCGCCGCACTCGACCGCAACCTCTGCCGGTGCGGCGTGCAGCGACGCATCGTCGACGCCGTGCTGTCGGCACGCACACCCGCGGCCGGAGTGGAGTCATGACCTACACAGAGCCGCTTCGCGCGATCGACGTGCCCCAGCACGTGCGCGACAACCCGCGCCTGGGCCAGTGGATCTCGTTCCCGGACGACCTTCCGCCTGACGTCGTCGGCGTACGCATCGGCAAGGTCGAGCTCGGCCAGGGCATCGTCACCGCGCTCGCGCAGGTGGCCGCCGACGCACTCGACCTGCCGGTCGCGCAGGTGCGAATGCTCAACGCACACACGGCTCTGGGCCCCGACGAGGGGCTCACGTCCGGCAGCCTGTCCCTGGTGCAGGCCGGCCCGGCGTTGCGGTACGTCGGCACCGTGGTGCGCGACCTCGTCGCCCGCATCGCCCGCGACCGCCCGGGCGCGGGCTTCGTCGACCTGGTTCGCACACTCGACCCCAACACCGACCTGACGACGTGGGAGCCACGAACCGAGATCGCGTCCGTACGCCGCGCGGTCGGGACCGACCTGCCGCGGCTCGACCTGCCCGACAAGGTGCTCGGCCGGCCGCGCTACATCGCCGACCTGCGTCCGCCCGGGCTGCGGTTCGGCCGGGTGCTGCGACCGCCTTCGTTCGGCGCGCGGCTGGTCGACCTCGACGAGGCGAAGCTCGAGGGACTGCACGTCGTGCGCGACGGGTCGTTCGTCGGCGTGGTCGCGGCCAGCGAGGCCGAGGCCGACACCGCCCTCGTCCGGCTGCGCGACGCCGCGCGTTGGGAGGAGCACGACTCGCTCCCGCCGCTCGACGGCCCGCAGGACGTGCGCTCCTTCCTGAAGGCCGGGCCGCGCCACGACATCCCCGCGCTCGACGAGCCGGGCCTGCCCGAGCCGACGCACACTGCGTCGTACACCCGGCCGTTCCTCGTCCACGCCTCGATCGCGCCGAGCTGCGGCGTCGTGCGATGGGCGGATGACGGCAGCGCGGTGCACGTGTGGAGCCACAGTCAGGGCGTGCACAACCTCCGCGACGCCATCGCGCAGGCACTGGGCCTCGAACTCGCAGCGGTGACGGTCGAGCACGTCGAGAACGCCGGCTGCTACGGCCACAACGCCGCCGACGACGCGGCGTTCGACGCGGTGCTGCTCGCCCGCAGCGTGCCGGGCGTGCCGGTGCAGGTGCGGTGGAGCCGACGCGACGAGCTGTCCTGGGCGCCGCTGGCCTCTGCGATGGTGGTCGACCTCGCCGCCACGCTCGACGGCGGCCGCATCACCGGGTGGCGGCACGACGTGTGGAGCCAGGGCCACACCGCGCGACCGACGTACGCCGCCGAGACCTCGGGCCTGCTCGCCGCGCGGCACCTCAGCGACCCCGACCCGGCGCCGGCGCCCGTCGACCCGCCGCACGATCGAGGCGGCGGCACGACGCGCAACGCCGTTCCGCTGTACGACGTCGGCCCACGCCGAGTCACCGGCCACCGGCTGACCGAGACGCCGTTGCGCACCTCGGCGATGCGGGCGCTCGGCGCGCACATGAACGTGTTCGCGATCGAGTCGTTCATGGACGAGCTCGCCGCCGACGCGGGCGTCGACCCGATCGAGTTCCGGCTCGCGCACCTGTCCGACGAGCGCGCGCGGGCCGTCCTCGAGACCGTGCGAGACGCGTCCGGCTGGGGCGCGCCGCTGTCGGACGACACCGGTCGCGGCGTCGGGTTCGCGCGCTACAAGGACCGCGGTGCCTGGTGCGCGGTCGTCGCCGAGGTCGCGGTCGACCACGAGGTGCACGTGCGTCGGCTGACGGTCGCCGTCGACGTCGGCCTGGTCGTCAACCCCGACGGCGTGCGCAACCAGATCGAGGGCGGTGCCGTGCAGGCGACGAGCTGGACCACCAAGGAGCGCGTCCGGTTCGACCGGCGCCGTGTCGTCAGCGACGACTGGGAGACCTACCCGATCCTGCGCTTCAGCGAGGCGCCGCGGGTCGGCGTACACCTGCTGGACCGTCCCGACCAGCCGTCCCTGGGCGCCGGCGAAGCCGCGCAGGGACCCACCGCGGCCGCGATCGCGAACGCCGTACCCGCGGCCCTGGGCGTGCGGGTCCGCGACCTCCCCATCACCGCCGAGGCGGTCGTCCGAGCCATCGAAGAGTCCGAGTGAAGGAGCAACACATGACCACGCCCCGCAAGCCGCGCATCTCCTACGTGCCCTACGAGGACATGGACGAGGAGATGCAGGCCGAGATGCGCCGCGCCGCCGAGCACGGCACCCCGCGGCCGGAGACCAACGCGATCCGCGCGCACGTGCCCGCGGCGTTCTGGGCTTTCGCCAAGCCGTGGGAGGAGATGTTCCGCAACGGCGTCTGCGACCACGCGATCAAGGAGCTGTGCCGCGTCTACATCTCGCGCACGGTGACGTGCGAGTTCTGCGGCAACCAGCGCAGCGAGCGCGGCCAGCAGGAGGGTCTGGTCGAGGGCCAGTACGACGAGCTGCTCAACTTCGAGTCCTCCGACAAGTTCGACGACCGCCAGAAGGCCGCCCTCGCCTACGCCCAGGCGATCGCCTGGAACGAGGACGACCGCGACGGCCTGTGGGACCGGCTCCACGCGTACTTCACCGAGGAGGAGCTCGTCGAGCTCGGCTGCGTCATCGCGCTGACCTTCGGCCAGCAGAGCTGGATCCGCCTCCTCGACGTCGACCACCACCAGTACATGGCCGGCACCTCCGCGTCGTTGGCCCCCGGCTTCGAGACCCCCGAGGCGCTCGCCGAGACGAAGTCGAAGCCCGACTACTGGGCCGCGTCCGCCCCGCGGTAGGCGGCCCGCCCAACTCATGTAAAGCGGAGTTATTGCTACCTCACGGCCGCCCGGCGCGCTCGGACTCGCATTAACTCCGCTTTACATGTTCCGCCGGCCACGCACTCCCCAGGCCGTCGCGGCGTCGTCGAACGGCGATTCGGGCAGTACGTCGCGCAACCGGGCCTCGAGCGCTTCGCGGGCGGACGGGTCGAGGCCGGCGACGTACGACCCGGCCGGGCCGACGCCGCGGGTGTAGGGCTCCCACCACTCCTCGAAGGATTCGACATGCAGGGAAACCGTCAGCTCGAACGGCTCGACGTCGACCAGACCGGCGCGGTCGGCGATGTCGACGAGGTGGCCCTCACGCGCGCCGGGCAGGCGGGACTCGTCGGTGGCGCCGGGGTCGAGCTCGAGGGCCACCCGCCAGAACGTCGACAGCGGGCCGCGGCCGGCGCCGAAGTCCCACACCGACGCGAGGACGACGCCACCCGGGCGCGTCACGCGCGCCATCTCGCGAAGGCCCGCCACGGGATCGGTCATGAAGTGCACGACGAGCTGTGCCAGGGCGCCGTCGAACACCCCGTCGTCGAACGGCAGCGCCTCCGCCGACCCCTGTCGTACGTCGACCGTGGGGAAGCGCGACCGGGCCGCGACCACGAACGGCTCCGACGGGTCGACCGCGCTGACGTGGTCGGCGCCGAGCAGCGCGACGAGCGGCTCGGTCAGGATGCCCGGCCCGCAGCCGACGTCGAGCGCGCGGTCGCCGCGCCGCAGCCCGGAGCGCTCGAGGAACGGCGGCGACAGCTGTCGCGACCAGCGCCCCATGAACGCCTCGTACGCCTCGGCCGCGACGTCGAAGCTCATGCCGCGACGCTACGACTCCGGGCCCGATCGAGCCAGAGCCACGTCCCGCACCCCCGTCACACCGACCCCGAGGAGAGCTAGCTTGCCCGTGCTCAACGACATCGAACGAGTGGGATTCGTCGGCCTCGGCGCGATGGGCGCCGGCATCGCCCGCCGGATCATGGACGCCGGCCACCCACTGGCCGTCTGGAACCGCACGGAGAGCAAGGCGCAGGAGCTCGTCGACGCCGGCGCGACGTGGGGCGGCACGCCGCGCGAGACGGCCGCGCAGGTGGACGTGCTGTTCACGATGCTCACCAACACCGCGGCGGTCGAGCAGGCCGCCGAGGGCGACGACGGCATCCTCGCCGGTCTGCGTCCGGGCACGGTGTGGTGCGACCTGAGCACGATCTCGCCCGAGGCCAGCGTCGCGCTCTCCGAACGCGCGACCGAGAAGGGCGCCCGCTTCCTCGACACCCCCGTCTCCGGCAGCCCCGCGACGCTCGCGGCCGGACAGATGTCGGTCATGGTCGGCGGCGACCGCGCGGCGTTCGACCACGTCGAGCAGGTGCTGCACGCGATCGGCCCCAAGGTCACCTACATCGGCCCCGCCGGCCACGCGATCCTCAGCAAGGTCGCGATCAACCTCGCACTGGTGGTGTCCGTGACCGCGTTCGCCGAGGCCGTGACGCTGGTCGAGAAGGCCGGCGTCGACCGGGCCGCGGTCGTCGACGCCGCGCTCAAGAGCGTGATCGCCTCGCCGGTGATCGGCTACCGCGCACCGCTCCTCGTCGAGGACACCGCCGTGTACGCCGACGTCGAGCTCCAGCAGAAGGATCTCGTGCTCGCCCAGGAGCTCGGCCGCAAGCTCGGCGCCGCCGTACCCACGTGCTCCGCGGCCAGCGAGATGCTCAGCGCCGCCCGCAGCAGCGACCTGTCCGACCGCGACTTCCTGGTGAGCGTCGCGGACACCTACCGACGGATGGCGGGGATCCCCACATGACCGAACCGAAGAAGCCGTACCGCACCACCATCGACGACGTGCCCCTCGAGCAGAACCTCCGCGAGGACGAGGGTTGGGTCGACATGCAGGTGCAGTACCTCATCGACGAGAAGAAGGCGGGCTCGACGGACCTCGTCGTCGGCCGAACCGTGCTGCCGCCCGGCGCCCGCCACGACCGGCACCTGCACACGGACGCCGACGAGTTCCTCGTGGTGATGTCCGGGCACGGCGAGATCCACACCAACACCGGCCGCGAGCCGTCCAAGGCCGGCGACGTGATCTTCACACCGCGCGGCAGCTACCACGGCTTCGTCAACACCGGCGACGAGGACGTCGTGCTGATCTGGGGCTGGAGCGGCGCGGGCTCGCTCGAGGCGGCCGGGTACGGTCTGCCGGGTCCCGACGAGAGCTTCGACGACCCCCAGTGAGGGAGTGAGTACGGCGTGGACCCCCGCATCGCCGCCGGTACGACGAGGATGCTGGAGCGGCGACGCCGCGAGCTCGACGACGGCGCCACGCACCTGGGCTGGAAGGCCGGCTTCGGGGCGCCGGCCGCGATGGAGCGGCTCGGCACCGACCGGCCGCTGGTCGGCTACCTGACCCGCGAGCGGCTGCTCGACGACGGGGCGACCGTCTCGCTCGACGGCATGAAGCAGCCGGTGCTGGAGGCCGAGGTGGCACTGCATCTCGCCCACGAGGTGCCGGCCGGCGCGGACGCCGCGACCGCGCTCGCAGCCGTCGGCACGGTCGGCGTGGCGATCGAGATCGCCGACATCGACGGGCCGACGGACGACGTCGAGGAGATCCTCGCCGGCAACATCTTCCACCGCCACGTGCTGCTCGGCCCCGAGGTCGAGGTGCGGATCACCAGCGACCTCGGCGCCGAGGTCGAGCGCGACGACACGGTGGTCGCCCGCACCGACGAACCGGAAGCGTTGACCGGCGACGTCGCGGGTGTGCTGGCCTCGATGGCCGACACGCTCGCGAAGACGGGCGGGACGACGGCCGCCGGTGACGTGGTGATCACCGGGTCCGTCGTCCCGCCCGTGCCTTTGTCGGCGGGGTTGTGGGCGGTCACCTTCACCGGTCTCGGCGAGGTGACCGTCCGCGTCACACCCTGACCGGCTCGGCGACCGCGGGGCCCTCCGCCTCGGCCGCCGCGACCAGGCGGGCGTGCCGCAGGCCCATCAGGGCCAGCGCCAGCAGGACCGCCGCCGCCACGAACGCCGCCACCGCGGCCCACCCGGCGATGGTGCCGATGGTCGCGAACGCGAAGCCGTAGAGCAGCAGGCCACGCAGGGTGTTGCCCATGAACAGGGTCTGCCGCAGCTGGCCGAGAGCCTGGCCCTCCTCGGACGCCTTCTCCTCGTCGCTGAGCGCGAGGTACTCGCTGCTCACCTCGGAGTAGGTGCGCCCGTCGGAGGCCGCGTTCATGTGGGCGAGGATGTAGTGGTCGGCGTACGCGCGGGCCTCGGGTCCGCTGTCGAGCGGGCTGCCGGCGAACTCCTCCAGCGCGGCGGCGTCCTCCTCCGGCAGGCTGGCGAGCGCCTCGCCCTCGGGCATCACGATGTCCTGCGCGGACAGCTGGTCGGCCACCTGGTTCCCGACGAACACGTTGGCCCACGTCAGCAGGCCGCCCGCGACGAGCAGGACGACGACGAGCGCGAGGCCCGTCCAGGAGACGAGTCGGTCGAGGGCGGATCTCATGACATGTGCCTTTCGGAGTCGGTTTCGGACATGTCCATTCCACCGACCCGGAGGCACGTGCCGGATGGGTCTTCCGGCCCCCTCGGCCGGGCCTCAGGTCACCAGCTGACGGCGACGTACTTCGACTCGAGGTAGTCGAGCATCCCTTCATGCCCGCCCTCGCGGCCGATGCCGCTCTGCTTGGTGCCGCCGAACGGCGCGGCCGGGTCGCTGACGAGGCCGCGATTGAGCCCGACCATCCCGGAGTCGAGCGCCTCGCTGACCCGCAGGCCACGCGCGAGGTCGCCGGTGTAGACGTAGGACACCAGGCCGAACTCGGTGTCGTTGGCCATCCGCACCGCCTCCGCCTCGTCGGTGAACGTGACGATCGGCGCGACCGGCCCGAAGATCTCCTCACCCAGGATCGGCGCCCCCAGCGGTACGTCGGTCAGCACGGTCGGCTCGTAGTAGAAGCCCTCGCGCTCCGGACGCGTCCCGCCCACGACCACGCGGCCGCCGGCGTCGACGGTGCTCGTCACGAGCTCGTGCACCTTGGTCACCGCGTCCTCGTTGACGAGCGGACCGACCTG
>DASURB010000020.1:0-46412 GCA_036280235.1 Nocardioides sp.
GATGGCCAAGGGCACGTACGGCTGGATCATGCTCGCGACCGACGACCTCGACGCCGCGTTCGACCGCGTCCAGGCCACGAACGCCGAGGTCGTGCAGGAGCCGACCGAGCAGCCGTACGGCATCCGCGACTGCGCGTTCCGCGATCCCGCAGGCAACCTGCTCCGGATCCAGGAGCTGCGCTGACGCCGCCGGCGGCCGAGCCGCGCGACCGCGAGACCCGCAAGGCCGACACGCTGGCGATGCTGCGGACACCGGCGATCGACGTGTGGGTGGCCACTGCCTCGGCCGCGGGGGTGCCGCACCTCGTGCCCGTGTCGCTGGCCTGGGTCGACGAGCGTGTGGTGATCGCGGTCGAGACGTCCTCGGTCACCGCGCGCAACCTGGCCGCGTCCGGCCGGGCCCGGCTCGCCGTGGGGCCGACCCGCGACGTGGTGATGATCGAGGCCGTCCTGGAGAGGGCGACCGACGTCGCGGACGACGCCGCGCTGGGTGAGGCGTACGTCGGCCAGGCCGACTGGGACCCGCGCCGCGACTCGGGATACGTGTTCCTCGTGCTGCGGCCCGTCCGGATGCAGGCGTGGCGCGAGGCCAACGAGATCGTCGGTCGCACACTGATGCGCCAGGGCAACTGGCTGGTCTGAGACGACGCTGACGGGGTCCGCGAGGCGCAGCCCCGCCTACAGAGGGAGACACGATGAGCACGGCCACGAGGACGGACCCGAACTCACCTGGGCTGCACGCTGCCGACAGCCACGACCTGATCCGCGTGCAGGGCGCTCGCGTGAACAACCTCCAGGACGTGAGCGTCGAGATCCCGAAGCGCCGGCTGACGGTGTTCACGGGCGTGTCCGGGTCGGGCAAGAGCTCGCTGGTGTTCGAGACCATCGCGGCGGAGTCGCAACGTCTGATCAACGAGACCTACAGCGCGTTCGTGCAGGGCTTCATGCCGACGCTCGCGAGGCCGGAGGTCGACGTGCTCGACGGGCTGACCACCGCGATCATCGTCGACCAGGAGCGGATGGGCGCCAACCCCCGCTCGACCGTCGGCACCGCCACCGACGCCAACGCGATGCTGCGCATCCTGTTCAGCCGGCTGGGGGAGCCGCACATCGGCTCGCCCAACGCCTACTCGTTCAACATGCCCACGGTGCGGGCCAGCGGCGCGATCACCGTCGAGCGTGGGGACAAGACGATCGCCGAGAAGGCGACCTTCAACCGGCTCGGCGGCATGTGTCCGCGTTGCGAGGGGATGGGCTCGGTCAACGACTTCGACCTCTCGGCGCTGTACGACGAGAGCCTCTCGCTCAACGAGGGTGCGCTCAGGATCCCCGGCTACAGCATGGACGGCTGGTACGGCAGGATTTTCCGCGGCAGCGGCTTCTTCGACCCCGACAAGCCGATCGGCAAGTACACCAAGAGGCAGCTGCACGACCTGCTCTACAAGGAGCCGACCAAGATCAAGGTCGAGGGCATCAACCTGACCTACGAGGGCCTGATCCCGCGGATCCAGAAGTCGATGCTCTCCAAGGACGTCGACGCCCTGCAGCCGCACATCCGCGCGTTCGTCGAGCGGGCGGTGACCTTCACGACGTGCCCCGAGTGCGAGGGCACCCGGCTCACGAAGGAGGCCCGGTCCTCGAAGATCAGGGGCAAGAACATCGCCGACGTCTGCTCGATGCAGATCAGCGACCTTGCCGACTGGGTCCGTGGACTCGACGAGCCATCGGTGGCGCCGCTGCTCGTCGGGCTGCAGCATCTCCTCGACTCGTTCGCGGAGATCGGGCTGGGCTACCTCTCGCTCGACAGGCCGTCGGGCACGCTGTCAGGCGGCGAGGCGCAGCGCACCAAGATGATCCGCCACCTCGGCTCGTCGCTCACGGACGTCACCTACGTCTTCGACGAGCCGACGATCGGGCTGCATCCCCACGACATCCAGCGGATGAACACCTTGCTGCTGCAGCTGCGCGACAAGGGCAACACGGTGCTGGTCGTGGAGCACAAGCCCGAGACGATCGCGATCGCGGACCACGTTGTCGACCTCGGCCCCGGCGCCGGCACGGGAGGCGGCACCGTGTGCTTCGAAGGCAGCGTCGACGGCCTGCCCAGCAGTGACACGATCACCGGCCGCCACTTCGAGGACCGGGCATCGCTGAAGAACAAGGTGCGGACCGCGTCCGGCGCCTTGGAGGTCCGCGGGGCGTCGACGCACAACCTCCGGAACGTGGACGTCGACCTCCCGCTCGGCGTGCTCTGCGTGCTCACCGGCGTCGCAGGCTCCGGCAAGAGCTCCCTGATCCAGGGGTCCGTGGCCGGTCGCGACGGGGTCGTGGTGATCGACCAGGGCGCGATCCGCGGCTCGCGGCGGAGCAACCCGGCGACGTACACCGGGCTGCTCGAGCCGATCCGCAAGGCGTTCGCGAAGGCCAACGGCGTGAAGCCGGCGCTGTTCAGCTCCAACTCCGAGGGCGCGTGCCCGACCTGCAACGGGGCCGGCGTCATCTACACGGACCTGGGCATCATGGCCACGGTCGAGTCCCCGTGCGAGGAGTGCGAGGGCAGGCGGTTCCAGGCAGCGGTGCTGGAGTACACGCTCGGTGGCCGCAACATCGCCGAGGTTCTGGCGATGTCCGTGACCGAGGGCGAGGCGTTCTTCGGCGACGGGGAGGCGCGCACCCCGGCCGCGCACAAGGTTCTCGACCGGCTCGCCGACGTCGGGCTCGGCTACCTGACGCTGGGCCAGCCGCTCACCACGCTGTCCGGTGGCGAGCGACAGCGGCTCAAGCTGGCCTCCCAGATGGCTGAGAAGGGCGACGTCTACGTCCTCGACGAGCCGACCAGCGGTCTGCACCTCGCCGACGTGGAGCAGCTGCTCGGGCTGCTGGACCGGCTCGTCGACTCCGGCAGGTCGGTCATCGTCATCGAGCACCACCAGGCGGTGATGGCGCACGCCGACTGGATCATCGACCTCGGACCCGGCGCCGGCCACGACGGCGGCCGGGTCGTCTTCGAGGGAACGCCTGCCGATCTCGTCGCCGGCCGGTCGACTCTCACCGGCGAGCACCTCGCGGCCTACGTCGGCGCCTGACCGTTTCGTCAAAGTGCTGGCCATGACGTTCTGGGAGCGGGCACGGCCGGGATCAGTGCCGGTGGCCCCCTCCCGTGTATGTCGCCGATAAGCGACATTATGTCAAGTAGTGAAGACGGGGATAGCCTCGGGGCATGCGTCTACCACTCCCCGGCCCTCGCGACGTCTGGGCTGCCCTCGAGCGCGGCGCCGAGTCGTTGGAGCTGCTGCTGGCGCTGATGCCGCGGGTCACCGGCCTGGTCGGTGAGGCCGAAAAGCTGCTCCAGCGCGTCGACGCCCTGGTGGAACGAATCGAGACGACCCGTTCCTCTGCCGACGGCGTCGTCTCCCGCGCGGACTCCGTCGTCACGCGTTCCGAGGACCTCGTGGACTACTTCGTTCCCTTCAACCAGCGACTCACGACCCTGCTGGACGCCCTGGAGCCTCCGCTGACCAGGCTCCAGCCCACGTTGGAGCGGCTGGCCGAGACCACTGACCCTCACGAGGTGGACGCGGCGGTCGAGCTGATCGACCACCTGCCGAAGCTGGCCCAGAAGATGGAGGTTGACATAATCCCCGTCCTCGACAGCCTGAGCAGCGTCGCCCCCGACCTGCACGACCTGCTCGACGTCTCGCGCGAGCTCAACGAGATGCTCGGCCAGATCCCCGGCGTCAGCCGGGTCAAGAAGCGCATCGACGCCGAGCAGGACCGCGAGGCCGAGGAGCAGTCCTGAAGCATGACTGCCCCGTCCCCCGTCGGGTACGACGGCACCGAACGCAACCGACAGTCGAAAGGCGTGATCGATCGTGACGACGACCCAGTCCGGAACCCCGCAGAAGGTCGCCTTCCTCGTCGCCGCCGAGGGCATCGAGCGCGTGGAGCTCACCGACCCGTGGGACGCGGTCAAGGACGCCGGGTTCGAGCCGGTGCTCGTGAGCCCGAAGTCCGGTGAGGTGCAGCTGTTCAACCACCTCGACAGGGCCGAGACCCAGAAGGTCGACGAGACCGTCGCCGACGCCGGCGTCGACGAGTTCGCTGCTCTCGTGCTGCCGGGTGGGGTCGCGAACCCCGACGCTCTGCGCATGGACGAGAAGGCGGTCGCGTTCGCGCGTGACTTCGTCGCCTCCGGCAAGCCGGTGGCCGCGATCTGCCACGCGCCCTGGACGCTGGTGGAGGCAGGGGTCCTCGAGGGCCGCAACCTCACCTCGTGGCCCAGCCTGCGCACGGACATCACCAACGCCGGCGGCAAGTGGACGGACGAGCGTGTGGTGGTCGACGGGAACCTGATCACCAGCAGGAACCCGCACGACCTGCCCGCGTTCATCGCCGCACTGCTCGAGGCGCTCCAGCACGGAGTCGCCGCGAACCCGGAGTGACCCGAGCTCCACGACGAGTGGCCGGCCCGACACAGCTCGGGCCGGCCACTCAGTAGTTTGGGGCCATGACGACCAACAGCCCGTTCTCCCCCAAGCGGGCACGCGACGACGCCGTGGCCGCCCTCCCCGCGATCGGGATGGTGGTCGGAGCCGTCGTGGGTGCTGCGGTCGGCGCCACCCAGGGCGTCGGCGGACCGGTCGCCGGAGGCGGCCTCGGGATCGCCGCCGGCCTGGGGCTCGGTGTCGCCGGTCGGCTCCTGCTCCACAAGGAGCGTCCGTGAGCGCGGTCCACGACCTGGCCACGCCCTGTCTGGTGGTCGACCAGGACCTGCTCGACGCCAACATCGACGCGATGGCCGCGCTCTCCGCCCGGCTGCAGGTGGCGCTCCGACCGCACGTCAAGACCCACAAGATCCCGGCCATCGCCGAGCGGCAGCTCGCGGCGGGTGCCCGGGGCCTGTGCGTGGCCACCGTCTCCGAGGCCGAGGTGTTCGCCAGGGCCGGCTTCACCGACCTGTTCCTCGCCTACCCCTTGTGGGTCGGGCCGGCGAAGGGGCGGCGGCTGCGCAGCCTGCTCGAGGCCGCCGACCTCACCATCGGGGTCGACTCCACCGAGGGCGCGCAGGCGCTGGCGGCACAGCTCGGGCAGGAGCGCGGCCGGGTCCGGGTGCTCATCGAGGTCGACAGCGGGCACCACCGCAGTGGCGTGTCCCCCGCTGACGCCGGTGCGATGGCCGACGTCGCCGCGCACGCCGGTCTCGACGTACGCGGCGTGTTCACGTTTCCCGGCCACGGCTACGCCCCCGGCGCGATGGCCGACGTGGCCGCGCAGGAGGCCGACGCCCTGTCCGCCGGCGCCGATGCGCTGCGCGAGGTGGGCCTCGAGCCGCAGGTGCTCAGCGGTGGGTCCACCCCGACCGCGGCGTCCACGGCTGCCGGCGCGATGACCGAGATGCGGCCCGGTGTCTACGTCTTCGGCGACGCGCAGCAGTGGGAGCTCGGCACCACCAGCCCGGACCGGATCGCCCTGGTGTGCCTGGCCACCGTCGTCAGCCACGCCGGCGGCCGGGTGGTCCTGGACGCCGGTAGCAAGGTGCTGGGTGCGGACCGAGCGTCCTGGGCCACCGGCTACGGGCGCCTCCTGGACCATCCCGACACCAGGGTCGTGCTGCTGTCGGAGCACCACGCGGTCGTCGAGTGGGACCAGAGCCCCCTCCCGCCGATCGGCAGCCCGATGCGCGTCGTGCCCAACCACGTCTGCAACGCGGTCAACCTCAGCGACGAGATCGTCGTCGTGAGCAACGGAGTCGTCGTGGACACCTGGCCCGTCGCCGCCCGAGGAGCCAACACATGACACGCCCGCCCGGCCTGGTGGTCTTCGACTGCGACGGGGTGCTCGTGGACAGCGAGCGCCTCACCGTCCACGTCGAGGCCCGCGTCCTCACCGAGCTCGGCTGGCCACACACGGCGGCGCAGGTCATCAGCCGCTGGATGGGGCGTACGTCGGAGTTCCAGCTCGGCGAGATCGAGGCGCAGCTCGGCCGGCAGGCGATGCTGGAGTTCGACGAGCGCTCCACCCGCGAAGTCCATGCCGCCTTCGACCGCGAGCTGCGCGCCGTTGCCGGAGTCGAGCTCCTCGTGGAGCACCTGCACGCCGCCGGGGTGGCGACCTGCGTGGCCTCGAGCGGCAGCCACGAGAAGATGGCCCGCACGCTGGGCCTCACCGGCCTCCACGGTCTCTTCGAGGGCCGGATCTTCAGCTCCAGCGAGGTGGCGCGCGGCAAGCCCGCCCCGGACCTGTTTCTGCACGCCGCGGCGCGGATGGGCTTCGCTCCCCCGGACTGTGCGGTCATCGAGGACAGCGTGTACGGCGTACAGGCCGCTGTCTCAGCCGGGATGACCGCCTACGGCTACGCGGGAGGTCTCACCGACGGGTCCACCCTTGCCGACGCCGGCGCCGTCGCGTTCGACGACATGGCCGACCTGGTGCCGGTCCTCACCGGGACGGACCGCGAAGACGTTTCCTGACCGGGCTCAGCCGGGCCCGGGCGACGTGAGCCGGTCGAGGAGCCCGAGGATGCTCCGCGCCACGCCGGCCGGGTCGAAGAGCATGTGCAGGTGGCGTCCTTCGAGCACCCGGACCGGCCAACCCAGCTCACGGGCGCGCGCGACCTCATCGTCGTAGGTCTCGCCGAACGCGAGGTAGGCGCACGGCCGATGCTCCCACCCCTCGGGGACCGGGAGCGTGGCGTCGAAGTACGCCAGCGGGAGCCGCGGTTGCGCCGACTCGACACGCTCCCGCCACACCCCGGGCGGGAACAGGCCCTCGAGATCGTCGTCACCCCACCACCGGGTCCAGGGTGGGAGCCGTCCGTCGTCGTCGGCGAGCCGACCCAGCTGCTCCCGCAGACCCGGGGGCGCGAGCCGGGTCAGCGGTCCCGGTGGCGGCAGGGCGGCGTCCACGAACACCGTGGCGGTGGCGCCCACGCGTCGCGCCACCTCCGGGGCGTAGAGCCCGGCGTTGCTGTGCGGCACCAGCACGACGTCGCGAGGGCCGCCCACGGAGGACACGAAGGTCTCGAGCACGGCCGCCGGGTCGGTGACCTCGTGCGGCAGACCCGTGAGGACGACGTCCCGGTCCGCCTGCACCAACGCGTCCGCGAGGGGCTGGCACGCGACCCCGCCCAGGAGCGGGCTCGGCAGCAGCGCGAGGGTGGCTGTCATCGCGCCACGCCCGGTCAGGCGAGCCCGGTGTCGACGGGGGTGCCATCCTCGACGGTGCGGCTCACCGTGCACAGCCGGTCGTGTGAACGCTGGACGGCGCTCGGCAGGACCTCGCGGGCCGCCGTACCGCCCTCGTCGTCGGGGAACCGCAGGTCGAGGCGGACGGTGAGGTTCACCAGCCGGTTGCAGCCGTCCTCGTCACGGATCTTGTCGCCGGTCATGGTCACCGAGAAGTGCTCGGGCTCGGCGCGCTTGGACGTGATGTAGTCGACGTCGATGGCGGTGCAGCCGGCAACGGCGGTAAGGAACAGCTCGACGGGCGAGAACCGCTCGGACTCCGTCCCGGCCCCGAACTCCAAGCGCCCGCCGCGGGTGTTCTCGGCGACGTAGCGGCCTTTCGCCAGCCGGGTGATCTCGATGCTTCGCTCGCTTCCGTCGCTCATGGGTCGGAACTCTGCCACAGCGACGCACCTACGATCAGGGCATGCGCACCGACTTTCCCGCGGACGATCCCGACGTCAACGTCTACCGGCTGATGACCGCGGTGGTGGTGCCACGGCCGATCGCGTGGGTGAGCACGCTGTCCGACGACGGCGTGGTCAACCTGGCGCCGCACTCGTTCTACACCGTGGTGTGCGCCCGGCCCCCGATCGTGATGTTCTCCTCGGTCGGCAGGAAGGACACCCTGCGCAACGTCCGCAACACCGGCGAGTTCGTGGTCAACTTTGCCTCCGCGCCCCTGCTGGAGCAGGTCAACAACTCCGCTGCGCGGTTCGCCCCCGACCAGAGCGAGCCCGATCGCCTCGACATCGAGCTGGAGCCCTCGGCGCTGGTGTCCCCGCCGCGGGTGGTCGCTTCGCCGGTGTCGATCGAGTGCACCCTGCACAGCGCCACCGAGCTCGGCGACTCCACGATGGTGCTCGGCGACGTGCGGCTGATCAGCGTCTCCCAGGACGTACTGGTGGACGGCCATCCGGAGTTCAAGCTGCTCGACCCCCTGGCCCGCCTGGGGAAGGAGGAGTGGGCGCTGCACGCCGAGGTCGTCTCGGTGCGACGCCCGCAGCGGCCCGAGGACGTGCCCGGCCTCGGCTAGGGCCTCACGGAGCAGTCGGCGAGCAGCGCGGTCGGCTCGAACAGCTCCGGGATCTCCTTGCGCAGCACGGGATCTGCCGCGTGGTCGCGGATCTGCTGGGTGCCGGCGCTCTGCGCCTCGCCGTCCTCGACGGTGTACGTCGTGCGCCGGACGTCCCACGCGAGCACGACCCCGGGCGGCTCGCTGGTCGTCGCCGTCAGCACCGCGATGCCACCGGAGTCATCGCACCGGGCCGTCATCGGGGCCGCTCCCCCGTCGGTGGCGACGAACGGGAGCAGCGGCCCGCCGTCGAGTGTGACCTCCGTGATCCCGTCGTACAGCGCGAACAGGTGCGGCTGGAACCCGCCGCGGGGATGCGAGCCCCCGTCGACCCGCAGCAGCTGGCGCGGCTCGCCGCCGTGGGAGGCCAGAGTGACCACCCGCGCCGTCGTCGGGTCGAGATCGAGCGGGGCGACGTCGACACCGGCCACACCGGAGCCGTCCCGGACGAGCAGACCCCCGGCGCACGGACCCGACTCCGGGCCGACCTTCACGGTCAGGGCTTCACCCCCGCTCCCCCGGAGCCGGGCGAGCGGGCCGGGAAGCTCGTCGAACTCGTCCGTCGTGCAGTCCCGCCACTGAGCAGCCGACGGTGGCACCTGCGGCGCCGCTTCGCCGCAACCGGCGAGTGCCAGGGGCGCCGCGAGGGCGGCCGCGGTCAGGGTCCGGCGGATGGTGCGCACGTAAGTGCGACGCGCGGGCCGGCCACCGGGTTCCCCTCCGACCGGGCCGCGCCTGCGCGTGAACGGCGTCAGGACGGACCGTCCGGACCGGCGATCCGGCGCCCCCGGACGAGGTCCAGGAGCTCACGCAGGCCCCGGACCAGGCCCTGGTCGAACACGGTGGTGGGCACGGCCGCGTCCGCGGCGACGCTCAGCTCGAGCACCACTCCCCCGATGATCAGGCCGGCGATCAGGTCCGCGAACCAGTGCCAGTTCAGGGTCATCGAGACCGTCACCATCAGCACCGACAACAACGCCACCGCGGTCCACAGCACGGCGTAGGTCCGCCTTCCCACGCCGAGATACCGCCCAAGCAGGTACACCCCCAGCCCGTAGACCAGCACGATGTTGGCGGTGTGTCCCGACGGGTAGGCCATTCCGCCGATGAAGAACGACGGGTCGGCGCTGGCGGGCTGTCCGCGGCCGAGGCCGACCTTGAGGATGAGGACGAGGAGGTTGAGGAAGAACACCGACGCCGCGGCCAGGACGGCCGGGCGCCACGACTCCTGGCGGCGGCAGCACAGGAAGGCCACCACGGCAAGGATCGGCAGGCAGACCGCTCGCTGGCCCACCCGGTCGAGCACGTGCAGGACGGTGACCCAGGCCTCCGGCGGCGGCGCGAGGTTGAAGTAGGCGTCGAACGCCATCAGGGGCTCCATCGCCAGCAGCGTGAAGCCGACGAACACGACACCGAGGAAGCCGGCGGTGGCGAGCGCCGACGAGACCGGGGTCATCCAGCCGTCGTGCGGATCCGCCTCCCCTCGTGGCCTCGGCACCGGTTTCCCTCCGCTCGTCTCGCCCCCGTCCCGGAGCCGAGCCCTCGACCCTCGGCTGTGACTCGACGTCAAATATAGGCTGGTCGGCGTGACTGTCACCCGCCGCCCTGGCCCCTCGAGCCGGACGCGCGTGCGCGAGTTCGACGCGGAGGGTGCCCGTGAGCGCGAGGACCGGCTGGCGACCGAGGAGCCGCTGGAGATCCGGTGCGCCTGGCCCGGGTCGCCGGCCCGCCGTGTGGCGGTGACCATGCGCACCCCCGGGCACGACTTCGAGCTCGCCGCGGGATTCCTGTACGGCGAGGGTGTGGTCACGTCCGCCTCCGACATCCATACGGTGATGTATTGCACTGACAACACACTCACCTCGGCCCAGCAGTACAACGTGGTGACCGTGGACCTGGCCCGGCTCCCCCGGTCGGCACCCGCGGCACGGTACGACGGACCGGCGGCTGCGGCATCCGCCTGCGGGGTCTGTGGCGCGCAGAGCATCGACGACGTCCTCGACCTGATGGACCGGACCGTTGCCGCGGAGGCGGCGTCACGGCCGGACTGGGACGGGCTCCGGGTCCCGCCGGAGGTGGTGCACTCCCTTCCGCAGCGGCTGCGGGAGGCGCAGAAGGTCTTCGAGGCCACCGGTGGGCTGCACGCCGCGGGGCTGTTCGACGTGGACGGTGCGCCCGTCGCGGTGCGCGAGGACATCGGCCGGCACAACGCCGTGGACAAGGTCGTCGGCTCGCGCCTGCTCGCCGGGGCCGGGACCGACCTGCCCGTCCTCGCGGTCAGCGGCCGGATCGGCTTCGAGATCGTCCAGAAGGCCGTGGCCGCGGGGGTCGGGCTGCTCGCGGCCGTGGGCGCGCCCTCGAGCCTGGCCGTCGACCTGGCCGCACGCGCCGGCCTGTGCACGATCGGGTTCGTCAAGCCCGAGAGGTTCGTCACCTACACCGTGCCGGAGCGCGTCGGCGTGTGATCCGGATTGTGTCGGTCCGGCCGTTTAGCGTCTGGAACGTGCGCATCCTCCACACCTCCGACTGGCACCTCGGTCGCTCGTTCCACCGGGTGGGGCTGCTCGACGCCCAGGCCGCGTTCGCCGACCACCTGCTCGAGGTCATCGAGGCCGAGCAGGTGGACCTCGTGGTGGTGTCCGGAGACATCTACGACCGCGCCCTCCCACCGGTCGACGCGGTCGAGCTCGCCGACGAGACCTTCGCCCGGCTCGCCGCCTCACGCGCCCAGGTCGTGGTGACCAGCGGCAACCACGACTCCCACGTCCGACTCGGCTTCAACGCCCGGCTGGCCGACGCGGCCGGCGTGCACCTGCGCACGCGTCACCAGGACGTCGGCACTCCCGTGCTGCTCGAGGACGAGCACGGACCGGTGGCCGTCTACGGCCTGCCCTACCTCGAACCCGACGCGGTGCGCGGCCCCTGGCAGCTGTCCGCCCGCAGTCACGAGGCCGCGCTCGCCGAGGCGATGCGTCGCGTGCGCGCCGACCTCGACGGGCGTCCGGACGCCCGGTCGGTGGTGATGGCGCACGCGTTCGTGGCCGGCGACCCCGAGGTCGCGCCCGCGATGGCCAGCGACAGCGAACGCGACATCTCCGTCGGCGGCGTGCAGCTGACCCCCGCGAGCCTGTTCGCCGGCATCGACTACACCGCGCTCGGCCACCTGCACGGTCGACAGACGTTGAGCGAGACCCTTCGCTACAGCGGCTCGCCGCTGGCCTACTCCTTCTCCGAGGGGCGCCACACCAAGGGGTCCTGGCTCGTCGAGCTCGGGCCCGTTGGCGTGGAGCGCGCCGACTTCGTGCCGGCGCCGGTGCCCCGGCAGCTCCGCAGCATCCGTGGCCGGTTGGAGGACCTGCTGCGCGACCCGGTGCTCGCCGACGCCGAGGACGCCTGGGTGCAGGCCACGATCACCGACGCCCGCCGCCCACTGCACGCGATGGAGCGGCTGCGGTCCCGCTTCCCACACGCGCTGCTGCTGGCGTTCGAGCCCGAGGGCGCGCCGCGTGCGCGCGGCCCCGCGCTCCCCCGGGTCGACGGCCGCTCCGACCTCGACGTCGCGCTGGGCTTCGTCGCCGAGGTGCGCGAGCTCGAGGCCACCACCGAGGAGACCCTGCTGCTGCAGCTGGCCTGCGACTCCTGCCGGATCAACGAAGACCGTGACGCGGACCGCTTCATCGACGTGCGCGAGTCGGGGTGACGCCGTGAGGTTGCATGCCCTGACCGTCACCGCGTTCGGACCGTTCCCCGGCACCGAGCACGTCGACTTCGACGCGCTCAACGACGCCGGCCTGTTCCTGCTCTCCGGGGCGACCGGCGCCGGCAAGACCAGCATCCTCGACGCGGTCTGCTTCGCGCTCTACGGCCAGGTCCCGGGCGTGCGCGGCATCAAGACCTTGAAGTCGCAGCACGCCTCCGACGATGCGCGCCCCGAGGTGGTGCTCGACTTCAGCGTGCGCGAGCGACGTCTCGTCGTACGCCGTACTCCCGAGTGGACGCGGCCCAAACGCCGCGGCGACGGCACCACGACCGAGAAGGCCAAGGCCACCATCGCCGAGGTGCGGTCTGACGGCGAGCACCTGCTCAGCCATCGCGCGGCCGAGGTCGGCCAGCTGGTGTCGGACCTGGTCGGCATGCAGGCGAGCCAGTTCCAGCAGGTGGCGATGCTGCCGCAGGGCGAGTTCCAGCGGTTCCTGCACGCGTCGTCGCAGGAGCGTCACGACGTGCTGCAGCGGCTTTTCCACACCGACCGGTTCGCGCGCATCGAGGACTGGGTGGCCGACCACAGCCGCGAGCGGCGCGCCGCTGCCGCGGAGGGACAGTCGACCGTGCAGCGGCTGGTCGACACGCTGGCCGAGCACGCCGGGGTCCCGGTGCCCGAACCGCTCGGTCCCGAGGGACTGGTCCACGCATCCGGGACCGGCGAGACCCTGACGTGGGCCCGCGCCCTGCTCGACGACGCCACCACCCGGCACGTCGTCGCGGCGGCCGCGCACGATCAGGCGAGCCGGTCCGAGGCCGAGGCGTCGTGCGCGCTCGAGCAAGCCCGTCGAGTCGAGCAGCTACGCGCTCGGCGTGCCGAGGCCGAGGCGGCGCTGGCCGCCCTGCACGAGGATGCCGACGCGCTCGACGAGGCCGCCAGCGCCCTCGACGCCCACCGGCGGGCGGGTCGCGTGCTGCCCGCCCTTGCCGTGCTCGACCGCGCCACCCGCGAGGTCGACACAGCCGCCTCACGGGCGGACCGAGCCGCCTCCACCGCCGCTGCGCGAGGACTGTCGCCGGCGCCGACGTGGACCGACACCGTGGCCTCGTTGCGCGACCGGACCGGGCGCGCCGAGCGGCTCCTGCCGCTGCTCGCCGAGCACGCCGACGCGGTCTCGACGCTGGATGCCACCCGCCGCGAGCTGTCGGGCGCCACGGCGAGGCGCGAGACGGCGGCGCACGAGCAGGCCGCGCTCCCGACGCGACGTGACGAGCTGCGCGCCCGGCTCGACGAGGCACGCGACCGGGCCGGCCGAGTGGAGGCGCACCGGCTCCAGGCGACGGCGTCCCGGCAGCGCGCCCGCGCCGCCGAGGCGCTGCCCGCCGCCGAGGCGGAGGTCGAGCGGCTCGCCGACGAGGTCCGCGACGCCCGCGACCGCGCCGCCGATGCGCGCGAGCACATGCAGGACCTGCTGCAGCGGCGGCTCGACGGCATCGCCGCCGAGCTCGCCGGCCGGCTGGAGGACGGCGTCGCCTGCGCGGTCTGCGGGTCGACCGACCACCCCTCCCCCGCCACCAGCGAGCACCACCCCGTGACCGACGACGAGCAGGCCGCCGCGGGCGCCGCCTTCGACGACGCGCAGCGCCTCCACGCCGACCTCGCCGCCCGCGAGGCGGACGCCCGGCGTCAGGTCGCGTCGCTGCGGGAGCAGGCCGCAGGCCGCTCCGCCGCCGGCTGGGCCGACGAGGTCGCCCGGCTCCGGTCCGACCTGGCCGCCGCCGAGACCGCCGCGACCGAGGCCGGGACGCTGCAGTCGGAGCTCGCCGACGTCGAACGTCGCCTGGCCGCGGCCGACGACGCACTCCGCGCGGCCGAGCTGCGCGTCGCCGAGCTCACCGAAGCCGAACGTGCTGATGAACAGCGCGTCGCGCGGGCCGAGGATGCCCTCGCCGCGGCGTCCGCGGACCTCGGACTCGGTGACACCGAGCCGGCGGACGGCGTACCGGCACTGCTCGCCGGGCTCGAGGCCGACCTGGCTGCGGCTGAGCTCGCGAGCGACATCGCCGAGGTCGCCATCGCCGCGGCCGAGCGGGTCTCCGAAGTGTTCGCGCACGCGCTCGACGTCGCCGCAGACGAAGGTTTCGAGAGTCTCGACGCCGTCCGGGACGCCCTGATCACCGAGACCGTCCAGCGCCGTCACGAGGCCCTGCTCGTCGAGCATGCGCGCCGCGACGCCGCAGCCCGCGCGACCCTCGACGACCCGGCGCTCGCCGATGTCCCGGACGGCGAGCCAGCCGACCTGGATGCGCTCGCGGGTGCCGCACGCGAGGCGCGCGAGACGCTCGCCGCCGCGACGCGTGAGCTGCACGTCGCCGAGCAGCGGCTCACCGCGGTGAGGAGCCTCGTCGACCGGCTCGACGCGGCGCTCACCGCCTGGGCGCCTGCTCGTCAGGACTACGAGCTCGCCGAGTCGATGTCGCGGCTGGTGCGCGGGATGGGCGGCGACAACCAGCTCCAGATGCGGCTGTCCGCCTACGTCCTGGCCACCCGGCTCGACCAGGTGCTCGACGCCGCCAACGAGCGGCTGTCCCACCTGCGTGACCAGCGCTACCTCCTCCAGCGCACCGACCGCGCAGCCCGGCGTGGCTCGCAGGCCGGGCTCGGTCTCGAGGTGGTCGACCAGTGGACCGGCGACGTGCGCGACCCCGCGACGCTCAGCGGCGGGGAGACGTTCGTCGTCTCGCTCTCGCTGGCGCTCGGCCTCGCCGACGTCGTCACCCACGAGGCCGGCGGCGTCGAGATCGAGACGCTGTTCGTCGACGAGGGGTTCGGCGCCCTCGACGCCGACACACTCGACGACGTGATGGACCGGCTCGACGGGCTGCGCGCCGGCGGCCGCACGGTCGGCATCGTCAGCCACGTCACCGAGCTCCGGAGCCGGATCCCGGTGCAGCTCCACGTCGACAAGACCCCGGCGGGGTCGTCGATCCGGCTGCCCGCCCTCGTCGGATGATGGTCGCGTGCCGCGCACCCCGAGCCAGTCGTCCGAAGCACGCCGCATGGTTGCCGTCATCGACCTCGACGGCGTCGTCGCCGACGTCCGGCACCGGCTGAAGTACGTCGAGACCCGGCCCAAGGACTGGCGGCGCTTCTTCGGCGCGGCCCCGAAGGACCCGCTGCTCGAGGAGGGCCGCCGCGTCGTCGAGGCGCTCGCGGAAGTGCACGACGTCGTGTACCTGTCCGGGCGGCCGGAGTACTGCCGCGACGACACCCAGGCGTGGCTCGACCATCACGAGCTGCCGCCGGGACCGGTGCGGCTGCGGCCGTGGGGTGACCACCGGCCGGCGCGCGAGTTCAAGGTCGAGGTGCTCCGCGAGCTGAGCCGCGACCGCGAGATCGCGGTGCTCGTCGACGACGACCCGTTGGTGTGCGACGCGGCGCGGGCCGCCGGCTTCGACGTACTCCCCGCGACCTGGATGGGCGACGCCCCGACCCTGCTCGAGGCGCAGGAGGTCGACGGCGAGACCTGAGCCCGCGGCACGCCACCCGGGTGTCGGATGCGCCGGGAGCGCTTCGCTAGGTTCGTCGCATGACCAGCACGTCCACGACGCGGGACGCCGAGATCGACCCGACGTTCACCGCGCTGCCCTACCGCAAGATGGCCGAGGCCGCGCTGGCGCGCTGCCAGGACTTCCACGTCGACCACGCCGACTTCCGGTTCGAGCGCGTGCGCTACCAGGACATCCGGGTGCGCGACGGGCGGCTCCAGGGAGCCTCCGACCGCGAGGACATCGGCTTCGCCGTGCGCGTGATCCTCAACGGTGCGTGGGGCTTCGCGTCCGGCGTGGTGCTCACCCCCGACTCGGCGGTGCAGGTCGCCGAGACCGCGCTGCAGACCGCGCAGGTCGCGGCGGCGATGACCTCCCGCGCCGTGGTGCTCGCGCCCGAGCCGACGTACGGCGACGTCACCTGGGTCAGCGCCTACGAGATCGACCCGTTGGCCGTACCTCTGAGCGACAAGGTCGAGCTGCTGCGCGACCTCTCGGCGCGGCTGTACGACGCCCCCGGCGTCGCGCACTCCAGCGGCGAGCTGCGCCAGGTGCTGGAGAACAAGTTCTACACCGATCTCGCCGGCACCACGACGACCCAGCAGCGGGTCCGGCTGCTGCCCGAGCTCGAGGCGTTCGGCACCAACGACGAGACCGGCGTGTTCGACTCGATGCGCACGATCGCGCCGCCGGTCGGCCGCGGCTGGGAGTACATGGTCGGCGGCATCCACGACTGGGACGCCGAGGTCGCGCAGCTGCCCGAGCTCCTCGCCGAGAAGCTGAAGGCGCCGTCGGTCGAGGCCGGCCGCTACGACCTGGTCATCCACCCGTCGAACCTCTGGCTCACCATCCACGAGTCGATCGGGCACGCCACCGAGCTCGACCGCGCGCTCGGCTACGAGGCCAACTACGCCGGCACCTCGTTCGCCACGATCGACCAGCTCGGCAAGCTGCAGTACGGCTCCTCGATCATGCACGTCACCGGCGACCGCACCGTGGAGCACGGCCTCGCCACGATCGGATACGACGACGAGGGCGTGCAGACCCAGGAGTGGGACATCGTCAAGGACGGCGTCCTCGTCGGCTACCAGCTCGACCGGTCGATGGCGCACGAGTACGGCGCGGAGCTCAACGGCGGCCGCAGCAACGGCTGCGCCTACGCCGACTCCCCCGGGCACATCCCGATCCAGCGCATGGCCAACGTCTCGCTGCAGCCCTCCGCCGACGGCCCCGACACCGACGGCCTCATCAGCGGCGTCGAACGCGGCATCTACATCGTCGGCGACCGGTCCTGGTCGATCGACATGCAGCGCTACAACTTCCAGTTCACCGGCCAGCGGTTCTACAAGATCGAGAACGGCCGGGTCGCCGGGCAGCTGCGCGACGTCGCCTACCAGGCCACCACCACCGACTTCTGGCGCTCGATGGAGGCGGTCGGCGGTCCCCAGACCTGGGAGCTCGGCGGCGCGTTCAACTGCGGCAAGGCCCAGCCCGGCCAGGTCGCCGCCGTCTCGCACGGCTGCCCGTCCGCCCTGTTCCGTGGCGTCAACGTCCTCAACACCACCGCCGAGGGAGCAGCATGAACAGCCGCTCGAGCACCCCGCAGCAGCTCGTCGAGTACGCCCTGAAGGCGTCGCGCTCGGACCACTGCGTCGCGATCGTCCGCGACTCGACCAGCGCCAACCTGCGCTGGGCCAACAACACGCTGACCACCAACGGCGTCATGCACTCCGTCACCGTCACCGTGATCGCGTTCCACGAGGGCGCCGAGGGCGTGGCCACCGGCTCGGTGACGTCGAGTGCGGCGAGCACCGAGCAGGTCGACCGGATCGTCGAGGCCGCCGACGCAGCCGCGGCGGCGGGTTCGCCCGCCGAGGACGCGCAGGAGCTCGTCACCGGCGACGCCGCCGACGACTGGGACGAGGCCCCCGGCACCACGTCGATCGAGGTGTACGCCGACGTCGCACCCGCGCTCGGCGAGGCGTTCGGCCGCGCAGGCGCCGAGGGCCGCGTGCTCTACGGTTTCGTCGACCACGACGTGTCCACGACGTACCTCGGCTCGACGACCGGGCTGCGCCTCCGGCACGTCCAGCCCACCGGCCACTACGGCTGTACCGGCAAGAACGCCGACCTCACCACCAGCGCCTGGGTCGGCGGCGCCACCCGCGACTTCAAGGACGTCGACGTCGCCGCCGTGGAGGCCGAGCTCGTCCGCCGGCTCGGCTGGGCCGAGCGCCGCGTCGACCTGCCGGCCGGCCGCTACGACACGGTGCTGCCGCCGACCGCGGTCAGCGACCTGATGATCTACGCCTACTGGACCGCCTCCGCCCGCGAGGCGCACGACGGCCAGACGGTGTTCTCCCGCCGCGGCGGCGGCACCCGCATCGGCGAGGCGCTGTCGTCCAAGCCGGTCCAGGTCTACTCCGACCCGGCCTACCCCGGCCTCGGCGCGAGCACGTTCGTCACCGCGTCGTCGAGCAGCAACGTCGAGAGCGTCTTCGACAACGGTCTGCCCCTCGGTCGCACCGACTGGGTCAAGGACGGCACGCTCACCGCGCTGCTCCAGACCCGGCACTCCGCCGAGCTGACCGGCCAGCCGGTGACGCCGTACGTCGACAACCTCATCGTCGAGGTCGACGGCTCGACCGGCTCCACCGACGACCTGGTCGCCGGCATGGAGCGCGGCCTGCTCCTGACGTGCCTGTGGTACATCCGCGAGGTCGACCCGCAGACCCTGCTGCTCACCGGGCTGACCCGCGACGGGGTGTACCTCGTCGAGAACGGCGAGGTCGCCGGCGCGGTCAACAACTTCCGGTTCAACGAGAGCCCGGTCAGCCTGCTCGACCGGTTCTCGCAGGCCTCGGCCACCGTCCCGAGCTTCTCCCGCGAGTGGGGCGACTACTTCCCCCGCACCGCCACCCCGGCCCTCCGCGTCCCCGACTTCAACATGAGCACTGTCTCCCAAGCTCAGTAGGACGTCGCGCGTGGCAGTGCGCCGACCCGGCTTGAACCGCCATGCGGAGTTTCAGCCGCGGAGCACGGTGGTTCAAGCCGGGTCGGGGTCGCCCTGCTGGCCCTGAGCGCGAGGGGTCACTAATTCAGCCTCGTCGGCGGCGTGTCGCGACACAACTGACCCTTCGCGTGCGCTTACGCGGGCGGCCCACCGGGGATCGGCGCGTCCGGGTCGTAGGGCACGCGGGTGTAGACGAAGGTCGCGCACACGAGATGACTCACCGAGCCGTCGGCCCTGCGGACCACTTCGAGCCTCTCGCCGTGGTGGTAGCCGCTGGTCCCCACGAGCACGCCGTCGCGGAGCGCGAACCGGTAGTTCTCCAGCCCGGACTGCAGCCCGGTGACCACCACGTGGGTGCCGTTCCACGCGAACGACATCGCGACGTTGCCCCAGTGCCAGAGGCCGAGCACGTCACGGACGAGGTCGGGTACGTCGGTGACCGGCTGCCACGCGTCCGGCACGGTCGGCTCGAGCTCCTCGAGCGTGGCCAGCAGGTCCACGGGCAGCCCCTCGGCCCGGAGCCCGGTGGTGCCGTTGGACAGCACGACGGCACCGGTGCGGCGCTTGCGGTCGACGAACAGCCCGGCGAGGAAGCCCGGCATCGAGCCGGTGTGCCCGAACAGCGCGCCGCTACCCCCGGCGACGAGCCGGAAGCCGAGACCGTAGCCGCCGGCGAGCGCGCCGGCCAGGCTGCCCGACTGCGGCGTCGCCATCTCGTCCAGAGTGTCGACTGACAGCACGTCGGGTTGCGCACCCGCGAGGAACGCGGCGTAGCGCGCCAGGTCCTCCACCGTGCTCCAGACCTGTCCCGCGGGGGCCATCGCGCCGGCGTCGTGGGCGGGCTCCGGGTCGAGCGTTCCGGCGAAGTGGTGGACGCTCCAGCCGCGGGCGTGCGGCTCCTCCGGGAGGTACGTCGTACGCGTCATGCCCAGCGGCGCGAGCAGCCGCTCGCGTACCGCCTCGAACCACGGCTTGCCCGTCAGGCGCGCGACCACCTCGCCGAGGAGGCCGAACGCGACGTTGGTGTAGTGGAACGTCGCGCCGGGCTGGAACGGCGGCGCCACGTCGCCGAGGCGACGGGCCAGATCGTCGAACGACCCGCCCGGCGTGCGCTCCCACCACTCCCCCGCCGGCTCGGAGTGCATGCCCGACGAGTGCGAGAGCAGGGACCGCAGCGTGCGGTCGCCGTACTCCACACCGGCCAGGTGCTTGTCGAGTCGGTCGTTGAGGTCGAGCTCGCCCTCGTCGCGCAGCTGCAGCACGACCACCGCGACGAGCGTCTTGGTGATCGAGCCGATGCGGTACTGCACGTCCGGGCCGGTCTCGAACCCGTCGGCGGCGTGCGACCCGTGCCAGACCAGCGCGCCGTCGCGCACGACGCCGCCGACGAGCGACGGCAGTCGGCCGGCTACCTGGTCTCGGGCGAGCAGGGCGCGCAGGCGCCTGGCGGTCAGGTCGGTGACCGGGTTGGGCGACTGGCTCACTCGGCGAACGCCTCCGGCGAGGGGCATGCGCAGACGAGGTTGCGGTCGCCGTAGGCCTGGTCGATGCGGGAGACGGGCGGCCAGTACTTGTCCGGGTCGTAGCCGGCCGGGAATACCGCGAGCTGCCGGTCGTAGGGGCGGTTCCAGTCGCCGACGATCGCGCGGGAGGTGTGCGGGGCGCCCCGCAGCGGCGAGTCCTCCGGGGTCCACTCCCCGGCCCGGACCCGGGCGATCTCCTCGCGGATCGCGATCATCGCGTCGACGAACCGGTCGAGCTCGCCGAGGTCCTCGGACTCGGTCGGCTCGACCATGAGCGTGCCGGCGACCGGGAAGCTCATCGTCGGGGCGTGGAAGCCGTAGTCGATCAGCCGCTTGGCGACGTCGTCGACGGTGACGCCGGACGCCTTCGACAGCCCGCGCAGGTCGAGGATGCACTCGTGCGCGACCAGCCCGTTGTGGCCCTTGTAGAGCACCGGGTAGTGCTCCTCGAGCCGCCTGGCGACGTAGTTGGCGCTGAGCACCGCCACCGAGGTGGCGTCGGTGAGCCCGGCACCGCCCATCATCCGCACGTAGGCCCATGAGATCGGCAGGATGCCGGCGGAGCCGTGCGGGGCGGCGCTGATCGGGCCGATGCCGTCGCGACGTTCGGGGTCGGGGTGCATCGGGTGGCTGGGCAGGTACGGCGCGAGGTGGGCGCGCACCGCGACCGGACCGACACCGGGCCCGCCACCACCGTGCGGGATGCAGAACGTCTTGTGCAGGTTGAGGTGCGACACGTCGCCGCCGAACTCGCCCGGCTTCGCGTGCCCGAGCAGCGCGTTGAGGTTCGCCCCGTCGACGTACACCTGGCCGCCGTGGCTGTGCACGATCTCGCACAGCTCGGTGATGCCGTCCTCATACGCGCCGTGGGTCGACGGGTAGGTCACCATGATCGCGGCCAGGTCCTCGGCGTGCTTCTCGCACTGCGCCCGCAGGTCCTCCAGATCGACCGAGCCGTCCTCAGCCGCCTTGACCACGACCACGCGCATGCCCGCCATCACCGCGGACGCGGCGTTGGTGCCGTGGGCGGACGACGGGATCAGGCACACGTCGCGCGCCTCGTCGCCGTTGGCGCGGTGGTAGGCGCGGATCGCGAGCAGCCCGGCGAGCTCGCCCTGCGAGCCGGCGTTGGGCTGCACCGACACCCGGTCGTAGCCGGTGACCTCGGCCAGCCAGCCCTCCAGCTCGGCGATCATCACCGCGTAGCCCTCGGCGTCCTCGGCCGGCGCGAACGGGTGCAGGTCGGCGAAGCCCGGCAGACTGACCGGCTCCATCTCGGTCGTCGCGTTGAGCTTCATCGTGCACGAGCCGAGCGGGATCATCCCGCGGTCCAGCGCGTAGTCACGCGCCGAGAGCCGGCGCAGGTAGCGCAGCATCGAGGTCTCGGAGCGGTGCGAGTTGAACACCTCGTGGGTGAGGTACGGCGACTGCCGGCGCAGCCCGGCCGGAAGGTCCTCGCCCACCCGGGTGTCGAGCTCCTCGACATCGGCCTCCACGCCGAACGCCGCCAGCACCACGTCGAGGTGCTCGCGCCGCGTGGTCTCCGACGTGCTCACCCCGACCGTGTCCGCGTCGACCAGCCGCAGGTGCACGCCCGCCTCGCGGGCGGCGTCGACAACTGCCTCGGCCCGGCCCGGGACGCGCGCGGTCACGGTGTCGAAGAACGCCTCGTGCGCCACCTCCACGCCCCCGTCACGCAGCGCCGCCGCCAACACCGCCGCGTAGCGGTGGGTGCGCTGTGCGATCGCGCGCAGCCCCTCGGGACCGTGGTAGACGGCGTACATCGACGCGACCACCGCGAGCAGCACCTGCGCGGTGCAGATGTTGGAGGTCGCCTTGTCCCGGCGGATGTGCTGCTCACGGGTCTGCAACGCCAACCGGTAGGCAGGCCGGCCCTCCGCGTCGACCGACACCCCGACCAGCCGACCCGGCAGGTGCCGCTCCAGGCCGGAGCGGACCGCCATGTAACCGGCGTGCGGACCGCCGTAGAACAACGGCACACCGAACCGCTGCGTGCTGCCGGCCACCACGTCCGCGCCGAGCTCACCCGGCGACTCCAGCAGCGCCAGCGCAAGCAGGTCCGCGGCCACCACCGCCATCGCGTTCCGCTCGTGGGCTGCCTCGATCACCGGCCGCGGGTCGAGCACCGCGCCGTCCGCGCCCGGGTACTGCACCAGCACACCCGACAGCGCACCCCCGGGCAGCTCCGGCAGCCCGCCGGTCAGGTCCGCGACCACCACCTCGATCCCCAGCGCCGCGGCCCGCGTCCGGACCACCGCGATCGTCTGCGGCAGCGCGTTGGCATCCACGACGAACGGCCCCTCGGCGGACTTGTTGCCCCGCCGTACCAGCGTCATCGCCTCCGCAGCCGCGGTCCCCTCATCCAGCAGCGACGCATTCGCCGTCGGCAGACCGGTCAGGTCGCCCACCATCGTCTGGAAGTTCAGCAACGCCTCCAGCCGGCCCTGCGAGATCTCCGGCTGGTACGGCGTGTAGGCGGTGTACCAACTCGGGTCCTCGAGCACATTGCGACGCACCACCGGCGGGGTCGTCGTCCCGTAGTAGCCCAGCCCGATCATCGGCTCGCGCGGCGTGTTCCGGGCGGCCAACGCACGCAGCTCACGGGCGGCCTGCTCCTCCGACGCCGCCTCGGGCAGCGCCAGCTCGGCCTCGGCGCGGATGCCGCCAGGCACCGCCGCGCGCATCAGGTCGTCGAGAGTCTCGAACCCGAGCGCCGCGAGCATCGTGGCCCGGGCGTCGTCGTCGATTCCGATGTGCCGCCGGCTGAAGGGCTGCGCGGCGTCGAGCTCGGACAGGCTGGGGTGGTCGGACACGGGGGCTCCTGGTCGCATCGCGTGTGCAGGTCGCCCTCCCCCTCTGTCGGGACGCCCGCGGGTGTGCGGCCGATCTCCAGAGTCGCCTGGCCCGCACGGTCCGGGCGCCTGAGAGGTTCCGGGGAGGGGTTGCCCCTTCGGCGCTCCGCTGCGTTCGGCGGAGTCTCTCCCGCGCGGTGTCGTCAGCGGGGTCCACGCTACCCCATCGGCGGCAGCCGGCCGGGCATGGCAGAGCCCCCGGGACCGGAGTCGCCGGGGGCTCTGACGGGGTCTGTGAGGCGTTGAGGCCTGGGGGTCAGCCGACGGCGCGGCGGCGGCGCCGGGCGGCCAGCTCGTCCTCGGAGTGCTCACCGCTGTCGTCGGCGGTGCGCTCGCTGGGCAGCTCGGCGAGGGACCCCTCGATCTCGCGCCACACACCACCGATCGCGATGCCGAAGACACCCTGCCCGCCCTGGAGCAAGTCGATGACCTCGTCGTTGCTGGTGCACTCGTAGACGCTCGCGCCGTCGCTCATCAGCGTGACGCGGGTCAGGTCGTCGGTGCCGCGCTTGCGGAGGTGCTGGACCGCGGTGCGGATCTGCTGCAGCGAGATGCCTGCGTCGAGCAGCCGCTTGATGACCTTGAGCAGCAGGATGTCGCGGAAGCTGTAGAGCCGCTGCGAGCCGCTCCCCGAAGCGCCCCGGACGCTCGGCTCGACCAGGCCGGTGCGGGCCCAGTAGTCGAGCTGGCGGTAGGTGATCCCGGCGGCGTTGCACGCGGTCGGACCGCGGTATCCGGCGTCACGCGGCAGCGGCGACACGTCGTCGTCGAAGAGCAGTCCCTGGCTGTCCGCAGCCTGGGCGGCTTCGAGAGCCGCGCTGTCAGCTTCGCGCTCGTGCGCGGCCTTGTCGCCGTTGCCTGTCACGGTTGACCTCCGTCGTTCCTTCGCTCTGCCTGTCGCTCCGAGGGGAAGCCGTCGGTTCCCCGGGCGGAGAACAACGGTGGAGTTACAGCGAAGACATCCCCCAAGGTAAACCTGGGGTTGAGGGTGGTCAACGAACTCCGCGCTTTCCCGACCGCGTGTCGCAAACCCTCAACCTCAACTAGAGGGTTAACCCTCAACGGCGGTGAGTCGGGACGCGTCCCGCTGGGCCGGGAGTGGGAAGGCCCTCAGTGCGCCTCGAAGTCCTCGGGCGTCACGTGGTCGAGGAACTCGCGGAACTTCTCGACCTCGTCCTCCTGCTCGTCCGGCACCTCGAGGCCCGCCTCGTCGAGCACGGTCTCGGAGCACACGATCTTGCTGCCGGTGCGCAGCGCGAGCGCGATCGAGTCGGACGGCCGCGCGCTGACCTCGACGCCGCTGGCGAAGACGAGGAGGGCGTAGAAGATGCCGTCCTTCATCTCGGTGATGCGGACCTCGGTCAGGTCGTTGCCCGTGGCGGTCAGCAGGTCCTTCATGAGGTCGTGCGTCAGCGGCCGCGGTGGCACCACCCCCTGCTGGGCGAAGGCGATCGCCGTGGCCTCGACCGCGCCGATCCAGATCGGGAGGTACCGGTCCCCCGCCACCTCGCGCAGCAGCACGATCGGCTGGTTGGACGGCATCTCCACGCGGACACCGATCACATCGACTTCACGCACGTCTTCAGCCTACTCCCGAGTCGTGACAGGTCGAGCCCCTCGAGACCGCCGGTCGAAACGAACTGCGCTCGGGTCAGCGACCGGCCCGGAGCCCGGCCTTGACGAGGCTCGCGTGCAGCTTCACCGAGAGTGCCGCGATCTGCCGGACGGCCTCCTCGGAACGTGCCTGGGCGCCGGGGTCGCGCTGCCGCCTCAGCGGCTCGGCGACCTGCTGCACCAGGCCCACCTCGCGGTCGGCCGCGGTCTTGAACGCACGGAGGTGGCGTGGTTCCAGGCCGTACGCCGCCAGGTCCCCCGCGACCTTGGCGATCACGAGCGCGTCGCCGTCGAAGTACTTCGTGCCGGGCCGCAGCCGCACCATGCCGAAGTCGACGAGCTGGTCGAGCAGCTCCTCGTCGATGCCGGCGGTCTCGAGCAGCTCGGTCCGCGACAGGCGCAGCTCCGGGCCGCCGGCGGCGAAAGCCTCGGGGCTCGGCATGCCGTCGTCGGACAGCACGACGCGCGGCACCTGGGGACCGACGGCGGGCAGCTCGGGCGGCTCGAGGCCGCGGTCGATCGCGTCGAGGTGCTCGCGGATGACCTTCAGCGGGAGGTAGTGCTCACGCTGCGCGGTGAGCACGTAGCGCAGGCGCGCGACGTCGTCGGCCGAGAACTTGCGGTAGCCGGCGGGCGTGCGCTCCGGTGACACCAGCCCCTCGGACTCGAGGTAGCGGATCTTGGAGATGTGCAGACCCGGGAAGTCCGGGCGGAGCTGCTCGAGCACCTCGCCGATGCTGAGCCGGGCGCGCCCGTTGACGGCGGCACCGCTCGACTGTGCGGTCGGGCTGGTGCCGGCGCGCGACGTACGAGAGGTCGCCGGCTCGGTCACTGAGGCGTGCCCGCGCCCTGGTGGCTGGCGAAGTAGACCAGCCGGTACTTGCCGATCTGCACCTCGTCGCCGCCCTGGAGGGCGACCTCGTCGATGCGGTCGCGGTTGACGTAGGTGCCGTTGAGGCTGCCGACGTCGGCCACGGTGTAGCCGTTGGGTCCGCGGCGGAACTCCGCGTGGCGACGGGAGACGGTCACGTCGTCGAGGAAGATCTCGCTGTCGGGGTGTCGGCCCGCGGCGACCACGTCGGTGTCGAGCAGGAACCGACTGCCCGCGGACGGGCCGCGCTGGACGACCAACAGCGCACTTCCGGCCGGCAGCGCGTCGACGGCAGCGGCGTCGGCGTCGCTGAGCGAGCGCTCCTCGCGGTGCTCGGCCTCCTTCTGCGGGCCGCCGAACGTGATGGTCGCCGTGGTCTCGCTCGGCGACTCGGCCGCGGCGGCCGGGGCCGCGGCGCCCTCCTCGAGGCGGGTACCGCACTGCGAGCAGAAGCGCGCGCCGTCGGGGTTCTGATGTCCGCACTGGGTGCAGAACGGCATCGGTTGCCTCCCGTGATCGTGCCGTGTCGTGCCGTGGACCCTCGGACCACTCCAGGCGCCCGAGGCAGCTGCTGCCACCCCCGGGATAACCCTCAAGTGCTCGTGGAGGTTGATGGTGGCCCCGAACCTATCAGGGGCCGGGGTGCGATCAAGGCTGATCGGTCAGGTCGGCGGAGTACGCCGAACCGCAGCCCGGTCGAGCAGCTCGATCGGCGACCTCAGAGCTGCTGCTGGTACGCCTCCGCGTCGAGCAGCCCGTCGACCGCGGACGGGTCGGTGGGCTTCACCTCGAACAGCCAGCCGTCGCCGTACGGGTCGGTGTTGACCAGCTCGGGCGTGCCGTCGAGGCTCTCGTTGCGCGCGACCACGGTGCCGCTGACCGGCGCGTAGACGTCCGAGACCGACTTCGTGGACTCGAGCTCGCCGATCGCCGTACCGGCCTCGACCTCGGCGCCCACCTCCGGCAGCTGCACGTAGACGATGTCGCCGAGGGCGTCCTGGGCGTAGTGGGTGATGCCCACGCGCACCGAGCCGTCACTGTCGCCGGGGGTGCGCACCCACTCGTGCTCCACGGTGTACTTCAGGTCCTCGGGGTACACGGCAACCGGCTCCTCTGGGCGTTGTTGTTCGGGCGATGGTGTGCGGGACGTTCTGACGCCGCGGGCAGGCTACTCGGTCGGCACTGGGTCGGCGTACTGGGACCGTGGTGCCTCGTGCACCGACGCGATCTCCACGCTGTCGGACCGGGCGACCCCCACTTCGCCGCCGACCCGCTCGACCTCGTAGGTGAACCCACGGCGCAGGTCGAGCGCGCTGGCCAGGTTGTGCGGGCCGCCGATCGCCTCGATGACGTACGGCGCGGTGATGGTCTCGCCGTCGACGACGATGCCGCCGTTGGGCGCGTCGCGCAGGGCGGTCTGCGCCACGACGCGGACGCTGTTGTTGATCTCGATGGCCTCGGCGCCGGCGTCGCGCAGCTCCTGGATGCCGTTGATCAGGTTGTTGGAGCCGACAGCGCCGTCGGGGTCGCGGATGGTGACCTGGATGCCGGGCCCGACGGCCGGGAGCGTGCCGGCCAGGATGCCGAGCTCGTCGGCGCGCTGCCGGGCGCGCTCGAGCGCCGTACGCCTGGCCTGGGTGTCGTTGAGCAGCGAGTTGCGGGTCTCTTCGAGCTCGGCGATCTCGTTCTCGGCGCGGTCGCTGGCCAACGACAGCGAGTTGATCAGGTTGATCAGCTCGTCCTGCCGTGCGCCGACGTACTCCGCGTCGGTCGTGTTGGAGCGGACCTGCACGACGGCAGCGAACCCGAGCACCAGCATCAGCACGCCTGCGGTGATCTGCCCGCGACCGCCGGGCTTGCGCAGCGACGCGACCAGGCGGTCGCGGCCGGTCGGCTCCTCGGCCGGTGGCTGCTCGGGGCTGGTGGGCTCGTCGGGCATGGGGTCAGGCATGGGATCAGGCATGGAACAGGTGCCGCCGGATGGCGGCGACGTTGGAGAAGATTCGGATGCCGAGGACGACGATGACGCCGGTGGAGAGCTGGCCGCCGACACCGAGCTGGTCGCCCAGGTAGACGATCAGTGCCGCGATCAGCACGTTGCTCACGAAGGAGACAACGAACACCTTGTCGTCGAAGATCCCGTCGAGGAACGCGCGGAGCGCGCCGAACACCGCGTCGAGCGCGGCCACGACCGCGATCGGCAGGTAGGGCTGGAGCCAGACCGGGACCTCCGGCTGCAGGATCAGCCCCAGCAGCACACCGACGAGCAGCCCGAGACCGGCGATCATCGCAGCGTCTCCGGAGTGTGGGCGTAGCGCAGCGTGCTGCGTCGGGCCGCGGGCACGGTCAGGGGGTCCTCGCTGTTCGTGATCTGGAGGTCCACACCATAGAGGGACTGCAGATCGCTCCACCATTGACCCGCAGGTGTGTCGGAGAAGCGTGCGGCCAGGGTGTCGGGATCGCCGATCACGCGCAGGGTGTACGGCGGTGAGACCGGCCGGAAGTTCACCGTGATCACGGCGCCGCCCTGGCGGATCGCGGTGAGCGCGGTCAGCCGCTCGCCGTTGATGGAGATGGCCTCAGCGCCTGCCAGCCAGAGACCGTTGACCAGCTTCTGCAGGTCGAGGTCGATGATCTCGTTCTCCCCGTCCGGCAGCGGAGGCCCGTCCTTGGCGCGGATGACGATGCCGGGACCGCGGGCCGCGTCGGCGCCGGTGCCGACGCCGAGCGAGGTGAGCCGGGACTGGACGGAGCGGCCCTGGGCCGTGGCCTCGAGGTACTGCGTCTGCAGCGTCTCGGTCTCGGCCGCCAGCCGGTCGGCCTGCTCGCGCCGGTCGGCGAGCTGCGCCTTGCGGGCGTTGACCTGCCGCACCAGCTCCTCGTGGGAGGTCGCGGTGTCGTCGGCGGTGCGCGCGGTCTGTACGGCGGCGGTGGCGATGAGCACACCGAAGAGGGCGAGCACCGCGAGAACGGCCCCGCCACTTCGTGACGGCTTCGGCTCCTCGGTGCGGCCGCGCTTCTCCGCGACGACCGCGTAGTCCTGGTCGAGCGAGGTGGCGGTGAGGTAGTTGATCAGGCCCATCACCGCCTGCGGCGGCGGCTCGGGCAGCGTCCGGTCCGGCCGCGAGGCGGTGGGACGGTCCTGCGGCTCGCCCGTGGCGTCCACGCCGGACGCCGTACGCTCAGGCGCCATCGAGACTGGGTGCCCTCCGGTCGTGGTCGGCGAGGAGCTTGCGCACCTGCCAGGCGTAGAGGAAGCCGGCCCACCAGTACAACGCGGTGCCCCAGATCGCGAACGCCCAGCCGAACACCTTGGCGAGCATCGCGACGACACCGGTGCCGTCACCGAGCAGCAGCAGCGGGAACGCGTAGAGCAAGTTGGCGGTCGCGGCCTTGCCGAGGAAGTGGACCGGCAGCGCGCTGTAGCCGCGGGTGCGCAGGAAGGGCACCAAGCCCCACAGGAAGAGGTCGCGGGCGGGCAGCAGGATCGCCAGCCACCACGGGATGATGTCGCGCCAGGCGAGCCCGATCACGGTGGAGAGGATGTAGAGACGGTCGGCGACCGGGTCGAGGATCTCGCCGAGCTTGGAGGTCTGGTGCAGCCGGCGGGCGAGGTAGCCGTCGAGGTAGTCGCTGATCCCCGAGAGGGCGAGCACCAGGAGCGCCCAGCCGTCGGCCTCGGGGACGAGGATCAGCCAGAGGAAGAGCGGGACCCCCGCCAGCCGGACGATGCTGATGACGTTGGGAATGGTCAGGACCCGGCGACCACTCGTCGCCGTCGCGCTCTGGCCGTCCACCCAACCACCTATAGCTCAGTCATTCGCCCCGGTCACGATCACCTTATCCGGTGGGTTCCCACGTTCCGGGACGCGCGGTGCGGGTCGGTACTGGCCGAGTGGTCGAGCCTGTCCGAGCCGGGTGGTCGAGCTCGTCGAGACACCCGTCAGGCGGTCGAGCTCAGTCTCGGTGCAGAGTGCGTCCGCAGCGCGGGCAGTGGGCCCGGGCGCACACGTCGAGCTGCTGCCCGCAGGTGCAGCTGCGGGACTTCGAACCGGCGGCCCGGGTCGGGCCGGACCTCTTGTCGGTGGTGCTGCGGACTGTCTTCATGGTCCTGGTGCTCCTGGTTCCCCTGGCTTTGTCCATGGAACCGAGCCGATCGGCCCACATGACGGTGAAACACGCCGAATGACCCGAATGGGTCAGGTGAAACGACCTGATCGGCTGTGGCGCGGACACGGCCGTCCGGGGCAGACGCGAGGACGGGTCAGGTGCGCGCGCCCGATGGGTCCACGCCCGCCCGGTCGAGCTGTGCGAGCAGGTCGCCGAGCATGGCGTCGAGGTCATCCGGGTCGACGGGCTTGCCGGGGGAACCGCCGAGTCCGCCCAGCAACTCTTCGAGCCCGCCCGCTCCCGCGGCCCCTTCGCTGCCGTCCGGCCCGACGCCGAGGTCCTGGTCGCCATGGCTGTCCTCCATCCAGCGACGCCAAAGCCGGTCGAACGCCGGCTCGCCCAGCCCCTCACCGAGTGCTCTGCGGAACTGCTCCGTGGTGAGCATCGCGAACGCGTGCCGCTCGGTGACCTCGGCGAGCGCCGCCGCGACGGCCTCCGCACCGAAGCGGTCCTCGAGGGCGAGGTAGAACGCGGCGGCCTTGCCGTAGACCAGGCCGGCGTACTGGAAGGCGGAGTCGTAGTCGCTCGTCGCCCGGTCCGCGCGGCCGTCCTGGTCCCCGAGCTGTCGCATCGACTCGTAGCCGCTGTTGATCTGCATGTCGCACAGCGCGTCGACTTCCTTGCGGGGTCCGGGCTCGGTCTCGCGCAGCACGAGGCACGCGGAGTACTGCGCTAGCGGCTCGTCCACCACCGGCGCCAGCACCGAGTCGTTGCCGACCAGGATGTGCCACCACTCGTGCCCGACCTCGTGGGCGATGGTCCAGGCGCGCGTCGTCTCGAGCATGCGGCCGACGTCGCCGTCGACCAGCCCGCCGAGGCCGCTCGCGCCGAGCAGGTCCACCAGGCCGCCGAGGTCACCGATCATGTCCTCGAGGCCGTCCAGCCCGGGCACGCCGCCCGCGAAGATCGCCGGCTCGATCCAGGTGGCCCCCGGCCACTCCATGCCGCCCACCCCGGAACCGAGCGGTGCGGAGACGACCTCGAGCTCGCGCCAGGGGTAGGCGACGAAGCGCTCGGACAGCACCTCGAGCGCTGCCGTGGCCTCGTCGAGGACGCCGGCCAGCTCGGCCTTCTCGTCGGCCGGACCGTACGCACGGACCGTCACACCCTCGAGGTCGCCGTCGAGGGCGCGCTCCTCCTCGGCGTACCCGCGCAGCAGGTTCACCACGAGGTCGTTCATGCCGTAGCCCTCGGAGGTCACGGTGGTGGTGCCGTCGCTGGTCTCCTCGTCGGTGCGCACTCCCCCGTCGACGACCGTCCAGCCCTCCGGGACGGACAGCTCCATCCGGATCAGCGCGGCCGGCGAGTTGCCGATGTCGCCGACGCCGCGGGGTGACGGTTCGGCGCTGCCACCTTCAGGGATCCAGAGCGGGAACCAGTGGCCCAGGTTCCACGCGTCGTCCGTGCGCGACAGCAGCCCGATGTCGGCCGGTCCGCCCATCCCGCCCAGCGCGTCGAGGAGACCGCCGCTGCGCTCCGAGACAGGCAACTGGTAGGAGAACGGTACGGTCAGGTTCACGCGCTCCTGGTGACCGTCCGGCAGCGCCACGGTGATCAGCGCGTCCTCCACATCGGCGTCCGCCGACTCCTCGCCGACCGTGACCTCGCCGACCTCCGCCCTCGCCTCGAAGTCGGGGACGCCCGGGAAGTAGCGCAGACGCACCTCGTCGGCGTCGCCGACCGGCAGCGACAGCCGGGCCGTCCCGGCGACCTTGCCGGTGCGCGGATGCACGCGGGCGTCGACGTCGTACGTCGGAGCGTCGTCGGCGAGCCCGCTGGACGCGGCCAGCTCGACCCCCGCGGGAGTCATCGAGACCGAGGGATCCCAGTCGGCGACGGATGTTCCGTCGGCGTCGCCGTCCTCCTCGTCGCCGAGCAGGGAGCAGCTCGTGAGTGTGGTGGCCGCGAGCAGTGCAGCGACGAGAGCGGAGACGGTGCGCGTCATGCACGCCATGATGACAACTCGCGCGCCTCGGCGTCGGCTGTCATCCACAGGCCCGGCGGCCTGCTTCAGCGTCAGCCGCGAAGGGCCGGGAGCAGCTCCTTCCCCGCCACGCCGAGGAACTCCTCCTGACGCTCGTCACCGACCTGCACGACGCAAACGTCGGTGAAGCCGGCCTTCTCGAACTCGCGGACAGCGGCGACGATCGCGTCGATGTCCGGGCCGCACGGGATGTTGTCGGCGACGTCGTCCTTCCGGACGAACTGCGTCGCCCCGGCGAACCCGGCGGGGCCTGGCAGCTCGGCGTTGACCTTCCAGCCGCCGGCGAACCAGCGGAACTGCTCGTGGGCCGTGGCGATCGCGGCGTCGCGGTCGGGGCCCCAGCAGATCGGCAGCTGCCCGATCTTGCGGGAGTCGCCGTCGTGGGCGCCGTCCCACCGCTTCACGAGGTCGGGCTCCGGCTCGACCGCGACCAGGTGGTCGGCGAGCGGCGCGAACGTCGCGATGGACTGCTCGCCGGAGACGGCCACGGCGATGGGTACGCCGTCCTCCGGTACGTCCCACAGCTTCGCCGAGTCGACGCGGTAGTGCCGCCCGACGTGGTTGACGTATCCGCCGCCGAACAGGTCGCGGATGATCGTGACGGCCTCCTCGAGCATCTCGTGCCGGACGTTGACCGGGGGCCAGCCCTGCCCGACGACGTGCTCGTTGAGGTTCTCCCCCGCCCCGAGCCCGAGGGTGAACCGGCCGTCGCTGAGCAGGCTCACCGTCGCGGCCTTCTGCGCGACGACCGCCGGGTGGTAGCGGATGATCGGGCAGGTCACATAGGTCATCAGCTCGACCCGCTCGGTCACCTGCGTCACCGCGCCGAGCATCGACCACGCGTAGCCCGCGTGCCCCTGCTCGTCGAGCCACGGGAAGTAGTGGTCGCTCATCACCTCGAAGTCGAAGCCCGCCTGCTCGGCGAGTCCGGCGTAGCGGACCAGGTCGCGCGGCGCGGACTGCTCGGTCATCAGCGTGTAGCCGTAGCGGGTCATGCCGTACGACGTACCCGAGGAGCGGGGTGCGCATGCCGGAAACCGTTGGCGGTACGGCGGGCCGCTCACGCAGACTGGCGCGCATGATCCCGAGCACCTGGACCCCGCACCGGCGTGCCGACGACGGTGAGGTCGTCGGCTACCTCGCGCCCGCCAGCGAGGGTCTCGTCGTGCCCATGTCCCTCCTCGGCCACGCGCTGGACGAGGCGTGCGACGAGCACACCGCGACGGAGGTGCTCGAGTCGACGGGCCTGTCGATGCTGGCGGACGCGTGGCGGTACGTCGGTGACGGTGACGACCTGCGCGTGCGGATCGTGCACGTGACGGCCTCGCACGTGGTGCTCAAGCACGAGGACTTCGGCGACATGTCGCACCGCTACGGCGAGAACTTCAGCCTGCCGCTGCCGGCCGGGGACGTGCTGCAGCGGGTGTGAGGAGCCGGCCTCAGGCGCGCGTCGGTGTCAGGCCCGTGCGGACGAGGCTGATTCGCCACGCCTCGGGACCCCGCTCGGTGTAGGTCACCGAGAACGCGCCCGGCCACCGCTGGTTGATCTGGTCGAGCAGCGGCAGCGGGTCGTGCGGCGCGACCAGGTCCAGGCCGCCGCCGGGCCGCACGGCCTCGAGCGCGCCGAACACCGTCGCGTGCCGGATCGCGTGCGGGACCGTCCGCACGTCCAGCTCGGGGTACCCGGGGCCGTCCGTCTCTCCGCACGCGCAGGCGTGCCCTCCGCAGCCGTCGGCTTCCTCGGGGCTCTCGGGGCTCTCGGGGCCCTCGTGACCCTCGGCGTGGCCGAGCAGCTCGTGCATTCCCTCGAGCAGCCCGGCGACCGATACCCCGGGCGTGGCCGCGAGCAGCGGAAGCACCAGGTCGTTCTCCTTGGCCAGGTGCGAGTCGAACATCGCCCGCAGCGCCGCGGCCGCACCGGCGGCCCGCAGCAGGTCGGCGGCCTCTTCGATCTCGTCGACCAGCCCGGTGATGACGGCGTGCTCGCCGAGCATCCCCTGGACCAGCAGCCGGCCCTCGGTGGCCGCCTGCGCGGCCGGGTACATCGCCTGTTCCTCCGCGGCGGCGTGCGGTACGAGCTCTCGGCGGCACCAGGAGGCCAGGTCGCGGCGGGCGGCCTCGGCCCCGGTGGTGTCGCGTCGCGACAGGGCCGCGAACAGCTTCTCGACGTACGTCGCGAGTGCGCCGGCCAGTGTGGCGTGGTGCTGCTTGACCGCCTCGACCGCGAGGGCGTCGGCCTCGTTCGAGGTGATGACGAGCTCTGACATGTCTGCTCACTTTCACGGGGGTGGATGTGCACCGGCGACGGCATTTTATTACACTCGCCTCCGTGGAAAATAATCGCGCTCCACGATCGTCGTCCGCAGCCGGCTACGGGCCGCGGCCGGGTCACGGTCGCTCCGCCAAGCCGTTGTCGGAGTCGCGCGCTGCGCTGCTCGAGATGCTGCGGGCCCAAGCCGAGCCCACGACCCTCGCGGCGCTCGTCGCGCTGTCCGGGCTGCACGCCAACACCGTCCGCGAGCATCTCGACGCCCTGGTGCGTGCCGGTCTCGTGCGACGCCGCACCGAGCCGCCGTCGGGTCGAGGTCGACCGGCCTGGCTGTACGAGGCGACCGGCCGCGACGCGGCCGAGAGCCCCGAGTACGCCGGCCTCGCGGCGACGCTGGCCGCGGCCATCCACCGCACCAGCGCGCAGCCGACCGAGGACGCGATCGAAGCCGGACGTGAGTGGGGGCACCAGCTCGCCGCCGCGCGTAGCGCCGGCCCGGCGAAGAGTGCGACGGCCGCGCGGCGGGAGGCGGTGAACCTCCTCGACGACATCGGGTTCGCGCCACGCGCCGATGCCCGCGCCGCCACGGTCCGCCTGACCCGCTGCCCGCTGCTGGAGGCCGCCCACCGCTACCCCGACGTCGTGTGCGGCGTCCACCTCGGGCTCGTCCGCGGCGCCCTCGAGGAGTACGGCGCCGACACCGACGGGACAGACCTGCTCCCGTTCGCCGAGCCCGGCGCCTGCCGGCTGCACCTGGTGCGGAGGGGGAAGTGACCACCCTCGTTCGGGGCGACAGCCGGGCAGCCGTCCGACTCGGCATACGGCGACCGGCGCTGCTGGTCCCGGCGGCCCTGGCGCTTCTCGCCGGCCTCGACGCCGCGCTGATGCTTCTCGGACTGCCGGCTCCCGTGGAGGTCGACCGGCTGCCCGACGTGCACGGGATGCTCATGGTGCTCGGCTTCGTCGGCACCCTGATCGCGGTCGAACGCGCGGTCGCGCTGCGCGGCTCGCTCGGCTTCACCGCCCCGGCCCTGCTGGGCCTGGGCGCCGTGGTGCTGGTCTCCCCCGCACCGCTGAAGGCCGGGCAGATCCTCTTGGCCGCCGGCACGGCCGCGATGGTCGGGGTCTACGTGCCGCTGTGGCGGCGGCAGCGCGACGAGGCCGTCCTGGTCCAGGGGCTGGGTGCCGTCCTCGCCCTGGGCGCCGCCGTGCTGTGGCAGGGCGGCGCCACGATCCCGACGCTCGCGCCGTGGTTGGTCGGGTTCGTCGTGCTGACCATCGCCGGCGAGCGGCTCGAGCTGGCCAAGGTTGTGATGGGTCCGTCGGCCGGGAGCACGCTGGTGCTGCTCGCGGCCGGTGTGGTCGCCGGTGTGGTCGCCGCCCTGCTCTGGCCCGCTCCCGGGACCGTTCTGCTCGGCGGTGCGCTGCTCGTGCTCACCGGCTGGCTCGCCACCCACGACGTCGCCCGGCGCACGATCCGTGTGTCGGGCCTGACCCGCTACATGGCCGGCTGCATGCTCGCGGCGTACGGCTGGCTGGGCGTCGCCGGCTTCGTCTGGCTGCTCGGCGGTCCCGCCGTGGACGGTGTGCGGTACGACGCCGTACTGCACGCGGTCTTCCTCGGCTTCACGCTCTCGATGATCATGGCGCACGCCCCGGTCATCCTGCCCGCGGTGCTGCGTCGGCCACTCCCCTACCGTCCGGTGCTCGCCGCGCCGGCCGTGCTGCTGCACGCCTCGCTGGCGGTGCGGCTCTGGCCGGGCGACGCGCTCGGCAGCCACGCCGCCTGGCTGGTCGGTGGTGTTCTGAACATTGTGGCCGTTCTGTCGTTCGCCGTCGTGGTGGTCGCGCTGACGATGCTCGGCGATCGGAAGTCGTCGTGAGCAAGGCCGGCGGGCGCGGCTTCTGGCCACTACGCGACCTGCCAGTGCTCGGCTGGCTGGCGGCCACGGTCGTGGTGGCGTTCGTGCACCCGGTCGTGCCGGCGCCACGGTGGCTGATGATCCACCTGCTGCTGCTCGGCGCGGTCAGCCACGCCATCCTCGTCTGGAGCCGCTACTTCACCGACGCGCTCCTGCACACCGCTGGCGCCGATCGTCGGGGTCAGGAACGACGGCTGCTGCTGCTCAACGGCGGCGTGGTCGGGGTCGTCACGGGTGTGCTCACCGGCGTCTGGCCCCTCACCCTGCTCGGGGCGACCGCCGTGGGCGGCGCCGTGCTCTGGCACGGGTGGACGATCCTGCGCCGGCTGCGGGCCGCGCTGCCGTCGCGATTCGGCTCCTCGGTCCGCTACTACGTGGCCGCCGCCTGCTTCCTGCCCGTCGGTGCCGGCCTCGGCACGGTGCTCGCACGCGACCCCGCCGACCCGTGGCACACCCGGCTCGTGGTGGCCCACGCCTCGGTGAACCTGCTCGGCTGGGTAGGCCTCACGGTCGTCGGCACGCTCGTGACGCTGTGGCCGACGATGCTGCGCACGCGGATCGCCGAAGGCGCCGAACGGGCCGCGGCCCGTGCCCTGCCGGTGCTGGTGGTCTCGGTCCTGGTCGCTGCCGGAGGAGCTGCCTCCGGGGTACGAGCTCTCGCCGTCGCCGGTGTCGTGGGGTACGTCGCCGGTCTTCTGCTGACCGCGCCCGCGTTCGTTGACGCGCTGCGCCGCAAGCGCCCGACGGAGTTCCCGGCCTGGTCCGTGCTGGCCGGCTTGGCCTGGCTGGTGGGGTCGCTCGTCGCCCTCGCGGTGGGCTTCGGCACCGCCTCCTCGTGGGAGCGCGCCGGTGACGCGTTCGGCTGGCTGGCACCGTTCCTTGCCGCAGGCTTCGGTGCCCAGGTGCTCGTCGGAGCGCTCTCGTACCTCATCCCGGTCGCGCTCGGCGGGGGTCCGGTCCCGGTGCGGGCGGCGAACCTTGTCCTGGACCGCGGGGCGCCGCTGCGGCTGGTCCTCGCCAACGGCGGTCTCGTCCTGGGCGCGCTGCCGGTGCCCAGCGTCGTCCGGGTGCTCGCCTCGATCCTGGTCCTGCTCTCCCTGGCCTCGGTCCTCCCGCTGATCGTCCTGGCCGTGCGCGCGTCGCGTCGCGCCAAGGCGGGTACGTCGCCGTCGACGGACACCGCGGCGCGTTCGCGCCCGCGAGGTCAGGCGGCCGGCCTGGCCGGGACCGCGATCGGCGCTCTGGCGCTGGCGGTGGCGGTTGGTGTCGCCGTCGACCCCGTCGCGGTCGGTGCTGCCGCGACACCGCCCGCGGCAGCAGGCGTCGCCGCCACCGGCGAGACGACGACCGTGCGCGTGGAGGCCCGCGACATGCGCTTCACGCCGTCCACCATCGCCGTACCGGCCGGCAACCGCCTGGTGATCGAGCTGGCCAACGCCGACGACGAGGACGTCCACGACCTCGTCCTCGACAGCGGTGCGGGCAGCGGCCGGCTCGCGCCCGGGGAGACCGCCCGGGTCGACGTCGGCGTGGTGGGCCGCGACCTCGAGGGCTGGTGCTCCGTCCTCGGCCACCGTCAGATGGGCATGGTGTTCCACGTCGACGTCACGGGCTCCAGGGCCACGACGGCCGCGGGAACGGGCAGTCACGAGGGTCATCAGCACGGCCCGTCCGATCCCGAGCCCGCCGAAGCAGGCGATCCCGCCGCCACCGACTCGCTGGACCTGATGACCGAGCCGTCGACGGGGTGGGCGCCTCGCGACGCCGAGCTGCCGCCGTCGACGGGCTCGCGCGTGCACCGTCGCACGCTGGTGGTACGCGACGTCGTACGAGAGGTCGCGCCCGGCGTACGACAGAGGCTCTGGACCTACGGCGGCACGGCGCCGGGGCCGGTGCTGCACGGGCGCGTCGGAGACCGGTTCGAGATCACCCTGGTCAACCGCGGGTCCGTCGGCCACTCGATCGACTTCCACGCCGGGGCGCTCGCTCCGCAGCGGCCGATGCGCACGATCGCGCCCGGGGAGTCGCTGACCTACCGGTTCCGGGCCACGCGTGCCGGGATCTGGATGTACCACTGCTCGACGATGCCGATGTCGGCACACATCGCCAACGGTCTCTTCGGTGCGGTGGTGATAGAGCCTCGCGACCTGCCGCGGGTCGACCGCAGCTACGTGCTGGTGCAGTCCGAGCTCTACCTCGGCGACCAGGGTGGCGAGGCCGACGCCGAGAAGCTGGCCGCCGAGGACCCGGACCTCGTGGTGTTCAACGGCTACGCCAACCAGTACGACCACGCTCCCCTGCCGGCGCGCGTCGGCGAGCGGGTCCGGGTGTGGGTGCTCGACGCCGGGCCCAACCGGCCGTCGTCGTTCCACGTCGTCGGCGGCCAGTTCGACACGACGTACGCCGAGGGCGCCTACCTCCTCCGCCGTGGATCCCGCGACAGTGGTGGCGCGCAGAGCCTGGGTCTGCAGGCGGCGCAGGGCGGCTTCGTCGAGCTCACCTTCCCGGAGCCGGGCGACTACCCCTTCGTCTCGCACCTGATGGTCGACGCCGAGCGTGGCGCGCACGGCCTGTTCCGCGTCATCCGCTGACGTGGTGGCCAGCGCGCCGTGACCGAGGTGCGGGCACCTCGCTCTCCTCTGCCTCGAAGCGGGCGTAGCGAGCGCCGAACGGCCCGGCCGTGATCCCGTGGAGCACCACGCTCAGCAGCACCGTGAGCGCAACCGCGGCGATCGACGGCGCCACGGCCGACGTCTCGCCGAGCTCCTCGACGGCCAGCAGCGCGAAGACGACCGACGCGAGGCCGCGCGGTCCGAACCAGCCCACGAAGAGCACGGTTCCGCGGTCGAGCCCTGCCCCGATCAACGAGATCGCCACCGGCAGCATCCGGACGACGGTGAGGCTGAGTACGGCGTACACCACGATCGACGCCGCGACGTGGTCGAACGCGACGGGCACCAGGACAGCCCCGAAGAGGAACCACACGACGAACGCCATCACCTCGCCGAGCAGCTCCGGCAGCTCGCCGACCTCCTCCACGGCGAGCGAGTCGTCCCGCCAGCCCGCGCCGAACGCGATGCCTGCCACGAACGCGGCGATGAACCCGTTGCCGGCCAGTGCGCCCGCAAGGGCGAAGCTGCCGAACGCTGCGGCCAAGGCTCCCAGCCGTCGGCCCCCGGGGAGGATCCAGTGTCTTCGGGAGCCAGCCGTGAGCAGAGCCGCACCTCCCAGTCCGATGGCGATCCCCACAGCGACGCCGACGGCGACCTGGAACAAGGCGCCCCCGCCGCGGCCGTCGTCGTGCCCGACGATGCCCAGCTCGGTCGCCGCGATGGCGAGCGTGACCGCGACGACGGGCGTCACGATGCCGTCGTTGAGACCGCTCTCGACGTTCAGGACGCGGCGGATTCGCGTGGGGACGCGTTCGTCGTTGACGACCTGCGCGCTCAGGGCGGCGTCGGTCGGCGCGAGCGTGGCTCCGACGAAGCCGGCCAGTGCCCAGGACACGTCGTCGAGCAGCCACACGGCGAGAACGGACCCCAGCACCAGCGTGAGCGGGAGCCCGACGCCGAGCAGGCGTCCGGTGACCCGAAGGTCCCGCCTCAGCTCGGCAACGGTGACGCGGGAGGCGTCGGCGAACAGCAGCAGCGCCAACGTGAGCTCTGCGATCAGGTGGATCGACGGCGCGTCGTACTCCACCGACAGCGGACCCCACGCGGGGTTAGCGACCAGGTAGCCCGCCACCGTGAAGACCAGCGGGCCGTTGATGTTCGCGCGAGCGAGCCGACCCGAGACGACGGCCCAGCCGAGGACCAGGAGCGCGAGCACCGCGAACGTCGCATCGCTCATCGTCCGCTCCACTCGCCGGTCGGAACTCCCCCGGCCAGGCTGGACGAGTGGGCGTCACGGATGCTCACGCGGTCCGGGTGACGCGGTCGGCCGCGGCTCACTGAGCCCGAGGGGCCGGAAGCGAACGCCGCGTCCCTGTCGGTGATCTGGGTGCGGCTGGTCCAAGCGGCCGTCCGTGCAGCATGCGGCCTTCGAGTCGAACACCCCGCCGCCCTCAAGCGCCGGAATCTCGGTCCACCCATCGCCGTATGGCTTCTCGCACGGGTCACGGAACGCGTCAATGTCGCTGCCTATCGCTACGAAGGCGAGCCCGATAGCGAGGAGACATCCGACGATCTTGACTGTGCTGAGCGGAGCGTCGATCCGAACACTCGTCCCGTCCAAGCGATCCCTTTCGGTAAAGAACGTCACGTGATGGCGTAGGAACAGGGCCGATCGGCCACGCCCCGGGTCCTGATGGACCACGGCCGTCTGGCCTTCCGCACTTCCCACGAGATGGGGACGCTTCCCACGCGGCATTTCCCCGGATGAGCGTCCATAACCCCGCGGCACAGCCCGATTCGGGGACGCCCGAGGCGTTGCGGTAGGGTTCACACGCCTTCGAGCCGCTCCCCAGGGAGTCCGGATCGAGGGCATCGGGCTGTGGCGCAGCTTGGTAGCGCACTTGACTGGGGGTCAAGGGGTCGCAGGTTCAAATCCTGTCAGCCCGACCGATCGAACCGCCTCACGGCTGCGGCAGCGCAGACCGGAGGCGGTTCACCTGCATCTGGGCCAGGCGAACCGACTCGGCAGTGCTGGGTGGGCAAGACGAGCCCGGGTCGGCGGAGTTGCGCGGGAGGTTCGAGCCGGGTCGGCGGAGTTAGCGGCGGCCCTTCTTCCTCGGGCGCTGCTCGAGGTGGATCGGGGTGCCGACGAAGCCGAACTCCTCGCGGAGCCGGCGCTCGATGAACCGCAGGTAGCCCGCCTCGAGCTGTCCGGAGGTGAACAGCACGAACGTCGGGGGCTCGGTGGACGCCTGGGTGCCGAACAGCACCTTCGGCTGCTTGCCGCCGCGGACCGGGTGCGGGTGCTCGGCGACGAGTCGGCCCAGGAACGAGTTCAGCGCACCGGTGCCGACGCGCGTCGACCAGCCCTCGAGGGCGGCGTCGAGCGCCGGGACGAGCTTGTCGACGTGCCAGCCGGTGCGGGCGGTGATGTTGACGCGCGGCGCCCACTGCACTCGGACGAGGTCGCGCTCGATCTCGCGGTCGAGGTAGTAGCGGCGCTCCTCGTCGACGAGGTCCCACTTGTTGAAGGCGATGACCAGCGCGCGGCCGGCCTCGGCGACCTGGGTGATGATCCGCAGGTCCTGCTCGGAGATCGGCTGCGAGCCGTCGACGACCATGACGCAGACCTCGGCGCGCTCGATGGCGCCGGCGGTGCGCAGGCTCGCGTAGTACTCGTGGCCGGACGCCTCCTTGACCCGCTTGCGGATGCCGGCGGTGTCGATGAAGCGCCAGGTGCGGCCGCCGAGCTGGACCAGCTCGTCAACGGGGTCGACCGTGGTGCCGGCGGCGTCGTCGACGACCGCGCGGTCCTCCTTGGCGAGCTTGTTCAGCAGCGAGGACTTGCCGACGTTCGGCTTCCCGACGATCGCGACGCGGCGCGGGCCGCCGACCTCGGCGAACGACTCCGCCGGGGGCTCGGGCAGCGCGGCGAGGATCGCGTCGAGCATGTCGCCGGAGCCACGGCCGTGCAGCGCGGAGACCGGGTAGGGCTCCCCCAGGCCGAGGTTCCACAGGCCGTAGGCCTCGGCCTCGGCGCGCTGGTCGTCCACCTTGTTGGCCGCGAGGATGACCGGCTTCTTGGCCTTGCGCAGGATGCGTACGACGGCCTCGTCGGCGTCGGTGATGCCGACCGTCGCGTCGACCACGAACAGCACGGCGTCCGCGACGGAGACGGCCACCTCGGCCTGGGCGGCGATCCGCTCCGCGAGGCCGCGGGCGTCCGGGTCCCAGCCGCCGGTGTCGACGACGGTGAACGCGCGGCCGTTCCAGGTCGCGTCGTACGAGATCCGGTCGCGGGTCACCCCGGGGACGTCCTGCACGACGGCCTCGCGACGGCCGATGATCCGGTTGACCAGCGTCGACTTGCCGACGTTGGGGCGACCGACGACGGCGAGCACCGGGGTCGGGCCGACGGGCTCGTCGGTGCTGAGGTCGGTGGGTTGGCTGGTCATGCGTCTTCGTTCCTTCGGGAGACGCCACGGGCGTCTCGTACGTCGTGCTCGGTGATCATCGGCAGCGGTCCGGGGAGCTCCCGGCCGGTGACGGCCTTCGCCTCAACGAGGTGCTCGACGAATCTGTTCCGCAGCTCCGTGGTGGCGCGGCGCACGTCCGCCTGCCTCCGGGGCCACGGCTGCGCCTCCCAGTACACCGGTTCGCCGTACACGAAGTCGAATCGCGCGCCCTTGGCGGGGATCGAGTCGGTGTGCCCGCCGGGGTGGCGCGTGCCGAAGATCACCAGCGGCACGACCGGCGCACCGGTCACGAGCGCGAGGTACGCGGCACCGGTGTGCATGTGCCGCATCTCCCCGTCGCCACGCGTCCCCTCGGGGTAGATGCCGACCACTCCCCCGGCGCGCAGCACGCGCACGCAGGTCTTGATCGCCTTCAGGTCGACGTCGTAGCGCGACAGCGGCACCTGCCCGAAGGCGAGGAGGAACCGGCCGACGGCACCCTCGAACATCTCCTTCTTGGTCAGCGCGTGCACCGGCCGCGGCGCGAAGGCGGCGAGCAGCGGGCCGTCGAGCAACCCCACGTGGTTGGAGGCGATGATCACCCGCCCGCTGCGCGGCACATGGTGCTCGCCGTGGATGCGCACGTCGTACTTCCGGCGGAAGTACGCCCGCCCGAGCGGCCGCAGCGCGCGCTGCAGCCGATCCGGCGGCAACGGCACCTCGCCGGTGCGCAGCAGGTCGGTCGTCACCTCTCCAGGGCCTGCTGGACGAGGACGACGACCTGGTCGACCACCTCGTCGAGCGTGTACGGCGTGGTGTCGATGTGATGGGCGTCGTCGGCCATCGTCAGCGGTGCGGTCGCGCGCCCGGAGTCGTACTTGTCCCGCCGGAGCAGGTCGGCCTGGGTCGCCTGCACGGTCGTCCCGGCCATCTCGGCGGTGCGACGGGCGGCCCGCGCCTCGGGGTCGGCGGTGAGGTAGACCTTCACCGCGGCGTCCGGCGCGACGACCGTGCCGATGTCGCGGCCCTCGACGACGATGCCGCCCTTGCCGATGATGTCGCGCTGCTCGCGCAGCAGCCGCTCACGCACGGCCGGGACCGCGCTCACCGCGCTGACGGCAGAGGTGACCTCCTGGGTGCGGATCGGGCCGGAGACGTCGACGCCGTCGACAGTGATGGTCGGGGCGGCCGGGTCGGTGCCGGAGACCAGCACCGGGGCGTCCACCCGGGCGGCGACCGCCTCGGGGTCGTTGACGTCGATGCCCTGCTGGAGCATCCACCAGGTGATCGCCCGGAACATCGCGCCGGTGTCGAGGTAGCGCAGCCCCAGCCGGGTCGCCACGCCCCGCGAGGTGCTCGACTTCCCGGACCCCGAGGGCCCGTCCATGGCCACCACGACCTCCGAGAGTCGGCCGTTCGAGCTCGTCGAGACCACGGGTATGCGCTCCTCCAGGGCTGGTTGCAGGACGGCCGCACTCTACCGGTGGGCGGTCCAGCCCCGTTCCTCCAGCGACGCCAGCAGGTGGTCGACGCTCTCCTCGGCGACGTACAGCTCGACCAGGCCAACGGGCCGGCCCGGGTCGTGGTCGATGCGCAGGTCCTCGATGTTGACGCCGACCTCGCCGGCGTCCGCGAGCAGCCGGGCGAGCTCGCCGGGGTGGTCGGGCACGATGACGAACACGCTCGACTCGGGGACGGGCGGCCCGCCGTGCTTGGCCGGGATCACCGTGGTGCCAGCGACGCCGCGGTCCAGCAGCGCCGTCACCGCGGCGCGGTCTCCGCGTTCGAGAGCGCCGAGCAGCGTGTCGACGTCGGCTCGGACCTCCCGGAGCAGCGCGCTCAGGGCGGCCGTGTTGCCGGCGACGATCTGCTGCCACAGCGCCGGGTCGCCCGCGGCGATGCGGGTGACGTCGCGGACCCCTTGGCCGGACAGCGCGAGGTGCTCGCGCGGCGCGTCGGTGAGGCGGCCGGCTACGAGCGCGGCGAGCAGGTGCGGCAGGTGGCTGGTGCGGGCGACCGCCTCGTCGTGCTCCTCGGGGCTGAACGTCACCGGGGTGGCGCCGCAGGTCTCGGCGAGCGCGGTGACGAGGCGTACCGCGTCCGGGTCGGCGGTGGCGTGGGGCGTGACCGCCCACGGCCGCCCGTCGAAAAGGCTGGGGCTCGCGGCGAGAGGCCCGGAACGTTCGCTGCCGGCCATCGGGTGGCTGCCGACGTACCGACGGAGCTGGTCGGTGGTGACGTTCTCCGCCACCGCGGCGTACGGCGCCGCCTTGACGCTGCCGACGTCGGTGACGACCGCGGCGGTGTCGCGCAGCGCCTCGGTGACGACGTCCGCGACCGCGTCCGGCGGGACCGCGACGACGACCAGCACCGGCTCGTCACTGTCGGGGCCGACGTTGGCGGCACCCAGCCCGGTGGCGATCCGGACGTTCTCGGGGCTCAGGTCGGCCAACGACACGTCGACGCCGCGTCGGCGCAGCGCCAGCCCGATCGACGTGCCGAGCAGGCCGGCGCCGACGACGAGGACGGTGCCCCCGAACGGGTTGCTACTGCTGCTCATCCGGCACCTCGCGGACCCGAGTCAGGTCGCGGCGGAGCGAGGCGGCGCCGTGCAGGTAGACGTGCGTGATGTCGGAGCGCGGCAGGTCGGTCTCGACGTGCGCGAGCATCCGGACCACGCGCGGCATCGAGCCTTCGATCTCGAGCTCGCGGGTGCAGATCAGCGGGACCTCGCCGAAGCCGAGCCTGCGGGCGGCGTACGCGGGAAACTCCGACACCAGGTCGGACGTCGCGGTGAAGATCACGCTGATGAAGTCGTCCACGGTCAGGCCGTTGGCCTCCATCACGCCCAGGACCATCTCGGCGACGCGCTCGAGCATGTGCTCGCGCACGTCGTCGTCGAGCTGGGTCGCTCCTCGCACTGCTCGCACTGACACGGGGAAACCCTAACGAGACCGCGCAGGTCGCTGAGGCGGTGTCCGCGGCAGCGCCCCTGCACCCGGCGACCGTGTGACGCCGCGCACTCGGGCTCCCGGTTTGTGGAGGGCGATCAGGGGCACCGCCCGGGCTGGACAAGGAGGGCTGACATGAACGCATTCGAACTGACCAAACCCGTCGAAGTGACCAAGCGGGTCGTCGGACTCGCCGGTACGGCGGTGGGCCTCACCGGAGTCGTGGCCCGAGAGGCCGTCCACGCGGCAGGCGCCGCTGCCGGGCTCGCCGGGACCGTGGTGCGCGGGACGGCACACGCGCTGCGGACGCCCGAGGCCCCGGGAGCCGTCGGGGACGCGGCCGTCGTGCCGCCCGGCCCGACCGTCGTCCGGCCGGAGCCGCACGCGCCGGAGGAGCCACCGGTCGACGTGGTCGGCCAGGCCCTCGCCGCCGAGGCCGCGGCCGACCGCGGGGACGTCCTGGGCGGAGCGGGCGTGGCTCACGAGCCCCGCGGGGCCTCCCGGGACGAGGAGCACGGGGAGGCGAGCCTGCAGCGCGCGGAGGTCGACGAGCTCGACGACGAGGTGTCGGCGACTCTCGACGGCGAGGGCTGACCGCGGGCCGTCAGAGCCGGGCGGCGTCCAGGAACGTGCCGAGCTCGTCGTTGGTCAGCTCGCGCACCTCCCCCGGACGCAGCCCGCGCAGCACCACCGGCCCGATCGCCGTACGCGTGAGCCGGTGGACCGGGTGGCCGACCTCGTCGAGCAGGCGGCGGACGATCCGGTTGCGGCCCTCGTGGATGGTCAGCTCGACGATCGAGCGCCGGTCGTGCGCCTGCACCAGCTTGGCCGCGGACACCTCGACCGGTCCGTCCTCCAGGGTCACCCCGTCGAGCAGCCGCCGGATGGTGGCCTTGCCGACGCGGCCGTCGACCTCGGCAACGTACGTCTTGTCGAGCTCGTACGACGGGTGCGCGACGCGCTGGGCGAAGTCACCGTCGTTGGTGAGCAGGATCAGTCCCTCGGTGTCGGTGTCGAGCCGGCCGACGTGGAACAGCCGCTCCGGCCGGTCCGCCACGAGGTCGCCCAGCGTGCGCCGGCCCTCGGGGTCGCTCATCGTGGAGACGACGCCGCGCGGTTTGTTCAGCACGAGGTAGACGTGCGGGCTCACCGGCGGCAGCCGCTTGCCGGCGACGCGGATCACGGCGGTGCGCGGGTCGACCTTGGTACCCAGCCGCGTGACGATCTCGCCGTCGACCTCCACCTGGCCGTCGAGCATCAGCTCTTCACACTTGCGCCGACTGGCCACACCGGACTGCGCGAGCAGCTTCTGCAGCCGGATCAGACCGTCGGCGTCGGTCTCGACCTCGCGCGACACGGTCAGGCCGACTCCGAGGCGGCCAGCTCGTCGATGTCGGCCATCTCGGGCAGGTACGGCGCCAGCTCGGGGAGCTCCTCGAGGGAGGTGATCCCGATGCGCTCGAGAAAGTACGACGTGGTGCGGTACAGCGTCGCGGTGGTCTCGCTGTCCTGGCCGGCCTCCTCGACCAGGCCGCGGGCGACGAGCGTGCGCATCACGCCGTCGACGTTCACGCCGCGGATCGCCGAGACGCGGGCGCGGCTGACC
>DASURB010000021.1:0-2040 GCA_036280235.1 Nocardioides sp.
GCCGCGCCGCCCGCGGTCGACCGTCGCCGCGACGGGTTCGCCCACCGTTCCGGCGAGGCCGTGGTCAACCTGCTGCGCAAGGGCATCACCGCGCGGCAGATCCTCACCAAGGAGGCGTTCGAGAACGCGATCGCGGTGACGATGGCGCTCGGCGGCTCCACCAACGCAGTGCTCCACCTGCTCGCCATCGCCCGCGAGGCCGAGGTCGACCTGACCCTCGACGACTTCAACCGGATCGGTGACAAGGTGCCGCACCTCGGCGACCTCAAGCCGTTCGGCCGGTTCGTGATGAACGACGTCGACAAGGTCGGCGGCATCCCGGTCGTGATGAAGGCGCTGCTCGAGGCGGGCCTGCTGAACGGCGACACCCTGACCGTGACCGGCAAGACGATGGCCGAGAACCTCGCCGAGCTCGCGCCCGCGGACGTCGACGGGGAGATCATCCGCGAGCTGTCCAAGCCGATCCACAAGACCGGCGGCCTGACGATCCTCAAGGGCTCGCTGGCGCCGGAGGGCGCGGTCGTGAAGACCGCGGGCTTCGACGACGAGGTCTTCGAGGGGACGGCGCGCGTGTTCGACGGCGAACGCGCCGCGATGGACGCGCTCGAGGCGGGGCAGATCACGGCCGGCGACGTCGTCGTCATCCGCTACGAGGGCCCCAAGGGCGGCCCGGGCATGCGCGAGATGCTCGCCATCACCGGAGCCATCAAGGGAGCGGGGCTCGGCAAGGACGTGCTGCTGCTCACCGACGGCCGCTTCTCCGGCGGTACGACGGGCCTCTGCGTCGGCCACATCGCGCCGGAGGCCGTCGACGGTGGACCGATCGCGTTCGTCCGCGACGGCGACCCGATCCTCCTCGACGTCTCCAACCGACGGCTCGAGGTCACCATCGACGAGGCCGAGCTCGCCTCCCGCAAGGACGGCTGGACGCCGCACGAGCCGAAGTACACCAAGGGTGTGCTCGGGAAGTACGCCAAGGTCGTCCAGTCCGCGGCCCACGGCGCCGTCTGCGGCTGACCCTCGCCGACCCGTCAGTCTCGCCGCGCTTTTCGCGGCGTGTCGCAGCATGATTGACGGGTCGCCGGCGCCGGCACCGGCCGGGGTCCGACCCGGTGTGAGCCACGGACGGTTCCGGCCGCCGACAACCGTCCGGGACTCACACGCGACACGAGCGGAAGGCCTGTCAGGTCGCGGGCCGACAGGCGGTGCGCGACTAGCGTTGTGGCATGACCTCGTCGCGTCGGGCGCCGGCGCTCCTGATGGCACTCGTCGGCGTGCTGATGACCGGGCTCACCGCCGTCTCCTCGCCGGTCGACACCTCGGCTGCCGGAGCTGCCCGGACGGTGGCCGCGCCCGTCGTACCGGCGGCAATGACCCAGGTGGGGAAGCGGCCCGAGCTGCCGCAGGGCGGCCGACGGATCTACCCGGGGCACCTGCTCGTCGCCTACTACGGCACGGCGAGCACGCCGACGATGGGCGTGCTCGGCGAAGACACCCCCGACCGGATCACGGACCGGCTGCGCGAGTCCGCCAGGCCGTACGCCCGCGACTCCTGGAAGGTGCAGATCGTCTACGAGATGATCGTGACGATCGCCGACCGTGGCCCGGGTGCCGACGGGGACTACAGCCACGACATCGCTCGTGAGCACGTGGAGCGGTACCTGCGCGCGGCTCGGCGCAACAAGGCGCTGCTGGTCCTCGACCTCCAGCCCGGACGGTCGGGCTTCCTCGAGGTGGCCAAGCGGTGGCGGTGGGCTCTGGAGCGCCCGTGGGTCGGCCTGGCGCTGGACCCGGAGTGGCGGATGGGCGCCGGGCAGGTGCCGGCGGAGACCATCGGGCAGGTCAGGGCGGCCGAGGTGAACCGCGTCTCGAAGTGGCTCCAGAGGATCGCCCGACGCAACGACCACCCGCAGAAGCTGTTCCTGCTGCACCAGTTCCGCCGGGACATGGTCGTCAACATCGAGAACGTCGTGGCCCGCAAGGGGTTGGCCATGGTCCAGCACGTCGACGGCTTCGGCACCCAGAAGCAGAAGCTGGCGA
>DASURB010000022.1:0-22442 GCA_036280235.1 Nocardioides sp.
GGACGACGTGGCGAAGCTGCTCGACGACGCGGGCACGCCGTACGTCCTGGCCGACAACGTGGTCCCGCGCATCGGCGTGCTCGCGCCCGAGTCCGCGCGGGCTGCCATCCGCGAGATGTTCCTGCGGCACGTGATCGGCGGCAAGCACCTGTCGAAGCGTGACGCGGGGGAGAGCTTCACCTCCATGGTCCGGGGCGCCACCCCGGACGTCGTGCTCACTGCGGTCGAGCTGCTCGCCGACGAGCTCGGTGGCGACGTGGTCGTCGTGGACGTCGGCGGGGCGACCACCGACGTGCACTCCGTCGTCGAGGTGGACCCGGAGGAGGCGGGGCTGTCGCGGCAGGTCGTGGCCACGGTCCCGGTCAGCCGCACCGTCGAGGGCGACCTCGGCATGCGATGGAGCGCGGTGAGCACGGTGGAGGAGGGCGTCGCCGCCGGACTGCTCGACCCGCGCTTCGCCGAGGCCGCTGCCGTCCGGCAGGCCGACCCGTCGTACCTGCCTGCCGACGACGCCGGTGCCGAGGACGACCTGACGATCGCGGCCGCAGCCGTGACGCTGGCGCTGCGTCGGCACGCCGGCCGGTCCCAGGTGGTGTTCAGCCCGGAGGGCCGGATCGTGGAGCGCAGCGGCAAGGACCTGCGCGAGGTCGACCTGCTGGTCGGCTCGGGCGGGGTGCTCCGACACGGGGGTGACGACGCCGCCGACGTCCTGAGCCGCCATCTCGACGCCGACCCGGGTGCCGGCTGGCAGCTGCCGGAGCGACCGCGCACGGCCGTCGACCGCGACTACGTGCTGGCTCCGGTCGGCCTGCTCGCCGCCGAGCATCCCGGGGCCGCGCGCAGCCTGGCGCGCCGTCTGCTCCGCCGGTAGGCGCCCTCGCATAGCCTGGCGTCATGCGGGAGGGCAACCGGATGACGGCAGGCCTGAGCCGGCTGCGCGCCGCGCAGCGGGCCAAGTCCGACGAGCGGTTCGCCGAGCGCGTCGCGCACCAGCTGCAGCAGCTCCGCGCCGAGCGAGCGCCGGAGGAGCCGCAGCCGATCGTGATCGACGCCGGCCCGAGCAACTTCAGCCGGGCGCAGGTGCCCTGGGCCGTCGACCTGGCGGCGGCGTGGGCGTGGCGCGCGCTCGTGATCGGCGCCGCCGGCTACATCGCCTACCGGGTGATGGCCTACTTCTCGGTGATCTTCCTGCCGCTGGCCATCTCGCTGCTGATCGCCGCCCTGGCCGGCCCCGTGGTGGCGTCCGCGAGCAAGGTCCACATCAACCGCAAGCTCGCCTCCGCCATCGTGGTCGTCGGCGGCCTGGGCACCGTCGTGCTGCTGCTGACTTTCGTCGGCACGCAGATCTCGGCCGGCTTCAGCGACCTGTCCGCCCAGGTGGTCTCGGGCCTGGAGGAGATCCGGCGCTGGCTGCGCACCGGACCGCTGCAGGCGTCGGACTCGCAGATCAACGACGTCCTCCGGGAGGCCCAGTCCGCGATCACCAGCTCCTCCCAGGAGCTGCTGACCCAGGCGACCGAGGTCGGTACGGCGATCGGCCACATCGTGGCCGGCTTCTTCATCGTGCTCTTCGCGAGCTACTTCTTCCTCGCCGACGGCGCGCGCATCTGGGCCTGGGTGGTCCGCCTGTTTCCCCGCGCCGCCCGGCTGCGCGCCGACGAGTCCGGCAAGGTGGCATGGCGGTCGCTGACCCAGTTCGTGCGGGCGACCGTGATCATCGCGCTGGCCGACGCGATCGGCATCATGATCGTGGCGTTCATCCTCAAGGTCCCGTTCGCGACGGCCATCGGCGTGCTGGTGTTCCTCGGCGCGTTCATCCCGATGGTCGGCGCGACCATCTCGGGCTCCGTGGCCGTGCTCGTCGCGCTGGTCGCGCACGGCCCGATCGTCGCCCTTCTGATGTTCGGCGGCGTGATCCTCGTGCAGCAGATCGAGGCGCACGTGCTGCAGCCGTTCCTCACCGGGCGGTTCGTGGCGCTCCACCCGCTCGGCGTGATCGTGGCGATCGGCATGGGTGTCCTGCTCGGCGGCGTGGCCGGCGCACTCCTCGCCGTACCGTTCGCCGCCGCGCTGAACGCCGTCGCCCAGTACCTCGCCAACTACACCGCGGTCGGTGACGCCCCGGAGGAGGCCGGGACGCCCGACTCCGCGTCACCGGACGCGGAACCCTCGGCCGGCGCCTGAGGCGTCTGCCGACCGGTCAGCGGGATCTCCTTCAGGAACAGCGCCACGACGACCGCCACGACGGTCAGCGGGACCGCGGCGAGGAACGTGTCGTGCAGCGACAGGCTGAAGGCCTCGGTGATCAGGCCGTGCAGCGGTTCGGGCAGCGACTTGATCGCCTCGACGTTGTTGGTCACCGCGTCGAGCTCGGCGCCGCCGCCACCCGCCCGGACGGCGACCGGGTTGCCGGCCAGCACATCGGCGATGTGCGTGGCAAGCCGGCTCGACAGGATCGCGCCGAACAGCGCCGTACCGAACGAACCACCCATCTGGCGGAAGAACGTCACCGAGCTGGTCGCGACGCCCATGTCGGAGCGGTCCACGGAGTTCTGCACGACGACCACGAGCACCTGCATGGTGAGACCGAGGCCGGTGCCCATGACGTACATCGCTACGCCGGCGAACCAGTACGGCGACTCGTTGTCGAGCATCGACAGCATGAGCAGGCCGATGGTCACGACGACCGCGCCGGCGATCGGGTAGGGCTTGTAGCGGCCGTTGCGGCTCATCAGCCGGCCCGAGGCGATCGAGGTGGTGAAGATGCCCGCAACCATCGGCAGCATGGCCAGGCCGGACTCGGTCGGGCTCATCCCGTCGACGACCTGGAGGTAGACCGGGATGAAGATCATCGAGCCGAACATCGCGACGCCGATCAGGAAGCCGAAGATGTTGGCCACGCTGAAGATCGAGTTGCGGAACAGCCGCATCGGCAGGATCGGCTCGGCGGCGCGCAGCTCGACGAGCACGAACAGCGCGGTCAGCACCAGGCCGGCGGCGAGCAGCGCGATGCCGGTGGCGGAGCCCCAGCCCTGGTCGGGGCCGGCCCACGCGGTGTAGAGCAGGAACGACGAGACCGCGGAGACGACGAGCGCGGCACCGAGATAGTCGATGCTGTGCTCACGGCGCACGTGCGGGATCTTGAGCGCGGCCGAGGTCACGATGAGCGCGGCGATGCCGAGCGGCACGTTGATGTAGAAGATCCACTCCCAGCCGGGACCGTCGGCGAACCAGCCGCCGAGCACCGGGCCCAGCACGCTGGACACGCCGAACACCGCGGCGAAGTAGCCCTGGTAGCGGCCGCGCTCGCGCGGCGGGATCACGTCGCCGATGGTGGCGAGCGCCAGCGCCATCAGGCCACCGCCGCCGAGGCCCTGGACGGCCCGGAACGCGATCAGCTGGTTGATGTCCTGCGACAGGCCGGACAACAGCGAGCCGAGCACGAACGTGGTGATCGCGGCCTGGAACAGCAGGCGCCGGCCGTAGAGGTCGGACAGCTTGCCCCACAGGGGCGTGGACGAGGTGGCGGTCAGCAGGTACGCCGTCACCACCCACGACAGCTTGTCGAGGCCGCCGAGCTCGGAGGTGATCCGCGGGAGCGCCGTACCGACGATGCTCTGGTCGAGGGCGGCCAGGAACATGCCGACCATCAGCCCGCCCATGACGACGAGGATCTGCTTGTGGGACAGGTAGCCCTGGGAGTCGGGTGTCACGCGGAGTGCTCCTGGTTCTCGAGGGACAGGGTGAGCTGGTGGAGGAGGCGGCGCATGTCCTCGCGGTCCTGGTCGTTCCAGTCCGCGAGCAGCGAGCCGATGAGGTCGCGGCGACGGCAGGCGGCCTCCTCGATGCGGGCCGCGCCCGCGGGGGAGAGGGCGACCTGGAACGCCCGGCCGTCCTCGGGGTCGGCGGCGCGCTCGAGCAGGCCGGCGCCCTCGAGGGAGCGGACGTGCCGGCTCACGGTCGAGGCGTCGAGTGACAGCTCAGCAGCCAGCGCCGACAGCCGCAGCGGGCCGAAGTGGGCGACGGTCTTCAGCAGGACGAACGTCGAGAAGTCGAGGTCGCCGGCGACCCGGTGGCGCAGCCGCTTGCCGATCCGTGCCATGGCCGCGAGGAGCGCGTCCTCGACGGTCTCGGGCTCGGGCACCCGCTCGGCCGCACCGGCGAGGTCGGTGGAAGATTGCATGCGCCAAGCATGCAACTAGATGCATGACGCATGCAGTTTTCCGGGTGTGACGCTGATGACGCCGGCCGGGGCTTGGACCAGGGACGGTCAGCGGACGTGGTGGACCTCCTGCACCGCCCACGAGTTGCCGTCGGGGTCGTCGAAGTAGATGAACGAGTTGTAGTCGCGCCGTTCCGGGTCGGGCCCCGGCTGCGGGCCGCCGCCCTCGAAGTGCACGATGCCGCCGTGCTCGACCCCGCGCTCGTCGAGGAACGCCCGCGCGGCCTCGATGTCCTGGACGACGAGGTGGGTGCCCTTCACCGACCCGGGCTCGCCGACCGGCATGCCGACGCCGAACGTGATGGAGCAGGACGACCCCCGCGGCGTGCACTGGATGACCCGGAAGTCGCCCATGTCGTGGTCGACGTCGAGGTTGAAGCCGAGCGTCTCGACGTAGAACGACTTGCTGCGGTCGGGGTCGGACACGGGGAGGAGGATGAGCTCGAGCTTCCAGTCCATGTCGGTCATGGGGCCAGCCATGGGCCCAGTCATGGGGCCAGTCATGGGGCCAGTCATGGGGTCGGTCATGCGGCCACTCTGGCAGTCCCGCGGCCACCCGTCACCTGCCCCGGCACCCGCGCGTCCGGCGGTCTAGGGTGTGCGGCATGACGGTGCCTCTGCCGACGCTGGCCGACATCGAGGAGGCCCGTGAGGCGCTCCGCGGCGTGTCGATCCAGACCCCCATGGAGGAGTCCCGCTGGCTGTCGGGGCTCGCCGGTGGGCCGGTCCTGCTGAAGGCGGAGAACCTCCAGCGCACCGGGTCGTTCAAGATCCGCGGCGCCTACTTGCGCATCTCCCGGCTCTCGCCGGAGGAGCGCGCCAACGGCGTCGTCGCCGCGAGTGCCGGCAACCACGCGCAGGGCGTGGCGCTGGCCGCGCAGATGCTCGGCATCAAGGCGACGGTGTTCATGCCCGAGGGTGCGCCGATCCCGAAGGAGAAGGCGACGAAGGGGTACGGCGCCGACGTCCGGTTCCACGGGCACACCGTCGACGAGGCGCTGGTCGAGGCCAAGGCGTTCGCCGCCGAGACCGGGGCCGTGCTGATCCACCCGTTCGACCACGTCGACATCGTCACCGGGCAGGGCACGTGCGGCCTCGAGGTGCTCGAGCAGTGCCCCGACGTACGCACGGTGTTCGTGTCGTGCGGCGGTGGAGGGCTCATCGCGGGCATGGCCACGGCGATCAAGGCGCTCCGCCCCGACGTACGCATCATCGGTGTGCAGGCCGAAGGGGCGGCGGCGTACCCGCCGTCACTGAAGGAGGGCCACCCCGTCCCGCTGAAGGCCATGACGACGATGGCGGACGGCATCGCGGTCGGCTGCCCGGGCGAGGTGCCGTTCGCGGCGATCCAGCAGCACGTCGACGAGTTCATGACCGTCGGCGAGGAGTCGCTGTCGCGGGCGCTGCTGATGCTGCTCGAGCGGGCGAAGCTCGTCGTCGAGCCGGCCGGCGCCGCCGCGGTTGCCGCGGTGATGGACCGGCCGCACGGGTTCGAGACGCCCGCTGTCGCGGTGCTCAGCGGCGGCAACGTCGACCCGCTGCTGCTGATGCGGGTGATCCGGCACGGCATGGCCGCGGCGGGGCGCTACCTCGCGTTCAAGGTCACCATCGCCGACCACCCGGGCGGCCTGGCCAAGCTGCTGACCGAGCTCGCCGACGCGGAGGCCAACGTGCTCGACGTCGTGCACGAGCGGACGTCGACGCAGCTGCACCTCGACGAGGTCGAGGTCGCGCTGCAGGTCGAGACCCGCGGGCCCGACCACGCCGCGCGCGTGCTCAGCCGGCTGCGGGCGTCCGGCTACCCCGTCACGGAGTAGCCCCGAGTCGCCCTCGGCAGCTCAGGCACAACGCCGACGGCCCGCGACCGGAGCCGGTCGCGGGCCGTCGGGCGCAGTGCGTGAGCGTCAGCCGGTGTAGGGCTTCGCGTCGACGATCTCGACCTTGAGCTCCTTGCCGTTCGGAGCGGCGTAGGCGACGGTCTCACCGACCTTGTGGCCGATGATCGCCTGGCCGAGCGGCGACTGGGGGGAGTACACCGTGAGGTCGGTGGTGTCCTCCATCTCGCGGGCGCCGAGCAGGAACACCTCGGTGTCGTCCTCGCCGACGAACTTGTAGGTGACCTTCATGCCGGGCTCGACGACACCGTCATCAGCCGGGGTCTCGCCGACCTCGGCGCGGCGCAGCATGTCCTCAAGCTGACGGATGCGCGCCTCGGCCTTGCCCTGCTCCTCGCGAGCGGCGTGGTAGCCGCCGTTCTCCTTGAGGTCGCCCTCGTCGCGCGCGGCGCTGATCCGCTCGATGATCTCCTGGCGCACGGGGCCCTTGAGCTGCTCGAGCTCCGACTTCAGCTTGTCGTAGGCGTCCTGCGTCAGCCAGATCGTGTTCTGCTCACTGGACTGCGTCACTGCTGGGTGCTCCTGTGTGGAAGGGGTGGACCGGGGCGCTCATTTGGCACACGCGTGCCCGGCGACCACCCGGTCGTGTTCAAGGCAAGTAGAAGAGTCTACCAACCGGGCCCCAGGCGTCCCCAAATCGTGGAAACGCCCAGGTCAGCGTCGGCGGGTCTGGCCGTCGGCGCGACAGCCGACCAGCTCGACCGACGTGGCTTCGCGTTCGGTGCGAAGCGTTCTCTCGATATTTTGCCGGGTCGCGCCGCCCGGTCCAACCGCGACGTCGAGCTCGCCCACGACGGAGTGGTCGGCGGCCAGTGCGCGCACCAGGCACGACGCGGCCACGTCCGCGTCGCGACGTACGACGGTGAAGGTGGCCTCGACCCGGTGCTCGTCGACCCGCTCGAAGCCGACCAGGTCGGACTGCACCAGCGGCCGGCCGTGGCTGAGCATCACCCAGGCCAGCCAGGAGAGCGCGGCGCACACCAGCACGACCACGACGGCGACGACCGCCTTGCGGCGGCCGGTGCTGGGCGCGCCGTAGCGCTCGGCGAGGTCGGTCACCGGCCCATCGTAGGTGGGTGCCCCGGCTTAGGATTCAGCCCATGTCTCCGACCCTGTCCGGCTCCGGCCTCCGGCTGATGCACGTGCACGCCCACCCCGACGACGAGTCGAGCAAGGGCGCGGCGAGCACGGCGAAGTACGTCGCGGAGGGCGTCGACGTGCACGTCGTCACGTGCACGGGCGGCGAGCGGGGCTCGATCCTCAACCCGAAGATGGACCGGCCCGAGGTGCTGGAGAACATCACCGCCATCCGCCGGGCGGAGATGGACAAAGCGCGCGAGATCCTCGGCGTGCGCCAGGACTGGCTCGGCTTCGTCGACTCGGGCTGGCCCGAGGGCGACCCGAAGCCGCCGCTGCCCGAGGGCTGCTTCGCGCTGGTCCCGGTCGAGGAGGCGGCCGAGCCGCTGGTCCGGCTGATCCGCGAGTTCAAGCCGCACGTGATGACGACGTACGACGAGAACGGCGGCTACCCGCACCCCGACCACGTGATGTGCCACAAGGTCTCGGTCGCGGCGTTCGAGGCGGCCGGCGACCCGGACCGCTACCCCGATGCCGGCGAGCCGTGGCAGCCGCTCAAGCTCTACTACCACCACTCGTTCCACCGCGAGCGCACGCAGGCGCTGCACGACGCGATGATCCGGCACGGCCTCGAGTCGCCGTACGCCGAACGCCTCAAGGAGTGGAAGCCGGACCCGGTCCACGCGGCCCGGATCACCACCCGGATCCCGTGCGCGGAGTACTTCTCGATCCGCGACCAGGCGCTGCTCGCGCACGCGACGCAGATCGATCCGGACGGGCCGTGGTTCGCGGTGCCGCTGGAGATCCACCAGGAGGCCTGGCCGACCGAGGACTACGAGCTCGCGCGCTCGCTGGTCGACGTCGAGCTCCCGGAGGACGACCTGTTCGCGGGCGTCCGCCACCTGGCTGAGACAATGAAGTCATGACCGCCGCTGTCGTCGACCTCCTCGTCCTGGCCGCCCAGGAGGCGCCCGAGCCCGAGGACGTGAAGGCCGGCTGGCTCGGCTTCGCGGTGTGGATCGGCCTCGTCGTGGCCGTCGTGCTGCTGGCGTTCAGCTTCGTCAAGCAGCTGCGCAAGGTGGACTTCGAGGAGAAGGACCCCGACGCCCCGGCCTCCGAGGGCTCGGAGAACGACGACAAGCGCAACGGGACCTCCACGCCCTTCTGACCGACCGCACGAGCGCGTCCGAGGCGTCGCGGTCCGGCTCCGCGGCGTGGCCATGCGTATGGCCCGCATGCCCTAATTAACCGACGGCTTAGGGGGCCATTGACGTCCCCGCCGGGCGGGTCGATGGTGAGGTGACCCAGGTCACATCGATCGACCGCGTCCGAGAGGAGCCGTCGTGCAGGTCCCTGCGCCCTTCGAGTACGAACGCGCCACCAGCGTCGACCAGGCCATCGGGCTGCTCGACCGCTTGGGCAGCGAGGCCCGCCTCGTCGCCGGCGGTCACAGCCTCGTCCCGATGATGAAGCTGCGCCTGGTCAACCTCGAGTACCTCATCGACATCAACGACCTCCACGACGAGCTCGGCTACGTGCGCGTCGGCACCGACGAGGTCCGCATCGGGGCGATGACCCGGCACCGCGAGCTGGCGGAGTCGGTCGAGCTCGCCGCGCTGTTCCCGATCTTCGCCGACGCCGAGGCGGTGATCGCCGACCCGCTCGTCCGCAACCGCGGCACCATCGGCGGCTCGCTGTGCCAGGCGGACCCGTCCGAGGACCTCTCCGCGGTGTGCACCACCCTCAACGCGTCCTGCGTGATCCGGGGCGCGAACGGCGAGCGTGTGGTGTCGATGGAGGAGTTCTACCGCGGCCCCTACGAGACCGCCGTCGAGCACAACGAGATGCTCACCGAGATCCGGATCCCGGTGCGGCCCAACGGGTCGAGCGCCTACGCCAAGGTCGAGCGCCGCGCCGGCGACTGGGCGGTCACCTCGGCCGGCGCCGCCGTCTGGATGGACGGCCCGGTCATCACCGACGCCCGGGTCGGGCTGGCCGCCGTCGGGCCGAACACCACCGGCATCCCCCCGATCTCCGAGCTGCTGCGCGGGCAGGCGCCCTCCGACGAGCTGTTCGCCCGGGCCGGGGCGATCGCCGCCGAGAGCTGCAGCCCCACCACCGACAACCGCGGCACCGCCGACTACAAGCGCCACCTCGCCGACGAGCTCACCCGGCGCACGCTCCGCCGAGCGGTCGAGCGCATCGAGGCCGGCCGGGCCGGCGACCAGGCTCACGAAGGAAAGGACTGACGATGCAGGTGACGATGACCGTCAACGGGGAGACCGTCACCCGGGAGATCGAGGGCCGCATGCTGCTGGTCCACTTCCTGCGCGACGAGCTCGGGCTCACCGGCACCCACTGGGGCTGCGACACCAGCAACTGCGGCACCTGCGCGGTGTGGCTCGACGGCGAGCCGGTGAAGTCCTGCACGGTCCTGGCCGCGATGGCCGGCGGGCACGAGGTCCGCACCGTCGAGGGACTGGAGCAGGACGGCGTGCTCGACCCCGTCCAGGAGGGGTTCATGCGCTGCCACGGCCTGCAGTGCGGGTTCTGCACGCCCGGCATGCTGATGACCGCTCGTGCCCTGCTCGACCGCGACCCGAACCCGAGCGAGCAGACCATCCGCGAAGCGATCTCGGGACAGATCTGCCGCTGCACCGGCTACACCACGATCGTCCGCTCCGTGCAGTGGGCCGCCGGCCACAGCGACGGTCACGGCGACGGGGCGGAAGCCGCCTCCAGTGAGCCCGAGGAGACCGTCGGGAGCGCGTCATGACCACCATCAAGCACGAACCAGGCGTCGCCGAGGTCGCCGAGGACCTCGAGCACGTCGACAACGACCAGAAGCCGCTCGGCCACGGCCGGATGCTGCGCAAGGAGGACCCCCGGTTCATCCGCGGCCGCGGCCGCTACGTCGACGACGTTCAGCTGACCGGCATGCTGCACCTGGCGATCCTTCGCTCGCCGGTCGCGCACGCGCGGATCGTCTCGATCGACACCAGCGCCGCCGAGGCGCACCCGAAGGTCAAGGCCGTCGTCACCGGCGAGATGCTGGCGGAGAAGGGGCTGGCCTGGATGCCGACCCTGTCCAACGACGTGCAGGCCGTGCTCGCGACCGACAAGGTCCGCTTCCAGGGTCAGGAGGTCGCCTTCGTCGTCGCCGAGGACCGGTACGCCGCCCGCGACGCCCTCGAGCTGATCGACGTCGAGTACGACATCCTCGAGCCCGTCGTCGACGTACGGAAGGCGCTGGCCCCCGAGGCCCCGGTGATTCGCGACGACCTGGAGGGCAGGACTGACAACCACATCTTCGACTGGGAGACCGGGGACGCCGACGCCACGGCGAAGGTCTTCGCGAAGGCCGACGTCGTGGTGACCCAGGACATCGTCTACCCGCGGGTGCACCCGGCCCCGATGGAGACCTGCGGCGCGGTCGCCGACTACGACCCGGTGGAGGGCAAGCTCACCCTCTGGTCCACCACGCAGGCACCACACGCCCACCGCACGCTGTACGCGCTGGTCGCCGGGCTGCCCGAGCACAAGATCCGCGTGATCGCTCCCGACATCGGCGGCGGCTTCGGCGGCAAGGTGCCGATCTACCCCGGCTACGTCTGCGCGATCGTCGGCTCGCTGCTCACCGGCAAGCCGGTCAAGTGGGTGGAGGACCGCACCGAGAACCTCACCAGCACCGGCTTCGCCCGTGACTACATCATGCGCGGTGAGATCGCCGCCACCAAGGAGGGCCGGATCCTGGCCGTGCGCACCTACGTGCTGGCCGACCACGGTGCCTTCAACGGCGTCGCCGCCCCGACGAAGTACCCGGCCGGGTTCTTCGGCGTCTTCACCGGCAGCTACGACCTCGAGGCGGCGTACTGCCACATGACCGCGGTCTACACCAACAAGGCCCCGGGCGGCGTGGCCTACGCCTGCTCGTTCCGGATCACCGAGGCGGTCTACCTCATCGAGCGGCTGGTCGACTGCCTCGCCTACGAGCTGGAGATGGACCCCGTCTCGCTGCGGCGCCGCAACCTGCTCCGGCCCGACCAGTTCCCGTACACCACCAGGACCGGCTGGGTCTACGACTCCGGCAACTACGAGCGGGCGCTGGACGTCGCCCTCGAGATCGCCGGGTACGACGAGCTCCGGAAGGAGCAGGAGGAGCGCCGGGCCCGCGGCGAGCTGATGGGCATCGGGGTCTCGTTCTTCACCGAGGCGGTCGGCGCCGGACCCCGCAAGCACATGGACATCCTCGGCCTCGGCATGAACGACGGCTGCGAGCTGCGGGTGCACCCCACCGGCAAGGCCGTCGTCCGGGTCTCCTGCATGAGCCAGGGCCAGGGCCACGAGACGACGTTCGCCCAGATCGTCGCCGAGGAGATCGGCATCCCGCCGGAGGACATCCAGGTGGTCAACGGCGACACCGACCAGACCCCGTTCGGCCTCGGCACCTACGGCAGCCGTTCGACGCCGGTCTCCGGTGCCGCCGCCGCGCTGGTGGCCCGCAGGGTGCGTGACAAGGCCCGCATCATCGCCTCCGGAATGCTCGAGGTGTCGGTCAACGACCTGGAGTGGACGAAGGGCGCGTTCCACGTGAAGGGCGACCCGAGCAAGTCGGTCACCATCCAGGACATCGCGATGCGTGCCCACGGCGCCGGCGACCTGCCGGACGGGCTCGAGGGCGGGCTCGAGGCCCAGATCTGCTACAACCCCGAGAACCTCACCTACCCGTTCGGTGCCTACATCTGCGTCGTCGACATCGACCCCGGCACCGCCCAGGTGAAGGTGCGCCGGTTCGTCGCGGTCGACGACTGCGGCACCCGGATCAACCCGATGATCATCGAGGGGCAGGTGCACGGCGGTCTCACCGACGGCGTCGGCATGGCGCTGATGGAGATGATCGCCTTCGACGAGGACGGCAACTGCCTCAGCGGGTCGCTGATGGACTACCTCATCCCGACCGCGCTCGAGGTGCCGCACTGGGAGACCGGCTACACGGTGACGCCGTCGCCGCACCACCCGATCGGCGCCAAGGGCGTCGGCGAGTCCGCGACCGTCGGCTCGCCACCGGCGGTGGTGAACGCAGTGGTCGACGCGCTCAAGCCGTTCGGCGTACGCCACGCCGACATGCCGCTGACCCCGTCGCGGGTGTGGGACGCGATGCGTGGCGACCCCACGCCGCCGATCTAGGCCGAGAGGAACGTGGTTGTGACCCTCAGCGACCGCATCGACGAGCTCGAGCGCGCCCGGGTGCCCTTCGTGCGTGCCACGGTGGTGCGCGCGCAGGAGCCCAGCTCGACCAAGGCCGGCGACCGCGCGATCGTGCTCGCCGACGGCTCGATGGAGGGCTTCGTCGGCGGGCACTGCGCGGCCGGGTCGGTGCGCACAGCCGCGCTCGAGACGCTGGAGAGCGGCGAGAGCCTGCTGCTGCGCGTGCTCCCCGAGGAGCGAGAGGCGTTCCCGGAGACGCCGGGCGCGCGGGTGGTGGTGAACCCCTGCCTGTCCGGAGGTGCGATGGAGATCTACCTCGAGCCGGTGCTGCCGGCGCCGGTCCTGCACCTGGTCGGAGCCTCACCCACAGCGGAGGCACTCGCCACACTCGCGCCGGCCGTGGACTTCGTGGTCACCCGCGCCGACGACGGCGCCTCGCCTGAGGGTGCCGTCGCGGTCATCGTGTCCACCCACGGCGGCGACGAGGTGGGCGCGATGCGACGCGCCCTGGACGCCGGGGTCGGGTTCGTCGGGCTGGTCTGCAGCCGCACGCGTGCCAAGGAGATCCTCCACGAGCTCGCCCCGGCCGAGGACGAGCTGCCTCGCGTGCACCCGCACGTCGGCCTCGACATCGGCGCGCGGACCGCTCCGGAGATCGCGCTGTCGATCCTCGCGGCGGTGATCCGCGCGATCAGGCTCGAGGGCCTCACCGCGGCGAGCCTGCCGTCCATGTCCGCTCCGGTCCCGTCCACCGCGATCGACCCGGTCTGCGGGATGACGGTCACGGTCCTGCCGGACACGCCGCACCTGCAGCACGACGGCGTCGACTACTGGTTCTGCAACCCCGGTTGCCGGGACACGTTTGCCAGCACACTGGCGTCGTGACCACATCTGTCGAGCGATCCGACGGGCGCGACCTGCCGGGTGACGCCGAGGAGGTACGCCGCCTCCTCGACGAGCACGACTACCTGGCCGACCAGGGCACCGCCACGGCGATCTTCCTGTCGCTGCGCCTCGGGCTCCCGCTGCTCCTCGAGGGTGAGCCGGGCGTGGGCAAGACGGCTGCGGCGAAGGTGCTCGCGCTGGCCCTCGGCGTACCGCTGGTGCGACTGCAGTGCTACGAGGGGCTCTCGGCCAGCGAGGCGCTCTACGACTGGAACTACCAGCGCCAGCTGCTCGCGATCAGGCTCGCCGAGGCGCGGCACGAGCGGCTGACCGAGGCCGACCTGTTCTCCGAGGAGTACCTCCTGGAGCGGCCGATCCTGCACTGCGTCCGGTACGACGGTCCCGCGGCGCCGGTGCTGCTGATCGACGAGATCGATCGCGCCGACGACGAGTTCGAGGCCCTGCTGCTGGAGTTCCTGGGCGAGTCGTCGGTGACGGTGCCCGAGCTCGGCACGTTCACCGCGGTCCGGCCGCCCATCGTGGTGCTGACCTCCAACCGGAGCCGCGACCTGCACGACGCGCTGCGCCGGCGATGCCTGTACCACTGGCTGGAGTTCCCGTCGCCCGAGCGTGCGGTCGCGATCCTGCGGCGGACGGTCCCCGACGCCAACGAGGCCCTGATCGAGTCCGCGGCCCGGTTCGTGGGGCACGTGCGCACGCTCGACGTCGACAAGGCGCCGGGGGTCGCGGAGGCGATCAACTGGGTCGCCGCGCTGGCTGCGCTCGGGGTGGGCGAGCTGGTGCGGGAGGACGTGCGCGCCACGCTCAGCGCGCTGGCCAAGACCCCGGACGACCGCGACGTCCTGGCCGCGGCCGCGGACTCGTTCGTGTTCGGGTAGCGCGTGATGAGCGAGCCCGGCGGCCCGGTCCTGCGCGCGGTGGACCGCGGCGCCTTCGTGGTCGCGCTGGGGGAGCGGCTCCGCTCGGCGGGCGTGCCGGTGACGTTCACCGCCCTGTCCGCGCTGACCGAGGGACTCGAGGCGTCGGCCCCACGCGACCTGGACGCGCTGTACTGGCTGCTGCGGGTCACCCTCGTGAACCGCCAACACGACCTGCCCACGTTCGACCGGGTCTTCGACCAGGTGTTCCGCGACGCCGCCCTGCCGCTGGAGGGACAGGCCAGTGGGCCGCTGCAGCGTGAGGTCGAGGAGAGCGAGGGCGAGAGTGTCGCCGGCGCCTCCCCGGCCGGAGCGGCGGAGGGCACGACCGTGGTGCTGCCGTGGCACGCCCGGGCCCACGAGGCCGACGACGGTGGTGTCGACGGCGACCTGGTGGTGCCGGAGCTGATGCCGAGCGCGGTGCGGGCGGTGGCCGAGGTGCCCTTCGAGGAGCTGGACGAGCACCAGCTCGCGCTGGTCGGCGCCTGGCTGGAGCGGTCGCTGCCGCGGTGGCCGCAACGGGTCAGCCGGCGCCGGCGGGTGGTGCCCGGAGGGCGGCGCATCGCGCTGCGCGAGACGATCGCGCGCTCCCGCCGTACCGGCTGGGAGGCGGTGCGGCTGAGCCGGACCCGCGCCGTACCGCGGCCGCGGTCGCTGACCATGCTGGTCGACGTCAGCGAGTCGATGCGCGCCTACTCCACCGCGTACCTGCACGTCATGCGGGCGCTGGCCAGGTCGGGGCGCGCGGAGACCTTCGCGTTCTCCACGTCGCTGACCCGGCTCACCCCCGCGCTGCGGAACCGGTCCGCGAGCACGGCGATGGAGCTGGCCGGCGAGCAGGTGACGGACCGGTACGGCGGCACCCGGCTGGCGACCTGCCTCGCGGAGCTGCTCGCCTCGCGGCACGGGCAGGCGCTGCGCGGCGGGGTGCTCGTGGTGTGCTCCGACGGCTGGGACTCCGACGACTCGGCGCTGCTGGCGCGGGCGATGAAACGCGCCCGGCTGCGGGCGTACAGCGTGGTGTGGCTGAACCCGCGGGTGGCGGCGCCCGGCTTCGAGCCGCTGGTCGGATCGATGGCCACCGCCCTGCCGTATTGCGACGCGTTCCTCCCGGCGCACCACCTGCGCGCGGTGCTCGACGCGCTGGACGTGATCGTGGCGCCGGTGATGGCCCCGGTCACGACCACAGCGTGACGTGCACCGAGGGGCGGAACCGTCCGCGGCGCACGCCCGCACCTCGCACCATCGCCTGGGTGGCGCGCGGGGTGGTGATGAACCGGAGCAGCTCGGCGGTGGCGGGCACCTGACTGTGCGGTGGCAGCGCGAGCGCGGACCAGGTGCCGGTCGCGCGCAGGTGGCTGCCCTGGACGGCGGCGACCCGCCCGCCCGCGAGGTCGCCGGCGACGGCGAACCGCAGCGCGAGCGACAGCCCGTCGCCGCGCTTGGTCTCCTCGACGGCGGCGGCGTCGCTCTGGAAGATGCTCTGGCGCTCCTCGGGGATGCCGAGCTGGCGCAGCATCCCCGCGACGGTGCCCTGCTCGCCGGCCGCGGACGGGCCGAGGAACCACCGCTGCTCACGCACCTGCTGCGGAGTCGCCAGCATCCCGGCCAACGGGTGCGCGGGCGCGGCGACGGTCACCACCTCGTAGTTGAGGAACGGCGTCCGCACCAGCGAGCCGCCCTCCGGGTGCACGGGGCTGACGGCGATGTCGACGGTCCGGGAGTGCAGCAGGTCGGCCATCTGGGACGGCGCGCACACGCTCAGCTCGACGTCGAGGTCGTCGGCCCGGCTCGCGAAGAGCTCGATGAGCCCGGGGGCGGCGTGCTCGGCGAACAGGCTGGAGGCGGCCATGCGCAGCAGCCGTCGGCCGGCACTGGCCTGGCTGACCTCGTGCACGGTGCGCTCCTGCAGGCCGACGATCTCCATCGCCCGGCTCGCCAGCCGCAGGCCGCCGGGGGTGAACGCCAACCCGGAGGCGGTGCGCACGAAAAGCTGGTCGTCGAGCTCCTTGCGGAGGTGCCCGACGTGGATGGACACCGCGGCCTCGCTCACTCCCAGCTCCTGGGCGGCCGACTTGACCGAGCCGAGCCGCACGACGCAGGCGAACGCCTTGAGCTGGGCGGGCGTCATCGTCAGGCCGTCCGGCGCAGCCGCACCAGGCAGTCGTACGCCGTACGCGCCGGATGCGCCCGGTGGGAGACGGGGTCCTCGACCACCTGACGGCTCACGCGCTCGGCGCGCAACACCTCGAAGGAGCAGCCGCGCAGGTCGTCGAGCACGTCCTCGGCGGTGTAGAGCACCGCGGGGTCGGACGGGCCGCCCGTTCCCTCCTCGATGTTGGTGCTGTCGTGGGCGACGACGAAGAACGTGCCGCCGACGGTGAGGCAGTCGATCGCGCGCCGCATCGCCTGGCGGCGCTCGTCGGCGACGAGCTGGAGGTAGGCGATGAGGACCAGGTCGAACGAGACCGGCCCGGGGTCGTACTCGAGCACGTCCGCGTGCACCCACTCGACGTGGAGATCGCGCCCGCCGGGGCGCTGGGCCAGCGCGGCCCGGCCCTTGTCGAGCCCGACGAGGGAGAAGTCGACGGCGGTGACCTCCCAGCCCTGCTCGGCGAGCCAGATCGCGTTGCGACCCTCGCCGGCGGCCAGGTCGAGCGCCCGCCCGGGGCGGAGGTCCTTCAGCTCGCTCTCGACGAACTGGTTGGGTCCGGCCGACCACACCAGCTCGGTGGCGGCGTACCTCTCGTCCCAGGCACGTGCGTCCACGGCCAAAGACTAGGCCGCGGACGCACTGTGAGTGGTTGGTTCAGGCGATCAGTTCTGCTCGCCGCGCTGCTTGGCGACCTCGGCGTGCACCTCGGCCATGTCCAGGCCCTTGACGGCGTCGATGACCTGGTCGAGCGCGGCGGGCGGCAGCGCGCCCGGCTGCGCGAACACGAGCACGCCCTCGCGGAACGCCATGAGCGTCGGGATCGAGGTGATGTTGGCGGCGCGTGCCAGCGCCTGCTCGGCCTCGGTGTCCACCTTGCCGAACACGATGTCGGGGTGGGCCTCCGACGCCTTCTCGAACGTAGGCGCGAACTGGCGGCAGGGGCCGCACCAGGACGCCCAGAAGTCCACGAGCACGATGTCGTTGTCGGCGACCGTCTCCTCGAAGTCGGCGGCCGTCAGGTTGGTCGTGGGCACGTGTGGGTCTCTCCTCCAGTGGTGGATCTCTGTCGCCCGGCACAACACCGCGGGCGGGTGAGACATTCCGGCCCGCTTCCGGGGTACGTCGCTGGTCCGCGCACCAGGGAGGGCCGATGGCCGACCGCACCGACTCGCTCACGTTCGTGGGGACCGCCACCACGCTGATCCGCATGGGCGGCTTCTCCGTGCTGACCGACCCCAACTTCCTGCACCGGGGCCAGCGCGCCTACCTCGGCAAGGGGCTGTGGTCGCGCCGGCTCACCGAGCCGTCGCACCAGCCGGAGGACCTTCCGGCGCTCGACGCCGTGGTGCTCTCGCACCTGCACGGCGACCACTTCGACCGGGTCGCGCGACGACGGCTGTCGCGCGACCAGCCGGTGATCACCACCCCGGCTGCCGCCCGGAGGCTGACGGACTGGGGGTTCGCCGCCCTGGGCCTCGAGACGTGGTCCTCGACCCGGCTGGAGCGTCCCGGCGAGAGCCTGACGGTCGAGGCGCTGCCGGGCATCCACGCGCGCGGGCTGATGGGTGCGCTGCTGCCACCGGTGATGGGCTCGCTGCTCGTGCACCGCGTCGACGGCGCGGTCCGGCGTACGACGTACCTCACCGGCGACACGCTCACCGGGGAGCACGTCTCCGAGATCGCGCGGCGGCATCCCGGCATCGACACGGTCGTCGCGCACCTGGGCGGCACGCGGGTGCTGCTGCACACCGTGACGATGGACGCCGAGCAGGGCGTCGACCTGGTGCGCCGGATCGGGCCGGGCGAGGTGGTCCCGGTGCACTACGACGACTACCGGGTGTTCCGCTCGCCGCTGTCGGCGTTCGTCGGGGCCTACCGCGAGTCGGGCCTCACGGCGACGCTGCGCCAGGTGCGGCGCGGCGAGACGCTGGAGCTGGGCGATCCGGTCGAGCGCTGACGCCGCCGGGCCCGGGGGGAGGCTTGGAACCGCCCGCCGCGGGCACGGGGGCGCCGTGACGACGAGGGCGACCAAGGCTGCAGCCAAGCGACCGTCCGTGCGCAAGGCCGCGGAGGCGTACTTCGGGCACGCACGGCTGCGGCCGGGCCAGAAGGCGGTCGTGGAGGCGCTCCTCGACGGTCACGACGTGCTGCTGGTGGCGCCGACCGGTGCCGGCAAGTCGCTGACCTACCAGCTCGGCGGGCTGCTGCTCGGCGGCTGCACGGTGGTGGTGTCGCCGCTGCTGGCGCTGCAGGTCGACCAGCTGCGCCGGCTCGAGGAGCTCGACCCGGCCCCGGCGGCGGCCCGCATCAGCTCGGCGGAGAGCGTCGCGGAGCGCGAGGAGGTGCTCGCCCAGGCCGAGGCGGGTGAGCTGGACTTCCTGTTCCTCTCGCCCGAGCAGCTCGCGTCCGACGAGGTGCGCGCCCGGCTCGCGGAGATCGAGCCGACCCTGGTGGCCGTCGACGAGGCGCACTGCGTGTCGACCTGGGGGCACGACTTCCGGCCGGACTACTTCCGGCTCGGCGACCTGGTCGCGGAGATGGGGAAGCCGCGCGTCGTCGCGATGACCGCGACCGCCGCGCCGCCGGTGCGCGAGGACATCGTCGAGCGGCTGCACCTCGAGGACCACCGGCTGGTCGTCAGCGGCTTCCGGCGAGACAACCTCGCGCTGTCCGTCGTTCGCGCGGTGTCCGCGGACGCGGCGCGCGAGACCGTGCTGGACCTCGTGGGGCGCACCGAAGGACCGGGCATCGTGTACAGCCGCACCCGCAGGCTGACCGAGGAGCTCGCGGAGGCGGTGACCGAGGGCGGCCGCCGTGCGGTCTGCTACCACGCGGGCCTGAGCGGGCGGCGGCGCGACGAGGCGTACGAGGCGTTCATGAACGGCGAGGTCGAGGTCATCGTGGCGACGTCGGCGTTCGGCATGGGTGTGGACAAGCCCGACATTCGCTGGGTGGTGCACGCGCAGGCGCCGGAGGCCCCGGACACCTACTACCAGGAGGTCGGCCGCGCTGGTCGGGACGGCGAGCCGGCGGAGGTGTGCCTGGTCTACCGGCCGGAGGACCTGTCGCTGGGCCGGTTCTTCGTCGGCGGTGTCCCGGACCTCGCGGACGTACGGCGGGTGCGGAAGGCGGTCGCGAAGTCGGGGGGCGACGACCGGGGCGCGGTGCAGGGGGCCACCGGGCTCGGCCCGCGCAAGGTAGGCCGGATCCTCAACCTGCTCGAGCTCGCGCGGACCTCGTCGGACGAGGGAGCGGACGAGGCGAAGACCGCGGTCGAGCGCGCCGAGGCGCAGCAGCGGCTGGACAAGTCCCGCGTGGAGATGATGCGGACCTACGCGGAGACGACGCGGTGCCGCACGGAGTGGCTGCAGAGCTACTTCGGCGAGGAGGACCGCGAGCTGTGCGGTCGTTGCGACAACTGCGTGTCCGGTGTCGCCGAGGCGCCGGCCGCGCCGAAGGACGGCCCGGCCGTGCACACCTACGTCGATCACCCGGAGTTCGGCCGCGGCACCGTAGCGGACATCGAGGACGACCGGGTGACGGTGCTCTTCGAGGACGTCGGCTACAAGACGCTGTCGCTCGAGATCGTCACCGAGCAGGGCCTGCTGGACGAGGTGGCTGCGTCCAGCTCATGAGCCGGTGAGGCGTTCGTCGAGCAGGTCGGCGAACGCCGGCGCCCGCCAGTAGCCGTTGTGGTCCACGCCGTCCTCGGCCGCGAACACCAGCCGGTCCGCGATCGGGAAGCCGGGGACGCAGGGCACGTCGTAGCAGCCGTCGGTCGGTACGACGAGGTCGTTGGGCCGGGACGCGAAGACGATGTCGCTGCCGGCATCGAGCGCGACGCGTGCGAGCGCGGAGCCGGGCGGGGGCTCGTAGTCGGCGCCGACCGCCGTCCAGCCGTCTGTGTCTGTCTTCGTGCCGGCGGTGTTGAGCACCTCGGTGAGGAACGGGCTGTCCGGGTCCATCGCGGCCAGGCCGTCGAGCCCGTCGAGCGCCCCGACCACGACCTGCTGCACCAGCCGGAGCATGACCTCGAGGATCGGCCCGCCGAGCGGGTCGGGCAGCCGGTCGGCCATCGTCGTGAACCGGTCGAGGAGCTGCCCGTAGCGCGCCTCGTCGGCGAGCGCCGTGCCCGCGTTGGGTGTGCCGACGAGCACGACGCGTCCGGTGTCGAACAGGCCACCGGTGCGCTCCGGCTGCTCCGCCAGCAGGCGCGACACCAGGCCGCCGCGCGAGTGCGCGAGCAGGTCGACCGCGACCCGTTCGGTGCCGAGCCGTTCCGCGAGCCACGCCACGTTGTCGATCGGCGAGACCGAGATGGTGGGGTGCTCCAGCGCGACCACCCTTCCGCCGTACCTCTGGACGAGGCGGTCCAGCGCGCTGTCGGGCAGGGCGCCGAAGGCGCTGCCCGCCGTACTCGCCGTGCCGTGGACGAGGAGCAGCACCCGCCCGGCGGCCGCCAGCCCGCCGAGGTCGACGTCGCCGCCGTCGGGGAACATGCGCAACCGGTGCGGACGCGCCCGTGTCTCGAACGCCTGCACCACCCGGTCGACGACGTCGAAGACGAACCGGCGGATACGGCCGGGCAGCGCCGCCTCGTCGACGAGCGCGAGGTCGTCGGGCCGGTGCCACGTGAGCGCGCCCTCGTGCGACTCGTACAGCAGGACTCCGGCTCGTCCGGGGCCCACCACCCCGGGCTCGGCGACCCCGGTCGTCTCCTGCAGCTCACTCTCGGCCAGGGCTTTCTCGAACGCGGCGCTGGGCATGGTGGCACCGTAGGGGACGGAGGTGAGCGATGGCCCCGGACCAGGTGCCCGACGTGATCGCGCACGGCTCCGACCGCCCGGACCGCGTGCCGCGCTGGGTCCGGACGTTGGTGGCCGTGGTGACGGTCGCGGGCGCAGTCGGCTGGTACGTCGGGCACGACGACCCGGCCCCGTCGTCCGGCGATGCCGGCGCGGAGGCGCCGCGAGCCGCCGCGTCGCTCGACCGGTTCGCCGCGCCCGTCTTCACCGGCGACAGGCCGGCCGGCCTCGCCGACCGGGACAGCCGCGACCTTGCCCGCACCATGCGGCGCTTCGCGCACGACCCCGGTCCCGCCGTCGGCATGCCGTGGGCGCCCCGCGTGCTCGTCCTGGCCGAGGGGCCGGTCGCCGTGAACAAGGTGGTCACTGCCGCTGCCGCCGACCGCCGCACGACGTGGACCGACCCGCCGTACCTCCTCTCGCCGCTCGCCTCCGCCCCGAGGGGCCGGATCCGGATCGACGACGACCACCACGTCACCTGCCGCGGCAGCCCGCGCATGCAGGCGCCCGGGTTCGAGGGCCGCGACTGGGTCAGCCTGCAGCCGCGCGTGCTCGACAACATGTGCCGCGGCTGGTGGGCGGTCGACCTGTACCTCGACGACCGCGGCCGCGTCGACGCCGTCCTGCTGCGCTCTTAGCCCGGCGTGCCACCGGCACCCTCCTAGGCTCGAGAGCATGACCAACCGTCTCGGCCAGGCAACGTCGCCGTACCTGCTGCAGCACAAGGACAACCCGGTCGACTGGTGGGAGTGGTCGGAGGAGGCGTTCGCGGAGGCGCGGGCGACGGACCGCCCGGTGCTGCTGAGCGTGAGGTACGCCGCCTGCCACTGGTGCCACGAGGTTCCAGGCTTGGCGGCTGTCGACGGAAATCTGCGAAACCGCAGGTCAGCGGCCTAGACGCGGTTCACGTCGGATCGTCCTGTGCCGCGGTTGGACACCGATTCCGGGGCTTCGTGCATCACTCTCGTGCATCACTTTGGCCCCATCACTGGCGACCCAGTGGCAGCCGATCTGCTGCCATTCTGACCCGTGGGCGCCCGGCGCGTCAGGAGCCAGTTGAGTAGCCAGACGACGACCTAATAGATCTACTCAACTTCTCGCCCGCGTTCAAGAGGCCCCCGGGCTTCGATCCGGCATCGAACGCAGATCTCTTCCACGTCTGGCGTCTTGGCGTGGTCGTGCGCGAACGGCCGGCGCGGCCCGGGCACATCCAGCAGCCACGCGATCGACTTCGTCCCAGAGGCCCTGAACGGGTGC
>DASURB010000023.1:0-13846 GCA_036280235.1 Nocardioides sp.
GCTGCTGCCGGAGCACGCCACCTCGATGCGCGGGGTCGTCAACGCCACCGGCGTCGTGGTGCACACCAACCTGGGCCGTGCCCCGCTGTCCGAGGCCGCCGTCGAGGCGGTCACGGTGGCGGCCGGGCCGACCGACGTGGAGCTCGACCTGACCACCGGCCGACGGGGCCGCCGCGGCGAGGGCGCGCTGGCCGCGCTGGCCGCCGCCGTGCCCGAGGCGGGCGGCGTGCACGTCGTGAACAACGGCGCCGCGGCCCTTGCCCTCGTGACGTGCGCCCTCGCGGTCGGACGCACCGTGGTGGTGGCCCGAGGCGAGATGGTCGAGATCGGCGACGGCTTCCGGATCCCGGAGCTCGTCGAGTCGGTGGGCGCGCGACTGCGTGAGGTCGGCACGACGAACCGGGTGCGGCTCGAGGACTACGCCGCCGCGGTCGACGAGCACACCGCGTTCGTGCTCAAGGTGCATCCGTCGAACTTCCGGGTCGAGGGGTTCACCTCGTCCGTGCCGGTGGAGGAGCTGGCCACCCTCGACGTGCCGGTCGTGCACGACATCGGCTCGGGGCTGCTGCACCCGCATCCTCGGCTGCCCGCTGAGCCCGACGCCACGACCAGCCTGCGGGCCGGCGCGGACCTGGTCACGGCGTCCGGCGACAAGCTGCTCGGCGGGCCGCAGTGCGGGCTGATGCTGGGGCGGGCCGAGCTCGTGGAGGCACTGCGCCGGCACCCGTTCGCGCGGGCGGTGCGCGTCGACAAGCTCACGCTGGCCGCGCTCGAGGCGACCCTCACGGGACCGACGCCGCCGGTGGCCGCGGCACTCGTCCCCGACGTCGACGAGCTGAAGGCGCGTGCGGTTCGCGTCGCCGAGTCGGTGCGCGCTGCGTGTGGCAACGACGCCGCCGTCGAGGTGGTGGACAGCGCCGGCGCGGTCGGCGGCGGTGGTGCCCCAGGTGTCGAGCTGCCGAGCGCCGCCGTCGCGGTGCCGGAGCGGCTGGCGGCCGCGCTCCGCACCGGCGCCGCGCCCGTCGTCGGTCGCGTGCACCAGGGCCGGCTGCTGCTCGACCTGCTCGCGCTCGACCCCGCGGACGACGAGCGGCTCGCCGGCGCGGTGGTCGAGGCCCTCGGCCGCACCGGGGGAGGCGCGGCCTGACGTGCACGTCGTCGCCACCGCCGGGCACGTCGACCACGGCAAGTCGACGCTGGTCCGGGCCCTCACCGGCACTGACCCCGACCGCCTCGCCGAGGAGCGCCGGCGCGGGCTGACCATCGAGCTCGGCTATGCGTGGACGGACCTGTGGAGCGTCGGCGACGTGGCGTTCGTCGACGTGCCTGGCCACGAGCGGTTCATCAGCACGATGCTCGCCGGCGTCGGGCCGGTGCCGGTCGCGCTGCTCGTCGTCGCGGCCGACGACCCGTGGATGCCGCAGGCCGCGGAGCACCTCGCCGCGCTGCACGCGCTGGGCGTCCGGCACGGCCTCGTCGCGGTGACCCGCTCGGACCTGGCCGACCCGGCACCGATGGTCGACCGGGCGGCCGCGGAGCTGGCCCGGACCTCCCTCGCCGGCGCTCCCGTGGTCCCGGTGAGCGCGCGGACCGGTGCGGGCCTGGACACCTTGCGCACCACGTTGGTGGACGTGCTCTCCGCCGTACCGCAGCCGGAGCGGGACGCCGACGTGCGGCTCTGGGTGGACCGGCACTTCACCGTGAAGGGCGCGGGCGTGGTGGTGACCGGCACGCTGCCGGCCGGGACGGTACGACGAGGCGACCTGCTCGAGCACGCCGACGGGACGGTGCGCGTGCGCGGCGTGCAGACGCTGGAGCAGCCGGTCGAGGAGGCGCACGGCACCGCCCGCGTAGCGCTGAACATCAGCGGCGACGGGGTGGAGGCGATCCGTCGCGGCTCGACGCTTGTCACGCCGGGCGCGTGGCGGCCGACCATCGAGGTCGACGTCCGGCTGCTCCCGGCCGCAGGAGTGGAGCACGCGCCGCCGGAGCGGCCGCTGCTGCACGTCGGGTCGGCGTCGCACGACGTGCACCTGCGCCCATTGGGCGGCGACGTCGTCCGGCTGCGGCTCGGCACGCCGCTGCCGCTGCGCGTCGGCGACCGGGCGGTCCTGCGGGACCCGGGCGACCGGCGGCTCTGGGGCGTCGTCGTGCTCGACCCGGCACCACCCTCGCTGACCCGGCGCGGCGATGCGCGCCGGCGGGCCGAGGCACTCGCCGAGGACGACGGCACACCCGACCTGAGACTCGAGCTGGCCCGTCGCGGCATCGCCGACGTGGGCCTGCTGAGACGCATCGGGGTGCCGGTGCCCTCGGACAGCGGGCGCTACCTGTTCGACCCGGCCTGGGCCGCCGACCGTGCCGCCGCACTGACCGAGGAGGTGCGCGCCGCCGCCGCGGCCGACCCGCTGTCGCAGGGCGTGCCGCTGCCCGCGCTGGCCGACCGGCTGAGACTGCCATCGCCCGAGGTGGCCGAGGCGCTGGTGCGGCCGCCGCTCCGTGTTGCCGGTGGTCGCGTGACCGCGGGCAGCACCGATGCGCTGCCGGACGACCTCGAGGAGGCTCTGGCGAAGCTGGAGCAGGACCTGGCGGAGACGCCGTTCGCCGCGCCCACCGCCGACCGGTTGGCCGAGCTCGGCCTCGGTCCGCGTGAGCGCGGGGCCGCCGCCCGCGCCCGCCGGCTGCTCGTGCTGGCCGAGGGGATCGTGCTGCTGCCGGGCGCCGACGACCGCGCGGTCGAGCTGCTGCGCGGGCTGCCGCAGCCGTTCACCGCGAGCGAGGCGCGCCAGACCCTCGGCAGCAGCCGACGCGTCGTCCTGCCGCTGCTCGACCACCTCGACCGCACCGGCCGCACCCGCCGCGAGCCCGACGACCGGCGTCGGGTCCTCTGACTCAGACCAGGAAGATGCCCGCGCAGGGCTTGGGGGAGAAGTACGTCGACTTCGGCGGCATCTGCTCACCGAGGTCGGCGACCCGGATCAGGGCGGCCAGTGTCGGCGGCTGCAGCACGAACAGCGCCCCGCCGTCCTCGTCGCACCGCGCGGTGAGCATCCCGATGGGCACGTGGTCGGGGTGCACCTCGAGCCGCGGGTGCTCGCGCCCGGTGATGCCGAGCACCGGCCCGAGCAGACACTCCTGCAGCAGCGTCACGTCGAGCCCGGCCACGCCGTCGGGCCGCGTGCCCGGCCGCACGAGCAGCCGCCACCAGCGGCCGTCGGCGTAGAGAGCGATCCCGTCTCCGTGGGGCGCGCCCTCGGCCACGTCGAAGTCCTTGGTCGCGGCCTGGACGAGCGCGTCGGCGTCGACGGGTCCGACAACCCGGCGGTGGAACGACGACAGCCGCAGCCCGTCCAGCGGGTACAGCACGCACAGCACAGCGCCCTCGGCCGGTCGGCCGGCCGCCTCCCAGGCCTGCAGCCGGGCGGCGACCCGGTGGTGCCCGTCGGCGATGTAGTGCACTCCGTCCCCGAGCGCGTCGGCCAGCTCGTCGGCCACGTCGTCGTCGACGGGCCACAGCGTGTGCTCGTTGCCGTCGGGACCGGGGAAGGTCAGGAGCGGCTCGGTGGCTGTGACCTTCCCGACCAGTGCCGTGGCCTCGGCGGGCTGGTCGTGCAGCAGCGCGACCGGTTCGGACCGGGTGGGCTGGTCGGCGTACAACGCGACCAGCGCCTCGACCCGGTGCGGCTCGACCGACTCGTGCCCGCGCACGCGCCCGTCGGCGAACGCGTCGAGCCGTACGCCGGCGATCACCCCGACGTGGTCGCCCGCCCCGTTGCGGATCCGGTAGACGAACAGGCTCCGCCGCTCCTCGCCGTACGCCGACGACGGGACCGGCTCGCGCCGCTGCCGCTCGCCCGGTGCGAGCGCGTCCGCCATGGGTGCGGCCGCCCGAGCCGCCCAGTCCTGCCGGACCACGCGCGCCGAGAACGGCCGGACCGCGCCGGCCGCCGTCATGCGTCGTCGATCGTGGTCGACGACACCCCGAGCACGTCGGGCAGGGCGGCGAGCTCGGCGAGCAGGTCGTCGGTGGTGGCACCGGCCACGTCCATGGTCGCCACCGCGGCCTCGCCGCCGCGGAAGACGCGGTTCTGCATCTGCTCGACGTTGAGCCCGTGGCGGCTGAGCAGGTCGAGCACCCGCGCCAGCACACCGACCCGGTCGAGGTGCCGGACCGTCAGCGTGGCCGTGCCGATGCGACTGGGTGTCAGGTTCACGCAGTGTGGCGGCTCGCCCCGCACGAACGCGTCGACGATCTCGACCACGCCGTCGGCGATGGCGTCCTGGGCCTGCTGGGTCGACGCGCCGATGTGGTGCGTGCCGACCACGCGCGGGTGCTGCGCCAGCCGCGACGTCCACTCGGCCTGGCCGCTGCCGGGCTCGTCGGCGTACACGTCCAGACCCGCGCGCAGGTCCCTCTCCTCCAGCGCCTCCAGCAGCGCGTCCTCGTCGACGAGCTCTCCGCGCGAGGTGTTGAGCAGCACCGCGCCCGGCTTCATCTGCGCCAGGAACTTGCGGTCGACCAGCCCGGCGGTGTCGGCGTTGGACGGCAGGTGCAGCGAGACGACGTCGCAGGCGGGCAGCAGCTCCTCGAGGCTGTCGACCGTGCCGACGCGCATCTCGTCGAGCCGGGCGAGCGTGCGCGCGCTGCGGTCGGGCTTGGCCAGCACCAGCACGTGCATGCCGAAGGCGCGGGCGCGCTGCGCGACCTCGAGCCCGATCGAGCCGAGCCCGAGGATGCCCATGGTCGACCCGAAGAGGCCGCGAGCCGCGCTGTAGCGCTTCTTGTCCCAACGTCCCGCGCGGAGGTCGACGGTGGCGTCGACGATGTGCCGGTCGACGGCCAGCAGCAGGCCCATGGTCAGCTCGGCGACGGCGATGGCGTTGCGGCCCGGGAGGTTCGCCACGAGCACGCCACGGGCGGCCGCCGTGGCGGTGTCGATCGTGTTGGTGCCGGCGCCGGCGCGGATCACCAGGGCCAGCTTGTCGCCGGACTCGAACACCTCGGCGCCCACCTTGGTGCTGCGCACGACGAGTACGTCGAAGCCGGGGATGCGCCCGGCCAGGTCGCCCGCCTGGAGGGTGGGTTCGACCACGCACTCGTGGCCGCGGGCCTCGAGCTCGGTGACCGTCGAGCTGCCCAGCGAGTCGGCAAAGAGAACGCGCATTCTGACCTCCGTCGGCCGCACGGCCATGTCCTCGACACGAGCGGTCCGGCGCGTCGCGCGAGGCTCTTGGCCGGGCCCGCGGGCACAGGCTACGCTTCGGAACGGTTGATGCGCATCACGAAACGAGTCTCATCATGCGCAACAGACGTCATGCCGAGCTGTTGACCCGCCTGGTCACCGACGCGCGCTACGAGGTGCTGCCCACGGCGTCCGCCGAAGAGGCCGTGCTGACGCATCTGCCGCGAGAACGGGTCGTCACCATCACGGCGTCGCCGAGCAAGGGCCTCGGCGCCACGCTGGACCTCGCCGAGCGCCTGTCCGGCCACGGGTACGTCGTCGTACCCCACCTCGCCGCGCGGATGGTGCACGGCCGCGCCGAGCTCAGCGAGATCTGCGACCGGCTGACCGGCAAGGGGATCACCCGGGTGTTCGTGCCCGGCGGCGACGCCGAGGCCGACGACACCTACCCCGACGCGCTGTCGCTGCTGGAGGACCTGGCGGAACTCGGCCGGCCGTTCGCGCACGTCGGGATCACCGGCTACCCGGAGTCGCACCCGACGATCAACGACGACCTGACCGTGCAGTCGATGTGGGACAAACGGCGCTACGCCACCCACGTGGTCAGCAACCTGACGTTCGACCCCGGGTCGATCCGCAGCTGGGTGCGCCGGATGCGCGACCGCGGCATCACGCTGCCGCTGCTGCTCGGCCTGCCGGGACCGGTCGAGCGGACCAAGCTGCTGGCGATGGCGACCAAGATCGGCGTGGGGGAGTCGACGCGGTTCCTGGTCAAGCACAAGGGCACGTTCGCGCGGCTGGCAGCGCCCGGCGGCTTCACCGGCGAGCGCTTCCTCGAGCAGTGCGCGCCGGCGCTGGCGATGCCGGACGCGAACGTCGAGGGGCTACACGTCTTCACGTTCAACCAGATCGAGGCCACGGAGGCGTGGCGCAACGACCTGCTGGCCCGGCTGCGCCGCTGACACCTACGCTGAGACCTATTCAGCCAGCAGTTCCTCGAGCGACCGCTCCAGGCCGGCGTCGCCGGTCTCGAGCACGGTCAGCGGCAGCTTGAGCCGCGCGGCTGCGTCCTCGGCCAGCGCGCGCAGCTCGTCGTCGGGGTCCTGCGCCAGCCAGACCACGCGCGTGTAGTTGCCGAAGTACGTCTCGTGCAGCTCCGGGTAGCGGTCCAGCCCGAGCTCCTGCTCGACCGTGCGCGCGAACGAGCGCACCAGGAAGTCGGTGAGCAGGTAGGTGCCGGGCTGCTCCTCGAAGAACGTCCGGATCCGGTCGGCGCCGGCGTAGACGTCGTAGCAGTGCAGCCCCTCCAGCCGCCGCAGACCGAGCTGCTCGCACACCTCGTCGAGCGCGCCGTACGTCCCGCAGTCGGCGTACCCGACGGCGACCTTGGAGTACGTCGCGCGCAGCTCCTCGGCCAGGCGGCGTACCTGGCCGGCGATCTTCTCCGGACGGTTGTGCAGCAGCGGCGGCAGCGGGTGCACGTCGACCGGCCAGCCGCGGCGCGCGGCGATGCGGCTCGCGTGCTGGGCGATGGCGCCGCAGGCGACCAGCGCGACGCGGTCAGTCCGCGAAGCCGAGCTGGTCGACGAACCGGTCGTTGAAGTCGGCGCGGTCGGAGAGCTCGACATAGGTCACCTCCTCGGTCAGCGCCGAGGCGCCGGCCCGCTCGCGCAGGGAGAGCAGTGACATCTTCGCGCCCTCGCCGGCGACGTTGCCGGCGGAGACGATGCGGAGCACGGGCAGCTTCGGCACCAGCCCGATGCGTACGGCGGAGGCGGGGGAGAGGTAGCTGCCGAACGAGCCCGCCATCAGCACCTGCTGCACGTCGCGCGGCTCGAGGCCGAGCTCCTCGAGCAGCAGGGACCAGCCGGTGGAGATCGCCGCCTTGGCGAACTGCAGCTCGCGCACGTCGCGCTGCGAGAGCACCACGCAGTCGGACGGGTCGGCGTCGGGCGTCGGCCGGTGCAGCACGAACACCCGCTCCTCGCCGATGCGGGTGAGCCGGTCGGCCAGGTGCGGCGCGACCTCCTTGGCGTCGGCGTCGGAGACGTAGCGCCCGGACGCGTCGAGCAGCCCGACCCGGACCAGCTCGGCGACCGCGTCCACCAGGCCGGAGCCGCACACACCCTTGGGCTCGACGTCGCCGATCACACCCAGCTCGACGTCCTCGCCGAGCTCGACCACCTCGATGGCGCCATCGGCCGCGCGCATCCCGCAGCGGATCGCGCCGCCCTCGAAGGCCGGGCCGGCGGGGGCGGCCGTCGCCACGATCCGGTCGCCGTTGCTCAGCACGATCTCGCAGTTGGTGCCGACGTCGATCATGAGTCGCGTGCGCTTGTCGCGGTCCATGCCGGTCGCGAGCATCCCCGCGACGATGTCGCCGCCGACGTACGCGCCCAGGGCCGGGAACAGCGCCGCCCGTGCGCGAGGGTGGATCTCCAGCCCGAGCTCGGAGGCCAGGACCGTCGGCGGGTGCGCGGTCGCCATGACGAACGGTGCGACGCCGAGCGGCTCGGGGTCGATGCCCAGCGCCAGTGCGGTCATCGTCGCGTTGCCCGCGAGCGCGACCTCGTAGACGTGCGCCGGGTCGACGCCGCCCTCCTCGCACACCTGCTTGGCCAGCGTGGACAGCGTCTCGGCCGCGGCCTGCTGCAGCCGGCCGAGCGTGTCGGGGTCGAGCATCGTCGCGCTGATGCGGGTGATCACGTCGCCGCCGAACGGCTGCTGCCGGTTGAGCATCGACGCCACGGCGACGGGCGTGCCGGTCGCGACGTCGAGCAGCGTCGCCACGACGGTGGTGGTGCCGAGGTCGAAGGCGATGGCGTACTGCGTGCCGGTGGTGTCGCCGGGCTCGACGTCCACGAGCGTCTCGTCGACCACCACCGCGGTCACCTTGAAGTCGGCCTTGCGCAGCACGCCGGGCAGCCGGCGCAGCACGTGCAGGTCCGGCTTCGGCTCGAGGTCGTCGATCGCGTCGAGCAGCCGGTCGAGGTCCGGGCGCTGGTCGGACAGCGTGGGCTCGTCGAGCTCGACGTACCGCTTCTGGATCGCCGGTCGCAGGATCACCTGTCGGCCGACACCGACGGTGGCGGCCTTGGGGCGCGTGGTCAGGGGAGGTACGTCGACGGACAGGTCGCGCGTGGCGTTGACCAGGCAGGCCAGCCGCCAGCCCTGGTCGAGCTGCTCGCGGGTGAACGTCTTGACGTCGTGGCGGGTGATCGGCGTGCTGCCGTCGATGCGCACCTTGCACTTGTGGCAGGTGCCGTGGCCGCCGCAGGTCGAGTCGATCGCGATGCCGTTCCACGACGCCGAGTCGAACACCGTGACGCCCGGTGGCACGCGCACCTGGCGCTGGGTCGTCCGCTCGGGGTCGCGGTCGAGCACCGTGAACGACAGCTGCACTCGCCCGGTGCCGTCGTGCGGCGTCGGCTCGGCACCGCGGGTCGGAAGCAGACCTTCACGGCGTACGGCGTCGAGGTCGACCTCGGGCACACCGTCCGTCATGCGACCTCCCGCGTCTGTGTCATGCCGTCGCGGCCGCCTTCGCCCGGTGGGCGGAGATCCACGCCGCGCCCCACTCGTCGTGACCGAGGAACAGGTCGGCCGCCTTCACAGCCTCCACGATCTTCGGCGTACGCGTGTCCATGATCGCGCTCGTCAGTCCGTTGGCCATCGCCATCGGCAGCCAGGCCGCGCCGAGCGTGTGCCGGTCGGGCATGCCGAAGGAGGTGTTGGACGCGCCGCAGGTCATGTTGAGACCGTGCTCGTCGCGGATCCGACGCATGGTCTCGAAGGTCACCAGCGAGGTGTGTGTGTCCGCGCCGATCGGCATGGCGAGCGGGTCGATGACGATGTCCTGCTTGGCGATGCCGTACTCCTCGGTCGCCACCCGGATGATCTTCGCGGTCAGCTCGAGGCGCTTGTCGGCCTCCATCGGGATCTCGTCCTCGTCGTTGGGCAGCGCGATGATCGCGGCGTCGAACCGCTTGACCAGCGGCAGGATCGCGGCGAGCCGGTCGTCCTCGGCGGTGACCGAGTTGACCAGCGCACGGCCTTCGTAGACCGACAGCCCGGCCTCGAGCGCCTCGACCACCGACGAGTCGATGCAGATCGGCAGGTCGGTGAGGCTCTGGACCATCCGGATCGCCTTGGTCAACAGCTCGGGCTCGTCGGTCAGCGGCACGCCCATGTTGACGTCGAGCACGTCGGCGCCGCCCTCGACCTGGGCCTTCACGTCGCGCTCGATCGCGGACATGTCGCCGGCGCGGAGCTGCTCCTGGAAGATCCTGCGACCGGTCGGGTTGATCCGCTCACCGATCAGGCAGAAGCGCTGGTCGTGCCCGATCACCACCTCCTTGGTGGCGGAGCGGAGCACCGTGTGGAGGGGCTCGCCGCTGTAGGTCATGCCGGGACCTTCGAGCGGCGCTCGTTGAGCAGGGCCTTGGCCTTCTTGACCGTCGCGCTGGCGTCAGCGGCGTAGCCGTCGGCACCGACCGCGTCGGCGTACTCCTGGGTGACCGGCGCGCCGCCGACCATGACGACGACCTCGTCGCGGAGGCCGGCCTTCTCGAGAGCGTTCATGTTGGCCTTGAACATCGGCATCGTCGTGGTCAGGAACGCCGAGAAGCCGACGATGTCGGGCTGGTGCTCCTCGATGGCGGCCACGAACTTCTCCGGTGCGACCTGCACGCCGAGGTCGATCACCTCGAAGCCGGCGCCCTCGAGCATGATGTTGACGAGGTTCTTGCCGATGTCGTGGACGTCGCCCTTGACGGTGCCCATGAGGAACTTCCCGACCGTCTCGACGCCGGTCTCGGCGAGCAGCGGGCGCAGCCGCTCCATCGCCCCCGCCATCGCCCGGCCGGCGATGAGCATCTCGGGCACGAAGAAGTCGCCCCGCTCGAACCGCGCGCCGACCTCCTCGAGCGAGGGGATCAGCGCGTCGAAGAGCAGCGTCTGCGGCTGCATGTCGAGCCGCAGCCCCTCCTCGGTGAGCTCGAGGACGCGCGGGGCGTTGCCGACCAGCGTCTCGTCGTACAGGCCTTGCAGGATCTCTTCAGGAGTCATCGGGGGCCCTCCGGGTCAAGGACGAAGGAACGGTGCTGCTGGGAAGTCATGCGACCCCCTCCTTGGGTGTGCGGCCGCGGAGCAGCGTGGACAGCTCCTCGGCGTGCTTCTTCAGGCGACGGCCGAGCTCGTCGAGCCGGCCGTCCAACCGGGGGGTGGGGCCGGAGACCCCGAGGGCGGCGACGACGTCGCCGCGGGGGCCGCGCACGGGCACGGCGACGCCGCTGAGCCCGACCTCGAGCTCGTCGGCGGTGATCGCCCACCCGCGCCGGCGCGCCTGCTCGGCGTCGCAGCGGAACAGGGCGGGGTCGGTGATGGTGGCCTCGGTCTGGGTCGGCAGCGGCTCGGTCGGCAGCTCCAGCACGCCCCAGGCGTAGAAGACCTTGCCGAGTGCCGAGCAGTGCGGGGGCACGTCGACCTCGGTCCAGTCGCGGGTGCCGAGGAGGTACTCCGAGTCGACCTGGGCCACCTGCACGACCCGGTCACCCCGCGTCACGCTCAGGTGCACGGTCTCGCGGGTGTCCTCGCCGATGAGCTCCATAGTCGGCCGGGCGAGGCGCACCAGCTCCTCCCACGGGTCGTGGCGGGCGGCGTACAGCCAGAACAGCGAGCCGGCGACGTACGACCCGTCCGCGTCGCGCTCCAGCAGCCCCGAGCGCTCGAGCGCGGTCAGCATCCGCGAGGTCGTGGACTTCGCGAGCCCGCTGGCCTCCTGCAGGTCGGCGAAGGACATCGGGTCGTCGGCGCGGACGACCGTCGAGACGAGGTCGGCGGCGCGGTCGACGGCGCGGGTGCCGCTGGCCGTGACGGTGCCGTTCTCGCTCACGAAATGTCTCCTCGGTGGGGGTTCCCTGCAGGTTCCATGATGTGGAACTCTGGTTCCACATCATGAGGCTAGGAGCCGTTCGGCGTCGGGGTCAAGCGACCGCGCCCTGCCGCTGATCGCGGGTCCTTCACCGGATTCGACGTACGCGCACGACGACCAGGAGGAGCGATGTTCCGCAACCGGATGCCGCGCTACGAGGTGCTCTCGGAGGAGGCGATGGCCACCCTCGACAAGGGCTGGCGCAAGCTGATGACCGAGATCGGCGTGGAGTTCATGGACAGCCGGGCGCTGGACCTCTTCAAGGCGGCCGGGCAGCGGGTCGAGGACCACACCGTGTTCCTCGACCCCGACTTCGTGCTGGAGCAGGTCGCGAAGGCACCGGCGGAGTTCGACGTACAGGCGCGCAACCCCGAGAACAACATCCACATCGGCGGCGACGCGATGGCGTTCGGCGCCGTGTACGGTCCGCCGTTCGTGCGCGAGGGCGAGGTCCGCCGCGACGCCACGATGGAGGACTTCCGTAACTTCACCAAGCTGGCGCAGTCGTTCCCGGTGCTCGACTCCGCCGGCGGCGTGATCTGCGAGCCGTCGGACACGCCGCTCGACAGCCGGCACCTCGACATGACCTACGCGCTGCAGACGCTGACCGACAAGGTCTACATGGGCAACGTCGTGTCCGGGGTGAACGCCGCGGACACCATCGCGATGACGTCGATCCTGTTCGGCTCGCGCGAGGCGATCGAGCAGACGCCGGCCACGATCTCGCTGATCAACTGCAACTCGCCGCTGCGCTGGGACGACCGGATGCTCGAGGCGCAGTTCGAGTACTCCGCCGCCAACCAGCCCGTCGTGCTGACGCCGTTCCTCCTGATGGGCGCGATGTCGCCGGTCACCATCCCGGCGGCGCTGGTGCAGCAGATCACCGAGGCGCTGTCGGGCATCGCGCTGTCGCAGCTGATCCGACCCGGCGCGCCGGTGATCTTCGGGTCGTTCCTCTCCAACATCGACATGCAGTCGGGATCGCCGACGTTCGGCACGCCCGAGTCGGGGCTCGGCCTGCTGTGCACCGGGCAGATCGCGCGGCACTTCGGGCTGCCGTTCCGGACCGGTGGCGGCCTCACCTCCTCGCAGGTGCCGGACGCGCAGGCCGGCTACGAGGCGCTGATGACGATGCTCCCGACCTTCCTCGCGGGCGCCAACTGGGTGATGCACTCGGCTGGCTGGCTCGAGGGCGGCCTGGTTGCGGGCTACGAGAAGTTCATCATCGACATCGAGCTGCTGCAGATGCTGCAGGTGGAGTTCACGCCGCTGGAGATCGACGAGGACTCGATGGCGTTCGGCGCGCACGAGGAGGTCGGGCACGGCGGGCACTTCCTCGGTGCGATGCACACGATGGAGCGGTTCCGCACCTGCTTCTACCGGCCGCTGCTCTCGTCGTCGGAGAACTATGAGCGGTGGATGCGCAACGGCGGCAAGGACGCGGCCGTGCGCGCCGGCGAGATCTACCGCAAGCGCCTGGAGGAGTACGAGCAGCCTCCGCTCGACGACGCCGTACGGCAGGAGCTGGAGGAGTACGTCATCCGTCGCCGCAAGGAGCTGGGTGACTAAGACCGACTTGAAGAAGTCGCTCGACGCCTACCGCGCGCGTCCGGGGGAGTTCCGGGTCCTCGACGTGCCCCCGCTGCGGTACCTGATGGTCGACGGGTACGGCGACCCGAACACGTCGGCTTCGTACGCCGACGCGTTGGCGGCGCGGTATCCCGTGGTCTACAAGGTGAAGTTCGCGAGCAGGCGTGACCTCGGCCGGGACTACGTCGTACCTCCGCTCGAGGCGCTGTGGTGGGCCGACGACATGGCCGCGTTCACGGCCGCGCGGGACAAGTCGCAGTGGCACTGGACGGCGATGATCATGACGCCGGACTGGGTTCCTTCTGCGATGGTCGCGGACGCGGTTGCTCTGGTCGGGAAGAAGACCCCGCCTGCGCGGCTGGGTGACGTGCGTCTGGAGTTGTTGGAGGAGGGGCTGTGCGTGCAGGCGCTGCACATCGGACCGTACGACGACGAGGAAGCTGTGCTCGCCGAAATGCACGAGCGGTTCATCCCTGACTCTGGGTTGCGGATGACCGGCAAGCACCACGAGATCTACCTGAGTGACGCGCGACGTGTTGCGCCGGAAAAGTTCCACACCATCCTGCGACAGTCGGTCGTCCACAGCTGGGTCGAACTGTTCGAAAACTGTCGGCGGTCTCTGGTTGAGTCGGGTCATGGACCACCTCAGCGAGCAGCCGGCCGAGCCGCCGACCACCCCTTCCGGGGTGCTGGCCGCGGCTCGGGAGCTGGTCGGTTCGCTCGGCGAGGTGCTGTGGGCGGCGGTGTCCCCGGACGAGCTGCTCGACGCCTCGGTGGAGCTGGAGCGGCTGCGCTCTTGCTTGGCGGCGGTGCAGGCGCGGGTGGCCGTGGAGGTCGAGGCGACCGAGGCGGCGAAGAAGACCGGCTGGGTCTCGCCCGGTGACTACCTCACCGCGGTCGCCGGCGGACGGCACGGCCACGGCGGGCGGCTGCTGCGCACCGCCCGGTCGCTGTGCGCCGAGCGCGCCGCGACCCTCGATGCTCTGCGGGCCGGCAAGGTGTCGCCGGAGCAGGCCGAGGTCCTCACCCAGACGGTCGCGATGCTGCCGCAGGACCCCGAGCTGCGCGACCGCGCCGAGGCGGCGCTGCTGGCCGAGGCCGATCGGCTGCCCGCCTCGGACCTGGCCAGGGCCGGCCGGCA
>DASURB010000024.1:0-88314 GCA_036280235.1 Nocardioides sp.
CAGCTCGAGGTCCTCGGGGTCGATGCCGAGCGAGAACGTCAGGCACGCCTGCGGGTCGAGGTCGACCAGCAGCACCTTCTGGCCGAGCTCGGCGAGGGCGGCGCCGAGCGACGCGACGGTCGTGGTCTTGGCCACGCCACCCTTCTGGTTGGCGATGGCGAGGGTGGTGGTCACGGTGCCATTCTGCCTGAGACACGTTCCAGTTCCGCGAGGTGTCCGTGGAACGATGGAGGCATGTCTCGACCCACCGCCTTGATCACCGGCCCGACGGCCGGCATCGGCTCCTGCTTCGCCCACGAGCTCGCCCGCAAGGGCTACGACCTGGTCCTCGTCGCGCGTGACGAGGACCGCCTGAACGCGCTGGCCGCGGAGGTCGAGCGGGCGTACGCCGTCGACACCGAGGTGCTGCCCGCGGACCTGTCCGACCGGGAGCAGCTGGCCCGGGTCGAGGCCCGCGTCGCCGACCCGGAGCGGCCGGTCGACCTGCTGGTCAACAACGCCGGATTCGGGCACAAGCGGCCGTTCCTGGAGAACTCCGTCGAGGACGAGCAGCAGATGCTCGACGTCCTCGTCACCGCGGTGCTGCGGCTGACCCATGCCGCGCTCGGCGCGATGGTCGCGCGCGGCGACGGGCAGATCGTCAACGTGTCGAGCATCGCCGGCTACCTGCCGCGCGGGACCTACAGCGCGGCCAAGGCCTACGTGACGTCCTTGAGCCGATGGGCGGACGCGACGTACCGCGACCGCGGGGTGCGTGTGATGGCGCTGCTGCCCGGGTTCACCAAGACGGAGTTCCACGCACGCATGGACGTCTCGCGCCGGTCGGCGCCGAGCTGGATGTGGCTCGACGCCGACCGGGTGGTGCGTGAGGCGCTGGCCGACCTGGACGCGGGCCGGCCCGTGTCGATCCCGAGCCGGAGGTACAAGGCGCTCGCCGCCCTGTCCCGAGTCGTCCCGCTGCGGGTGCTGACACGGTTCCAGCGGGTCGGCCGGCGCTAGGGGAATGCCAGAGAAGTGCGTCAGCCGACGGCGCGCGTGACGAGCTCGGTGACCTTCTTCTCGACCTCGGGCGTCCACCGCATCACCGCGAACGAGGTCGCCCAGAAGTCGCCCTCGTCGAGCGCGGCCGGGTCGTTGAAGCCGAGCGTCGCGTAGCGCGCCTTGAACTTGTCGGCGGGCTGGAAGAAGCAGACGATCTTGCCGTCCTTGGCGTAGGCCGGCATGCCGTACCAGGTCTTCGCCGCGAGGCCGGCCTTCTCCGTGGCGATCGCATGGATCCCTTCGGCGATCTCGCGGTCGCCCTCGGGCAGCTCGGCGATCTTGTCGAGGCAGACCTGCGCCTCGGCGGCGGCCTTGCCGGCCTTGCCCTTGCCCTTGCCCTTCGTGCTCTTCTCGAGCTTGATCTCGGCGGCGCGCTCCTTCATCGCCGCCTTCTCCTCGGCGGTGAACTTGCCGTCCTCGGAGTCGGTGACGCGGGAGCGGGTGGTCTTGCTGGTCGTCGAAGCCATCGGAGTCTCCTCTGGTGAGCCACTGGGGTGATGGCCTCATCCTGGCAAGGACAGATGGTGCCGCGCTTCTCCAAAACTGCTGGCTACGCGAGACCGTCCCAGGCCCGTCGGGGTGGCACGCTGCGGCCCGGCCCGCACGACGACCGGAACTCGCACCAGCCGCACCGCGGCGCGACCACCGCCGGGAACGCCGCATCCGCCTCGGCAGCCGACATCCCCGCCCGGAACGCCGCATCCAGCCGGCCGAGCACGGCGGCGGTCGCGTCGGCCGCCTCCAGGTGCGCGGACAACCAGCCCTCGTCGGCGTCCCAGCCGACAACCGTGCCGGACGGCAGGTGGTGCAGCTCGACCCGCGCGACCTCCCGGCGCAGCACCCGCGCGGCGCCGGCGGCGTAGACCGCGAGCGCGAGCGAGTCGCGGGCGTCGTCGACGGTCAGCACCGACCGCCCGGTCTTGTAGTCCACGACCACGACGCCCGCGCCCCGCCGGTCGTCGATGCGGTCCGCACGACCCCACAGCGACGCGTGCTCGGTGCGGACCGAGACGGTGCGCTCCACGCCGACCGGCAGCAGGTCGGGGTCGACGGTCGCGAGGTAGCGCTCGACGTACGCCCGCGCGCGATCCCGCTGCTCGCGCGACTGCCGCTCGTCGCGGAACCCCTCGGCGGACCAGGCGGCCACGACCAGCTCGCCGCCGGCGGCGGGGGTGCGGCGGGCACGCGGCAGGTCCCACCACCGCGCCAGCGCCACGTGCACGCTCGCGCCGACGGAGTGGTGTCCCCACGCGCCCGTGCGCGGCGGCGTGGGCTCGTCGAGGTAGGCCATCCGGTAGCGCCGCGGGCAGTCGTGGTACGTCGCCAACCGGGAGGGCGCGGCGGGGTAGAGCCGTGCCGGCATCCCCTCGAGCAGCAGCTGCTCCCCCACGCCCGCACCCGTCATCCGCGGACCACCTCCGGGGTGGCCCGGCCGGCCGCGGCGGAGGCCTCGGCGGCCAGCGCGAGCAGACGCTCGAGCTGCTCCGGCTCGGTGGTGTTGCAGCCGAGGTCGTGATCGGTCTTGCCGACGCCGTGGTAGTCGCTGGACCCGGTGGCGACCAGGTCGAGCTCCGCGGCGAGGGCGCGCAGCTCGGCGCGGGTCTCGGGCGGGTGGTCCTGGTGGTCGACCTCGATGCCGGCGAGTCCGGCCTCGCGCAGCGCGGCGAGCCCGTCGCGGTGCAGGCCGTGGTGGGAGTAGCGGCGCGCCCATGGGTGGGCGATGACGGTGACGCCACCGGCCTCGGCGACGAGCCGGATCATCGTGGTCAGGTCGGCGGCGTAGCGGTCGACGTAGGCGGGACCCCTCGGCCCGAGGAACCGGGCGAACGCCTCGTCGCGGTCGGCCACCACGCCCTTCTCGACGAGCGCGTCGGCGACGTGCGGGCGGCCCATCGCGGCGGCGTCGCCGGCCAGCCGGCGTACGTCCTTGGCCTCGATGTCGATGCCGAGCCCCCGCAGCTTGGCCAAGATCGCCGGCAGCCGGCTGTTGCGGCCGTCGAGGACCCGGTCGAGCTCGGCCACGAGCCCGGGATGCGTCGGGTCCGGCAGGTAGGCGAGCAGGTGCACGCTGTCGCCCTGGTAGCGAGCGCTGATCTCGATGCCGCGCACCAGCGTCACACCGAGCCGCTCGGCGACATCGGCGGCCTCCTCCCACCCCTCGGTGGTGTCGTGGTCGGTCAGCCCGAGCACGTCGATGCCGACGTCGTGGGCGTGCCGGACCAGCTCCGCGGGGGTGTCGGTGCCGTCGGAGCGGTCGGAGTGGGTGTGGAGGTCGATCCTCACCCGTTCACGCTATCGGGACGCGGGGACAGATCCAGCCAGGACCACCCAGCGCTCACCAGGCCGGCGGCGAGCCTCCGAACGGCAGGTCGATCAGCTCCGGACCGAGGCCCGCGACGTCGTGCAGCACCCACTCGTCCTTGAGCAGCAGCACCGCCGACGCCGGACGCAGCACCAGCCACAGCCAGCGCCCGTGCGCCTCCCCGGCCAGCACCGACCGGTCGAAGTCCACGTCGCTGTCGCTCGTCGACAGCGACCACAGCGAGATCGGGTGGCCGTCGATGCGCACCTTCGCGTGCGGCGGACCCTCCCCGAGGTCGGCGCCCGGGTCGGTGCGCGCGACGCCGGCGCAGCGGGCGCCCAGCCCGACACCGGGCTCCTCCGACACCACGGCCAGCTCGACCACGCCGTCGAGGTCGCTCGGCCCGGCGCACGACACGAACGTCGCCCGGGCGTCCTCCATCCCCTCGGGGTCACCACCGACGCAGCCGAAGTCCGTCACGGTCCACCCGGGCGTCAACGGCCAGGGCATCAGGCTCGGCATGCCGCCGGCGCGGACGAGGTAGTCGGCGAACGCCTCGTAGCTCGGCACCGACGGCCGCCACAGCGGGTCGATCACGCCGTGGTCCAGGCAGGTCCACTTTCCGTCGGCCTCGGTCACGGGTGAGGCGCAGCGCGGGCAGCCGGCGGCGAGTGTCACCGGATCACCGTCGTGCCCGGTACGGACCGGCGTCAAGACTTAGTCTCGACGGCGTGACGCCCCACCTCGTCCCGTGCGTCGGCGCCGTCGTGACCGACGAGACCGGGCGCTACCTGCTGGTCCGCCGAGGCCGCGAGCCGGCCCGCGGGTCCTGGTCCGTCCCCGGCGGCCGGGTCGAGCCCGGGGAGACCGACGCCGAGGCCGTCGCGCGCGAGGTCCGTGAGGAGACCGGCCTGGACGTGGAGGTGCTCGAGCTCGTCGGGTACGTCGAGCGGCCGGGGCCGGACGGTTCGACGTACGCGATCCACGACTACCGCTGCCGGCTCACCGCCGGGAGCGAACCGGCGGCAGCCCGGGCCGGCGACGACGCGGACGCCGTCGGCTGGTTCGACGAGCCGGCGCTGCGTGAGCTGCCCACCTCCCCGGGGCTCGTCGAGACGCTGCAGGAGTGGGGCGTCCTCGGGTCCGGAGCGGTCAGGCGTTCCAGCGGAGGATGACGGGGGTCTCCCGCTCGTAACCGAGGACCGACACCGTCGCGGTGTCGAGGCGGAAGAACCGCCCCTCGTCGACCGGCTGCTCGATCCAGCGCGCCGCCAGCGCCCGGAGCGCGTGCCCGTGACCGAAGGCCAGCACCGGCCGTGGCGGCTGTCCCGTCTCCAGCGCTTCCTTGCACCGTGCGACCACCCGGTCGAGCCGCACGGTGACAGCGGCCGCGGCCTCGCCGCCGGGCGTGGGATGCGTCCAGATCGTCCAGCCCGGGACGCGCTCGCGGATCTCGGCGGTGGTGATCCCCTCGTAGTCGCCGTACGCCCACTCGACGAGGTCGTCGTCGACCTCCGCTTCCGGGAAGCCGGCCAGCTCCGCCGTGCGTCGCGCCCGGCTGCGCGGGCTGGTCAGCACGAGCCCGAAATCCGGGCCCGCCAGCGTGCTGCGCAGCTCGCGGGCGACCGCGACGCCGGCCTCGGTGAGCGGTACGTCGGTCACGGAGGTGTGTCGGCCGTCGCGGCTCCACTCGGTCTCGCCGTGCCGGACCAGCCAGACCTGCGCGCCGTCCTGGGTGTGCGGGCTCCCGCTCATCCCCCGGATCCTGCCATCCCTCACGCCTGGTTCCGCCGGCCGCGGTCCGGCGTACTTCGCGGAACTGCGCGAAAACCGCGCGGGATGTGCCGTTCGAACGTAACGTCACGATCGGGTCACGCGAGAAATTCGTCCGATACGGCGTGGCACACTTGACACTTGTGTCCCACAAGTCACTCAGGTCCCTCAAGTCAGCGGTGGTTCCTGCCGATGTACGCAGGGTGAAGCGATCCAAGCTCGCCCTGACCTGCGCGGCAGTCCTCACCGCCCTCGCCACCGCGATCTCCCTGGCCTGGGTGCCGGCGGGTGCGACGACCCTCGCCACCGACGGCGTGCCGCGTCTGGCGCGTGCCAGTGTGCCGACGACGTTCACGCTCAGCTCGTTCAACGTCCTCGGCAGCACCCACACGAAGTCCGGCCGCCGCAAGAAGATGGGCCCGGGCGTGGTGCGGATCCGCAAGGTCGCGACGCTGCTCGACACGCACAGCGTCGACGTGGTCGGGCTCCAGGAGTTCCAGATCGACCAGTGGGCCGAGTTCATGCGGGTCGCAGGGGACCGCTACTCGGTCTACCCGGGCGGCGTGAACCGCAAGACCGTGCAGAACACCATCGCCTGGCGCACGACCGACTGGTCGCTGGTCGCCGGCTACACGGTGCAGATCCCCTACTTCAAGGGCGAGGAGTGGATGATGCCGGTCGTCCTGCTCCGCAACAACTCCACCGGCGTGACCGCGTTCTTCGCGAACTTCCACAACCCGGCCACCAACAAGCGGCACAAGGGCAACAGGAAGAACCGCCTGGAGGCCATGAACCGTCAGATCGCGCTGGCCAACTCCCTGGTCCGTGAGACGCGGCTCCCGGTCTTCTTCACCGGTGACATGAACGAGCGCGAGAAGTACTTCTGCCCGTTCGTGGCCAGCGCCCCGATGAAGGCGGCGAACGGCGGGCGCAACCGCGCCGGCGTCTGCAAGACCCCCAAGGTGATGCCGGTCGACTGGATCTTCGGCGCCAAGGGGCGCGCGACGTTCAGCGGCTACGTGCGCGACTTCAGCAGGGCGGTCAAGCGGGTCACCGACCACCCGATGGTCCGCACCCAGGTGACGATCGAGGCGACGCCGAGCCCGTACACGGTCCCGCCGGTGATCCCGACCTACCCGCTGTGGCCGACCGTGGGCGTGCCTTTCCCGCTTCCGCCGACTCCGACGCCGACCCCGACGCCGACCCCGACACCGTCCCCGACGCCGAGCGAGACGCCCACGACCCCGCCTCCGAGCGAGACACCGACGAGCCCACCCCCGACGCCCGAGAAGACGCTCTGACCCCGCTCGTGGGTGGCGTCAGTGCACGCCACCCATGAGCCGGCGGATCGGCTTGTTCGCCGCCAGCAGCACCAGTCCCACCACGATCGCGAACGCGCCGAGCACGCCGAAGTACGGGATCTCGTCGTTCGGGTCGTAGTAGCCGCTGAGCAGGCCGGACATCGCCGTACCCATGGCGACCGACAGGAACAGCAGCGCCACCATCTGGGTGCGGAACTTCTGCGGGGCGAGCTTCGTGGACAGCGACAGGCTGACCGGCGAGAGCAGCAGCTCCGAGATCGTGAAGAACAGCAGCACGCCGACCAGGCCGAGGAGCGGTGCCGAGTTGGGACCGCCGCCGGCCATCGGGATGAACAGCAGGAACGAGACGCCGATGCTGATCGTGCCGAGCGCGAACTTCACCGGGGTCGACGGCTGCCGCTCCCCCAGCTTGGTCCACATCGCAGCGAACACGCCGGCCAGGATGATGATGAAGACCGGGTTGATCGACTGCACCCACGGCACCGGCATCTCCCAGCCGAACAGGTCGCGGTTGAGACGCTCGTCGGAGTAGATCGTCACGACGGTGAACTGCTGCTGGTACAGCGACCAGAACACCGCGCTCGCGAGGAACATCGGGATGAACGCGATGACCCGGCGGCGCTCGACGGCGGTGATCTCCTTGCTGGACAGGATCACCACGAAGTAGACGACCGCAGCGGCGGCGCTGGTCCACACGACGATGTCGGCCAGCCGGTCGGCGGTGATGACGCCGACGGCGACGAGTACGACGACGAGACCGAGCGCGCCGAGGGCGGCGATGCCGTAGCCGATCCGGCCGCGGGCGTGGAGCGGGTGCGGGACGTGGTGGGTCTCCTCGGGCAGGTTCTTGCGGCCGACGGCGTACTGCGTCAGGCCGGCGGCCATGCCGACCGCGGCGAGACCGAAGCCGAAGTGGAAGCCCCACTCCTTCTGCAGCAGGCCGGTCAGCAGCGGGCCGACGAGCGCGCCGAGGTTGATGCCCATGTAGAACAGCGAGAACCCGGCGTCGCGCCGCTCGTCGTGCTCGTCGTACAGCGAGCCGACCAGCGAGGTGGCGTTGGCCTTCACGCCGCCGGAACCGAGCGCGACCAGGACGAGGCCGATGCCCACGCCGGCCAGGCCGGGCACCAGGGCCAGCGCGATGTGGCCGGCCATCACGACGACCGCGCTCCAGAACAGCGTGCGCTCCGCGCCGAGGATCCGGTCGGCGAGCCAGGCGCCGAGGATGGTCGAGAGGTAGACGCCACCGCCGTACGCGCCGACGATGCCGGCGGCCACGCCGCGGTCCACGCCCAGCCCGCCGTCGGCCACGGCGTAGTACAGGTAGATCAGCAGGATCCCCTGCATGCCGTAGAAGGAGAACCGCTCCCACATCTCGACGCCGAAGAGGTTGGCGAGGGGGCGGGGCTGACCGAAGAAGGTCTTCTCAGCGGCTGGCGCGGGACGTGTCGGGCTGGTGGCACTCACGTATTTCCACGTTGCCACGATTGGGCACGCCAAACAAAACGAGCCGTTGTGGCAGTGGCCACAGCCCCGGCGCACTCCCGGGTGGTCGCGCGTGTCGAGACCCCTCCGGAGCCCTGGGTGGTCCCGACAGGCTCGGCCACCCCGGCGCGAGATCACCCGTTATTCGGCCCCGGCCAGTTCATGTCCGGCTGCGGCACCGGGCGGCCGGGCTGCTCGCCGCCGCGCGCGTCGAGGTAGCTCTGCTTCGGCACCATCACCTTGCGGCGGAAGATGCACACGACCTTGCCGTCCTGGTTGTAGCCGATCGTCTCGACGTGCACGACGCCGCGGTCGTCCTTGGACTTCGACTCCCACTTGTCGAGCACGGTGGTCTCGCCGTACAGCGTGTCACCGTGGAACGTCGGCGCCACGTGGCGCAGCGACTCGATCTCGAGGTTCGCGATCGCCTTGCCGCTGATGTCCGGCACGCTCATGCCGAGCAGGATCGAGTACACGTAGTTGCCCACCACGACGTTCTTGCCGAACTGGGTGGTCTCCTCCGCGTAGTGCGCGTCCATGTGCAGCGGGTGGTGGTTCATGGTGAGCAGGCAGAACAGGTGGTCGTCGTACTCGGTGACGGTCTTGCCGGGCCAGTGCTTGTACGTCGCACCGACCTCGAACTCCTCGTAGCTCCGGCCGAACTGCATGCTGCTCTCCTCGCGCGTGGTCGAGCTGGTTTTGGGGTCATCCTGCCGAACGCGGTGGGGGCCCGGGAGGTCACGGCGGCGTGGGGAACCTCACGCGTCGAAGGGGCCCCGCGGGACCTCCGCCTCTGTGCGCAGGGCCGTTCGCGGCGCGAGCGTGGGATGGCGGAGGTGCAGCCATGACCACCGAAACCACGCCCGCCGCCACGCACGAGCGGCCACCCGACCAGTCCCGGACCGCTCCGCGCGGCCTGGTGGAGCTGACTGTCGCGCTCGCCGCGTTGCTGACCCTCAACACACTGCTCGGCCCGCTGGGGCTCGGCGTCTTCGACTACGACCTCGACCGCACGCTCGACAACCAGCTGCTCGGGCTGGAGCTCGTCACGGTCGGGCTCGTCGTGCCGGCGCTGCTGCTCGGCGCCGTGCTGATCGCGCGCGGCCGACCCGCCGGTCCGCTGGTCGTCGTCGGGCCGGCCGGCTACGCGGCCTACATGTTCGTGCAGTACGTGCTCGGCCCGGAGTACGCCACCTACTCGCTGACCGTGCTGTTCCACGTGCTCCTGACGAGCGTCGCCGGCGGGCTGGCGCTGTGGGCGTGGACGGTCTCCGGCCGTACGGCCGGCCCGCCGGTCCCCCGCCGTACCGCGCGACTGCACGCGCTGCTGCTGGTGGCGTATGCCGGGTTCGTGCTGCTGCGCTACGCCGGCTCGGTCACCGGCGCGTTCGAGGGTGCGCCGATCGGCGAGGAGTTCGAGGCGTCACGGACGTTCTTCTGGACGATCTACCTGCTCGACCTCGGCGTCGTCGTGCCGGTGACCGTCATCGCCGCCGTCCTGTCCTGGCGCGGCGACGCCACGGGCCGGCGCGCCGTGCTGGCCGTCGTCGGCTGGTTCGCGCTCGTGCCGCCGTCGGTCGCGGCGATGGCCCTCGTCATGCTGGCGCGCGACGACCCCCACGCGTCGGTGCCCACGGTCGTGCTGCTGACCGTGGCGAGCCTGGTGTTCGCCGGGGTCGCCGTGCGCCTGTACCGGCCGCTGCTGCGGCCGGGACGGAAGGCTTAGGCGCCTCCGCCGCCTGCCTTGCGGCGGTGCACCTTCGGGGCCGCGCCGCCGGCCACCTCGGGGCCGTGCGCCTTGGACCGTGCGCCCGCGGAGTCGTCGGGATGGTCGTGCGCCTGCTTGCGCTGCAGTGCCTCCCGCATCTTCGCCTTGAGGTCCTCGTTGCCGTTCTGCTCAGCCATGGGGATGCTCCTCCGGGGTGCGTGCGGTCGATCCTTCGGTTGCCTCAACCCTGGCACGGAGCCGGTGACCCGGTCGAGTGCTTTCCACCGGGTGCTTTCCGCGTGTCACTCCATCGTCGTGGGCAGGCCGTGCGGCGCGGCGGTGCCCAGGATGATGCGCTCGCCGCCCGGACAGGTCTCCAGCACGACGAGGAACTCGTGCGCGGACTCGGGAGTACGGCGGGTCGGCTCGAGGAACAGGTGGGCGAACGGCGCCTCGGCGGTGGCGGTCTCGCCGACGGCGTCGATCGCGGCGCGGGCTCGGGCCTGCTCGTCCTTGCTCAGGTACTGCCACATGACGGAGTGCCAGAGCACGGTGACCGTGCCCGGTCGGACCTCGAGCCGCTCGATGAAGTCCGCGGCCCCGACGCGCTCCACGACCACCGGGTGGCGTCGCGCGAGGTCGAGCGCGCCGCGCAGCCGTTCCAGCCGGGCACGCTGGTCCGGCCAGACGTAGGCGGTGAGCGCGAGCCGGCCCTCCGTGCTCGTCGCGTCGATCGGCCCGACGTCGCTGCCGAGGCGCTCGACGAACGCCAGGTCGGGCCACGGCTCGAGCGGTCGGCCCTCCCACGCGGGGTCGAGCACCACCGGCGAGTCCGGGTCGCCGTACGTCGCGGCGCCGTTCGCATCGACGTACCGGAACCGGTCGGCGAGCAGGATCAGCCCGCCCGACGAGCCGATCTCGAACAGCCGGACCGGCAGCCGGTGCGTCTCCCCCAACCGGAGCAGGCCGCCGACGAGCGCGGCCGCACGACCGACCTCGTTGGTCTGCGGCGGGCGGTCCAGCCACTCGCGCACGGCGTCGGGCTGCGCGGCGAGCAGCTCCCTGAACGCCGCCCAGCCGGCATCCGGCTCCCAGGTGCCGCCCACCGACGGGTAGTAGGCGGCCAGCTCGCCGGCCCGCCCCTCGAGCACCAGCCGGTGCACGCTGCCGACGAGCCGCAGCGCCAATGCGGACGGCCCGGAGTCGTCCTCGTGGCCGGCGATCACCTCGGCGGTGACTCCGCCGGCGGCGAGGTCGTCCGCAGCCCGCTCCAGCAGCTCGGCGTACATCGGCGACCCCAGCTCCGCGCACGCCCGCGCCTGGGTCCGGAACAGCTCGACCTGCTTCTCCACGTTCGGCACAGGGTCAGACTCTCACCGGGTGACAACAACGATTCGTCTGCGATCTACGGGGTGTTTCACACGGGCGGATCGCAGACGAATCGTTGTCCGGCCACACCGGGTGGTCGAGCCAGTCGAGACCACCAACCGAGTCGTTCTCTCGACAGGCTCGATCACCCTGGCTCAAGCCTTGTAGTCCTCGAGCAGGCGGCGGCCGATGATCATCTTCTGGATCTCGGCCGTCCCCTCGCCGATGAGCAGGAACGCGGCCTCGCGGTAGAGGCGCTCGATCTCGTACTCCTTGGAGTAGCCGTAGCCGCCGTGGATCCGGAACGACGCCTCGACGACCTCGTTGCAGAACTCGGCGGCGAGGTACTTGGCCATCCCGGCCTCGACGTCGTTGCGCTCGCCCTTGTCCTTGAGGCGGGCGGCGCGGACCATCATCGCGTGGGCCGCCTCGATCTTGGTGGCCATCTCCGCGAGCTTGAACATGATCGCCTGGTGCTGGGCGATCGGCTTGCCGAACGTCTCGCGCTGCTGGGCGTAGGCGATGCCGAGCTCGAACGCCCGGTTGGCGACGCCGACCGCGCGGGCCGCGACGTTGACGCGGCCTACCTCGACGCCGTCCATCATCTGGTAGAAGCCCTTGCCGGGCTCACCGCCGAGGAGCTGGTCGGCCGAGATCTTGTGCTTGTCGAGGATGAGCTCGGTGGTGTCGACGCCCTTGTAGCCCATCTTGTCGATCTTGCCCGGCACGGTGACGCCCTGCGCGGTCTCGCCGAAGCCGGGCTCCTTCTCGACCAGGAACGTCGTCATGTTGCGGTACACCGAGTCGGCGCCCTCGTCGGTCTTCACCAGCAGCGCCACCAGGTTGGCCGAGCCACCGTTGGTCAGCCACATCTTCTGGCCGGTGATCTCGTAGCCGTCGTCTGTCTTCACGGCCTTGGTCTTGATCGCGGAGACGTCGGAGCCGAGGGACGGCTCGGACATCGAGAAAGAGCCGCGCACCTCACCTGTCGCCATCTTGGGCAGGTACTTCTGCTTCTGCTCCTCGGTGCCGTGCTGCATCAGCATGTAGGCCACGATGAAGTGCGTGTTGATCACGCCCGAGACGCTCATCCAGCCGCGGGCGATCTCCTCCACGACCAGGGCGTAGGTCAGCAGCGACTCCCCGAGCCCGCCGTACTCCTCGGGGATGGTCAGCCCGAACAGGCCGAGCTCCTTGAGCCCCTCGACGATCTCGGTGGGGTACTCGTCCTTGTGCTCCAGCTCGGTCGCGACCGGGAGGATCTTCTCCTCCACGAACGACCGCACGGTCTTGAGGATCTCCTCCTGGATGTCGGTGAGACCCTCGGTCTGGCACAGGCGGCCCATGTTCGTCCTCTCGTTCGGAGTCCCGGCGACCCGCCGGGTGGTCGAGCTCGTCGAGACCACGGCGTCGGGTTACCCGGGAGTATGGCCTCCCGTGCGTCAGCGGGTCTGTGGTCGGCGCCACAACCGGCGTACACGCCGTGCGGCCTTTTTCACAAGAGGCTCCGGGGCGCTCTCCCGTCGGGCCCGGTCGCGCTCGTGGGTCAGCTGCCGGACGTCGGTCAACATCGCGGCGATCGTGGCCGAGGCGGCGTCGACGAGCTCGGCGTCGGTGACCGAGGACGGGTGCCGCCGCTCGGGTACGTCGGCCGGCGTGCGCAGGTCCTCGAGGTCGCCGATCAGGTCGTAGCCGCGCGCGGCGATCTCGTCGACGGCCCGGTCGCCGCGGTCGCGGAGCTCGGCGACGCGCTCCGGGGACGGCCAGAACTTCTCGCCCTTGCGCGGCACGAGCTTGCCCTGGGCGAGGTAGCCGCGGATCCAGACGCCGCGGTCGAGCGGCTTGGTGAAGCCGGTGAGGTCGGCGTTGACGCGCCGCAGCAGCTCGACCTCGACCACACCGAGCGACTCGTTGGCCTCCGACCCGGAAGCGTCGCACCGGGACGCGTCGATGCCGAGCAGGTCGGCGAACCGCAGCCAGAGCGTCTCGCGGGGCTCGGTCGGCTTGGGCAGGGTCAGCACGTGCACGCGCTGGGGCGGTACGACAGTGCTCCACCGGCGCAGCACGTCGGCGACGTCGAGCGAGCCCCAGTCCCACGCGTCGTGCGGGTTGGTCTCCTCGCTGACGGGATACTCGTCGATCGGCACGGTCGAGCCGTTCTTGACGAACTCCTGCCAACGCGCGGTGACCAGGCTGAGCGTGTCGCGGGCGGTGAGAACGACGTGCACCTCGGCCCCGTCGAGCGCGGCGATCGCGCGCTCGGCCTGCGCGGCCGAGGCGGCGGAGAAGAACTCGTGGCTGACGACCGCCGTACGGTCCCAGGCGTTGATCTCGCCGACGAGCACGTCCCACGCCTTCGGGGCCTCGGGGTGCCGCTTCGTGAGGTCGGGCTCCTCGCGGACGACTCCGCTGGCCCACAGGTGCTGGCGCGGGCCGAAGCCGGGCAGCAGAACGCCCTGTCGGCGAAGCTCGTCGCGGTTCTTCCAGAGGATCGTCTGGAGGTACGTCGTACCCGTCTTGGGCAGCCCGATGTGGAAGAACACTCGCTCAGCCATGCGCCGGCCGCCTAGAGGCCCTTGGTGTACTTCTCGAACCGCTCGACGGCTTCGGCGACCTTGGCCTCGTCGCGCTGGGCGACCGGCAGCAGCAGCTCCTGGACGACGTCGATCAGCTCGGCGAGGCGCAGGTTGACCTGGCGGGCCTCCTGGACCTCCTCCTCGAGCACGGCGACGCGGTCGCGCAGCTCGTCGATCTGGGCGCCGGAGCCGAGGCGGGCGACCTTCGCGACGCCGCTGCGGATCCGGTTCTTCATCGTTGCCATGCGACCACCATTCGACAGATGCGACGGCTCGTCTCGCCGTCCTTGACGACCTTGCGGGACACGATGGTCGCGCCCCGGTCCCGCAGCCCCTGCTCGACCACGTCGACCTGGAGCGGCCGGAGGTGGTTCTGCCGGGCGAACGGGTCGCCCTCGCCGCGGGTGTTGAGGAACTCGAGGTACAGCCGACCGCCGTCGCGCAGCAGCATGTCGGCGATCCGCCACAGGTTCGCCCGGCCGACCTTGTCGGTGGCGTCGGCGAGGTGGCGGGCGGTGACCACGCGCGGGCCGGGTTCGTGCGCCAGGCGGGCACCCTCGGCCAGGACGCTGCGCAGCTCGCAGAGGTTCAGCGCCCGGAAGTCGACCGGCAGACCCTCGCGCTCGGCGATCTCCGCGGCGGTCTCGGCGCCGCGCGGGACGAAGTCGAGACCGGAGACGCGGGCGCCCTTGCGCGCCCAGAACAGCGCGTCGACGCCCCGGCCGCAGCCGAGGTCGACGATCCGCTCCGGCACGCCGCCGTGCTCGCGCAGCACCCACCGCGCGAACTGCGACTCGGTCTGGTCGAGGTCGCCGTCGAGCTTGCGGGCGGAGTACATCCGGTCCCAGTCGGCCCGCTTCACGCGCGTGCCGCGGAACCAGCCGTTGAGCCGACGGTGCGTCGACTCCGGGGTCTCGAAGACGTACGCCGGGTCCGGCACCCGCCAGCTCGGGCCGTAGGTCGCGGTGAGGAACCGGTCGGTGTCGCGCGGGGCAGGGAACTCGCGGCCCTCCAGCGTGGTCGTGCCGAGGGGGAAGATCCACTCCCGCTTGTACGGCGTACGGATCTCGCCCATGAGGTGGAGGAAGGAGTCGTCCTCGGTCGGCCCGATGAAGCCGCCGAACACGTCGAGCCCGCGGATCGAGCCGTCGGCCTCGCGGACGTCGACCTTGAACGCGATGCCGCTGTAGCGGGTGATCGCGTAGCCCATGTCGGCGAGCGAGCGCTGGAGGTCGAACGACTCGCGGATCACGTCGACGGGGTGGCTGTGCCGGCTGACGTAGCCGATGTCGGCGTCGCTGTCGTGGCCGATCAGCTTGCCCTCGCGGACGGCGCCGAGCAGCGTGCCGTAAGCGATGAACGGCTCGATGCCGGCCTTCTGCAGAGCGCCGATCACCTCGTCGATCGAGTCGAGCAGCGGCGCGACGTGCTCGGCGCTGCGGGTGTCGAAGGTCTGCGCCAGCCGCAGGCTCTTGTCGATGCCGAGCGGCATGCCGCGCTCGTTGACCACCGCGATCCGCTCGTCGCCCTCGCCCAGCCGGACCTCGGCGTCGTACACGCTTTGCTGAGCGACATGGGTGACGAGCTTGAGGTGCGTGGTGCCGTTGAGGAACCGCCGCAGCGCGCTCGGCCACTCCACGAACCAGCCGCCGTTCTGCGGCTTGCCGTCGCGCGGCAGCCAGAACGACCAGATCCGCCGGTCGTCGAACAGCACGTCGACCACCAGCTCCTCGGTGGTTCGTGCGTAGATCCCGTCGTCGTCGACGCGCACGTCGGTCACCGGGATCGTCACGGCGGCCATGCTAGCCATCGGTGGATGGGATCCGGCGGGCGGCCGGTCGGGTTACCACCGTCTGCTGGGAAACCGGCGCAACCGGGCCGAAACTTCACGTGGGATCCGCCAGGAACGCGTGGGCAGCCCTGTGGACAACCGGTCCGGCGGGTCGCCCGCCGCCGCGGCCTCAGGACTCCGGCGGGGTCCAGACGTCGGTGCGCTTCATGCCCGCGGCGCGGCCCTTGGCCGAGATCACCAGCGCCATCTTGCGCGAGGCCTCGTCGATCATCTCGTCGCCGAGCATGACCGCGCCCTTCGCGCCGCCCTTCTCGGACGTGTAGTAGTCGTAGGCGTCGAGGATGTTCTCGGCGTGGTCGTAGTCCGACTGCAGCGGGCTGAACACCTCGTTGGCGGCGGCGATCTGGTCCGGGTGCAGCGTCCACTTGCCGTCGAAGCCGAGGGCGGCGGACCGGCCGGCGACGCGCTTGAAGCCGTCGAGGTCCTTGATCTGCAGGTACGGCCCGTCGATGGCCTGCTTGCCGTGGGCGCGGGCCGCCATCAGGATCCGCATCAGGATGTAGTGGTAGGCGTCGCCGACGTCGTACCCGGGCGGCTGCTCGCCGACGACCAGGCTCTTCATGTTGATCGACGCCATGAAGTCGGCGGGGCCGAAGATGATCGTCTCCACGCGCGGGGAGGCGGTGGCGATCGCGTCGACGTTGATCAGGCCGAGGGCGTTCTCGATCTGCGCCTCGATGCCGATCCGGCCGACCTCGTAGCCCATCGTGGTCTCGATCTGGGTGAGCAGCACGTCGAGCGCGACGACCTGCTCGGGGGTCTGCACCTTCGGCAGCATGATGCAGTCGAGGTTGGCGCCGGCGCCCTCGACGACCTCGATCACGTCCTTGTATGTCCACTGGGTCGTCCAGTCGTTGACCCGAACGGTGCGCACCCGGTTGCCCCAGTCGCCGGTGTTGAGCACCTCGACGATGTTCTTGCGGGCATCGGGCTTGGCGATCGGCGCCACCGAGTCCTCGATGTCGAGGAACACCTGGTCGGAGTCGAGGCCCTGGGCCTTCTCCAGGAACCGCGGGTTGGACCCGGGTACGGCGTGGCAGGAACGGCGGGAGCGCAGCGACTTCGTCTCGGAGGCCATGAGCGGGAATGTAGCCACCGGCACGCGCGCAGCGGCACCCCCGAGCCCCGTGTCATATCCCACAGGGCTAGGCAGGGGGTGCTTCCTTCGGCACCGGCGCGCGGTTGCTGACGATCACCAGCGCCATGCCCGCGACCATCACCGCGAGCCCGACGAGGGCGGCCACCGGCGGCCGCTGGCCCAGGATCAGCGCGGCCAGCAGCGAGGCACCCGGGACCTCCAGCAGCAGCGCGAGCGAGACGTAGACCGGCGAGGTCGTGGCCAGCAGGTGGTTGAACACCGAGTGCCCCATCAGCTGCGCGGTCGCGGTCACCGCGAGCAGCAGCGCCCACTGCGACGGCGGGTAGCCGGTCAGCTCCTGCCCCGACACCAGGCACGCCACCGCCAGCAGCACGGCGCAGGAGCCGTAGCAGACGAAGGTGTACGTCGTCGTGCTCGTGTGCTGCCGCGCGTGCCCGCCGATCACGGTGTACGCCGCCGCGGCCATCCCGCCGACGAGCGCCAGCAGGTCGCCGACGAGGTATCGCGTCGACAGGGAGAAGTCGACGCCCGACACGACCAGCACACCGGCGAACGCGAGCGCCAGCCCGGCCAGCACCCGCGCGCCGAAACGCTCGCCGCGGGTCGTCTGCCACAGCACGATCCAGGCGAGCTGCAGGCACACGATCGCGGTCGCCGACGACACCGACGTGTAGAACAGCGACGTCACCCAGGTGCCGAAGTGCAGCGCGAGCATCACCCCGCTGAGCAGCACCAGCCCGAGCCGCCGGCCGCGCATCTCGCGCAGCTCGTCGCGCCGGCGTACCACCGCACCAGGGGCCAGCACGACCGTCGCGAACGCGTTGCGCCAGAACGCGATCGCCAGCGCCGGCACCATCGCGGCCGCCATCAGCGGGCCGGACAACGACACCGCCACGACACCCACGGCCATCAGCACGAGCGTGCGCACGGAGCCGGTCACGCCGGCAATCCTGACGGAGGTCGGTCAGTTCGCGATCAGCGGCACCGTCCGGGTCGCCAGCACGCCGGGCCGCGACCAGTGCAGGAAGTCGAGGTGGAGCTGGTAGGTCCCCCGCTTCGGCGCCTGGACGAGCGCGTCGTACTTCTCCGCCGAGCCGAACGCGATGACCGACGTCATCAGCGGCGTCCCGGCGTCGTGCAGGCTGGGCGCGTGCTCCCCCGGCCGCGACGTGTCGCGGAAGGGACGGCCGTCGTGGGCGATGAGCTCGGCGATGGCCGCCGGGTTGCCCTTCGCATCGGTGAAGCGCGCGCGGGTCGGGAAGTAGTTCAGGTTCAGCAGCCGGATCAGCGACGGAAAGCCCGAGTCCGCGGTTGTGATCTGGAGGCTCTTCGGCGACCAGACGTCGCTGGACGGCCTCGGTCGCGCGAGGGACCCACCCAGCACGTAGAAGAACTTGGGGTCGAAGCGGTGCAGTCCGACGTCCTCCCCGGAGAGCCCCGCGGCGTGGTTGAGCTCGTGCCACCGCGGGTCCAGCGCGTACGGCGCGATCAGGGCCTCCGTGGCGACGTCGTACAGCGGTCCGTCGACGAAGGGACGCCGGGCTCCCGGCTGGACGGGGAAGTCGGGGTGCACCCACGGGTCCACCACGATCGGTCCGGCCATGCCCATCTGCACGTGCAGGACGGTGTTCACGTGGCAGTGGTAGAAGTACGTCCCGGCCGCACCGACGTTCGGGTTGCCGGGCTCGCCGGGTTCGGTGCGCCACTGGTAGGTGTAGGAGCCCGACACCTCGAACGACGTGTGCCCGACCCCGTCGTTGAACGGGTCCGGCTCGATCCCGTGGTGGTGGATCGTGTGCGAGCGCTTGGACGCCTCCAGGGTCACGTGCACGACCTGACCCTCCGTCACGCGAATCGTCGGTGCCGGGAAGCGGCGCCCGGACCGGTCGTCCTCGAAGCTCCAGATCTCGAACTCACGGCCGTCGGGGAACTCCAGCTCCCGGCTGAAGAAGTCGCGCACGAACCGGACGTCGGGCTTCTCCCGGAACGGGGTCGCCGGCGAGCCCTCCCGCGGCTGGCGTGAGGCGAACTCGGCCTGGGTGGCGAACATCTCGTGCTCCACCTGCTGCCGGGGGCCGGGCGCCGCCACGACCCAGTGCCCCACGAGGCCGCCGGGGTAGAGGCCGCCGGCCGCGGTCTGCGACGGCTCGGCGTGGCAGTGCATCGGGTAGACCCAGTCCTCGTTTCGGGCGTTCCAGGTCCGGTCCGGTGTGTCGGGCGGGCGCTTGACCGGCAGCACCACGACCTTGCGATCCAGCGGGTTGAGCTCGACGACGTCCTCCCACTGCTGGACGACGGCGTGGCCCTCCCCGTCCACCCGACCGTCACGGCGCGGGAAGTCGATCCCGTTGCGACGGACCGTCCACACGTGGTTGCCGTGGAAGTGCATCTGGTGGATCACGACGCCGGTGTTGACCATGCGGATGAGCTGGCCGGGCCCGACGCCGGGTGGCAGGTCCTCGCTGTCGAGCTCCCGTACGTCGACGTCCCGGGCGGACCCGCCGGGAAGCGTGTCCTCGTGGGTGATCTCGTTCGCGGCCTCGTCCTTGCTGGCCGCGAGCGAGCGGAAGCCGCTGCGGTCGTTCAGCATGAAGTACCGCGGCAGGACCGGCGTCTGTTCCGGGTTGACCCGCTGCCCGGCGCGCGCCTTGGCCGCCCAGACGGGATCGACGTCGTGGCAGATCCACAGCCACTGCCGCTCGAACTCGGTGTTGCCCGGGGCGAGCGACCACTGCGCGTCCGGGTCGATGACGACAAGCACACCGTGCAGGCCGAGGACCCGCTCCACCGGCGCGTTGGTCGGGTCGTGGTAGATGAACGTCCCCGGCCGCGGTGCCGGGAAGGACACGGTCTGCTGGCCGCCCGGCGGAATCGGCCCGGTGTCGACGACGTTCTCGATCCTGAGCGCGTGCGTCTCGGCCAGCGTGTTGTGCACGCGGAGCGTGATGGTGCTGCCCACCTCCGCGATGATGGTCCGCTCCGGGAAGTAGCTCGCCCAGAAGCGTCGGCGGACCTCACTCACCCCGGGGAGCGTCGGGTGCGGCCCCAGCGGGTCGGGGCGTCCCTCGGGCGGCAGCTCCGCGTCGAGCGGGTAGGTGCGACTGCGCACCACCCGCCCGTCGGCGAGGATCACGTGCGGCCGCACGCGCAGGTTCGGGCTGGTGCCGCCCGCCTGGTTGGGTGCGTCACCGAAGCCCCGCATGTAGACGAGCCGGTCGTCGACCATCGGCACGAGACCGTCGTTCATGTAGAGATCCAGCACCTCGCTCATCGTCATCCCCCGTGGTGGTCGTCGGTTCGCTCGTTGATCGGCACGAAGCGTCGTGCGGCGGCGGTGAGGACGGGAAGGTCCAGCCGCAGTGCCTCCAGCGCGCCCGGTTCGGTGAACTCGAAGTGGCCGACCGCGCCGTCGTGCGGCACCAGGAAGGTCATCCGGGCCAGCGCGGACGACCGGGGCGGCACGGTGAGCCGGTTGGGCGACGCGTCGTACGCCGTCACCGCCGGGCCGCCGAGGATCCGGGCGCGGAACTGCCCGGACGGCAGGAGCTGCGGGAGCGACGTGCGGTTGCGCAGCGCGACCGTCGCGGTGAGTGCGTCCCGCCAGACTCCGTGTCGCAGCGGCCGGCCGCCGGCCGCCTGAGCGGCGGAGACCAGGGTCACGGCCAGGACGGTGACGTCGCCGAACGACGTCGTGAGCGGCTGTGCGGCGGGTGGTCCCGCACGCATCAGTGAGGGCACGAGCACCCACGCGGCTAGCCCCCCGGCGACCGTCCCGCCGAGCTGGAGAGCCGTGCGGCGGGAGAGTCCCGTGGCCGGGAGGCTGAGGTCTACTTCCTCAGCATCGGTCACATAGTCACGATGCAAGCCCGGACCTTGGAGTTTCCTTGTGGCAGGCTCGACCCGTGACGGAACCGGACCTCGTCCCCGCACTGATCGCCGAGCTCGGCAAGAAGACCGGGGTGTCGTGGCTGACCTACGCCACCGGCTACGACGACACGAAGCACACGCACGCCGCGTGGCACGTGTGGGTCGAGACCGAGGAGCACGGCGGAGCCTTGTACGTCGTATCCGGCGGCGACGAGCAGCACCTCCCCGGCATAGAGCAGGCCGACCGCGTCGAGGTCACCATGCGCAGCAAGGAGAACGGCGGCCGCCTCGTCACCTGGGTCGCCGAGCCGTCGCGGGTGACGCCCGACGACCCCGCCTGGGACACGGTGACCGCCGCACTGGCGGCCGGCCGGCTCAACCTCGACGACCTCACGACCGCGGCGCGGAAGTGGGCGCAGTCGAGCGTGATCACCCGGCTGAAGCCCACCGGCGAGACCGTCGAGCAGCCCGGCGAGCTGTCCGCCGACGACCACCGGGCGACGCCCCGTGAGACGCCGGCCATCACGCGCGGGCGGCTTCCCAGGGTGCTGCACCGGCGGGTCAAGCGCCGGCCGCGACTGTCCTGATCAGAGGACCGGGATCTCGATCTCGCCGGCCGCGACGGTCTGCACCGCGCCGGCCACGTGGCACTGCGTCGGGCGCCCGTCGGCGTCGACCTCGACGCGCCCGTGCAGCGTCGACGGCCGGCCCATCTCGATGCCCTGGCGGATCGTGTAGGTGCCGCCCCGCGGCAGCCGGCCGGTCTCGACGAGCGCGATGCCCAGCCCCGCCGCGGCCGAGCCGGTGGCCGGGTCCTCCGGCACCGACAGGCCCGGCACGAACACCCGTGAGTGCACCGCCACGCCGTCGCCGTCCGGGGTCGCCGCGTAGACGTTGACGCCGTCGAGCGGGTCGCGCACGTCCGGCAGGTCGTCGTAGTCCGAGAACGGCCGCCCTGGGACGTGCACGCGGCGGAGCGCGTCGTCGACGACCGGCACGTGCGCGAACGACAACCCGCAGCCGGCGATCCAGACCGGCCCGTCCAGGTCGCTCGGGAACAGGCCGAGGTCGGCCAGCAGCCGCGACACGAACCGGCCGCCGTGCCCGACGGAGTCGCGCGGCACCGCGGACAGCTCGACGACGCGCTCGCCGGAGAACCGCACGCCGACCGGTCCGGCGCCGCACTGCTGGGTCGCCGACTCGCCGGTCAGCTCGCCGCGCGAGCGGAGCACCCACGCCGTGCCGAGCGTCGGGTGCCCGGCGAACGGGATCTCGCTGCCCGGCGTGAAGATGCGTACGGCGTACTCGTCGTCGGACCGCGGCACCGGGAACGTGGTCTCGGAGTAGTTGAACTCCTTGGCGATCGCCTGGCACTGCTCGGTGGACAGGTCGCCCGCCCCGTGCACGACGGCGAGCTGGTTGCCCGCGAACGGTCGCTCGGTGAACACGTCCACGATGTCGTACGCCAGCCGCATGGCGGCCAGTCAACCAGACGCCTTACGGCTAACGTGTCTGCACGTGAGCACATCGCCGACCAGGGTCTTCGTCGCACGTCTCGCCGGCGTGCAGGTGTTCGACCCTGCCGGCGACCAGGTCGGCAAGATCCGCGACATCGTCGTGGTGCTCCGTCCCGGTGGTCTCCCGCCGCGCGTGCTCGGGCTCGTCGTCGAGGTGTTCGGCCGTCGGTCGATCTTCGTGCCGATGACCCGGGTGACGAGCATCGACGCCGGCCAGGTGATCACCACCGGGCTGGTCAACATGCGCCGGTTCGAGCAGCGCCCGACGGAGACGCTGGTCTTCGGCCAGATGCTCGACCGCCGCGTGACGATCAAGGAGACCGGCGTCCAGGGCCTGGTCTACGACATGGCGATGGAGCAGGTCCGCAACCGCGACTGGGTGATCAGCCGCGTCGCGATCCAGGAGGGCCCGGCCAAGCGGTTCGGTCGCCGCGGCCAGACCCACCAGGTCGAGTGGCGTGACATCGAGGGCTTCGCTCCGCCCGAGGAGGCACAGGGCGCGACCCACCTGCTCGCGGCGCTCGAGGAGATGCGCCCGGCCGACCTCGCCCACGTCATCCACGACCTGCCGCCGAAGCGCCGCGCCGAGATCGCCGCCGCGCTCGACGACGAGCGGCTCGCCGACGTGCTGGAGGAGCTGCCCGAGGAGGACCAGGTCGAGATCATCGGTGCGCTCAACAGCGAGCGCGCCGCGGACGTGCTCGAGGAGATGTCCCCCGACGACGCGGCCGACCTGATCGCCGAGCTGCCACATGACACCGCCGAGGCGCTGCTCCTGCTGATGGACCCCGAGGAGGCGGAGGACGTCCGGCGGCTGATGTCCTACGAGGAGCACACCGCCGGCGGCATGATGACCACCGAGCCGGTGATCCTCCCGCCCGACGCGACGATCGCCGACGCGCTCGCGCACGTCCGGCAGGCCGAGCTCAGCCCGTCGCTGGCCGCTCTCGTGTACGTCGTACGCCCGCCGCTCGAGCCGCCGACCGGCCGGCTGCTGGGCGTCGCGCACATCCAGCGGTTGCTCCGCGAGCCGCCGTCGTCGCTGATCGGCGGCGCGCTCGACACCGACATCGAACCGCTGCGTCCGAGCTCCACGCTGGAGGAGGTGGCGCGGCACCTGGCCACCTACAACCTCGTCGCGGCACCCGTCGTCGACGCCGACGGACGGCTGGTCGGGGCGGTGACCGTCGACGACCTGCTCGACCACCTGCTGCCCGAGAACTGGCGTGACACCCCGGCCCCGCTGCGCGGCGTCGGCGACTGGAGGGGCCGTGGCTAGGCGCGAGGAGCGCGCCGGCCGCCTCGACCAGCCGAAGGAGACCCGGCGCCCGCTGATCCGCCGGCCGGAGGTGGACGCCGACCGCTTCGGCCGCTTCGCGGAGCAGTTCGCGCGGTTCATGGGGACCGCACGGTTCCTGATGTACATGACGCTGTTCGTCGCGGCGTGGCTGTTGTGGAACTGGCTGGCCCCGGGCTCGCTGCCGTTCGACGAGTACCCGTTCATCTTCCTGACGCTGATGCTCAGCCTGCAGGCGTCGTACGCCGCTCCGCTGATCCTGCTGGCGCAGAACCGCCAGGAGGACCGCGACCGGGTGATCGCGGAGCAGGACCGGCAGGCCAACGCCCGTGCGCACGCCGACATGGAGTTCCTGGCGCGCGAGATGGCCAGCCTCCGGATGGCGCTCGGCGAGGTGGCCACCCGCGACTACATCCGCTCCGAGCTGCGCGCGCTGCTCAACGAGCTCGAGGACAAGGAGCGCCGTGCTCGCGACCACGCCGAGTCCGGCGACCCGGACCGCGACGGGCCGGCGTAGCCCCGGGCCGTAGGCTGGACGCATGGTTTCCCCCGCTCTCGACGCGATCCAGGCTGCGCTGGCGACGGTCAACGACCCCGAGATCCGACGCCCGATCACCGAGCTCGGCATGGTCGACTCCGTGGAGGCCGGTGACGACGGCGTCGTCCATGTCAAGGTGCTGCTGACGGTCGCGGGCTGCCCGTTGAAGGACACCATCACCCGCGACGTCAACGCCGCGCTGGCCAAGGTCCCCGGCGTCACCGCGGTCGACCTGTCGCTCGGCGTGATGAGCCCGGAGCAGCGCTCGGGCCTGCAGCAGCAGCTGCGGGGCGGACAGGCGCAGAAGGAGATCCCGTTCGCCCAGCCGGGCTCGCTGACCAAGGTCTACGCGATCGCCAGCGGCAAGGGCGGCGTAGGCAAGTCCTCGGTGACCGTGAACCTCGCCGCCGCGATGGCCCAGCAGGGCCTCAAGGTCGGCATCGTCGACGCGGACATCTACGGCCACTCGGTCCCGGCCATGCTCGGCGTCGGAGACACCCGGCCGACCCAGGTCGAGGACATGATCATGCCGGTGCCGACGCCGCTGAGCCGCGAGCACAGCGGCGAGCTGTCGGTCATCTCGATCGGCATGCTCAAGCCGCGCCGCGACCAGGTCGTCGCCTGGCGCGGCCCGATGCTCGACCGGGCGCTGGTGCAGATGCTCAGCGACGTGTACTGGGGCGACCTCGACGCGCTGTTCCTCGACCTGCCGCCCGGCACCGGTGACATCGCGATCTCGCTCGGCCAGCACCTGCCCAACGCCGAGGTGGTCGTGGTGACGACGCCGCAGGAGGCGGCGGCCGAGGTCGCCGAGCGCGCCGGCACGATGGCCTCGATGATGCACCAGCGCGTCGTGGGCGTCGTCGAGAACATGTCGTACCTGCCCTGCCCGCACTGCGCGGAGGAGGGCCGCGAGCACCGCCTCGAGGTGTTCGGCAGCGGCGGCGGCGCGCGCGTGGCAGCCACGCTGTCGAGCCGGTTCGGCTACGACGTACCCGTGCTCGGTGAGATCCCGCTCGACCTCGACCTGCGCGCCGGCGGTGACACCGGCAACCCGATCGTCGTGTCCCACCCGGACTCCGCCGCGGGCGCCGCGCTGAACCGGGTCGCGTCCACGCTGTCGGGACGCGGCCGCGGTCTCGCAGGAATGCAACTAGGACTCACTCCCGCCGGTAGGCTCTAGGCGTGTTCGGAGTCGGCCTGCCGGAGTTGGCCGTCATCGTCGTGGTGGCGCTCCTGGTCTTCGGGCCCGACCGGCTCCCCGAGTTCGCCCGTCAGGCCGGCCGGATGGTCCGGCAGGTCAAGAAGTTCTCCGAGGCCGCGCGCGACGATATCCGCGCCGAGCTCGGGCCGGAGTACGCCGACTTCGACCTGCGCGACCTCGACCCGCGACGTGCCGTGCGCAAGTACATCGACCAGGCCTGGGACGAGACCGACGACGACCCGCGCCCGAAGCCCTACGAGCACCCTGGCCGGCGCCCGCTGGAGCCCGGCGAGAAGCCGCCGTACGACGTCGACGCGACCTGACGCAGGCCCCGGCCGGCCCTGCGGTTTGGTCCCCAACCGCAAGAACCCGGGGCCGGATCCTGCGGTTCGTGACCAATCGGTGCACTCGGTGATCTCGACAGGCTCGATCACCCGAAGGGCTGTCAGCCGACCTTGGCGTCGAGGGTGATGTCGACCTTCACCTCGTCGCCGTCGCGCAGCACGGTGAGCCGGATGGTCTCCCCCGGCTGGTGGCTCCGGATCGCGACGATCAGGCTGATCCCGTCGTTGACCTTCTTGTCGCCGACTGCGGTGACGATGTCGCCCTCCTCGAGGCCGGCCACCGCCGCCGGCGTACCCGCCGGGACGTCCACGATCTCGGCGCCGCCGCGGCGGTCGCCGGTGTTGACGTTGGCGCCGATGACGGGGTACTTCGCCTCGCCCGACGACAGGATCTGCGCCGCGGTGACCTTGACCTGCTCCATCGGGATCGCGAACCCGACACCGATGTTCCCGGCCTCGCCGGCGAAGGCGCCGCCGGTCGTGGCGATCGCGGAGTTGACGCCGACGACCTGGCCGCGGAGGTTCACCAGCGGCCCGCCGGAGTTGCCGGGGTTGATCGCGGCGTCGGTCTGCACGGCGTTGATGTACGACGACTCGTCGTCGGAGCCGGTGGTCACCGGACGGTCGATCGCGGACACGATGCCGGAGGTGACCGTGCTGCTCAGGCCGAGCGGCGACCCGATCGCGACCACGCTCTCGCCGATGCGCATCGCGCGCGACGAACCGAGCGCCGCCGGGCGGAGGTTCTCGGCGCCCTCGACCTCCAGGACCGCCACGTCGTAGACCGCGCTGCGCCCCACGATCGACGCGTCGTGCTCCTTGCCGTCGTTGTCCACGACCGTGAGCTCGCCCTCGCCGGTCGCCTCGGCCACCACGTGGTTGTTGGTGATGACGTGGCCCTTGCTGTCCAGCACGAAGCCGGAGCCGGTGGCTCCACCGCCACCGCCGCCGCCTCCTGCGGCGAGGACCTGCACGGTGCTGGGCAGCAGCCGTTCCGCCACGGCGGCGATGCTGCCGTTGTCGGCCGCGAGCGGCTTGGCCGCCTGCTCGTCGGACTCCAGGACCGGGACGTTGACCGTGCCGGTGCCGCCGAGGGAGCGGAACACCGCGACCGAGGCCAGGGTGCCGCCCAGCAGGCCGACGACGAGGGCGACCGCGGTCACGACCGGCCAGAACCAGCCCGGCTGCCCGGCCGGCCGGCTATCCGGCCCGCGGGGCTCGGGCTCACGGCCGTAGGACTGCTGCTCGTAGACGGGCATGTAGCCGGCGTCGTGACCGGCGCCCGGTGCGGGCCAGACCCGGGTGTCCTCGGGCCGCGGCTCCTCGGACGGGGCGGGAGCCACCGGAACCGTCGGGTCGTCCTGAGCCGCCGAGGCCTCGGTCTCCGGCTGCGAGATCGGCCGGGTGTCGTCCCAGGCGCCGCTGTCGCTGTCCGGGGCGGTCTCGTCACCGCTCGGGGACGGCTGCTCGCGGTCGTCGTACTGGGTCACCCGACCATTCTGGACCACGGCGCCAACGCCCGGTCGGTCAGCGGGGGCTGGCGACCGCGACCGCGGACGCCCGCACCGAGACTGGCGCCGAGATGCTCCACCCGGAGAACGGCACGAACGACGACGGCGCGGTGGCGCCCGTCGGTACGTCGGTGGAGCGGCGGGCGCGGCTCTCCGGGAGGTTGCCGGCGCCGCCGAGCTGGGCCAGCGGACCGGCGGTCGGGGTGCTGCGGGTGAGCGCGGAGGGGGACGGGCCGGAGGGGGCGGTGCTGCCGCCGATGCCGAGCGTGGAGCCGCTCAGCGCGGTGAAGCCGAGCACGGCGGCCGAGACGGAGCCGACGCCGACCGCGGCGAGGCCGGCACGGCGGCGGCCGCGGCTGCGCTCCTCGAGCTCGCCGACCGCGGCCCAGGCGGCGCGGGTCTCGCTCTCGAGGGGGTCGAGGTCGTAGAGGTTGCCGAGCAACCGGTCGGGGACGTCGTCCTCCCCGCGGGGGGACGACATCTGCGCGAGCTGCCGCTTGACCCAGCCCTCACGCTCGACCGCGCGGCGGCACGGGGCACAGCCCATGACGTGCGACCAGGCCCGCTCCGCCGACTCGTCGTCGAGCTGACCGTCCACGAGCGCGCTCACGGCCGGGCCGCCGAGGTGGCCTCCGAGTGGTCCGAGTCGCCAGCCGCCGCCCATCACGTCGGTTGGACTGCCAGCGCCTCGGGCGAGGCGGCTTCGATCGGGCCGGAGTAGCGGCGGCGACCGTCGCCGGGGGCGCGGTGCGCCAGCGCCTTGCGCAGCATCGAGCGGCCGCGGTGGATGCGGGACCGCACGGTGCCGAGCTTGAGGTCGAGCACGTCGGCGATCTCCTCGTAGCTGAGACCCTCGATGTCGCACAGCACGACCGCCGCGCGGAAGTCCGGCGGGAGGGAGGCGAGCGCGCTCTCGACGTCGTCGTCGAACAGGCCCTCGAGCACGCCGGCCTCGGGGGTCACCGCACGGCTGGGCAGCCGGGTCTCGGCGTCGTCGGCGAGCGCGTCGAAGCGGATCTTGGCCTTGCGGCGGGCGCCGTCGAGGAACAGGTTCGTGGTGATCCGGTGCAGCCAGCCCTCGAACGTGCCGGGGGTGTAGGAGGACAGCGAGCGGAACACCCGCACGAACACCTCCTGGGTGAGGTCCTCGGCGTCGTGCTTGTTGCCGGTCAGACGGTAGGCGAGCCGGTAGACCCGGACGGAGTGCTGCTCGACGATCTCGTCCCAGGTGGGCACAGCGGCCTGCCCGTCTGCGGGAGTGACGGTGGTCGTGGTGCTCTCCTTCATGGCGTCTCCTCGACGTCGGGTCCTCACCGGGGGGCTCGTCCTCCTGTCGAAATCTAGGAGCCGCGCCTGAGAATGGCCTGAGGAGCGGTCTCGGTGTTGCCTGAAAGTCACTGGTGGTCCTGGATAATTCCCTCCAACGTTCGACGCCGCTCCCGTGTTCCCGGTTCCGTGCCGCTGCTCCTCGTACCGCTGCCGGTAGAGTCCCGCGCAGGATGCGGACCGAGGAGGCCACCATTTCGGGACTGAAGCCGGCCAGCTGGGCCTATGCGGAGGAGTACGTCGCCGAGGACGAGGTGCTGGCCAACGCCCGGGCCCGCGCAAAGGAGGTCGGGGTCACCCCGATCGGGAACGGCGCGGGCGCCGCGCTGCGCTTCCTCGCGGCCGTCACCGAGGCGCGCGCGGTCGTCGAGATCGGCACCGGCACCGGTGTGTCCGGTCTGTGGCTTCTGCGCGGCATGCGGCCGGACGGCGTATTGACCACGGTCGACACCGAGGGCGAGCACCAGCGCCTGGCCAAGGAGGCGTTCACCGAGGCCGGGATCCCGTCCCAGCGGGTCCGGCTGATCCCCGGCCGCGCGCTGGAGGTCCTCCCCCGCCTTACCGACGGCCACTACGACCTGGTCTTCGCCGACGGCGACAAGGAGGAGTACCCCGCCTACCTCGCCGAGGCCCTCCGCCTCGTCCGGCCCGGCGGCATCGTCGCGTTCGACAACGCGCTCTGGCACGACCGGGTCGCCGACCCCGCCCAGCGCGACGGCGAGACCGTGGCCATCCGCGAGCTCGTGCGCACCGTCGCCGAGCACGACCGCCTGGTCCCCCTCCTCCTGCCCGTCGGCGACGGCCTCCTCGTCGCCAAGAAGATCTGGACCCCCGAGACCTGAGCACCGACCAGCACCGGCCGGATCGCCGAGGAGTCACAAATTCAGCCGCGTGGGCGGCGTGTCGCGACATGAGTGACCCCTCACCCTTCCGCCTGGTAGACCCGCACGCCCGCTACCAGCGCTCGTTCCTCGACGCCGCCGACGAGTTCATCGCCTCCGGGCAGGCGTCGTACGCCGGGATCCTCCAGTTCCCGGACATCGGCGTGGAGTTCACCCGGTCCGGGCTGGAGGACCCGGCGGAGTTCGCCCGCCTGGTCGACCACCTGCTCGCCGACCGCCGCGGGGATCACCCGCGGCCGCGCGGCTGGGTGCCGGCGACCGTGCTGTGGATCGTCGAGGGCGACACCTACGTCGGCCGGGTCAGCCTGCGCCACCGGCTCAGCCCCGACCTGCTCACGTGGGGCGGACACATCGGGTACGGCGTCCGCCCGAGCGCGCGGGGCCGGGGCGCGGCGACGTACGCCCTCGGCGCCATGCTCCGCGTCGCGGCCGCCCGCGGCATCGACGAGGTGCTGGTGACCTGCGACGTCGACAACGAGCCGTCGCGACGCACGATCGAGCGCAACGGCGGGGTCTACGAGGACACCCGCGAAGGCAAGCTCCGCTACTGGGCGCCTACCCGCCGCTGATCACCTGGGCGGGCATGCCCTCGTAGGCAGGCGAGGCCACGAAGCCGGCGCCGCCCTCGGCGATCGCCACCACCTCGCAGGGCTCGATCAGCTCAGGCGGCGCGCCGACCAGCTGCGAGCCGGGCGCCTCCGCGGCCATCGCGGTGAACTCCTGCTGGAACTTGTCGCGCTGCTCGGAGGACTCGAACACGTAGCACCCCTCGAACCACTCCCCCTCACGCATGCGCCAGGTCTTGAAGCGCAGCCCCTCCTTGCCGGTGAAGCGCGCGTGAGAGGTCGCCTCGACGTACGCGCGCAGCGCGTCGGCGGCGCCCTCGGGGGCGTTCTCGAGCGACCAGCGGACGGTCAGACCGTGCATGGTGCCTCCTTCCAGAGCGTGGAGAAGCGGGTCAGCTGCCGACGCCGGCCAGCGGCTCGCGCAGCTCGAGCCAGTGCAGCAGCGCACGAGCGCCGAACCCGGTGGCGCCCTTGGTGTACTCGTACTCGTCCTTGGGCGCGTCCCCGACCGATGCGATGTCGAGATGCGCCCAGGGCACGTCTCCGGCGAAGTGCCGCAGGAACAGCGCGGCTGTGATCGCTCCGGGCGGTCCCGCGGCGTTGTCGGCGTCGGCCACTTTGGACTGTAGCCGGTCCTCGTAGTCGTCGACGAGAGGCATTCGCCACAGCGGCTCGCCCGCGGACAGCGACGCGGTGCGCAGCAGGTCGGCCAGCGCGTCGTCGGTGGCGAAGTAGCCGCCGGTCTTCTGACCCAGCGCGATCTTCATCGCGCCGGTGAGCGTCGCGACGTCGACGAGGACGTCGGGCTTCAGCTGGTCCACGGCGTAGGCCATCGCATCGGCCAGCACCAGCCGGCCCTCGGCGTCAGTGTTGGTGACCTCGGACGTGCGCCCGCCGTAGTGCACGAGCACGTCGCCCGGCCGGATGGAGGTGGCGCCGACGGAGTTCTCGGCCAGCGGGAGCAGGCCGGTCACCTTCACCGGGCAGTCGACCGCGGCGAGAGCGCCCATGACTGCGAGCACCACGCCGGCCCCGGTCATGTCGCGCTTCATCGCCATCATGTTGTCCTTGGGCTTGATCGACAGCCCGCCGGTGTCGAACGTGATGCCCTTGCCGACCAGCACCAGGTGCTTGGCCTTGCGGGCACCGGAGGCCGGCGTGTAGTCGATCCGCACGAGGCGCGGCGGGCGTGCCGATCCCTGCCCGACGCCGAGGATGCCGCCGAAGCCCTGGGCGGCGAGCTGCTTCTCGTCCCAGACCTTGGTGGTCAGCCCGGCCTCGCGGGCGACGGACACCGCCTGGTCGGCGAGCCACTCGGGGGACTTCTCGTTGCCGGGGACCAGCGCGAGCGTGCGGGAGAGCCAGCCGGCCCGCGCGACGGCCACGGAGCGGTCCAGCGCGCCCTTGCGGGCGGCCGCGTCGGACACGCCGGCGAGCACGACCCGCTCGACGGGCTGCTTCTGCGCGCCGGTCGAGCGACGGTGGAACTCGTAGGACCCCAGCACCAGGCCCTCGACGAGCGCGCGAAGCCCGGCGTCGTCGGTCAGTGCGGCGAGCGAGGTCGCCACCGCCCGGTGGCCCTTGACCCGGCGAGCGAGCGCGGCCCCGGCACGGCGCAGCTCGGTGGGCGAGCCGCCACCGACCCCGACCAGCAGGACCAGCCGGACCGCGTCCTCCGCGGAACCGCCGTTGCTGGGCAGCACGTGCTCGACGACCTCGCCGACCTCGCCCTTGGCGCGGTGCAGGTCGAGCAGCGCGAACGGGTCGAGGTCGACCTCGTCGAGCAGCTCCGCCGTACCCGGGCCGAGCGAGGGGCCCGCCTCCGCGTCCTCCTCGGGAGCCGCCAGGACGGGCAGCGCGACCACGTCGGCGTCCGGCACCGTGGACGGCGCCGCGTCGCTGAGGGTGATCTGCGGCGGGCTGACCTGGCTGGGGAGGGACAACTCGCGTCTCCTGACGGGTGCGTCGTTCGAACGGTTCCGGTGCGTCTCCGACCCTACTCGCGGCCGACTCACGACCGACGGCCTGCCTGCACGTCCGGACCCCGCCCACCCGAGCGGGTGGACGGGGTCCGGACGATCTTTCTTGCAGTGGTTGTGCGGGGTGGGGTCAGCCCACGACCTCGTTGAGCGCCGCGCCCAGTGCACCTGCCTCTTCGGCGTTGAGCTCGACCACGAGGCGGCCACCACCTTCGAGCGGGACTCGCATCACGATGCCCCGACCCTCCTTGGTGACCTCGAGCGGACCGTCGCCCGTCCGCGGCTTCATCGCCGCCATGCGCACACCTCTTCCTGTACCAGTTCAGTGCGCCGTTGCTGTGCGTGGCCGCCCGTCCCACCCGGGTGCGAACCGCCGTGGCGCTGCTTCGTTGGTCCATTATCCCCCAAACCCGTCCGGTTCGACCGGCGACTTCGGGAACGCCGCCCGGGCGGCGCCCGAAGAAAGCACAGCGAGGTGCCCGGGGCGGTGGTCCGAGGGTGCGGCAGACTGCGACCCAGACGACCCCCAGGAGGCCCGCCACAGATGACCGAGTCGACCCCGCCGCCCGTCCTGCTCGACGTCGCCGACGGCGTCGCGACCGTGCGGCTCAACCGGCCCGACGCGATGAACAGCCTCGACGTCACGACCAAGGAGCTGCTCCGCGACACCCTGCAGCAGGTCGCCGCCGACGACGCCGTGCGCTGCGTGGTGCTCACCGGCAGCGGGCGGGCGTTCTGCGTCGGCCAGGACCTCAAGGAGCACGTGAAGCTGCTCGAGGGCGAGTCGGACGAGCTGTTCGCCACCGTCCCGGCGCACTACAACCCGATCGTCACTGCGCTCGTGACGATGCCGAAGCCGGTCGTCGCGGCCGTCAACGGCGTCGCGGCCGGTGCCGGCTGCAGCCTGGCGTTCGCCTGCGACTTCCGGCTCCTGGCCGACTCGGCGGGGTTCAACCTCGCGTTCACCAACATCGCGCTCTCCTGCGACACCGGGTCGTCGTGGACACTGCCGCGACTGGTCGGCCGGGCCAAGGCGCTCGAGCTGCTCTACTTCCCGCGCACGATCCCGGCCGCCGAGGCGCTCGAGCTGGGCCTGGCGACCAAGGTCGTGCCCGCCGACGAGCTCGCGGGCGAGGTCGCCGAGCTGGCCACGAAGCTGGCCGAAGGGCCGACCGTGGCGTACGGCGCGGTCCGGCGGGCGGTGACCTACTCCGCCGAGCACGACTTCGCCGACTCGGTCGCCTTCGAGGGCGAGATGATGGCGCTCACCGGACGGACCCGCGACCACCGGCACGCCGTCGAGGCGTTCGTGGCGAAGCAGAAGCCGACGTTCGAGGGCCGCTGATGACGGGCCGGCTCGCCGCTGCCGCGGCGGCACTGGCTCTCGGCCTCGCGCTGCTGCCCGGTCCCGCGTCGGCCGCGGCACCGCTGCCGTCGTACCTCGAGATGGGGGACGACGTCCGCCAGCTCGTCACGGTCACCAGCGGTCGGTGGGGCGACACCCGGGCGCGGCTGTCGTTCTGGGAGCGTGACCAGCGCGGCGGCTGGCAGCGGGTGCGCGGGCCGGTCCGCGTGCGGCTGGGCTGGAACGGCTGGGTGCCGGCGGCGAAGCGGCGGCAGAACACCGGCACCACGCCGGCCGGGTCGTTCAGCATGAAGTACGCCTTCGGCACCCGTCCCGACCCCGGCACCGCGCTGCGCTACCGGCACGTCGACCGCGACGACGTGTGGCCCTACGAGCCGCGCGACCCGGCGACGTACAACATCCTGCAGCCGCGGCGCGCTCCCGGCTCACGCTGGCGGGCCGACTACCGGGAGCGGCTGGCCTCCTACGGCTACGAGTACTCCCACGCCGTGGTGCTCGGCTTCAACCTGCCCCGCGGCGTGCGCTGGTCGGCCGGGCGGCAGCAGTACGTCGCCCGCCGGCCCGCGGACACCCGGCGGGGCGGCGGCATCTTCCTGCACGTGCAGCGCTCGCGTCACACCGCCGGCTGTGTCGCCGGGCCGCTGCGCGACATCCGCTGGGTGGTACGGCGGCTCGACCCGGCGGCGTCGCCGCGGATCGTGATGGGACCGACGGACTGGGTGAAGCGGCGCTTCTAGACGTTCCCGGTGGCCAGGAACGCCGTGAACAGGGTGACGCCGACCAGCAGGCCGACGTGGGCGAGCACCGACAGGCCCGGGCCTTCCCCCCAGGTGTCCGCCTTCGCGCCCTTGGAGTGCCGCCCCTTGGCGGGCAGCCAGCGGGCCAGGATCAGCAGGCCGGCCACGACCGTCACCCACCAGAACAGCAGCGCGACCCAGCCCAGCGGGGTGATGCCGGTGACGAGGTAGGCGGTCCACAGCAGGATCGCCGGCACGCCCGCCAGCGTGTGGGTGTTGAGCAGCCCGTGCGGGATGGACAGGCGTCCTGCGCCGTCGTCCCTGCTCAACCTGACCCGGGTGAGGATCACCACCACGGCCGCCAGGACGGTGAGCACCAGCGTGATTCGGAAGGGAGTCACGAGGCGATCCTGCCGTAACCAGTGCTGTAACGCGGAGTTAGGGACGCTCAACAGGCGGCGTTTCCCCTGGGAAGCGTCCTCGGCGCGTGGGAAGTGGCTACCTCTCGAGCCGTCTCCGGAGCCGGTCCAGGCCCTGGTCGATGAGCCGCTCGACGACCGGACGGACGAGCCGGAACGCGAGCGCGCCCAGCCTTCCGCCCGGGACCACGGCCATCTCGGACCAGATGAACCGCGACGCGTCCGGTCCCTCCGCGACGACCTCGAACTCGCCCTCGCCACGCACGACGGTGCCGGTGTGCAGCACCTCGCACCGGCCGCCGCCGTCGGGGCGGGTCTCCCACGACGTGATCGTCATGTGGTCCCAGAAGCCGACCGGGCCGAGCCCCGACCACGCCCGGATCCGCCCGCCGACGCGGCGCGCCGGGTCGGCCGGCTCCACCAGCTCGACCCGGGTGTGCGGGACCCATTCGCTCTGGCTCGGCCAGTCGGTGACGTAGTCCCACGCCGTGGCCGCGGGTACGGCGAGCCGCACCTCGCGGCGCAGCAGTGCCCGCATCAGGGGTGCTCGTCGTGGCGGCGGGCCGGCGTGTGCTCCGCCGTCGTCTCGCCCGTGTCGCCGGGGTCGCTGGCGGCGGTGCCCCGGGCGTCAGGCGCGCCGGCGCCGTCACCTGGGTCAGCGGCGTCGGTGGCACCCGCGTCGAGCTCGGCGGCCAGCCGGTCGAGCAGGGCGTCGACCTCGGACATCCGGTAGCCGCGGAACGCGGTCGAGAACCGCACCCGCCGCAGGTCCTGCGCGGTGAGCGGCCCGTCGGCCTGCACCCGGCTGTCCGGCCGGTCGTCGAACGTCTCGGCCATGGCGCCGCCACGGCCGGTGGCCACGACGGCGACCACCCCGATCACCGCGACGACGAGGATCGCGAACAGCCAGGTCATGGCGTCATCCTGACATCCCACGCGTGGGCAACCCTGTCACCCAGCGTCACTCCGGCGGCACCGTCGGGTCGCCCGGCTCGGCCTTGGCCCGGTCGCTCCCCCGCGGCCGCCGCGCGCGGGCGTCGACCATCAACGCGACCGCCTCGTCGACGTCGTCGGTCACGGTGAACATGTCGACGTCGCGCGGGCTGATCTTGCCCTCGGCGAGCACGGTGCCGCGGATCCAGTCGACGAGCCCGGTCCAGTACGACGAGCCCATCAGCACGATCGGGAACGACGTGACCTTGCGCGTCTGCACCAGCGTCAGCGCCTCGAACAGCTCGTCGAACGTGCCGAAGCCGCCAGGGAGCACCACGAAGCCCTGGGCGTACTTGACGAACATCGTCTTGCGCGCGAAGAAGTACCGGAAGTTCACGCCCAGGTCGACGTACTCGTTGAGCCCCGATTCGAAGGGCAGCTCGATGCCGAGGCCGACGGAGGTGCCCTCAGCGAGCCGGGCGCCGCGGTTGGCCGCCTCCATCACGCCGGGACCACCGCCGGTGATCACCGCGAACCCGGCCTCGACGAGCTTGCGGCCGACCTCCTCGCCGAGCTTGTACGCCGGGTCGTCCGGACGCGTCCGGGCGGAGCCGAACACGCTGATCGCCGGGCCGAGCTCTGCCAGCGAGCCGAAGCCCTCGACGAACTCACTCTGGATCCTGAGCACGCGCCACGGGTCGGTGTGCACCCAGTCCGTCGGGCCGCGGGAGTCGAGCAGGCGCTGGTCGGTGGTGCTGGTGTCGACCTCGCCGTGCCGGAGCCGGGTGCGGCCGCGGTACTTCTCGTGGCGGTCGTCTGAACCGTCAAGCGGTGCGTGGTCGCTCATGCGTCAGCCCCCAGCCAGGCGTGCAGCTGCTTCTCCACCGAGCGGATGTGGTCCACGGGCACGAACTCCTCCTGCTTGTGCGCCAGGTGCGGGTCGCCCGGCCCGAAGTTGACCGCCGGGACACCGAGCACGCTGAATCGGGCGACGTCCGTCCAGCCGAACTTCGGGTTGACGGTGCCGCCGACCGCCTCCACGAACGCCGCCGCAGCGGGCACGGACAGGCCCGGCATGGCGGCCGGGGCGGAGTCGCTGACCTCGATCTCGAAGCCGTCGAACATCTCGCGCACGTGGGCGAGCGCCTCCTCCTCCGAGCGGTCGGGCGCGAACCGGTAGTTGACCGAGACCCGGCACTCGTCGGGCAGCACGTTGCCGGCGACGCCGCCGGAGATGAACACCGCGTTGAGGCCCTCGTGGTACTCGAGTCCGTCGATCACCGGGCGCCGCGGCTCGTAGGCGTCGAGCCTCGCCAGCACCTCGGCGGCGGCGTGGATCGCGTTCTTCCCCATCCAGGAGCGGGCGGAGTGCGCCCGCTCGCCGCGGGTGATCACGTCGATCCGCATGGTGCCCTGGCAGCCGGCCTCCACCACGCCGTCGGAGGGCTCCATGAGGATCGCGAAGTCCGCCTCGAGCAGCTCCGGGTGGCTCTGGGAGAGCAGGAAGAGCCCGTTGCGCTCGGCCTCGACCTCCTCGCACTCGTAGAACACGTAGGTGACGTCCCGGTTGGGCTCCGGCACGGTGGCGGCGGTCCGGAGGGCGATCGCGACGCCACCCTTCATGTCGCAGGAGCCCAGGCCGTGCAGCTCGCTCTCGGTGAGTCGGGCCGGCAGGTTGTCGTTGAGCGGCACGGTGTCGATGTGGCCGGCGATCACCACGCGCTCGTGGCGGCCGAGCTCGGTGCGGGCCACGATCGTGTGCCCGAAGCGCTGCACGTTGAGGTGCGGCAGCGTCACGAGCGCGGACTCGATGGCGTCGGCGATCGCCTCCTCGTTGCCGCTGACCGACTCGATGTCGACCAGGTCGCGGGTGAGGAGCACGGCGTCCTGCGTGAGGTCCAGGGACATGCGGGACATCCTGCCAGCGAGGGGACGACCCGCCGTCAGGACCCGGGCGGCGGGAACACGCAGAACTCGTTGCCCTCGGGGTCGGCCATCACCGTCCACCGCGGCGTCGTCCAGAGCACGGTGGCGCCGGCCCGCTCGAACGCCGGGACCTCGCCGTACACGTCCCAGTGCACGCGGTTCTTGACGGTCTTGGGCTCCGGCACCGCGGCGAAGTCGAGGGTGACCCCCGGGTGGTTGGTGACGCCGTGGAGCTCCCAGAAGGCTCCCTCGTCCTCCACCTGGCCGACCGGCGGCTCGATGCCGAACCGCTCGGCCCACCAGTGCGCGATGCGCTCGGGGTCGGCGCAGTCGACGCCGACGGCCTTGAGGCGGTACGCCGGGGGCCGGTCGCGCTCGCGCAGGAACGCGCAGAACTCGCCGCCCTCTGGGTCGGCCATCTGCGTCCAGCGGAAGCCGGACTCCTCGGCCGGCAGCGTGACGGTGGCGCCGAGGGCCTCGAGGTCGGCGATCGACGCGGCCCACACGTCGAGGTGCACCCGGTGCTTGATCGTCTTGGGCTCCGGCACCACACACATCGCGATGCCGCCGCCGGGCGGATCGCCCACGACGACGTTGCCGGCCGGGTCGCCGGCGGAGGTCTGGTGCTCCCCGCCCAGGACCGCCGCCCAGAACGCACCCAGCCGCGGGCTCGGCTCCGAGGTGTCCATGCACAGCTCGAGCCAGCGGGCGTCGGGTGTGGCGCCGGTCATTCGCAGGGCGGTCCTCTCGGCATCGGGCTCGGCGACGCTGGGTAGCGTTGCACACGTGACCGACAACGCCGTACCAGCAGCGACGCCCGTGCCGACGAGCGCCTGGGCCTACGGCCTGGCGACCTTCGCCGGCACCGAGGGCGAGGCGCCGGCGGGGGCGCGCGTGCTGGACACCTGGTACCCCAGCCCGACCCTCGGCCGCGCCGACGACGACCCTGCCTCGCTGGAGGCACCGGCCGAGCTGGCCCGGCTCGAGGGCGTCGACGAGGCGCGCGGCGTGCGCCGCTCGGTCGTGCGCACGGTCATCGAGGACCTGCAGGCGCCGCCGGCCGACACCCACGACGTGTGGCTGCGGCTGCACCTGCTGAGCCACCGCCTGGTCACCCCGCACAGCATCAACCTCGACGGCGTGTTCGGGCTGCTCACCAACGTGGTGTGGACCAGTGCCGGCCCCTGCGCCGTCGACGGGTTCGAGCTCACCCGGATGCGCCTGAAGGAGGCGCACGGCCACGTCAGCGTGTACGGCGTGGACAAGTTCCCGCGCATGGTCGACTACGTGCTGCCGTCCGGCGTACGCATCGCCGACGCCGACCGGGTCCGGCTCGGCGCCCACCTCGCCGAGGGCACCACGGTCATGCACGAGGGCTTCGTGAACTTCAACGCCGGCACGCTCGGCACGTCGATGGTCGAGGGCCGGATCAGCGCCGGCGTCGTCGTCGGCGACGGCTCCGACGTGGGCGGCGGCGCCTCGATCATGGGCACGCTGTCCGGCGGCGGCAAGGAGGTCATCTCCGTCGGCGAGCGCTGCTTGGTCGGCGCCAACGCCGGCATCGGCATCTCGCTCGGAGACGACTGCGTCGTCGAGGCCGGTTGCTACGTCACCGCCGGCACCAAGGTGCTGATGACCGACCACGCCGGCGCGGAGCCGAAGGTGGTCAAGGCGATGGAGCTGTCCGGCGCAAACAACGTGCTGTTCCGCCGCAACTCGACCACCGGCGCCGTCGAGGCGGTGCCGTGGAAGGGCCAGGGCATCGAATTGAACGCAGCCCTGCATGCCAACTAGCTCCAGACGCCTGGTCACCCGCCGCATCACCGCCGCCGTCGTCACGCTGCTGCTCGCCGGCGGCATCGTGGCGGGTGTCGGCTGGTACCTGCGCGGCGGCGGGCCGCTGCTCGACACCGACGGCTGCACGACCGAGGTCGGCGACGTCGTCGTCGACCTCACCACCGAGCAGGCCGAGAACGCCGCGACGATCGCCTCCATCGGCGTACGCCGCGGGCTGCCCGCGCGGGCGGTGTCGATCGCGCTGGCGACGGCGTACCAGGAGAGCAAGATCCGCAACCTCAGCTACGGCGACCGGGACTCGCTGGGGATCTTCCAGCAGCGTCCGTCGATGGGCTGGGGGTCCGCCGCGCAGCTGCAGGACGTCCGCTACGCGACCAACCGGTTCTACGACGAGCTGGAGAAGGTGGACGGCTACGAGTCGATGCGGATCACCGAGGCCGCGCAGAAGGTGCAACGGTCCGGTTTCCCGGAGGCCTACGAGGACCACGCCGCGGACGGCCGCGCGCTCGCCTCGGCGCTCACCGGCTACAGCCCGCACGCGTTCACCTGCCAGGTCGACGACGTCGACGGCCTCGACGAGGAGGACCTCAACCGGGACGGACTGACGCCGCGGGCGGCGAAGGTCCGCCGGGACGTCGAGCGCGCGTTCGGCCCGCAGTCGCTGGGCGGCTTCGCTCCGGGCGGGGTCCGCGACGGCCACCAGGAGGGGTCGGCTCACTACGACGGCCGTGCGGTCGACGTGTTCTTCCGGCCGGTCAACGACGCGAACCGCCGGCTCGGCTGGGCGCTGGCGCACTATCTCGTCGCGCACGCCGACCGTCTCGACATCGCGACCGTCATCTTCGACGCGCGGATCTGGACCGCGAGCAAGTCCGACGACGGCTGGCGGAAGTACGAGCCCGGCGACGGCCCCGGCGACCCGACCGTGCGGCTGCATCGCGACCACGTGCACGTCGACGTCGGCTAGCCAGCACTGGTGACCCCCGTGGTCACCCGATCGGGGGCCGGCATCGGCCGAACGGACAAATCCGGACTCTCGGGCGGGCAAACCATCAGTTTTGGTGTCACTCCGGGACGAGGGTGGCGTCTAACCTTCAGAAGTCGGGCCTGAGGGGGGCTCATCTCGGGGCTTGAGGGGAGGCAGACATGAGCTCGATCCTGTACACCATCGGTACGGCGCTCAACCGTGCACGCGACAACGACGTGCCGGTGCAGGTGCTCGTCGAGGGCCAATGGCTCTCCGGCCGCGTCGCGGCGGTGGACGGGCACGGGCTCGTCCTGCACTCCGACGACCTGGAGCACTCCGTGGTCCGGATCGAGAACGTCTCCGCCGTCCGGGTTTTCAGCGAGGCCCCGCAGCGCACCCCGATTCCTCGGGAGGCGACGCCGATGGGGCCGGCGCGACCGATGGCGTGGGCCCAGGGCGCCTGAGCCCTCCTGCTCCTACGCAGTCGCCTCGCTGAGACGGCCTTCCGCCGCCTCGACGCGCTCGTCGGTCGCGGTGAACGCGACCCTGACGTGCTCGGCGCCGGTCGGGCCGTAGAAGTCCCCCGGCGCCACCAGGACGCCCAGCTCGGCCAGCGCGGCCACCGTGGTCCAGCACGGCTCGCCGCGGGTGGCCCAGAGGTAAAGCGACGCCTCGGAGTGGTCGACCCGGAAGCCGGCACGCTCGAGCGCGGCCTTGAGCCCGGTGCGGCGGGCGGCGTAACGGGCGCGCTGCTCCTCGACGTGCTCGTCGTCCTCGAGCGCGGCGCGCATCGCGACCTGCTGCGGGCCGGGCAGCATCATCCCGAGGTTCTTGCGCACCGCCAGCAGCTCCCGGACCACCGCCGGGTCGCCCGCGACGAACGCGGCGCGGTAGCCGGCCAGGTTGGACCGCTTCGACAGCGAGTGGACGGTGAGGATCCCGGTCGGGTCGCCGCCGCAGACGTCCGGATGCAGGACGCTGACCGGCTGCGCCTCCCAGCCGCACTCCAGGTAGCACTCGTCGGAGACCAGCAGCGTGCCGCGCTCACGGCACCAGTCGACGACCTTGCGCAGGTGGTCGACCGGGAGGACGCGGCCGGTCGGGTTGGACGGCGAGTTGACCCAGACGAGCGAGACCCGCTCGGGGCCGACCGCCGTCAGCGCGTCGGTCGCCATCGTGCGCGCACCGACGAGGGCGGCGCCGACCTCGTACGTCGGGTAGGCAAGAGAGGGATAGACGACCAGGTCGTCCGGACCGAGCCCGAGCTGCAGCGGCAGGGACGCGACGAGCTCCTTGGACCCGATGGTCGGGAGCACGGCGTCCAGGTCGAGGCAGGTGACGCCGAAGCGGCGGGCCAGCCAGTCGAGCGCCGCCTGCCGGGTCGTCGGCAGGCCGACCGTGGTCGGGTAGCCGGGCGAGTCGGCGGCCTCGCCGAGCGCCGTGCGCACGACCTCCGGGGTCGGGTCGACGGGCGTGCCGACCGAGAGGTCGACGATCCCGTCGGGGTGGGCGCGGGCCTTCTCGCCGTACGGCACGAGCCTGTCCCACGGGAAGTCCGGCAGGCGCTCGCTGACGCGGCCCACCGCCCTGCTCACGCCGCGGTCACTCCTGGTTCTGCGGCGGGAGCGCGGCGATCAGCGGGTGGTCCTTCTCGATGACGCCCATCTTGGCCGCGCCACCGGGCGAGCCGAGGTCGTTGAAGAACTCCACGTTGGCGGTGTAGTAGTCCTTCCACTGCTCCGGGGTGTCGTCCTCGTAGAAGATCGCCTCCACCGGGCACACCGGTTCACACGCACCGCAGTCGACGCACTCGTCGGGGTGGATGTAGAGCATCCGCTGACCCTCGTAGATGCAGTCCACGGGGCACTCGTCGACGCAGGCGCGGTCCTTGAGGTCCACACACGGCTGCGCGATGACGTAGGTCACCTGGTTCCTCCTCTGTGTTACCGGTGTCGACAGCCTAGTGTGTCGCCCGGCTCGAACGGTCCCCGGTCCGCCCACTGTCGTGCTCCGACGGTTCACCTGCAATCGTCGTCTTGAGTCTGGTCGTCCATCCCTCTTGGAGGTGCGTCGTGGCGTCCGCGTTTCCGCCCGGTCTCGGTCCGCACTGCGTCGGTCAGCGGGTGGTCGTGCGCCGGGTGCTGCGCGGCGAGACCGGGCCGTCCGGCGGCCCCGCGATGACCGACCTGCTGGGCGAGATGACCGCGTGGACCGCGACGTCGACGACCGTTCGTGCCGAGGACGGCACGCTGGTCGAGATCCCGCTGCGCGACATCGTGTCGGGCAAGCCGGTGCCGCCGCGGCCGTCGGTTCGGCTGCGGGTGTCTCCGGACCGGGCCGAGCGGCTCGCGCTGGCGGGCTGGCCGGCTCCGGAGACCGAGCCGCTGGGCGACTGGGTGCTGCGTGCGGCGGGTGGTTTCTCGGCGCGGGCGAACTCCGTGCTGGCGTCGGGGTCGCCGGGGGTCTTGTTGGAGGACGCGCTGGCCGCGGTGGTCTCGTTCTACGCCTCTCGCGAGCTGCCGCCGTGGGCGCAGGTGGCGGTCGGCTCGGACGAGCACCGTGCGCTCGAGTCCGCCGGCTGGGTGTACGCGCGGCCCGGCGAGGCCGACACCTGCTTCCAGCTCGCGTCGACGGCGAAGGTCGCGCGTGCGCTGCGGTCGTTGGTCCCGTCGGACACGCCGCCGGCGCACATATCGCCGACGGCCTCCGACGCCTGGCTGGCCAACGACGCGCGGGCCCTGCGGTCCCTGACGGCCGCGCGAGCGGTGCTCGAGGGCCCGGCCGAGGTCGGCTTCGTGGCCGTCGGCCCGACCCCGGACGACGTGTGGGCCAAGGGGCGCGTGAGCACCGCCGACGACTGGGCCGGCATCACCGACGTGTGGGTCGACCCCGCCCGTCGCCGCGGCGGCCTCGCGCTGGTGGTCATGCAGGAGCTCGTCCGGTGGGCTGCGGAACGTGGCGCCACCACGACGTACCTCCAGACGCGCGGTGACAACCCCGCCGCCCTCGCGCTCTACGACCGGCTCGGCTTCGTCACCCACCACGAGTACCGGTACCTGGCGGCGCCGCCGCGAGATATGTAAAGCGGAGTTATTGCGGGTAGGCATCAGGCTCGGCGCGCTCGGAGTCGCATTAACTCCGCTTTACATGAGTTCTGCGGGCATGCTGAGGCGCGTGTACGGCGACCCGGCGGAGGTGCTGGAGCGGGTGGTGGCGCCCCGCGCGAAGCGGTACGTCGCCGTGGCGGCTGCGGCGACGCGGGCCGGGACGACGGCGTACCTCGCGCGCGGGGTGCGGGACGCCCAGCGGGGTGGCGGGGTCGACGAGCGGACGGTGTTCGAGATCGGGTCGGTCACCAAGGTGTTCACCGCGCTGCTGCTCGCCGACCAGGTCGTCGCCGGGAACGTCGAGCTGGAGCAGCCGTTGCAGGAGCTGCTGCCCGACGTGCGCATCCCGGTGCGCGGGCGGCCGATCACGCTGGCCGACCTGGCGACGCACACGAGCGGGCTGCCGCGGCTGCCGCGCAGCATGCTCCGGCAGGCGATGCGCAACCGGAGCGACCCCTACGCGCATTTCACCGAGCACGACGTGCACGCGGGACTGGAGCGGGCAAGGCTGAGGCGCGAGCCGGGCGGGAAGTGGCGGTACTCCAACTTCGGCGCGGCCGTCCTCGGGCACGCGCTGGCGAAGCACGCCGGCACCACCTACGACCACCTCCTGAGGGAGCGGGTCACCGGACCGCTGGGCCTCGTCGACACCGTCATCACCCTCCGCCCCGACCAGGTGCAGCGGGCGGCCCGCGGCCACACCAGGTGGCGTCACCCCACCAACGACTGGTCGATGCCCGCGATGCCGGCGATGGGTGCGGTGCACTCGACGGCCGCGGATCTCACGAAGTTCCTCCACGCGCAGCTGGATCCGGACGACACGCCGCTGGCCGAGGCGATCCGGCTCACCCACGAACCGCGGGCGGGGCGGCCGCCGCTACAGGCCGCGCTCGGCTGGCTCGTCGCGTCGCTGCCGAAGGGCGGGCCGACCGTGCACTGGCACAACGGCGGCACCGGCGGCGCGCGCAGCTTCGCCGGCTTCGTCGCCGACCAGCGCAGCGCGTGCGTCGTGCTGACGACCGGTCAGCGCAGCGCCGACCGGCTCGGGTTCGACCTGCTCAGGAGCACTTGACGGTGTCGGAGGGCAGGTACGTCGTGTGGAACGTCTCCCGCTTCACCAGCTCGTCGCTGCCGGGCCGGTAGAAGGACCGGAACACGTCGATGTCGAAGCCGGCGTAGCCCGAGTTCGGCACGCAGTCGTCGCCCTTCAGCTCGCGCGTCTTCGGCTGCGTCTCGTTGTAGCGCTCGCTCGCCGACGCCTTGATGTCCCACGTCTTCGTCGACCACATCCGCACGGTCATCGCACCGGCGCGTGACGGCGTGCTTGGAGTGATGTAGGCCTGCAAGAGTACGCCGTACTCCGTGTCGTTCTGGAAGCGCAGGTCGACGTACGGCCAGGCCACCGTCGCCTCGCGACCGACCGGGTAGCGGTCGATGTAGAACGAGTGCGGCTTGTGCTCGATGTCCTTCAGCCCGGCGAAGAACATCGCGTTGAACGTCGTCGTGGCGACCTGGCTGACGCCGCCGCCGAAGTCCTCCTTGTAGACACCGTCGCTGATGATGTAGCCCTTGGTGAACCCGTTCTCCGCGGTGCGCTCCCCCACGATCTCGTTGAGGCTGAACACCTCGCCCGGCTTGAGCACGGTGCCGTTGATCAGCTCTGCCGCGCGGCCGAGGTTGGTGTTGCGGTAGTCGGAGTGCGGGTAGTTGGTCGTGAACTCGGAGACGACCTCGTTGATGCCGAGGTTGCGCGCGTCCTTCGTGTCGAACTCCGGCTTCGCCACCATCGACGTGACTCGCATCGTGCGGCTGCCGGGGGTCTTCACGACGTCGAGGAAGCTGCCGACGATCTCGTCGGGGTTGTAGGTGACGCCCTTCTTCGACTTGACCACCTTGGGCTTGCCGTCGCGCAGGACGATGGTGGCGTCCTTCGCGGCGAGCGGGTTGCCCTCGAGTTTCTCGTCGACCTTGGCGAGGAGCTTCTCCCGGTCGAGCACCGGCACGAGGTCGCCGTTCTCGACCTTCATCGACAGCGCCGGGACGAAGTCGGCGGGCTTCAGCACGATCTGCTGGTCCTCGAGCTCGATCTTCACGTCGCCGGACACGGCCGGGTTGGCGAACGTCTGCATCGCGTTCGACACATCCGCCTTGCCGATGTCCGGGTCGGAGGTCGAGGTGGGCAGGTCGACCCGGCCGACGTCGGGGTCGGTGAGGCCGGCGAGGTACGCGTCCGTCACCGGGCCGAGCGACGCGTCGCGGTCGACGACCTCGCCCTGGCGCGGGTCGCGCGCTACCGCCCGGTCGCCCTTGAACAGCACACGCCCGTCGCGCGGCTTGGTGTCGGCCTTCTTCGCGAACTCGTCGACCGCCTTCGTCAGCGCCTGCTCGTCGACGGTCACGACCGGTTCGTAGTCGTCGCCACCGGTCAGCGAGTCCCAGATCCGGGCCGGGTTCCACGACCGGCCGCCGCCGGCCTGCTCGATCGAAGCCTCGAGGTCGACGTCGAGCCCCGCCCGACCGGGGTCGATCCGGCCCTGCTTGCCGAGGGCGGCGACCTTGATCGGCGCGCCGCGCGTGTCATCGAGGCCCTCCGCGAGAGCCGCCCGCGCGCCGACGGGCGTCATCCCGCCGACGTCGACGCCCGCGACCGTGGCGTTGCGCGGCACGCGGTCGCCGGTGATGGCGTACGCCGCGACGTACGCGCCTCCGAACAGCACCACGAGTCCCAGCAGCAGCCATGGGATGACTCTGCGGTCGTTGGTGCGGTACGGGTCGCGGTCTCGACTCACCCGCAAAAGCCTACGGGCCGGGATCGACCTTCCCGGGGGTGGCCAGGGACGCCACGCCGAGGACGACGAGCACCAGCCCGGTGCCCATCAGCGCGTAGCCCGCCAGGTCTCCGGCCACCGCGTAGTCGCCCTCGGGCCGTCCCGCGACCACCACGCCGATGACCAGCACCCAACCGAGGCAGTACGCCGCCGCGCTCCTCGGTACGACGCCCGTCCGGAGGTGCCAGGCGGCGGCGAGCGAGGCCACGACGGCCAGGAGCAGGCCGGTCGGGAGGCCCAACGCCGTCACCCGGTGCACGGCGGTCGCGGCCACGCCCACGAGCACACCCAGCAGGAACGCCCCGGCGTGACGGAGCAGCCGGCCGGCGCTCACAGACCGGCGAACAGGTCCGTCTCCCAGCCGTTCTCGTCGGTCGGGCCCTGCCGTCCCTTCGCCAGGCGGTAGAACTCCGTGCCCCACACCTCGTTGCCGATGTTGTTGGACAGCGCGAAGAACGGGCCGTCCACCTGGATCTGGGTTGCGTGCGCCTTCATCGCGCGGAGCTTGGCGTCGACGAAGTCGTTGGCGTCGATCGCCGCGGAGATGAACTCGTCGGGGATCGCGAAGCGCGGCAGCGGCTGGTCGGGGTCCATGCCCTCGAACGTCGTGGTGTCGCCCATCTCACGCAGCCGACGAAGCCCGTCGCGCAGCCGGCTCTCGGACATCGCCGTCCAGTAGATCTTGTCGATCTCGTGGGCCGGCCCCAGCTCGAGCCGGTAGCTCGGCACGGCGGCGAGGAAGGCGGCGTAGGTCGCGACGCGGTGCGCCTGGATGTGATCGGGGTGGCCGTATCCGCCGAACTCGTCGTAGGTCACCATCACCTGCGGCCGGATCTCGCGGATGACCTCGACCAGGTGGTCGGCCGCCTCGTTGAGGTCGGCCCGCCAGAACGTGCCCTCCTTGACGTCCTCGCCCGCGACCGCGTGGCCCTCCTCGTGCCAGACCATGCCGCTGTCGCGGTAGCGCCCCTCACCGCCGAGGAACCGGTGGTCGGTCACGCCGAGCTCGCGCATCGCGTTGGCCAGCTCGGTCACCCGGTGCTCGCCGAGCTTGTCGTCGCGGTCGGACGCGAGGTGCGCCAGATCGGGGACGAGCACCTCGCCCTCCTCGCCGCGCGTGCAGGTGACCAGCGTGACGCGGGTGCCCCGTGCGGCGTACTTCGCCATCGTCGCGCCGTTGCTGATGGTCTCGTCGTCGGGGTGCGCGTGCACGAGCAGCAGGCTCTGGTCCATGCCGCGAGCCTATTCCGCGAGCGACAAGAGACGGCGAGGGGTCAGTTGTGCCGCGACACGCCGCCCAGGAGGCTGAATAACTGACCCCTCGCCGAGCAGCCCGAAGGGCGCATCAGGCGTCGTTGAAGTGGCCCTTGATGCGACGGGGTTGGTCGGGCAGGTCCCAGGGGGCGACGGACGGGGGCTGGGCGGGCGGCGGGACGTCGTGGTCGAGCCACCCGTCGCGCTCCTCGGTGAGCAGCTCGAGCATCGTCTCGGGGGCGTCGGTGAGCACCGCCCAGGCGTGGTCCTCGTCGTCGTCCTCGCCGGCGAACCGGTCCCGCACGACCATCGCGTCCCAGCCCTCACGACGCAACCGGACCACGACGGCCTCGGCGTCGTCCTGCTCGTGGAACACCGCTCTCATCGCGCCTCCTCCCGCGTCATCAGCTCGGCCAGCTCGGTCAGGAACGGTACGTCGGGCTCGAGCCACTGCACCTCGCGCAGCTGGGAGGCCGCCAGCCAGCGCACCGCGTCGTGCTCGTGCGGCACCGGCTCACCGGCCACCAGCGCGGCGGTCACGACCTCGAGCGAGAAGCCGGCCGGCACCGGCTGCGACCCGGCAAGATGCCCGGTCACGGCGACCTCGCAGCCGAGCTCCTCGCGGATCTCACGTACGACGGCCGCCGCGGCGTCCTCGCCGGGCTCGACCTTGCCACCCGGGAACTCCCAGCAGCCCGCCGCATGCGCGGGCCGGGTCCGCCGAGCGGCGAGCACACGACCCCCGTGCAGGATCGCGGCGCCGACCACCACCGCGACGTCCGGACCCGCCGTACCGACCATGCGCGCCATCGTCCCATGCAGTGCTGGGAGGCATCGGTCAAGATGGCCGGGTGCAGGAACCGCCCGACGTACACCTGGTGCGCGGGGTCGAGCGGGTCCGCGAGGTGGAGCTGCTCGCGGAGCTGACCGGCGGCCGCGTGGGGCTCGACGGTGTGCTCGCCGACCTCAACCGAACGGCGCGCGTCGCGCGGGTGCCGGGGCTCGCGGTCGAGTGGGGCTTCCGGTGGCAGGCCGACGACGAGAGCACCCGGCGCTGGTGGCCGCAGGGCATCACCACCTCCGCCGACCGCGGACCGGAGGAGACCTATGCCGACCGCAGGGTGCTGGTGACCAGCGCCTACAGCAAGCACATGGACGGCGAGCGGCGCGGTTCGCGGATCTCGGTCGTGGACCTCACCGACCCGCGCGACATCCGCTACCGCCACGTGCTGCTCGTCGAGCCGTACGTCGACGACGACGGCCGTGTCGACGTACGCCCCGTGCACGTCCACGCCGGCGGCATCGTCTGGCACGGCGACCACCTGCACGTGGCCGGGACGAGGCGCGGCTTCTGCACGTTCCGCCTCGACGACGTGCTGCGCGTCCCGCGCGACTCGGGCCTCGAGGTGTTCGGCTACCGCTACGTGCTCCCGATGCGGTTCGGGTACGACGCCGTCACCGCCGAGGGCCGCGAGCAGCTGCGCTACTCCTTCCTGTCGCTGGACCGCAGCACCGAACCCCACGAGCTGGTCGCCGGCGAGTACGGCCGCGACGAGATGACCACGCGGCTCGCGCGCTACGAGATCGACCCGACCACGGGGCTGCTGCGCGACGAGGAGGACGGCGCCGCGCGCCCGCTGCTCGTCGACGAGCGCGGGATCGGGCACATGCAGGGCGCGGTCGTGGTCCGCGGCCGGTGGTACCTCACCACCAGCGCCGGCCGCTACCGCCTCGGCAGCGTGTGGTCGGGGACGCCCGGTGAGCTGCGCCGGCACCGGTTCGCGGTGCCGGTCGGCCCGGAGGACCTGACGTACTGGCCGTCCACCGACATGCTCTGGTCGCTGACCGAGTACCCCGGCCACCGCTACGTGTTCGCGATGCGCCGGGCCTGGTTCGGCTGACGCCGTACGACGGGGCGCCCGAGGTCAGGACAGGGACGTCTCCCGGCGGTCGGCGGTCTCGGATGCGGTGCGCTGGGCGGGGATCAGGGCCGTCTGGGCGACCAGGTGAAGCGTGACGTAGCCCTCGACGGGGCTGGGCCGGCTCGCGGCCTCGAGCTCGACGTGGTCGGGCTCCGCCTCGATCGCGTGCGCCTCCCAGAACGGGTGGCTCAGCTGGTCGGTCCACATCTTCTCGAGGCGGCGGGCGACCTCCTCGGCGGGTACCTCGGCCTTGAACTGGCAGAGGCCGATCACCAACCGATCAGGGTCGTCGGTGTGGTCGACCTCCACCTCGTCGAACAAGCCGCTCGTGAGCAGCTGGTAGCGAAGGGAGCCCTCGAGGACGACGCGGTCGCGCTCGGACCCCGGGATGGCGTTCTCCTGGAGCGCCTGCCTCATCCGGTGGAACTTCGTCAGGTCCATGCCCACGATGATCCGGATCCGGGTGGGTCCGGCCATCACCCGGTTTGATGAGTTGCTTCAGAGCTTCCGGTCAAAACCGGACGATCCGGGGCAGAACGAAGGTAAAACTTCACCACCGCCCATTGCGGTCGACTCACCTCAACCGGACGCGATGGTCGTCGGCGCGTCCGTGCCGCGGGCAGGGCTGCCGCGGCTCCCGGGGGCACAGCACCCACAGCTCCTCCGCCTCCGCGGCGTAGAGCCGCCACGGCGACTCCCCCGTCACGTCGTCGAACGTCACCGCGGAGCCGCCTCGCTCGGCGGGACCGGGGTAGATCTCCAGTGCCCGCGCCAGATCCTCCGCGTCCAGGACGGTCGCGGTGCCGGCGGCGTACACGCAGCGGCCGTGGTAGGGCGGCACCGTGGAGTCGAAGACCGCGAGGCTCATCTCCGGCCGCTCCGCCAGGTTCCGCGAGTGCCGCGAGTCCGGGCTCGACATCCAGACGAAGCGCCGCAGGTCCTCGTCGGCGCTGAAGTACACCGGCGAGGTCCACGGCCGGCCGTGTGCGTCGGCCGTGCCGAGCACGACGTACCTGTTGTCGGCCACCAGCGTGCGGGCATGCGCCGCGAGCTCCTCGTCCATGACAGTCCGTTGTAGCGCAGGACAGCCCGCAATCCGGTTGACCAGACCTTGGGGCAGCCGGTTTCTTGACCGTGATGTCCGACCTGGTTCGAGCGAGCGACGACCGAGGCCCTGCTGGAGGACTGGCGGCACGTCCACAACGTCGTGATCTCCGCCGTCACGCTGACGATGGACGACATGCGCGACCGAGTGAAGCGCAACCACCTCGTGGTCGCCTACCGCGACGGGACGCTGGACGGCAACAGCACGGTCTGGCCGCCTACGGAGGACACCCGGACGGCGCGGGTGATCGCGCGCGTCCTGCCCGAGCACCGTCGCCGGGGCTTCGGTACGACGCTCCACGAACGCGCTCTGACCGTGGCCGCGTCGATGGGCGCCGAGCGGATCGGGACCGTCGTGCTCGCGGCGAACACCGGCGGGCTCGGGTTCGCGCTGCGCCGCGGGTTCGTGGAGACCGAGCGCTGCGTGCTGCCCGGCGAGACCGCGGAGTGGATCGAGCTCGCGCGGCCCGCCCCGAACAGACAGGCCTGAGACGTGCGAGGGCCCCCGCGACACCCGGGTTGCGGAGTCGCGGGGCCCTCTTCCCTGTGGTGCGGGTCGCGGCCACCCCTCAGCCGCGACCTCCGCGGCGCCGATGCGGGTCGACGAGCGACGGCGGTGCGTAACCGCGGTCTGCCTCGTTGAGCGTCGTGCCGGGCGGCACGATCTCGTCGATCCGGTCCAGCACGGCCTGGCTGAGCGACACCTTCTCCACGCCCAGCTGCGACTCGAGCTGTTCCATGGTGCGCGGCCCGATGATCGCCGACGAGACGGCCGGGTGCTCGAGCACGAAGCCCAGCGCGAGGTGGATCAGCGAGATCCCCGCCTCGTCGGCCAGGTCCTGCAGCGCGTGGACCGCGTCGAGCTTGCGCCGGTTCTCCGGCAACGACGGGTCGTGGCGCGCGGGCTGGCGCTGCTGGCGGCTCGACACCGGAGCCTCCGCGCCGCGACGGTGCCGGCCGGACAGCCAGCCGCCGGCGAGGGGGCTCCACGGCAGCACGCCGAGCCCGTACTTCTGCGCGGTCGGCAGCACGTCGCGCTCCACCGCGCGGGCGAGGATGGAGTACGGCGGCTGCTCGGTGACCGGCCGCTCCCGGTTGCGCTTCTCCGCGACCCACTGGGCCTCGACGATCTGCGACGGCAGGAACGTCGAGGTACCGATGTAGCGGATCTTGCCTTGGTGGACCAGGTCGCTCAGCGCGCCGAGCGTGTCGTCGATGTCGATCTCCGGCCGCGGCCGGTGCACCTGGTAGAGGTCGATGTGGTCGGTCTGCAGCCGGCGAAGGCTGTTCTCGACCTCGCGGATGATCCAGCGCCGCGAGTTGCCACCCTGGTTGGGGTCGTCGTCGCTCATCGCGCCGTGGAACTTCGTGGCGAGCACGACGTCGTCGCGGCGGCCCTTCAGCGCGCGCCCGACGATCTCCTCGGACTCGCCGCGGGCATAGACGTCGGCGGTGTCGACGACGTTGATGCCCGCGTCGAGCGCGCGGTGGATGATCCGCACGCACTCGTGGTGGTCGGTGTTGCCCCAGCCGCCGAACATCATCGCGCCGAGGGTCAGCGGGCTGACCTGGACGCCGGTGGTGCCGAGGCTGCGCCACTGCTGAGTCATGCTGGCTCCTTCGCGAGGGTCTGCCGGTCGGGGTGCTGCGGGGAGTACTGGCTGACCGGGCGGTCGAGGCCGAGGTGCTCGCGCAGCGTTCTTCCTTCGTACTCCTCGCGGAACAGCCCGCGCTTGCGGAGGATCGGGACGACGTGCTCGACGAACCCGTCGAACCCGCCCGTCAGCCACGGCGGCATCACGTTGAAGCCGTCGGCGGCGCCGGCCTCGTACCAGGTCTGGATCTGGTCCGCGACGTACTCCGGCGTGCCGGCGACCACCCGGTGCCCGCGGGCGCCGGCGAGGCGGTGCATGAGCTGCCGGATCGTCGGCTTCTCGCGGTCGACGATGTCGAGCACGAGCTGCGAACGGCTGCTCACGCCGCGCTCCCCCGACTCGTCGACGACCTCGCGCGGGAACGGTCCGTCGAGGTCGTACGACGACAGGTCCGCACCGGTCAGCCGGCGCAGCACGTCGAGCGAGTAGGCCGGCTGGGTCAGGGAGTTGAGCTCCTCGTGCTTCTCCTCGGCCTCCTTCATCGTGGAGCCGATGTAAGGGCTGATGCCCGGCAGGATCTTGATCTGCCCGGGGTCGCGCCCGAGCCGGGAGGCGCGCGACTTCACGTCGCTGTAGAACGCCTGCGCGCTCTCCAGCGTCTGGTGCGCGGTGAAGATCGCCTCGGCCCAACGGGCCGCGAACGCGCGGCCGTCCTCCGACGAGCCGGCCTGCACGTAGACCGGTCGGCCCTGCGGCGAGCGAGCCGTGTTGAGCGGGCCCGCGACGTTGAACAGCTCGCCCTGGTGGTTGATCGGGCGGATCCGGTCGGTGTCGGCGAAGACGCCGGACTCGCGGTCGGCGACGAACGCGTCGTCCTCCCACGAGTCCCACAGCTTGGTGACGACCTCGAGGAACTCCTCGGCCCGGGCGTAGCGCTCGGCGTGCACCGGGTGCTCCTCGAGCCCGAAGTTCTGCGCGGCGTTGGGCGCCCCGGTGGTGACGATGTTCCAGCCGGCCCGGCCCATGCTCAGATGGTCGAGCGAGGCGAACAGCCGGGCCAGGTTGTAGGGCTCGGAGTACGTCGTGCTCGCGGTGCCGATGAAGCCGATCCGCTCGGTCACCGCGGCCAGCGCCGACATCCAGGTGAACGGCTCGAGCCGGAACCGCGATGCGTACCTGATGTTGTCGGCGAGGGCCGGCCCGTCGGCGAAGAAGACCGCGTCGAACTTCGCGGCCTCCGCCTTCTTGGCGAGGTCCTGGTAGTAGCCGATGTCGAGGACCCGCTCTGGCGCGGCGTCCGGGTGCCGCCAGGCGGCCTCGTGGTGGCCGTTCGGGTAGATGAACAGGTTGAGGTGGAGGGTCACGATGCGGCCAACCTGTCGTAGTGGGGGCGGGCCGGCCGCGGCAGCGTGGCCACGGAGTCGTCCTCGACGCCGAGCTCCGCGAGCAGCTGCGCGCGCAGGGCGGCGAACTCCGGGTCGGCCTGCGAGCGACGGCCCGCCAGGTCGACACGGATGTCGCGGGCGACGACGCCGTCGTCGAGCACGATGACCCGGTCGGCCAGCACGATCGCCTCGTCGACGTCGTGGGTGACCAGCAGCACGGCCGGCTTGTGCGCCTCACAGAGCTTGCGCAGCAGGACGTGCATGCGGATCCGGGTGAGCGCGTCGAGCGCGCCGAACGGCTCGTCGGCCAGCAGCAGCTCCGGGTCGCGGACCAGCGACCGGGCGAGCGCGGCCCGCTGCTGCTCACCACCGGAGAGCTCGTGCGGCCAGGCCCGCTCGCGACCCTCGAGGCCGACCTCGGCCAGCGCGACGCGACCGCGCTCGGCGGCGTCCTTGTCGCGCAGGCCGAAGACGACGTTGTCGAGGACCCGCTTCCAGGGCAGCAGCCGGGAGTCCTGGAAGACCACCGACACCTTGCCGGGTACGTCGACCCGGCCGTGGCCGGCGACGTCGCGGTCGAGGCCGGCGAGAGCGCGCAGGAGGGTGCTCTTGCCGGAGCCGCTGCGGCCGATCAGCGCGACGAACTCGCCGGGTGCGATGTCGAGGTCGAGCCCGTTGAGCACGCCTCCCGCCTTGCTGAAGCTGCGATGCAGGCCGCGGACGCGGACCGCGGTGGAGCGGTCCGTCAGCCGGCCAGGGTGCGTCGCCATGACAGTGCCTTCCTCTCGATGAGCCGGACGGACCCGTCGGCGACGAGCCCGAGGATCGCGTAGACGACGAGCCCGACGACGATGACGTCGGTCTGGCCGTAGTTGGACGCGAGCGTGATCATGTGGCCGATCCCGCTTGTGGAGTTGATCTGCTCGACGACCACGAGCGCGAGCAGCGCACTGGTGACCGCGAAGCGCAGGCCGAGCAGGAAGCCGGGCATCGCGCCGGGCAGGACGACGTGGCGAACGAACTCCCCGCGCGTCACGCCGGCGGTCTCCGCGAGCTCGGCGTAGCGGCCCTCGATGCTGCGCAGGCCGTTGTGCGTGTGGATGTAGACCGGGATCAGCACGCCGAGCGCGATCGTGATGACCTTCATCTCCTCGCCGATGCCGAACCACAGGATCAGCAGCGGGATCAGCGCGAGGGTCGGGATCGAGCGCTTGACCTGGACCGGCCCGTCGATGAACGCCTCCCCGACGCGGGACAGGCCGGAGACGACCGCGAGGACGGTGCCGGTGACCACGCCGAAGAGCAGGCCGAGGACCGCTCGTACGGCGGACGTGACGAGGCTGTCCTGCAGCCGGCCGCTCTCGACCAGGTCACGCGCGGTGGCCAGGACGGTCCACGGCTCCGACAGCGTGCGCGGGTCGATCAGGCCGGTGGCCGAGCCCGCGAACCACAGCGCCAGCAGGGCGAGCGGGCCGACGACGTACCCCATCGGGATGCGGCGCCCCGGGCCGAGCCGGCGCCGGACCACCCGGTCGTCGACGGGCTCGAGGTCGGGCCGGCGGGTCCGCCGGCCGCCCTGGGTGGGTGGTGCTTCGAGCGTCGTCACGAGGCATCACCGCCGTTCTCGGCCGCGTTCTCCTCGACGGCCTCGGCGATGGCCTCCTCGAAGCGACGGTCGTAGAGTTCCTCGACGTCGAGCGGCTCCTGGCCCTGCTCCTTCACGAGCAGGTCGACGGTCTCCTGGTGACGGGCGATGAACTCGTCCCAGCTGGTCGGCACCGCGAAGGTGCCCAGGGTCTTGACCACGAACTTCGCGTCCTCGGGCGAGAGGCCCTCGTGGTCGACGTAGTAGCCCTGCGCGAACTCGTCGGGGTGCTCCACGATCCACTGCTGGGCCTTGGCCCACAGCCCGACGTACTCCTTCAGCGCGGCGGCCTTGTTGGCGTCCTGCACGGTCTCGACCGGGGCGTAGAGCGTCCAGGCGTCGTCGCGGACACCTGGCTTGATCGTGGAGGCCCCGTCGCGCTCGTACTTCGCGAGGTAGGTCTTCGTGAGCGTCTGGCCGAGCGGGGCCACGTCGACCTGCTTGCTGGCCAGCGCGTTGACGTAGGAGTCGTCGACGCTGGTCATCTCCACCAGCTCGACGTCGTCCTGGGTGAGGCTGGCCTGCTTCAGCACGCGCAGGACGAGCGCGCCCTGGGCCTGGCCCGGGCTGTAGGCGATCTTCTTGCCCTTCAGGTCGCCCAGGCCGCGCACGTTGACGCCGGGCGCGACGCCGAGCTCGTACGTCGGGTGCTCGAGCGGGTCGACGGTCTCGCGCGCCGCGACGATCTTGACGTCGGTGCCGGTCCACTGCGCGAACAACGGCGGGATGTCGGCGACGGCGCCGACATCGATCGCGTCCGCGCGGAACGCCTCGAGCGTCTTGGAGCCGCCGCTGATGTTGGCCCACTCGACCTCGACGTCGAGCTCGTCGATCAGGCCGGAGAGCTCGAGCGCGGTCTGGGTGGCCGGGTCACCGACGCGCAGCACGGTGCCCTCCTCGGCCTTGTCCGGTACGGCGGCGGTCAGCTCCAGCTGTGGTCCCTTCTCCTCCGCGCCGCAGCCGGTGAGGCCGACGACGCCGAGGAAGACGGCGATCGCGTACAGGACCACGAGAGGACGTGGCCGGCCCGCGAGGCGGGCCGGGCTGGTTCCGGGGGATGACATGGGGGACTCCTCGGGACGTTGTTCTCAGTAAGTCACCTAAATTACTACACTAAAGATCCGGCGCAACCCGGGCATCTCAGAACCCGGGCGCGTCGCCCGGCCTCCTCCCCCGGCCGGTCAGACCGTTCGTGGTCTGGGAGGTTCCGCAAACCCGGCCGGGTTCCTACGCTGAGGAACAGGTCGGCGACCCCGCCGACGGTCGGGAGCAACGCTCATGGCATCCACACGTTCCACGTCCAAAGCGGGCACGGCCACGACCGAGCCCACCACCACGAACCGTCTCGCCGCGGAGTTCCTCGGAACCTTCGTGCTGGTCCTCGGGGGCTGCGGCTCGGCCGTCCTGGCCGCCGTGTTCCTCAACGACGACGACCTGCAGCTCGGGATCGGCTTCCTCGGCGTCGCACTCGCGTTCGGCCTGACCGTGACGACGATGGCCTACGCCGTCGGGCACGTGTCGGGCGGGCACTTCAACCCCGCGGTGACGCTGGGTCTGGCCGCCTCGCGACGGTTCGCGTGGCGCGACTGCGGCGGTTACATCGTCACCCAGGTGGTCGCCGCGATCGTCGCGGCCGCCGTCCTCTACGTGATCGCGTCAGGGGTCGACGGGTTCTCCGCGAGCGAGACGGGTTTCGCCACCAACGGGTACGGCGACCGCTCCCCCGGCGGCTACAGCCTTCTCGCGTGCCTGGTGGCCGAGGTCGTGATGACCGCGGTGTTCCTGTTCGTCATCCTCGGCGTCACCGACACCCGGGCGCCCAAAGGCTTCGCCCCGCTGGCGATCGGCCTCTCGCTCACCCTGATCCACCTGGTGATCATCCCGGTCACCAACACGTCGGTGAACCCGGCGCGGTCGATCGGGCCGGCGCTGTTCGCGGGCGGCGACGCGATCGCGCAACTGTGGCTGTTCATCCTCGCCCCGATCGCGGGGGCGCTGATCGCAGGGTTCAGCTACGCCGTGCTGCTGGGGCAGGGTCCGTCGGCCCCGCTCGAGGAGGCGACCGCCGGCTGAGCCCTGCCGGGCCGAAGCAGGTCGTGGCTAGCGCCGGCGCGCCCACGGGGTCGGCGACCAGATCAGCGCGTCGCCGACCTTGCGCTGGGTGCTGCCGCTGACCGAGTTGGCGAGGGCGCCGTTGACGACCATGGTGGTCGAGCCGCCGCCATCGAGGTTGATCGCGTTGGTCAGCCCGAGGGCGAGCGCCACCTGGGCGGTCTCGCGCAGCCCGGCCCCGACGCTCGTCGGTTGCCGGCCGTCGATGGTGACGATGCCGATCTGGCCGGCGTCGGTGCGGCCCACGAACGTGCGCGGGTGCCGCATGAACAACGACGTGTCGCCGCGCGGGACGACCGCCACGCCGTCACGGGTGAGCGTGAAGCGTCCGTTGACGCCGTACATCCACGGCCCGGTGGGCACCCGCTTGCCGAGCGGGTCGTAGAGCCGCATCGTGCTGCGCAGGCAGGCCTTGCGCTCGCCCTGGTTTTTCTTCGGGGCGCTGATGGTCCAGAGCCGCTTGCTCTGCTTGCCGGTCGCCTGGATCGAGGTCTGCACCGGCTTCAGGGTCGTGCCGCGGCTCTTCTCGCGACGCACCACGCAGCCCTTGCGGCCGACGACGACCTCGACGCCCTTCCCCGAGGGGGTGGTCTCGCTGAACTGCGCGGGCAGCCTGACGACGTCGCCCGAGAGCTTGCAGCGGGTGGGGTCCTTCTTCTTCGTGCACTTCGCGACCGGCGGGTGACCGAGGAACTCGATCTTCATGCCCTTGCCGGAACGCTTGTTGACCATGCGCTCCTTCCACGACAGCTTGCCGGGGAACGAGACCTGGTTGGTGCGCGCGTCGACGAGCATCGACACCTCGGCGGTGCCGGTGCTGGGCTCACTGAGCAGCTGTCCGCCGTACAGGCCGAGGCCGACCGGGTCGCCGGGGAAGGAACTGCTTGCAGTGAAGGTGAAGTACGACGCGTTGACCGCGACCATCGCGCCGGACCACGCCGCGAGCTCGCTGACCGTCTCGGTCGGGGCGAGCGTCGGTCCGTACGTCGCCTGCAGGCTGCCCGAGGCGACCGCGGGGTCGATGGTCACCATGCGCACGCGCCACGGACCCTTGCGGGTCGACTGGTAGTTCTTCGGCTTCGCCGTGCCCTCGCCGCGCACGATGTCGGTGAGCGTCACGCCGGGCGCGAGCTCGGTGACCGTGCGGGACTCGGGCAGGTCCGGGTCACCGAGCGGAAGGCCGGTGTCCTTGGACTGGGCGGGCGCCGCGGTCAGCGTCGCGGCCACCAGGGCGGTGACTCCGACGGCAACGGCTGCAGGACGGACGCGGGATCGTCGCACCACGATCTACTCCCCCGGGGTGTAGCTGGACACGGAAGTAAAGAGTGTGACCCATGAGACGGGGGTGACGCGACACCGACCCCGGATCGGCGGGTCGCTCGGGTCGCTCTGGTCGCTCGGGCCGCTCTGGGCCCCATTCGTCTCAGAATCCGCCGGTCCCCGCCGATCTCAGCGGCAAGGGGAGCCGGGAGGAGCCGAAGGATGGTCAGGTCGCGCCGTCGCGCGCACAAGGGCACGACGCTGCTTGCCATCTACGCGGCCGCCAGCCTTGTCCCGGTGGTCGGGCTGGGCGTGGTGCTCACGCAGGGCTACCACGACGCCGGCGTCACCCGCGCGCTCGACCAGGGCCGGGCCCAGGCGGCGGTCATCGAGCAGATGGCGATCGCGCCGGCACTGACCGAAGCGGACCTGCCGCGGGGGCTCACACAGACGGAGACGTACAAGCTGGACAGCGCCGTGGAGCTTGCGGCGACCCACGGAACAGTGCTGCACCTGCGCATCGCCGACTTCCAGGGCCGCGTCGTGTTCTCCGAGGACAGGCGGGCCCGCCAGCTTCGCGTCACGGACCCGCTGTTCCAGCAGGCCAAGTCGGGCGAGTCGGCCGCGACGATCGTTCCAGCCAAGACTGACCAAGAGTCGGCGATCCGCGTCGTGCAGCAGGTCGTCCCCGAGGCCAACGGCCGCGCGCTCGGCGTGCTCGAGGTGTACCTCCCTTACGACGCGATCGCGGAGCAGGTCGCCGCCGACACCCGCCAGGCGATCTGGCGGCTGGTGATCGGGCTCGTCGGGCTGTACGCCGTGCTCGGCCTGATCTCCTGGTGGACCACGCGCGCACTGGGCCGGCACGCGGCCGAGCGGGAGCACCAGTCCTTGCACGACCCGCTGACCGGCCTCGGCAACCGCGAGCTGTTCCGGCGGGCCGCGGAGCGCGCCGTCGAGCGGTCCGGCGAGCCGGGCGCGCTCGTGCTCGTCGACCTCGACCGGTTCAAGGAGGTCAACGACACGTTCGGCCACCATGCCGGCGACGAGCTGCTGCAGGTCGTCGCGCGCCGCCTGCGCGACAGCCTGCGCACCGACGACGTCGTCGCGCGGCTCGGCGGCGACGAGTTCGGCATCCTGCTGCCCGGCGAGTCCGACCGGGTGGCGACCGTCGAGCTCCTCGGCCGGGTCCGCGACGCGGTCGCCGAGGAGATGACCATCGACGACGTGACGCTGACCGTCGACGCGAGCTTCGGGGTGTGCTTCTTCCCCGCCGACGCCGACACCGTCGAGGACCTGCTGAAGAACGCCGACGCCGCGATGTACCACGGCAAGCACGGCCCCACGGGCGTCGTCGTCTACGAGGAGTCCGCGGCGCGGCCCGCGACCGACTCCCTGGTGCTCCAGCGCGAGCTGCGCAGCGCGATCACCGACGGCCAGCTGCTGCTGCGCTACCAGCCCAAGCTGCACCTCAGCACCGGCGAGGTCAGCTGCGTCGAGGCGCTCGCGCGCTGGGACCACCCGACCCGCGGCCTGCTGCCGCCGGTCGACTTCGTGCCTCTCGCCGAGCGCAGCGACCTGATCGAGCCGCTCACGCGCTGGGTGCTGCGCCAGGCGCTCACCGACTGCGCGCGGTGGGCCGCGTCCGGCCAGCCGTGGGCGGTCGCGGTCAACGTGTCGGCGCGCAACCTCGCCTCGCTCGACTTCGTCGGCACCGTGCGCGACGCACTGGCCGCGGCCGACCTACCCCCGTCGCGGCTGTACCTCGAGATCACCGAGACGGCAGTGGCGTTCGACGCCGGCCAGGTCCGCGACGTCGTCGAGGCTCTCGCCGACCTCGGCGTCGCGGTGTCGGTCGACGACTTCGGCGTCGGCTACACCGGCCTGTCGCAGCTGCGGGCGATGTCGATCCGCGAGATCAAGATCGACCGCGCGTTCATCGCGCACCTCGAGGACAGCCAGCAGGACCGGGCGATCGTCGCGTCCGTGATCGACCTCGCGCACGGCCTCGGCTGCACCGTCACCGCCGAGGGCGTCGAGACCCAGGAGGTCGCCGACTGGCTCGCGGACGCGGGCTGCGACCACGGCCAGGGCTACCTCTGGCTGCGCCCCTCCTCGTGGGAGGACATCGTCCCCGCCGGCGAGGCCTCCGGCACCGCCCTGCCCATCGGCCCCGCCACCTGACCGCCGCCCACCCTGACCCGCCACTGTTGAGAAGGGCCGCACCCATGCCCCGCACCGCGCTGACCCGGTTCGCCGTCGCCCTGCTGCCCGCCCTGCTCCTCGCGGGCTGCTCCGCCGCGGGCTCCGAGAACGAGGCCGGACAAGGCCCGCGCCTCGAGGTCGACCAGGAGCTGCACGAGATGCTCCCCGACGGGGTCCGCGAGCGCGGCAGCCTGCGCGTGGGGACCGACGCGTCGTACGCCCCGATGTCGTCGTACGGCGAGGACGGCCGCACGATCGTCGGGGTGGAGCCCGACCTCGGGAAGGCGCTCGGTCAGGTGCTCGGCGTGAAGGTCGTGTTCCAGCCGGTCGACTTCACCGCGATCATCCCCGGGGTGCAGGCCGGCACGCTCGACCTCGGCATGTCCGCGATGACCGACACCGAGCAGCGCGCCGAGCACGTCGACTTCGTGAACTACTTCAGCGCCGGCACGTCGATCCTGGTGCAGCGCGGCAACCCCGCCGGCATCACCGAGATCAACGACCTGTGCGGCAAGGTCGTCGCGGTCGAGAAGGGCACCACGCAGGTCGACCTGCTCGACCGCTCGCAGGCCAACTGCGGGCCGGAGAAGATCGACGTACGCACCTACAGCACCAACTCCGACGCGCTCGTGCAGCTGCGCACCGGCCGCGCGGCCGCCGTCCTCAACGACCTGCCGCCGGCCGCGCTGCTTGTCACCGACCCCACGACGAAGGCGAACTACCAGCTCGCCTCGACGAACCAGTACGAGCCAGGGCTGTACGGCGTCGCCGTCGACAAGCAGGAGCCCGGTCTGCGCGACGCCGTGCAGGGCGCGTTCGAGGTGCTGGTCGAGGAGGGCGTGTACGCCGACGTCCTCGCCGAGTGGGGCGTCGAGGACGGCGCCATCAAGGACGTGACGGTCAACTCCGGGCGCTGACCCGGCGCGGCCACCAGAACCGGTCGCCCAGCAGCACGCCGAGCGCCGGTACGACGACCGTCCGCACCAGCAGCGTGTCGAGCAGGACGCCGACGCAGATGACCACGCCGAGCTGGGCGAGCACAACCAGCGGCAGCACGCCGAGCACCGCGAACACGGCGGCCAGCAGCACGCCGGCGCTGGTGATCACGCCACCGGTGACGCCGAGCGCGCGCAGCATGCCGCGCGCGGCCCCGTGCTCGCGGGACTCCTCGGCCGCCCGGGTGACGAGGAAGATGTTGTAGTCGACGCCGAGCGCGACGAGGAAGAGGAACGCGAACAGCGGCACGCTCACGTCGAGCGCGTCGAAGCCGAGCACCGACACGAAGATCCACCACGACGCACCCAGTGCCGCGACATAGGTCGCCAGCACGGTCAGCACGAGCAGGACCGGCGCCACCAGCGAGCGCAGCAGCAGACCGAGCGCGAGGAGCACCAGCCCCGCGATGAGCGGCAGGATCACCAGCCGGTCGCGGGCGGCCGAGTCGCGCTCGTCGACCGCCTCGGCGTCGGTGCCGCCGACGTAGGTCTCGTCGACATCGGCCAGCGCCTCGCGCATCTCGACGACCGCGGCCTCGGCCTCGTCGCTGCCGGACGCCACGGACAGCACGACGTCGACACGGCTGAGGCCCCGGTCCTGGGCGGTGACCATGCTCGACTGCACGACGTCCAGCGGCTCCAGCGCCTCGCGCACCTCGCCGGGCTCGGCGCGGGTGAGCACCTGCACCGGGTCGGTGCTGCCCGCCGGGAACGACTCACCGAGGCGCTCGGCGGCCGCGATCGACTCGGGCTTGTCGAGGAACTGGTCGGACGTCCCGAGGCCGCTGTCGATCCGGAAGATCCCGGTGGCCAGCGCCGCCAGCAGCACGGCCGAGGAGGCGAGGAGGACGACCGGCCGGCGCGCGACCACGGTGCCGACGCGCCCCCACAGCGTGCGGCTCTCGACGAGCTGGGCCTGCCCGACGCGCGGCACTTTCGGCCAGAACACCCAGCGCCCGAACACCACCAGCGCGGCCGGCAGCACGACGAGTGCGAAGAACGCGGCGACGACGACACCGACCGCGCACGCCAGGCCGAGTCCTCGCGTCGACGGCACGACCGACAGCAGCAGGGTGAGCAGGCCCAGCACGACCGTGGTCGCGCTGGACAGCACCGCTTCCGCCGTACGACGGAGGGCGGTGGCCATCGCCGCGAACCGGTCGCGCTCAGTGCGCAGCTCGTCGCGGTAGCGGGAGATCAGCAGCAGGGCGTAGTCGGTGCCGGCGCCGAACACCAGCACGGACAGGATGCCGACGGTCGACTCGTCCCACGACACGTTCGCGAGCGCGAGCGTGTGGGTGGCGGCGGCCGCAGCGAGGCGGTCCGCGACGGCGACGACGGTGAGCGGGATCAGCCACAGGATCGGGCTGCGGTAGGTGATCAGCAGCAGGATCGCCACGACCGTGGCGGTGGCCAGCAGCAGGTCGAGGTCGGCGCCCTGGAAGACCGCGGCGAGGTCGGCCTGCACCGCCGCCGGGCCGGTGACCGCGACGTCGACGCCGTCGGGGGTGTCGGACCGCAGCGTCGCGCGCAGCTCCTTCACGCGGTCCGCGTTGTCGGTGGCGCTCCCACCGGGCAGCGTGAGGATGCCGACCGCGGCGGTGCCGTCGTCGCTGGGTTGCGGCGGCGGGCCCTGCTCGAGGCGCAGCTCGTCGCGAACCTGCTCGAGCACACCCGCGAGCCGGGCCACCTGGTCGCGGCGGAGCTCGCCCTCCTCCGCCGTCCACAGCGCGACAGCCGTCGAGGCGTCCTGCGTAGGCAGCCGCTCCTGGAGCTCGACCGCGTGCGTGCTGTCGTAGCCGGCCGGCAGCTGGTCGAGGGGGCCCGGGTCGCGCTCGGCCTCGCCGATCCCGAACGCCACGAACCCGCCGAGCGCCAGCATGATGAGCGCGACCGCCCACGCGGTGCGCCGCCCGGCGATCACCCCGGCCACCCCGGCTGACCCAGCCGCCGGTCCCCGACCCTCATGGCGTACCGACATCCGCCCCTCCACCCCTGACGTAAGTTGTTAGATCAGTTAGCAATCAGAGAAGGTACAGAGGTGACCCAAGACCGGCGTCGGCTCAGCGGCGACGTGGACGACTACCACGACGACTGGGGTGCGTCCGAGAGCCTCCAGGCGCTTCGCGACCTGACCGGCGCCGCGAGCGCCGCGCGTCCCGCGCTCGCCCGCCGCGCCGGCATGAGCCACTCGGAGCTCGTCGCGCTCGAGCACCTGTTCACCTCTCCCCTGGGCCCCGCCGACCTGGGGCGGCGGCTGGGCGTGACGACGGCCGCCTCGACGACGATCGTCGACCGGCTCGTCGAGCGCGGCCACGTACGCCGTACCCCGCACCCGACGGACAGACGCCGCACCGTCGTCGAGCTGACCGACTCCGGCCGGCGCGAGGTGCTCACCCACCTGCTGCCGATGTTCCGCGAGGTCGAGGAGCTCGACGCCGGCCTCAGCGACGAGGAGCGGGAGATCGTGACCCGCTACCTGCGACGCGCCACACGCGCGCTCCGCCTGCTCACCCTGGACTGACGGGCAGGGTCCTCGTAGGGGCCTTCACAGGATGTGGTGCGACCTCGCGATGGTCAGGGCGTCGCTGCGCCGGGAGACGCCGAGCTTGGTGTAGAGGCTGGAGACGTGCGTCTTCACGGTGTTCGCGGAGACGAACAACGTGGCGGCGATGTCGGCGTACGTCGCGCCGCGGGCCAGCTCGCCCAGAACCTCGCGTTCGCGCGGACTGAGCACCGGGCCGACGAGGGTGTGCTGCGGCTCGCGCTGCTCGTGCCGGAGCGGCGTCGAGAACTCCAGGCTGGAGATGACGTCGGCGTGGCCGGCCGTCAGCTCGGCGAGCTCATGCGTCCAGGCGGTGTCGCCCCGCGCGTCGAGACGGCGGAGCAGCCACTCCACCGGAGTGCCCAGACGCGACCAGCCGAGGAACGGGACGCCGTTGCGCCGCAGCTCGGTCATCGCCGCGGCCTCGCTCAGCCGGTCGAGCGCGCCGTCGGCGTCGCCGAGGGCGTCGAGCAGCTGCGCCGAGCAGGCCAGGGCCATGGCCCGGACCGGAGGCTGCAGACAGTTTGCCTCGCGGCCGGCCTCACTGAACGCGTCGAGCGCCGCCGTACGGTCGCCCTGGCAGTCCGCCCGGAGCCCGGCGACGAAGCGCTCCTCACCGACAGCGCCCAGTTCCGAGAGGTCGGCCCCGGCAGCCCGTAGCGCGTCAGGGTCGGCGGACATCGCCGCCAGCAGCGCCCGACCGACCAGCAGCCCGAGCCTCAGGTGCTGCGGGAGAGCCTCGTCGCGCAGCCGCGGGTCGTCGACCGGCGCATCGATGACGCTGCGCGCGGCGGCCATCGACCCCGACCACGCGGCCAGCAAGGCGTCGCGAACGCGCGACCAGTGGCGCACGGTCAGGTCACCGCCGCGGATGTGCCGGGCCGCCTCGCCGAACGGCGGGGACACCGGCACCTCTTTCCACGGCACCGCCACCGTGCCACCGAGGAAGAGCGCCAGCCCTGCCCTCGACGCCGCGAACTGAGGGCGCGCCGCGTCCTCCTCACCCAGGATGCCGAAGGCCTCGGTGGCCAGCCCGGCAGCGGCGCGGTCGTGGCCGGCCATGAACTCGGCCAGCGCCAGGTGGCTCATGGCGATGGCCGCCAGGGACGTGAGCCCATGAGTCCGGCACAGGGACAGGGCGGACGCGAGGCACGCCCGGGCCTCGTCCAGCTCACCCAGCCAGACCAGCGCTGCGGCGAGCTCCACGAAAAGGACGGGCAGTGCCGAGGCGTCGGCGGCGGCGTCATCCGTGAGCTCCGGCTCCTCGCCAGACTCGGCCACGACTCGACGAGCCTGTTCGACCGCCGGCGAGACGGGCTCGAGGCCGAGCTCGGCGCGCCAGAGGTGCACGCAGGCCGTCTGGACCAGGCCCCGGTCGCCACCGGACACGATGCGCTCCGTCCAGCGCCGGAGTGCGTCCGCGTCGTCCGAGAGCCAGTGCGCCAGGGCGACCACGAACCAGGTCGCCGGATGCGCGTCCACCACCTCGGGATGGGTGCGCGCGACGGCGGCGATGTCCTCGCCGTGCCGTGGGTCCAGCAGCATGCGGACGCCGTCGCGAGCGAGGAAAGTGGCTGCCTCATCGTGCGCGTAGAGCCGCAACAGCCTGCGCAGGGCCTCCGGCGCGTATCCCCCGGCGCGGTCGAGCCTGACCGCGCGCGTCACCGCCGCGGTCGCTCGTACGACGTCGACGCTCTGCGTCGCGAGACGACGCCGCACGACCTCTCGCATCAACGGGTGCACGACGAACCGGTCCTCGGCCGCACCGGCGCCGTACTCGCTCGGGAACTCCCCGTGGACGAGGTGCGACGTGGCCGCCGGGACGCGGGTCACCAGTAGGCCCGTCATCTCCAGCTCGTTCAGGACGTCCGCGGCGTTGGGGTCGTGGGACAGGTGCGCGGCCAGCCGGGCGGTGAAGGGCTGCTCGTCGCTGACGCAGAGCAGCAGGTGCCGCTGCGGGCTCGTCAGCGCCGAGAAGACCTCGCTGGCCACTTGGTCGGCGACCGGGACGGCGCCCTCCGCCAGCCGACGTACCGCCGCGGGCTGGGCGGACGAGCTGAACGCCCGGGCTGCCAGGACCAGGACGGCGCTCCAGCCCTGCCCGAGAGCGACGATCTCCCGCACGACCTCGGGGTCGGGGTCCCGCAGATGTGCCGCCACGAGCGCCGTCGCCTCCGCGTCGGACATCCGGAGCAGGTCGCCACGGATCACCGTGAGGAAGCCCAGCAGCTCCGGAACGATCCGGGTGAGCGGGATGTCCTTCCGGCTGACGAGGAGCAGGCGCATCGACGTCGGTTGGTGCAGCAGGCGCTTGTCCACCAGCCGCACGCTCGCCGAGGGCAGCTCGTCGGCTCCGTCGATCACGACCAGCCGCGGCAGCCTTCTCGCGGACGGCCCGGGACCGACCCCCTGCGCCGCGCGGTCCAGAACGGCCTCGAGTCGCGAGGGCGTGAGGTCAGCGTCGGCCTGCAGCCAGACCGCACCGTCGAGGTGGTGTCCGCGGTCGCGCACCCAGCCGGCGATGCCCAGGGTCTTGCCGGCGCCGGTGGGGCCGGTCACCACGGTCACGCCCAGTCGAGTGACCTCGTCGAGCCGGTCCCAGAGCCGGTCCCGGGGTACGTAGCGGCGCGGCGGGACCGGCATGGTGCCGCTGCGCTGCCACGGAATGCTGCGGCGACCGCCGAGCGTTCCTCTGGCCAGGACCTCGCGCGCGCGACGTCGGACGTCGGCGGCGTCCACGATCGAGTCTCCGGTCTTCGCCATCTGGGCCTCCGCTCGGTCGGGTGCGGCTGCCTCCCGAGTCGGACGCAACGTATCGACCACATGTCGGCGGACGACGGAGCACGGCATGCCATTCGCGCGGACCGGGGGACAGTCGGAGCGTCCTGACCAGCGTGCGCTCACCCTCGTCGGGTGACTTCACCCGATTCGGGTCACGGGTGCTGAGGGCACGTGGCGAGAGGCCCACGGCGAGCCGGGCGCGACCCGAGGTCAACCTTCCTCGAACACCAGCCGCAGCGCGGCCTCCTGCTCCTCGGACAGGTTGGTGTAGATGAGCTCGGCCGGCGCCTGGGCGGCGAAGACGCTCTCGACCCGGTCGAGGACGGCGTCGGACGTGAGGATGAAGAGCGCCGACGTACCCGGGGTGACCTTGTCGCGGACCTTGTTGATGAAGTGGTCGTCGATGCCGATGTCGGCCATGGACCCGGCGAAGGCCCCGGCCGCGGCGCCCACCGCGGCTCCCAGCAGCGGGACGAAGAAGATCAGGCCGAAGAGCATGCCCCAGAAGGCACCTCCGACTGCGGCGGTGGAGGTCGCCGGAGTGCCCTGCTTGGTCGTCGGCCGCTTCTTGCCTCGCTCCCAGGACACGGTGGCGTAGTCCAGGACGACCAGGAGGTTCTCGCGCTGCAGGTCCTCCACGGCCTTCACCGCGTTGCGGGCGCCGTCGGGGGTGTCGAACTTCCAGACGGTGAGGGTCGACTGAGGCATGGACGAGCTCCTTCGGTGGTGCCCTGACATGGCCGATGCCCTGGTGCCTCGACAGTCCGGGCGCGCACCGGTGGACACCTCCCCCGATCCCGGTGAACGGCGGTGGCGGGGTCCAGGCCGTGCGAAGGCCGCTCTGGCCACCCGGATTCGGTGAGTCCCTGCGGTTGCGGGCGCCGTACCTTCCGGGCACGCGGCGACGACGAAGGGACTGCACACATGGCGAGCGTGCTGATTCAGGTCGATGCGGCGCTCTCCGACGAGCTCGCGGGCGCCTTCCCACGGATGGTCGCGCGACGCCATGGGCCGTCCACGACCTTGATCGGCCAGGTCGCCGACCAGCAGGAGATGCTCGGCGTCATGGACCTGCTGGTGTCCATGGGCATCGACATCCTGGTGCTGCTCAACATCCCGGACGAATGAGGAGCGGGACCGGCACGCACCTCGCGCGGCCGCCGGTCCCGGCCGGAGACCGATGAGCACCCCGATCGCCACGCGGCTGACCGCCTGGTGGCACCGCCAGCACGAGGAGCATCCGCGGCTGACGAAGTGGCTGCAGCCGGTCATCGACGTGTGGTCCGAGCTCACCCGGGTCGAGCTGGTCGACCGGTCGCTGGCCCTCGGAGCACAGGCCCTGCTGGCCGTGATCCCGCTGCTCATGCTGCTCCATGCCGCAGCCGGCGTCGGGACGATCGACGTGGCGCAGGTGCACCAGGTCACCGGGGTCTCGGAGTCGGAGCTCGACGTGCTGGCGAGGGGACTCAGCGGAGCGACACCCGACACCAGCGCGCTCAGCGTCGTGGTCGCGATCGTGTCCGGCACGAGCTTCTCGAGAGCGCTGCAGCGGATGTACGCCCGGGTCTGGGACCTGCCCACGTTCAGTGGCGTGCGGGCCCTGCGAGGCAGCCTCATCTGGCTGATCGTCTGGATCCTCCTGTTGCAGGGCGTGGCCGGCGCGGTTCGCTGGTCTGCGGGAGCCCCCCTCGCGAGCCTCACCCTCCAGCTCGTGGCCACGACCGTGATCTGGTGGTGGACGGCCTACCTGCTCCTCGGCGGCCGCGTGGGGTGGCGTGAGCTGCTGCCGGGGGGCTTCGCCACGGGGGCGCTCCTGGTGCTGCTCAGCCGGGCCTCCCACCTCTTCATGCCGGTCTTCGCCCGCGCCAACCTCGAGCAGTTCGGGCCACTCGGCATCGTCTTCGCCCTGGCGTCGTGGCTGGTGATGTTCGGTGGCGTCCTGATCGTCGCCACTGTGCTCGGACGCTTCGTCAGCCGCCTCCTCGCCCGGGGTGGCCCGGAGGAGACCGCGGGCGTCGGCGACCTGCCCGCGCGACCGGGCCGACGGCTCATCCAGGACGGGTGAAGCGACGGCGCCAGAGGCCGAGCATCGTCGGTCACGACCACGCGGCTGCCGCGACGTGGCAGTCGACCATTCCCGTGAGAGGAGACCTCATGGCAGAGCAAGCCAGCAGCCACGTCCCGGACGTGCACGGGCCTGTCGACTACGTGCTCATCCAGTTCCCGATGGACAAGCTCACCGGACAGGTGGCACCCCGCCTGATCGAGCTCGTCGAGGACGGGATCATCCGGATCTACGACCTGCTCGTCATCAGCAAGTCGGAGTCGGGCGCGGTCGAGGCCGTCGAGCTCCGCGACTCGCCCGTCGCGAGGGACTTCCAGTACTTCGCCGGCGCGAGCTCAGGACTGCTGGGCGACGAGGACATGCGTGAGGCGGCGGACGCGATGGATCCTGGCACGGTCGCCGCGCTCGTGGTCTACGAGAACAGCTGGGCCGTCCCGTTCGTCGGTGCCGCGCGCGCCTCCGGTGGTGACGTCATCGCCAGTGGGCGGATCCCCGCCACGGTGGTGATGGAGGCGCTCGACGCCCTCGAGCAGGCCGCGCCGGCACCGGCCTGAGGCGCCTCACGGCACGACAACGGACGACGGAGCACGACATGGTCTCTGACGAGGCAACGGCGGCATCCCGGTCGGCTCGAGACGCCCTGGCGCGGAGCTGGGCTCTCGTGCTCGGCGTCGGCGTGGTCACGTTCCTCCTGGGCGTGACCCTGGCGGTCTGGCCGCGTGAGACCGCCAAGGTCCTCGCGATCCTGCTGGGCCTCCAGCTGGTCGTCTCGGGCATCGCCCAGATCGGGATGGCGCTCTCGTCGTCCGGTGAGAAGGCCGGACGCTGGCTGCTGGCGATCTCCGGCGCGGTGGCGTTGGTCGTCGGCGCCCTGCTCCTGTTCAGCCCGCGGCAGACGCTGACGTTCGTCGCGTTGACCGTGGGCATCTGCGTCATGGTCACGGGCGCGGCCGACATGCTCGATGCCCTCCTGTCCGGCCGCGCTCGCCGACGCTGGTGGCACGTCCTTCGCGGCGCCCTCACGTTCGTGTTCGGCGTGCTTCTCGTCGCGAACCCGGACGTCTCCTTGGCGCTTCTCGCCCTGATCGCCTGCGTGTGGCTGATCTGCTACGGCTTCCTCACCGTCGTCGCGGCGCTGTTGCTCCGCACGGAGCACGAGCGCGCCCACGACACGGGGGTCGAGGGCGGCCCCCTGCCCCCGCGGGCCACGAGGTGACGGCCCTGAGGGGGCAGCGGGGGCAGCGGGACCCGGCGCGTGGCCCAGCCCCGCGCGCCCCGTCGTACTCGTGCGTGGCTACTTGTTCAGCGTCCTGGCGAGCGACCAGATCACGATGCCGTCGATGACGATGACGACGATCGACCACAGCGGCTGGATCGGCATCGTCATGAAGTGCACGAAGGCCGAACCGACGGCCATCAGGATGCCGATGAACATCGCCCAGGCCTGGTGGCTCAGGATCGCGATCGCCACGACCAGCCCAACGAGTCCCATGATCAGGTGGAGCCATCCCCAGGTGGTCAGGCTGAGCTGGAACACGTAGCCGGGCGTGGCGATGTAGATGTCGTCCCGGAGGACGGCCGAGATGCCCGCGATGAACTGGAAGGCCCCTGCCAGTCCGAGCATGAGGCCCGCGAAGAGCGGTACGTCGTAGTCCCAGCCGGCATCGGAAACCTGCGTCACGTTGTACGGCTGCTCGTAGGCCATGAGCTGTCCCTCCTGTGCAGTCCCGCTCCGAAGTCATGGGCGGCACGTCGATCACGCCGGCCGACTCGTCAGCGTGCGGCCTCCATCGGGGTGGGGACCTCACCCGAACCGGGCGGTAGTCAGTCCGGGTGGTTCGGAAAACGACCCACGCGCTTCGACCCGAATGCGAGGTTTCGGCGGTAGCGCTCGCTGCATGATTCAGGTGCCGGCTGATGCGGGGCGGCGAGGGGGCAGCAGCGTGGCAGGAGGGTCGATCGTCCGTGACATCTCCCTTCCCGCTGCCCCCGGGCTACGTCCCGCGCGAGCGGTTGTGGGACCGACTCGACCGGACCGCACGTGCTCCACTCACCGAGGTCGTCGCCCCGCCCGGCGCGGGGAAGACGCTGGGGGTGGCCGGATGGTTCCAGCACGTCGATCTCGGGAGCCGGGCGTCATGGGTGGACGCCACGGTCGAGCTGACGATCGAGGACCTCGACCGAGCCTTGACCGGCTTGGACACCGGTGACGCTCCTCGCCTGCTCGTGGTCGACGACGCACACGCGCTCACGCGGCAGGCTCTGCACCACCTCGCGACTCAGGCTCTGCAGAGGCCGCACCGCGTCCGGGTGGTGCTGCTCAGCCGATGGGACCTCCCGCTCGCCGACCTGCGGGCCGAGCTCCGGGGCGACCTGGCGGTCCTTCGTGGCGACCTGCTGCGGCTCGACGAGCAAGAGCTCACGGTGCTCGTGCGCCGGCACTCCCACACCGACCCGAGGACCGACTCACGGGAGGTCGTCGAGCTCATCGCCGACTGGTCGCGGGGCTGGTGCGCCCCGGCGGTGCTGGCCGCACAGGCCGTCGGGGCCAGTGCCGACGCCGTGTCAGCCGCGCGCCGGTACACGCGATCCAGCGCGGTGCCGCGCGACCTCACCAGCGACCTCTACTCGTCCCTGACGGTCCCCCAGCGGCAGGTCCTGCTGTGCCTGGCCGGTGACACCCGCGTCTCGGCGTCCCAGGCCCGCCATCTGAGCCGGGTCTCTCACGCAGGGAGCGTGCTGGAGGAGCTGGCCTCGACCGGCCTGCTGGCCCGGCGGGCGGCACCTCCGCCGTCGGCGAGCCGAGAGCGCGAGCAGGAGCTGGAGTACCTGCTCCACCCGGTGCTGGTCGAGACGGCGCGCCGCCGGCTCACCGACGGCGGTGGCGACGTGCTGCGCGCCCGGACGACGCTGCGGGACGTCGTCGACCTCGACATCGGACGGGGCGTGCTCCCAGGCGCCCTGCACAGGCTCGTGGCCGTCGGCGACATCGAGGCCGCCTCCCAGGTCCTCACCCGGCACGGCCTGCTGCTCGTGCTCGCCGGCCCGGACGGTGACATCGACCGTCTGCTCCGCGACCACCCGCGCGAGGTCGAGTCGCGGCCGAGTGGCTGGCTGGCCGTCGCGTCACACCTCTGGCTGGCCGACGACGTACCCGCGACCGAAGCCTGGCTCGAGCGGCTCGAGGCCTGGCACCTCGACCGGGACCGTCCGGTCGCGGTCGACGCCGCGGCGGCGAAGGAGGCCGCCCTCGAGCGCCTGTGCGTCCAGCTGATGCGGGCGCTGCTCGGCAATGCCTCCCTCTCCGACGCGGCGCTGCGGGGCAGGGAGCTGGTGCGAGTCAGCGACCCGGACCAGCGACCGGATGTTCCCGTCCTCTGGCTGGCGCAGCTCCTGCACGGAGTCGCAGCGCTCCAGCTGGGACGCCTGCCCGAAGCCGAGACCTCGCTGTCGCGGGCGGCGCACCATGGCCGGACCCGCCGACTCCCCCTTCTGCGCGCCAGGGCCGTCTCCGCACTCGCGATCGTGGCGATCCTCCAGGGCCGCGAGCACGTCGCGCTGGAGCTGACCTCGCACCTGTCGTACGTCGAGGCCCGCAGGGCTCATCGATCCGCACTCCTCGCCCGGCACTTCGCGCACGTGCAGGCGCGGGTCGACGTCGACGACATGCGTCCCTTGCTGGCTCGACGTCCCGGCATCGACGCGCTGCATGAAGGCGATCTCGTGGCGAGCGTGCTGACGCGCGTCCACGACGCTCGGGTGCATCTCCTCCGCGGCGACGTCGCCGCGGCCGAGCGAGCTCTCGATGCCGAGCAGGTGCTCCTCGACCTCCCGCTACGTCTCCAGGTGCTGGTGACGCTCGAGCGTGCGCTCCACGCCGGGGTCGCACTCGACCGGGACCGGCTCGACTCGCTCGCCAAGGAGCTCGACGCGTGTGGCGCCCTCGGAGAGGCCGCGTTCGTCGAGGCCCTGGCGGCCGAGGCCAGAGCGGACGACGGCAAGGCCATCGAGCTCTGTGCCCGAGCGGTCGACTCGGCGAGGTGCGCCCAGCCACCGGTCGCCGCGATGGCGCTCGTCGTCAGCAGCCAGCTGCTCGACGCGAACGGCCGCCGACCGGAGGCTCAGGAGGCCTTGGTCAGGGCCTTGAGCGCGATGGAGGTCCGACGCAGCGCACTGCCGTTCCTCGGGTGGTCGCGCAGGGGCACCAGCGTGGTCAGTCTGCTCGACACCCTGCCGCCGTCGACGACGACCGTGTGGGCGAAGTGGCTCCTGCTCCACCTGGCCGAACGCGAGGGCGGGATCTTCGCGGTCACCGGCCCGTCCGTCGCGACGCCCGCAGAGCAGGAGTCCCAGCACCTCGGCGTCGACGGGCCGCCGCTGAGCCCGCGCGAACGAGACGTGCTCTACATGCTCGCCCGAGGCGCGACCTACGCCGACATCGCGAGGAGTCTCGACCTGAGCGAGAACACGGTCAAGCGGCACGTCTCCTCGCTCTACTCCAAGCTGGGAGTGCGGCGGCGCAGTGACGCCTTGGCGGTCGCCCGGGCGAAGCATTTTCTGTGAATGCCTTTGCGGTTCGAGAGGTGGTCTCGACAAGCTCGCCCACCCGGCAGCTGCACCACCCGACCGCGAGTGTCAGAAGGACGCGAGTGACGCGCTGCGGGCGAGCAGGAGAAGCAGGCCACCGACGACGATCGAGACCACGGCGATGAGGCCGGCCAGTGCCAGGAGGCCCCCCATCAAGGCCCGGCCGAGCGTCGGCTGCAACCGATGGGGGACGTGACGGACGGTGGTCGCCATGGTCGGTCCCTCCCTCTGCCACTCAGCCTGAGGAGAGGAACGTCGTCGCGTATCCCCTGATACGGACGACCCCTGGATCTGTCCGTCATGACGCCGCTAGCTAGCCGGCCCCGGGGTCGTCCACCTCCCCGTCCGCCGCGGCCTCCGCCGCGTCATCCTCCTCGGGGCTCCGCCGTACGAGGAACGGCAGCGGGTTCCCGGCCGCGCGAGCACCCGACGACAGCCACTCCTGCACCTCCGTCGGGTGACGACGCTCCAGCTCGTCGAGGTACAGCTGCCGAAGGCCGACCACCTCGAGCCGCCGCGCGGCGCCCCGGCTCGTCTCCAGACGCACGAAGCTGCGTCGCCATGCGTGGCAGAGCGCCTCGTCATCGAGGGTACGGACCGCGTCGACGTCGACCATCCCCGGCAGCAGGGAGTCGAGCTGCGCAACGCTGCCGTCCGGTTCGACCTCCTCGGGTACGGCGAGCTCCTCCTCAGGTTCGGGTCGGCCCGTGCGCAGGAGGATGCTCGCCGCCGGTGAGGTCACGGCGAGCAGGACCAGGAGGAAGGCACCCGACCAGCCGAGCGCCGCGAGCAGTCCCGCGGCCGCCATCAGGCCCAGCGCCGTCCAGCACCCGGCGCGTACCGACGCCCGGAGCCTTCTGCCCGCGGCCAGCGAGATGAGGAACCCGGGCAGGAAGAAGGCGACCGACGACGCCGCGGGCCCTGCCACGCCCCACACGACGACAGCGCAACCCAGGCCCAACGCGATCGTCATGCCCGCGGCGATCTTCCAGACACTGTGGTGAGTCCGCCATCGACCCATCGCGCCGCTCCCGCCTCCTGTCCGCACCATCGCAAGCGGAGCGTGCCGCAGCCCCGCAGCGTCGACGTCACCCGATGCAGGTGACGGGCGGGACGCCGGCACGCCGCGCCGCGTCTCGCCCGTAACAGGCGATGCCCCGACGGCGCGTCGGCCGGAGTTTGAGGACGACGACACGGTCTCTGGAGGGAGAGTCAGATGCCCGGACTGCTGCGAGGAGTCGCACGCACGGCGGTGGTCGCCGGCACGGCGAGTGCGGTGAACGGTCGCGTGCAGCGACGACAGGCCGAGAAGTTCGCCGAGCGCGACGCGCACATCGCTGCTTCGCGCCAGCAGGCGTACGCGGCCGAGCAGGGTTACGGCCAGCCGGCGCCGCCACCGCCGCAGCCGGCCGCCGAAGACCGGCTCGCGCAGCTCGAGCGGCTCGGCCAGCTGCAGGCGCAGGGTGTGCTCAGCCCGGAGGAGTTCGCGGCCGAGAAGGCTCGCATTCTCGGGTCCTGAGTCTCCGAGACGAGGATGCCGGTGAGCCGGGAAGACGCGGACCAGCCGTTCCTCCCCGCGGACGGGTCCGCCGAACGCCGGCACAAGGACCGGCGTGCCACGGCCCGGGCGCTCCTGAGCTCGGGCGTGGTCTCGGGAGTGGTCGTGCTCGCCTACTTCCTGCTCCCGCTGTCCTCCTCGCTGACCGGGGACACCCCGCTCGTGCTCGCCGGGGGCCTCCTCGTCGTCGCCGTGCTGCTCTGGTGGCACGTGCGGTCGATCATCCAGTCTCCCCACCCGATACTCCGGGCCGTCACGGCGTTGGCCACGACGGTGCCCGTGTTCATCGTCCTGTTCGCCGGGACGTACTTCGTGATGGGCAGCACCGATCCGGCGCAGTTCTCGGAGCCGTTGTCGCGTCTCGACTCCGTCTACTACACGGTGACCATCTTCGCGACGGTCGGGTTCGGCGACATCACGCCCCTCTCTGCGCCGGCTCGCGCGACGACGACGCTGCAGATGGTGGGCGACCTCGTCCTGGTCGGTCTCGTCGTGCAGGTGATCGTCGGGGCGATGCGTCAGGGCATCCGGCGCAAGGAGGGCGAGGCAGCCTCCTCCGCCGCCGACGTACCGGAGGACTCGCTGTGAGCCCCGACCGACGTCACCCGCTTCGGGTGTCCGGGTGGACGGGCCGCGGACGGATCCTTCACGTGGAGGGAGCGCCATGACTGAGACGAGGAACCGCACCCGGACGAGGGGCACAGCCTGTGCCGTGGGCATCGTGGCTTGCTTGGTGGTCACGGGATGTGGCGGCAACTCGGGAGCCACGCGTAGCTCGGCGGCGGACGCCGATGCCTGTGACGCACTGAGCAGGTTCGACAACTCGTTCGAGGCGACGGTCTCCGCGGTCAAGAGCGCCGACACCAACGCCATCCACGCGTCGGTGGCCGGCCTGAAGCAGGAGTACCTCGCCGTCCAGCAGGCCCTCCAGGCACAGGCACCCGAGGTGCACGAGCAGGTCACCGCCGCGATGACCAAGCTGAGCCAGGCCGTCGCCCGACTGCCGCGAGACGCGAGTGCCGAGCGGGTCCAGGCCGGGGTGAGCAAGCAGGTCGACGGGGTGCAGGACGCCGTCGACGACGCCATGACGAAACTGGAATGCCCGTCGTCCTGAAGCCGGGTCACACGCGGCTCCAGAACGACGGGCGTGGTGGTCCTGCGCGCTGAGCTGTGCTCAGCTGGCCGCAGCGTGCTGCGGCGGCGACGCCTGCGCCGGCGGCGCCGTCGTCGTTCCCCCGAGCACGCGCTGCTTGGCCGCTTCGTACTCCTGCGGTGTCAGGTGTCCCTTGTCGCGCATGTCGGCGAGCCGGCTGAGCTCGTCGGCGACGCCGCCCCCCTTGTCCGAGGCGGCCACGTCTCGCACGTAGCTGCGGAACATCTGCTCGTTGCGCGCGGCCTCGCGCGCCGAGCGCTCCTGCATGGTCCGACCCCGGGCGATGAGGTAGGTGAGCACGCCCAGCCACGGCAGCAGGATCACGAAGATGCACCACATGGCCTTCGCAAAGCCCGACAGGTTCTCATCCCGGAACACGTCACTGATGATCGCGATCAACAGCCAGAACCACGCAACCAGCAGCATGAACCAGAAGATGGAGACCATCACCTCCCAGACATTCATTCGCATGCCTTCCCTTCTCGTGGCGGCTCAGGACCGGCTGTCCAGCCGCATCGCACAGTGAAGTCTGCGAGCGGAGGCCGACTCCCCCTTCCCCCGAAACGGACCATCGGCCCCGAGCCGGCCGTCCGGCCTACCGCTGCAGCGCACCCTCGACAAAAGGCTCGAAGTGGGACATCTGCAGGTCCGCGCCGTGGATCACCAGACAGCTCGACTCCGGAACCTCGCGCCACGCGCCCCTGAGTCCGCCCAACGGCTCCGAGACCACCAGCCGCGCGTCCTCCGACAGGTCCCGCAGCATCGGGTTGTCGGGGTGCTGCTCCCGCAGTGCCGCGACGTCGGTGCTGTGGAAGAGCGACCGGGACATGCCCTCGCTGGAGTAGCGGAACGCCCACGTCGTCTCGCCGTCCGTCGTGCAGACGGTCATCTGCATGGGATAGGTGACTGAGTGCCGCCGCGCGGTCTCCTCCACGAACCCGACGGCGCGTGCCACGGCCGCAGGCGGGTCCTCCTCCAGTCCGAAGGTCCGGGCCAGGAAGAAGAGCATCTCGGTGTCCGTCGTGCCCTCGATGTCCGCGTAGAGGCGTGGATCCACGGCGATGGCGAGGTCGCGCTTCATCTCCCGGAACCCCTCGATGTACCCGTTGTGCATGAACAGCCAGTTCTCGTGACGGAACGGGTGGCAGTTCGTCTGCTGCACCGGCGAGCCGATCGCGGCTCGGATGTGCGCGAACACCCTGGGAGAGCGCACGTGGGCGGAGATCTCGTGGAGGTTGCGGTCGTTCCAGGCCGGCTCGATGCTCCGGAAGACCCCCGGCACCGGCCCCTCGCCGTACCAGCCGACGCCGAAGCCGTCACCGTTCGTGGGCTCCGCTCCACGCGTCGAGCGCAGGCTCTGGACGATGAGGGAGTGCTCCGGTCTGTACAGCAGGTCCTCGAGGAGGACCGGTCCGCCGGAGTACGCCAGCCAACGACACATCTCTTCTCCCTGGTCACCCGGGTCTGTTGCCAGCACTCCACAGCCCCGAGAGGTCCGCGTGATCGTCCGAAGCGTGTGAGGCGCGGCCCTCGAGAGGGTGACGACGGTGGGACATGCGCGAACCGTTGACCCGGACCACCGCCGCGCAGGAGCGGTTGCCTGCCCTGCGCACGGTCGGAGTCGAGGAGGAGCTCCTGCTCGTGGACGCCGAGACCGGTCGCCCGCTCACGCGGGGGTCCGGGGTCATCAGCCGAGCCCCCGCCCTCGTGCGCACCACCGGAGCCGGCGGCGTGGGAGAGTGGCTCGGCCCTCCCGCCGGGCACGTCGCGAGCGAGCTGCAACAGCAGCAGGTCGAGATCGCCACGGCACCGCGCACGGCGCCGCTCGGCCTGGAGCAGGACCTGCGAGCCTGGCGCGCCGCCGCCGGCGCCGCGGCCGAGGAGCTGGGCGCTCGGGTCGTGGCGACCGGGATGTCCCCTCTGCCCTTCACGCCGGCGCCGACGGCCGACCGGCGGTACGCCGCCATCATGGAGCACTTCGGGCTCACGGCCCGGCAGCAGCTCACGTGCGGCTGCCACGTGCACGTGGGCGTCGCCTCGGACGACGAGGCGGTCGGCGTCCTCGACCGGATCAGGCCGTGGCTGCCCGTGCTGCTCGCGATCAGCACCAACTCGCCTTACTACGCGGGTGAGGACACCGGCTTCGCCAGCTTCCGGTCGCAGGCCTGGGCACGGTGGCCGACCGCCGGCCCGCCGGAGCGGTTCGGGTCGGCCCGCAGGTACCACGCGTTCGTCGACCAGCTGCTGAGCACCGGCGTCCCACTCGACCACAAGATGGTCTACTTCGACGCCAGGCTGTCGCCGACGTTCCCCACGATCGAGATCCGCGTGGCCGACGTGTGCCTCGACGTCCAGGACTCCGTGCTGGTCGCGGCGCTGTGCCGCGGCCTCGTCGAGACCGCGGCCCGGGCGTGGGCAGCCGGCGACGAGGCGCCCGACGTACCCACCGAGCTCCTGCGCCTGGCCACGTGGCGGGCCGGCCACGACGGGGTCGACGGCGCCCTGCTCGACCCGTTCACGGCGCTCCCCCACCCCGCGACCGAGGTCCTCGGCCAGCTCCTGGAGTACGTCGAACCCGCCCTCCTCGAAGCCGGCGACCTCTACTTCGTGGAGCGCCAGCTCAGCGCCGTCCTGAAACGCGGCACCGGTGCCTGGCGCCAGCGCGAGCTCGCCGCCGACCGCGACCTCCCCGCCGTCGTCGCCGCCCTCGCCCGCGCCACCCTCGCGTGACGTGACTGCCCGGCTCACGGGTCCTCCGGACCCCACGCGCGAGGAGTCAGTTATTCAGCCTCGTCGGCGGCGTGTCGCGACACAAATGACCCCTCGGCACCGGGCGGGTCGCCCGTCACCCCTCGAGGTGCAGCCGGTGCGAGTGCGCGGCCACCCGGTCGTCGGCCGGGGGAACGCTCAGCCGGTAGGTGCCGGGACGCGCTCCGGTGAACGTCACCCGTCCGGACGTTCCCGAGTCGTGCCGCTCGACCTTCACCCAACCGTCGACGGCCATGCGTTGCAGGGTCACCGCGGTGGTGATCGCCGGACGGACGCGTCCGTGCACGGCGTAGCGCTTCGGGGCGGTCCGAGTGCCGACGGCCTCGACGCGAGGTTTCACGAGGAAGTCGAGCACGAGGGCCTTGGTGCCCGCGGACGCGTCCCTGAGGGTGACCTCGGTGGGGTGCCGGTAGCCCCGGACGCGCAACGTGGTCCGGTCACCGTCACTGGTCAGCTCACGTCGCTGATGGTCTCCCGTGACGGTGTCGCGCACGACGACACCGAGGGCACGCCCGTCTACCGGCTGCCCCCGGCCGTCGCGCACGTGCAGCCGCATCTCGGTCGGCCGGCGCGGCACGAGCCCCTTCGGCGGGTCGACCGCAGTGACCGTGATCCCGCCCGGGCCGCCGGGGCCAGGAGCTGCCGGCAGACCGGCGACGGTGAACTGGGCGTAGAAGATGTTGGAGTCGTCGTCCACGGTCGGCCCGACGTCGTAGGTGTACCCGACGATGGCCCGGGTGCCGGATCGCCGCAGCACGTTGAGGTAGACGTACTGCACGTCGCGCGCGGTGCCTGCGCCGGTGTCGACCCGCGGGGCGTCGGGACCCCAGCGGCCGCCGGCGAGCCGCTGGTCGGTGTAGACGTCGCCGTCCGCGGCGTCGGACCACATGGCGATGACGGTCGTTCCGGCCACCGCCAGGTGAGCCACGGCGGCGTCGTTGGTCGTGGCGCCCGGGTTGATCGTCACCGGGGTGCTGCTGACCACCTGCTCCGGGCCCGGCACGCCGTTGCGGACGTCGACGGAGCGGAGGATCCCGTCCGGGCCGGCGAAAAGCACCACGAGGACTTCGTCGCCGCCGTCGGCGTAGCTCACCACGTTGGTCAGCGGGGTCGGGATCGGGTTCGTGCCGCCGCTGTCGACACGCGTGGGAGCCGAGAGCGTCCCGTCGCCGGCGAGGGACCGGAAGTAGATCCGGTTGTCGGCCGTCTTGTAGAAGACATAGGTGCGGTCTCGGGTGCCCTTGACCAGCCGCGGCGCGGAGGTCGCGGCGGAAGGGTCGATGATCTCGCGGCTGCCGTAGATCCCCTGTGGGTCACGCCTCACCACGGAGGCGTGCGGTGCACCGGTCGTCCCGCCGCCGTACGCCACCCACAGGCTGCCGTCGGCGTTCTCGGCCAGGGAGGCGTACTGGTCGTGTCCCGGGTCGGTGCCCTTGGCCACGACCTCGTCCTGGAGCTGGTAGCTGTCCGGAGTGCTGGGGTGGTCCGAGGTGTTGAACCGCATCAGTCGGACGTCGTCGGACTCCCAGGCGAACCAGATCGTGGGGCCGTCCTGCAGCGCCCAGCCGCCTTCGGTGTCCCCGCTCGACGGACGGTGCAGGGGGTCCTGCTCGACCCAGGTGACGCCGCCGTCGGTGGACTTCATCACCTGCGGACGGTTCCCGTGCGCTTCGTTGTCCTCGGTGACCCGGTAGAGGTTGCCGCGGGTGTCGATCATCGGCGGGACGTGGTCGTGCGACTCGATCTCCACCCCCGGGATCTCGTAGGGCGCCGCCGCAGGCTTCGGCGGGCGGGCTGCGGGCGAGTTCTCTCTCGGCTCGGGGTCGGACGCCGCCCCGGCCGTGCACCCGAGGGCGGCGAGCAGGACGGGCAGCGCGTAAGCCGGCCGATGTGTGTTCATCATCTGGGTTCCCTGTGTGCAGCGGGCGTTGGCGCCTAGCCCGTCCTGAACTTCCACGTCAGCGGGTGGACCCTGTGCCCGCTCTTGCTCCCCCTGAGCGGGTTGCCTGCGAGGTCGACCACGGTGGTCCTCACCGTGACCTTGTACGTCGTCCCCTCGGCCAGCTTCGACTTCGGCTTCACCACGATCATGTGCTTGCTCGCCCGGTAGGCGACCTTCACGCCGACCTTCTTCGACTTCTTCGACGCGCCGTGCTTCTCGAGCACCACGGAGCGACCGTTCACGGACGCGGGGTCGAGCGCCTCGGTGAGCTTCAGCTTCACCTTGGTGGCCCGCGAGACGCCGGTGGCACCCGGAGCGGGTTTCGCCTTCCTGACTCCGGGAGGCTTCGTGTCGAGAACGATGTCGTCCGACACCGGCGCCGACTGTCGTCCATCCGAGTCCGCGAACTGGGCCAGCACATTCCGTTTTCCGTCACGACCCGGCGCCAGCTTCCAGGCCGCCCTGGCGTCATAGCGCTCCCAGGACGACCAGCTGCCCCCGTCGTTCCTGAACCGCATCAGGTCCGGGACCGGGTCCGCGGCCGCCACGTCCAGCCTGACCGTGGCGGTCCGGGTGCGGGCGGCCCCTGCGTCGATGGCCACCGTCGCGGCCGGCGCCGTGCCGGCCGGCAGCGAGTTGAACCAGTCCTCGATGTTGTCGTAGCCGTTGCCGTTCACGTCGCCCGTCGCGTCAGGCGCGGTGGGGTTGAGGTCCTTGGCGCGCTCGTAGGTGTCCGGCATGCCGTCACCGTCGCTGTCGACCGGGGCGGCGCCCGCCGCGATGTCCGGGTACGGCCCGGCGACGTCCTTGACCGACCCTCCGCCGGAGAGCACCTCTGCGACCAGCCGTGCGTCGACGGCGTCGCGCACGCGGGACGCGCCCGCACCGGCGAGGACGTCCGCGTAGGCCTGCTCGGCCGAGGTCGTCTTGACCGGTGCCGCCGGGAACGGCGCCCCGACCTGGCCGACCGCCTGGCCGACCCGGGCGGGGAGCACACCGGCAGGCGTCCACCGCGCGTTGCCCTCGCCGTACCACTGCTGGGTGGCGCCGGTGTCCCCGATCCACGTCGCGAACTCCGGACGGTCGGGGTCGCTGTTGGGGCCGGGCTTGTAGTAGTTGCCCACCCAGTTCACCCGCGCCCAACCCTTGCTGGACGAGACCAGCGTGACGCCGCCGCCCGAGCCGGTGCCGTAGTTGTAGACGACGTTGTTGCGGACGTCGGCGACCGAGACGCCGCTCACCTGCGGGTTGCGGTCCATGTTGGACACGAACAGGTTGTGGTGGATCGAGACGTTGTGCGCGCCGACACCGCCCGCGAGCAGGCCCTTGGAGTGCGCGCCGCGCGGGTGGCCTGAGTTGTTCAACCCCTCGGCGATGATCGAGTTGCTGATGGTGATGTCGGTGGTGCCGTCGTAGGTGTTGACGTTCTCGTCCACCGCCCAGCTGAACGAGCAGTGGTCGACGACGACGTTGGAGACACCCGGGTTGACGATGGCCAGAGCGTCGTCGCTGTCCTTGCCCGTGGTGCCGTTGCCGGGGCGGAAGCGCAGGTAGCGGATCACCACGTCGTGGGTCAGCACGTCCATCGTGCCGAGGTCGGTGGGAGACACCGGGTCCATCCGCAGCGTGATGCCGCCGCCGGGAGCGGTCTGCCCGGCGATGGTGATGAAGGGGTTGGTCACGTTGAGCCGGGTCTCCAGCACGATGGTCCCGCCGGTCCGGAACACGACGTACCGCGGACCGGCCATGTCGACGCAGGAGCGCAGCGATCCGGGGCCGGCGTTGTTCAGGTTCGTCACCGTGCACACGCGGCCGCCCCGGCCGCCCGGCGTAGCGGTCCCGAAACCCTCTGCGCCCGGGAACGCCGGGACTGCTGCCGTGGCATCGGGACGTGCCCGGGAGACGAATCCGGTCGTGGCGACGACCACCGCGGCCGCGACGAGGAACGCGATGAACAACCTCTTCACGCGCACCTCCCGCCGTCCCTCCTACGGTCGAACGTGACGTGCTCGCAGGGCCACCGCTTCGACGAAAGTTCAGCCCGATGGACGAGGCGGATGGTCTGCCTTGCCCGAAGCGGGCGGAATGGGGCTAGCGTCGGGTCCGCCATGACAACCACCGACAGAGCAGCCGTCGTGCCGTTCACGACCGGGGACTACGCCGCCCGGATGGCACGCGTCGTAGCCGACGCGCGCTCGGCGGGGCTCCACGGCGTGCTGGTGACCCCGGGACCTGACCTGGTGTGGCTCACCGGCTACCGGCCGGCGACCACCGAGCGGCTGACGATCCTTGTCCTGGCCGAGGACCGGGAGCCGACCCTCCTCGTCCCGACGCTGGAGCGGCCCGACGCCGAGGCCGCCGAGGGTGCCGCGGCCACGACGATGGTCGACTGGACCGACGGCGCCGACCCGTACGACGTGGCTCGCTCGTTGCTGCGCCACGACGGCACCTACGGCATCTCCGACAACGCCTGGGCCATGCACCTTCTCGGTCTCCAGGCGACGCTCCCCCGCACCGCCTACCAGCCGCTGACCCGATGCCTGCCGATGCTGCGCGCGGTCAAGGACGACAACGAGCTCGCCCGGCTCGCCGCCGCCGGCGCGGCCGCCGACGCGACGTACCTCGACATCGTCGACGTGCGTTTCGCCGGCCGGAGGGAGACCGAGATCGCAAGCGACCTGACCGACCTGCTGCGCGGCCACGGCCACGAGCAGGTCGACTTCACCGTGGTCGGCTCCGGCCCGAACGGCGCCAACCCGCACCACCATGCGGGCGACCGGGTCATCGAGGACGGGGACTGCATCGTGCTCGACTTCGGAGGGCTGATGTACGGCTACGGCTCCGACACGACCCGCACCGTGTGCGTGGGCGAGCCCAGCGACCACGTGCGCGAGGTCCACGAGATCGTGCGTGCGGCCCAGCAAGCCGGCGTCGACGCCGTCCGTCCCGGCGTCGCCTGTCAGGAGATCGACCGGGCAGCTCGACGGGTGATCACCGAGGCGGGCTACGGCGAGCGGTTCATCCACCGCACCGGGCACGGCATCGGCGTCACCACCCACGAACCGCCGTACATGATCGAGGGCGAGGAGCAGCCGCTGGTCCCGGGCATGTGCTTCTCCGTCGAACCCGGCATCTATCTCACCGGAGAGTTCGGCGTGCGGATCGAGGACATCGTGGCCGTCACCGAGGACGGTGCACGTCGGCTGAACCAGACCGACCGATCCCTGCACGTCGTCGCCTGACGGACCCCCTTAACCGGCGACCCGCCCTCACCCGTTTCGGCCCGACCTAGACACCCTCGCCTCAGCCGCCATCCCCCTGAGTCCCCGCGACGAACTCCCTGCAACGGCAACGCAACAGGTGCGTAGCCGCAGCACCGGAGGGAGCAGCATGATGCACGCAACACGACGTAGGGCGGGCCTGGCGATGCTCGCGACGGGCGGCCTTCTCGCAGCCTCGGGACTCGCGGGTCTGGGACCGACCGCCGCCCACGCCTCGAGCCACCGGGAGGCGCCCCTGATCTCGGGCGCGCCTCAGTACGACAACACGGATGTCTATGCGTTCGTCAGTCCGGACGACCCGGACACCGTGACGATGATCGCGAACTGGATCCCCTTCGAGGAGCCCGCCGGCGGCCCGAACTTCTACCCGTTCGCGAAGGACGCCCGCTACAACATCAAGATCGACAACGACGGTGACGCTCGGCCCGACATCGTCTACACCTGGACGTTCAAGGACCACTACCGCAACGCCAAGACCTTCCTCTACAACACGGGTCAGGTCACGAGCCGTGGTGATCCGGACCTGAACTTCCGGCAGACCTACAGCCTGACCCGCTGGCAGTCCGGCCACGGAACGACCACGCTCGCCAGCGGCGCTCCGGTCGCTCCGTCGTACGTCGGCAAGGCGTCGATGCCCGACTACGAGTCGCTCAGGGACTCGGCCATCACGAAGGTGATGGGCGGCAAGTCGTTCGCCGGTCAGGCCGAGGACCCGTTCTTCCTCGACCTGCGCGTCTTCGACCTGCTGTACGGCGGTGACCTCAGCGAGGTCGGCGACGACACGCTCGCCGGCTTCGGAGTGAACGCGATCGCGCTCCAGGTCGACAAGAAGCAGCTCACGCAGGGGAACGACCCCGTGGTCGGCATCTGGTCGACCACCGATCGCAAGGACTCGCGCGGCCACTACCGGCAGGTCTCACGGCTGGCCTCGCCGCTGGTGAACGAGGTGGTGGTCCCGGTCGGCATGAAGGACCGGTTCAACGCCTCGGCCCCGCGGAACGACGCGCAGTTCGGCAAGCACGTCACCAACCCCGAGCTGCCGAAGCTGATCAAGGCGGTCTACGGCATCGCCGCTCCGACGACCCCGCGCAACGACCTCGTGCAGGCGTTCCTCACCGGCGTGCCGGGCCTGAACCGACCGAAGCACGTGCGGCCGAGCGAGCAGCTGCGGCTGAACACGTCGATCCCGCCGACCGCCAGCCCGGACCGGCTCGGCGTGATCGGCGGCGACACCGCCGGCTTCCCGAACGGCCGGCGTCTCACCGACGACGTCGTCGACATCGCGCTCCAGGTCGTCGAGGGAGAGCTCACGGGCAACGCGAACGACCTCGGCGACGCGGTGGACCAGAACGACGTGGCGTTCGGCGACGACTTCCCGTACCTGGCCGTTCCTACGTCGGGTTCGGCGACCGCGCCGCACACCGCCGCCGCGGCCGGCTTCACGCCGCTGAACGGCGGATCCGCTCCGGACCTCGCTGCGGCCGTCACCGCCGGTGTGCCGAGCCTCGCCATCGGCGCCTCCGGCGCAGGACTGCTGCTGGTCCTCGGCGGTGCGGTCCTGCTGGCCCGTCGACCGCGGCCCGTCGTGGCCTGACTGGGGGGAAGGTGGCCCGGCGCTCGCCGTCGGGCCACCCGGTCCCGGGAGAGGAGAACCCGATGATCAGGATCCTGACAGTGATGGCGGTCGGACTCACGCTGGCCCTGAGCGGTGCGATCGGTGTCGCGCAGAAGACGCCGACGGAGGACCGCACCGCCGTCCGCGTGAACACCACCCAGCGGCCGAGCGGCGACATCGAGAGCCAGGTGGCCGCCCTCGAGGCGCAGGTCCGCACCCAACCGGGCGACGGCCGGACCTGGGCCACCCTCGCGCACGTGTACGTCGAACGGGCACGGCTCAACGGGGACCCCACGAACTACGACCGGGCCGAGCGGGCGCTCCGCAAGGCCTTCGCGCTCAACGGCCCGGACGACGACCTCGCGCTCGCCGGGCGCGCGGCCCTGTCCGCCGCGAAGCACCACTTCCGCAGCGCTCTGCACCACGCCCAGCAGGCCCTTCGGGTCAACCCCTACCAGGCTGTCGCGCTGGCGATCCGCGTCGACGCCATGACCGAGCTCGGCCGGTACGACGGGCAGCGGCGCGCGCTGGCGCAGGCCGACCGTCGCGCGCCGGGCAGCGCCGTACTGACCCGGCGTTCGTACGCGGAGGAGCTGCGCGGGGACCTCGCGGGAGCGGGCCGGATGCTTCGCAAGGCACTCGTCCTGGCGCGCTCAGGTACCGACCGCGCCTACCTGCTGACCCAGCTCGCCGAGCTCGACCGCAAGGCCGGGCAGCTCGCCGCCTCTGAGCGGCGCCTGCGGGAGGCCACGACGGCAGATGCTCGCTACGTGCCGGCCTGGGCGTCGCGCGCTCGACTCGCCGTCGCCCGCGGCAACCTGGCGACCGCCGAGCGGTGGTGGCGCAAGGTCAACGCGTCGTCGCCGACATTCGACTCCGCCCTCGAGCTGGGCGAGACCTACCAGATGTCCGATCGCCAGGCGCTTGCGGAACGCGCGTTCGATGCGGCCGCCGACATCGTGGCAACCGAGGCAGCGACGGGCGTCCACGGCGAGCTCGAGGTCGCCACGCTCGAAGCGGACCACGGCTCGGCCCGCGAGGCTCTCCGGGCCGCCCGGGTCGAGTGGTCACGCCGGCACAGCGTCCACGTCGCCGACGCCCTCGCGTGGGCTCTGTTCAGAAATGACCGTCCCCTGGAGGCTCTCCGCTACTCAAGCATCGCCACCCGCCTCGGCACTCCGGACAGCCAGTTCTGGATGCACCGCGGGCTCATCGAGGACGCGCTCGGGAGAAGCCGAGCAGCCCGGCGCCACCTGACGTACGCGCTTCATCTCGACCCGGGCGTTCGGCCGGTGCTGGTCGCGGCAGCCGAGTCTGCGCTGCGCCCGAGCGGTTAGCGTTCCATGAGTCGATCGCTCGGACGGCACACATGTCCGTCACCTCCGGCGGCGAGCTGTTTGGGATAGGTGCCCCGTTCAACCCGGGATCGGCGATCTGCCCGCGTTTCCTTTGTGCTGGTGAGGTATTCCGGCCACCTCATGGGTCGCCATCGCCGAGCGCATGACGCATGATCGTCACGACTGGACTCGCGCGCGCAGGCGGAGGGCAGAAGGCCGGCGGCGGAGCTCGGCGGTCCCACCGGGTCGTGGACGTTGAGGGAGGGGGGCAGTTGGCTCCTGACAGTCCGGATCGTCGGTCGACGTGGTTCCAACGCCGGTCGGCGCGGGTCGTGCGGACAGTGATGGCGTGCCTCGCTCTGGCGCTGGGACCGGGTGCGGTCAACCCCGGACCGGCATGGGGGGCCGACGGGAACACCGTGGTCAGTCTGACCTTCGACGATGGGCAGGCCAGCCACATGGCGGTGGCCCGGATGCTCCGGTCCCGAGGAATGTCCGGGACCTTCTACATCAGCTCGGGGCTGGCCGACACGAGCCCGTACTACCTCACCTGGCCCCAGGTGCACCGGTTGGCCACGGCCGGCCACGAGATCGGCGGACACACTGCCCACCACGTGCCGCTGGACGCAGGCACCAGCCGGCGCACTGCCGTCGCCGAAGTGTGCTCCGACCGCGACCGGCTGACCGAGAAGGCGCACACGCCGGTGTCGTCGTTCGCCTACCCCGAAGCCATGGTTCCGGGCCGCAGCGTGGAGAAACTGGTCCGAGCGTGTGGCTATCGAAGTGCGCGGGCTGTCGGAGGGGTGTTCAACCCGGAGTGTCCTCGGTGCCCGTACGGCGAGAGCATCCCGCCGCGTGATCCCTACAGGCTGCGCACCGTTCCGGGCGTGACCGAGCAGGTCGACCCCGCCAGCCTCCGGGCCAGCGTGACCGATGCCGAGCGCCGTGGCGGGGAATGGGTGATCTTCGCATTCCACGGCATCTGCGATGACCGGTGCACCGCGGCCGAGTCGATGACGACCAGGCAGTTCACCCGTTTCCTGGACTGGCTCGCGACCAGGCGTGAACGGGGTACGGAGGTCCGGACAGTCGGAGACGTGGTGTCGAACGGCCGATCGGTGCCGCGAGCCCCGTTGCGCACCGAGATCCGCTGCGACCCCGAACCCTGCGCCGTCCGGCCCGATGATCGCGGCGTCGTGTCCATCAGCTTCGACCTCACCGGCGACGGACCTGCTCCGACTGCGACGTACTACACGACCGACGGCACCGACCCTCGCACCAGTCCCACGACCCAGCACTACACGCGCCCGTTCACCGTGGCCACGAACGAGGTGATCCGGTACTTCTCACGAGACGCGGCCGGGCGCACCGAACCGCCGCAGATGCAGGAGGTGCGGGTCACGAGCGATCCTGACCAGGCCGACTCGCCGAAGGGAGACGGCGCCTTCCTGTGGCTGGGCGGGCTGCTGGTCCTGGGAGGCGCGTTACTGGGCGTGGCGGCGCGCCACTGGCAGTCAGCGCGATTCGACTGACTGCGGCGTCGCTCC